>JBIKJF010000003.1:0-204055 GCA_044361155.1 Flavobacterium sp.
ACTGTAACCACAAAATCACCTTCTGAAGTACAATTTGGTGTAGTTCCTGTTTGTGCAAAAACATAAATAGTTTGCGTTGTAGTGATTGAGGTTCCAACTGCAATTTGCGTGGATGCGCTTCCGCCTGCGGCTGAATGATATGTTTGACCTGCAGCTAATGCTGGTAAAATATAACTATCACAAACTGTTACGTCTGCTGGATTTGGAGTTACTGGTGTAGTATTTACTGTAACCACAAAATCACCTTCTGAAGTACAATTTGGTGTAGTTCCTGTTTGTGCAAAAACATAAATAGTTTGAGTTGTAGTGATTGATGTTCCAACTGCAATTTGCGTGGATGCGCTTCCGCCTGTGGCTGAATGATATGTTTGTCCTGATGGTAAAACTGGCAAAACATAGCTATCGCAAACCGTTATATCGGCTGGTGTTGGTGCCGTTGGTGCTTCAAATACTTGCACTTGAATTTCTTGAAATGGACGACATAAAGGATCAGTTGGAGCAGGATTAGCAATAGCATAGATATAATAGGTTCCTGCAGAATTTGGTAATGATCCTGCTGCACCTAAAATAGGCGCATCATAAACTGCTACACCAGCGCCGTTTGGGGTTGAATTAGACAATGAAACCCCACCTGAATACATTGCATTACCAGTTTGCTGGGTTGTAAAATAAACGTATGATATGGAATTGGCCCCTGTGAATTGAGTATCAACAGAAAAAGCAGCAGGATTGGCATTTGTACAAAGTGATTGAGCTGCTGAGGCATTAGTAATTGTAGGACAAACGCAATTATTAATAGTTAACGTAAAAGATGTTGTAGTAATACATCCTGATGTATCATCCTCAATACTTGCATAAATAATTTCTCCGTTAAATCCAGGATAAGCACCTGGATTGTTTATTATAATTCCCCCTGTTCCATCTTGAGCAGCAGCCAAAGTATTATGATATGAAACTGTAAAACCTGATAAACTATTTAGAATAACAGGTGTATTTACATTAAGATTAAAAGGTGGATCGGTGTTACATCTAACTAAATTACCGGGAGCTACTGTCGCTGGTGGACTTGCAATATTTACAACCATACTGTCTGATGCATTTGCAACACAGCCAGGTTTATTTACTACGACGGTATAAGTCCCGGGTTGACTAACTGTTATTGTTTGTGTATTTCCAGGACTTGTAAAACCAGGAGCTGTAGAACTCCATACATAAGAAGTTGCATTTGGAATAGTTGCAGTGATTATTGTTGAACCACCTGGACATAAAAAAACATCAGGACCTAAAGATAAAGGGCAAATTATGTTACAATCTGTTGCACCAGCCCCAGTAGTACCAGCATTAGTTTGAGTAACAGTAATATTACCAGCTTGACCACTAAAATTTGTTAATAAAACAACATAAATTTGTCCTACCACAGCGTTTGGAATAACAAAATTTTCCGTTGCGGCACCTGAAAAACTACAACTGACACTTGAAGCCGGATTCAAAAATCCAGGACCACAATACGGGAATGGCGCATCGAGATCAATTGGACCAGGAAACGGCCCCCATAAAATGTAATCTACGTCAATTGGGTTCCCTGCATTAGTTGCTTGATTAACTTGAAAATTAATATTACCTGCAATTCCGATTTGCATGAAAAACCATGCCGGGTTTGGTTGTGAACCTAAACACTCATAATTGATACCTGTTTCTGTAGTTGTACCAGTAGAATTTTGGAACGTTAAAGCTGCACCACCAGCGCAGAAGGGCTCAGTAGAAGCACAATTTGATCCTTGGGCATGCAATTTCGAATTAAATAAACCTGTTATCAGTAAAAGAAATAAGATATGTGTTATTCTCATAGCAAATGAAATTTTAAGAGGCGAAATATACATAAATTTAACTTAAATTTAAAACATTTTTTGAATTTTACAAAATATAGTAGTGATATAATAGTGTATATTTCAATAATAATTATCTTTGCATGCAGAAATTGCTAAAAAAATTCTTAATAAAAAATGAACAACGACGACGATTTTAACGACGAAATTGGAAACAATCATATAGCGAGTAGTTCGCAAAATCCGATGAGAGACGATGCATTTGAGCTTTCGGACGATGAAAAGATTGAAGCTATAAAAAAAGATGTAGAAAGTATCTTGACTACTCTTGGCATGGACTTAACAGATGATAGCTTAAAAGGAACACCTAGTAGAGTTGCAAAAATGTTTGTGAAAGAAATTTTTGGGGGACTTAACCCTAATAAAAAACCAAGTTCTTCTACTTTTGAAAATAAGTACAAATACAATGAGATGCTTGTTGAAAAAAATATCACTGTATATTCTACCTGCGAGCATCACTTATTACCAATTGTTGGAAGAGCTCATGTTGCTTATATTTCTAATGGTACGGTTGTTGGTTTGTCTAAAATGAATAGAATTGTAGATTACTATGCAAAAAGACCTCAAGTTCAAGAGCGTTTAACAATGCAAATTGTTGAAGAGTTGCAGAAAGTTTTGAATACAGCTGATGTGGCTTGTGTACTTGATGCTAAACATTTGTGTGTTAATTCTAGAGGTATTAGAGATATTGAAAGTAGTACAATAACATCTGAATTTGGTGGACGATTTAAAGAAGAACATGTAAAAAGAGAATTTTTGGATTATATAAAACTAGAAACGTCTTTTTAATTGGTTTTGGATGGTAGGTGTTTTTGAAAATTGTTGTAAAAATGATAGTAGAAGACAGCTATCTTAGAATAGATTACTAAAAATAGCCCTGATAGGAATGGAAATCCTTGCATAGGAAAATGCTATTTTTTCTTGGTTTAAAAAAGCGACCAAAGGAAGCTCTTTATAAACCTTAGAAAAAAAGTGTTTTGCAGGCAAGATTGGAATGGATAGCAGGAATAGCTTAGAAAAAAAATAATTTATGTCATTATATAAAAATAATTTGCTTAAAGTTTACAACTCGCTGAGTGGCGAAAAAGAAGTTTTTACACCTTTACATGAAGGGAATATTGGTATGTATGTGTGCGGACCTACGGTTTATAGCAATGTACATTTGGGTAATGTAAGAACTTTTATGAGCTTTGATGTTATTTATAGGTATTTGTTGCATTTGGGTTTTAAAACTAGATATGTGAGAAATATTACTGATGCCGGCCATTTGACAGACGATGGTGATGTAAATAACGATCGATTTGTAAAGCAATCGCGTCTTGAAAAGTTGGAACCTATGGAAGTGGTTCAGAAATATACTGTAGATTTTCATAAAGTTTTGGATTACTTTAATTTTCTTCCCCCTACTATAGAACCTACTGCTACTGGTCACATTTTGGAACAAATTGAACTTACTCAAAAGTTGATTAACGAAGGTTTTGCCTACGTAAGCGGAGGTTCGGTATATTTTGATGTTTTAGAATACAACAAAAGAGGTTTAAACTATGGCGAATTAAATAACCGCAATGTTGAAGAATTAATAGCAAATACTCGCGACCTTGATGGCCAAAATGAGAAGAAAAATCCGCAAGATTTTGCTCTCTGGAAAAATGCATCGCCTGCTCACATCATGCGTTGGAATTCGCCGTGGGGAGAAGGTTTTCCGGGATGGCATTTAGAATGTACTGCGATGAGTACAAAATATCTTGGAGAGCAATTTGATATTCATGGTGGTGGAATGGATTTGAAATTTCCGCATCACGAGTGTGAGATTGCGCAAGGCAAGGCTTGTAATGGCGTTGCTCCTGTTTCTTACTGGATGCACACCAATATGCTTACGATGAACGGGTTAAGAATGAGCAAATCGACAGGGAACTACATTCTGCCGATGGAATTGATTACTGGTGAGAATGATTTTTTTGAAAAAGCTTTTCATCCAAATATTGTTCGTTTTTGTTTTTTACAGGCGCATTATAGGAGCGTTTTAGACATTTCTAATGAGGCAATGGTGGCAAGTGAAAAAGGATTTAACCGATTAATGGATGGTTTGACCCTTGTAAATAAATTAACAAGTGGAACTACTTCTACTCTAGATATAAAATCGTGGAGTAAAAGTTGTTATGATGCTATGAATGACGATTTTAATACTCCCATTTTAATTGCACATTTGTTTGAAGGCATTCGTTTTGTAAATTTAGTAAATGATAAGCGTGAAAGTGTTACCCTTGGCGATTTGGAATTGTTGCAAATGACTTTGAAAACATTTGTATTTGATGTTTTAGGAATCAAAGATGAAAAAACAATAAGTAATAAATCTGATAAGCTTGAAGGAGTGGTAAACCTGCTTATTGGCATGCGTGAGGAAGCTAGAGCAAATAAAAAATGGGCTTTATCTGACGAAATTCGCGATAAGTTGTTTACGATTGGAATTCAGCTAAAGGATGGAAAAGACGGAACTTCATTTAGTATTGAATAATCCAAGTATGGCTTTTAAAGTAAGTACTTGCGGTAAAATATAATTATGTTAGAAAAAGTGATTATAGCTCCTTTTGTACTGTTAATTCGTTTTTATAAAGAAGCGATCTCACCCTTTACACCTGCTACTTGCAGATTTGAGCCAACTTGTTCGAGCTATTTCATTGAAGCTTTACAAGAGCGTGGTTTATTTTTTGGATTTTATTTGGGTGTAAAAAGAATTTTGAGCTGTCATCCTTGGGGTAAAAGTGGTTTCGATCCCGTTCCCAAGAAAAAATGTTCTCATAAATAAAAATTAAATAGCTAATAAAATTTGTGTAAATAGCGTTACTTTTGATAATAATAAATTAAAAAATATGATTTGGAATCCATCAGAGGGAATCTATATTGGACCTATAACGGTAAGATTCTATAGTTTAATGTTTGTAATTGCTTTCAGCTTGGGTTGGTATATTATGAAACGTATATTTATAAAAGAAAATGAACCGCTAGATAAACTAGATAGCTTGTTTATTTGGACTGTTTTAGCAACTTTATTAGGCGCTAGACTAGGTCATGTTTTCTTTTATGATTGGGAATATTTTAGAAACAATCCGTTAGAAATTTTACTTCCATTTAAATTTGAACCAGAATTTCATTTTACAGGTTTCCAAGGTTTAGCGAGTCATGGCGCAGCAATTGCAATTATTATTGCTATGTATTATTACAGTACTAATGTGATAAAAAAACCTTTACTTTGGGTGCTTGACCGTGTTGTTATATCAGTGGCTTGCGGTGCAATTTTTGTTAGATTGGGTAATTTTTTTAACTCAGAAATTGTTGGCATAGAAACCACACATAGATATGGGATTCGCTTTTTAAGAGATAAATTTAGTGCAAATGATGCCTCAAGAATAACAGGTATTGCCGATACAAACGAAGCTTATAATGCAATTGTTACTGATCCTCAATATGCTAGTTTTCTTAGTCAAGTACCACTAAAACATCCTGCACAACTTTATGAAGCATTTTTCTATATTTTTGTATTTTTGATTTTGGTTTTACTCTATTTAAAAACTGACTTTAAAGAAAAACACGGTTTACTTTTTGGATTTTTCTTAGTGATGTTATGGACGGTACGATTTTTTGTAGAAAACGTGAAGGAGAGTCAAGGTGGTATTGAAGAATATTTAGGACTTTTCACAACAGGACAATGGCTAAGTATTCCTTTTATTTTACTTGGCTTAGTATTTGTTTTTCTTGCCGAAAAACCGCTTCCAAAAGACTTATTTAAAACAGATGTTAACCCTAATAAATTATTTTAGTACATTGTATTAAAGCATAAAAAAAGAGGTAAAGTTGTTTTTACCTCTTTTTTTTGGATTATTTTTTAATAATCTTAATCGTTTTAAGACTATTTTGATTACTTAATTTTATCAAATAAACACCATTAGAAAAACCTGTTAAATCAATTGATTCACTCGCTAAATTCTTCAACGTTATTGTACCAACTTTTTGACCTAAAATATTAAAGATAGCAGCTTTTTGAAATTGCGAAATAGAATTATCAAAACTCACTACATTTTCTGTTGGATTGGGGTAAAACACCAATTCATTATCTTCAAACTCCTTGTTAGATAATAATGGCCCTGGATTTAACCGAACTACTAAAGAACAAAGATTTGTTTCACCAGTAAGACTACCACATATCACAATTTTATTATCGGGCTGAATTAATACCGTTGATGCATAACCGTCAAGACCAACGTTGGCATATCCTCCATGTATAGGAAAGCTAGTGTCCAACTGACCATTATTCAAATAGCGTAAATAGGAAAATCTATCGGTATTAAATCCACCAGCGATAACAATTTTACCGTCTATTTGTAATGCAATATCCATATCAAAATTTGAAGCTTCTGGTGTAACTACAATACCATTAGTGCCAAACGTATTATCTAGAGTTCCATTGAGTAAATACCGTACTAAAGTATAGTTACCACCAGTTTGGTTATTTAGACCACCAGCAATTATTTTACCATCGCTTTGTAGTAAAATTTTGCAAATTAAATCACTACCAAAACTATTAACCGTTGTAACAATTTTACCGTTTACTCCAAATGTTGTATCTATACTGCCATTGCTGCTATACCTTGATAGTGCAAAATCATAACCGTTAGGAGTATTGGTTGTCCAACCTCCTAAAACTATTTTACCATCAGGTTGAATAGCAATACTCTCTGCAACACTCTCAACATTAAAAAAAGTGGTTTGTACTTTGCCTCCTGTGCCAAAACTAGTGTCTAAAGTTCCATTGGCATTAATTCTTATCATGGCAAAATTCTCACTAGCATTGCCTGATGTACCAGCAACAATAATTTTGCCATCTGGTTGAATTTTTATGCATGTGGCTCGACCAAAAATAGTTCCAAAAAAAAATTCAAAATATCCTGTTCCATTAAATGTTGTATCAACTGCACCGTTTTGTAGTAATCTAATTACAGAGAAACCATAACCAAATGAATCACTGTTTTGATAACCCGCAATAACAATTTTATTGTCGCTTTGTATTGCTATACTTGTTAGAGTGTATGATCTATTTGATGGAAAAATAGAATAAACAGAATTTGCTAAAACTCCACTAACTCCAAAAGAGGTATCAAAACTACCGTTTGAATTGTATCTCACTAAACTAAGTCTATTTAAGAGATTACTATTTCCCAAACTTAAGATCTTTCCATCAGATTGCAAAGCACCATCTAATGAAAAAAAAGTGGTTGATAGACACGTTGTGGTTATTCCATCGGAGCTAAAGGTTGTGTCGTAACTTCCTGGTTGAGCAAAAATATAGGAAGAAAAAAATAGTATTAAAATAATCTTTTTCATAATTCAGCAGATTAAGTTATTTTA
Organism: Flavobacterium sp.; assembly: GCA_044361155.1. GTDB lineage: Bacteria > Bacteroidota > Bacteroidia > Flavobacteriales > Flavobacteriaceae > Flavobacterium. The sequence goes on from JBIKJF010000003.1 coordinate 7,290, forward strand.
ATATTACATTTTTAGTAATGCTTCGTTTGGCATCGCTAAAATTTACAAAATAATTTCCTTTAGATAGATTTGATAAATCTAAAGTTGCCTCGTCTAGATTATTAAAATCCTTTTCAAAAACTTTTTGGCCTAATGAAGTAAACACTTCAACTTTAAGATTTTCATCAAATGATGCTTTAGAAAAATTGATGATTCCTGTTGATGGGTTGGGATAAAGTATAACAGTGTGTGTGGAGAACAAATCTATTTCGGGTTCGCTGTCATAAAAAACGGTACCAGAACGTGATTCGAGACTTGATGGACCTGGAAATATTCTCGTTATACGCATTGCAGATGAACCTGCATAAGTTGTAAACTTTCCAGCTAATAATAATTTTGTTCCTTGCTTTTTCATTGACCAAACAAAATCATTTGGTCCGCCGTTTGATAATCCAAAAGAAGTATCTCTGTTTCCAGTTATGCCCGTAGAAGCACAGTTAAGTCGTATCACTTCATCACAATTTGTACCATTATATCTTGTAAAATCTCCAGATACGTATAACCTTGCAGGAATTAAACCCACAGCAGGTTCGTAAACTAAAGAACGAATCATGCCAGGCGGTTCTGTAGATATACCTGTTGATGTGATATTATTAAAAGAAGGGAAAAAACCAGTACCAGGATTAAAAGTAGTATCCAATGCTCCTGATGGTAATAAACGGGCAATACTGTTGCGTGATTTTCTAATATTTTGACATCCTACCATTTTATAAGTTTTTATTTTTTAATAATCTTAATCGTTTTAAGACTATTTTGATTACTTAATTTTATCAAATAAGCACCATTAGAAAAACCTTTTAAATCAATTGATTCATTCATTAAACTCTTCAACGTTATTGTACCAACTTCTTGACCTAAAATATTAAAGATAGCAGCTTTTTGATATTGCGAAATAGAATTATCAAAACTCACTACATTTTCTGTTGGATTGGGGTAAAACACCAATTGATTTTCTTCAAACTCATTATTGGATAATAGTGGACCTGGATTGATTCGCACTAAAAGACCTGATAAATCACCACACGGATTAGTAGTTAAAAAAGATGAACCGCATGCTATAATTTTATTATCGGGTAATATTTTAATGGAACTTCCTCTACTTTCTAGGAGTGAAAAAGGAAATGCTGAATTACTAGAAATAAAATTATTGTCCATAACAACACTATCGGGATTAAATCTAATAATGTTAAATCTGAAAAAATTTAAATCATAGTCATAAGTTGAAGAACTTAAAACAATTTTATTATCAATTTGAAGAGCAGCATCATAAGTTGCGCTATAAAAATCTGCAATATAAATGCCATTTGCAGCAAAAGAAGTATCTATTGCTCCGTTATTTAAATATCTAACCATTGCAACTCTACTTTCGCCTGAACTATCAGCATAATTCCCAACAACAATTATTCTTCCGTCATTTTGAACAAGTACTTTTCGAATTGAATCACTGAAAATTGCACTAATTGTTGTAACCACAATTCCATTAGTTCCAAAGCTTGTATCTAAAGTACCGTTTGATAAATAACGTACTAAAGCAAAATCATATCCATATGGATTATTTAAAACATAACCACCCATAAGAATTTTACCATCGGATTGAAGTGCTATGCTATAAGGCAATGATTGACCCATCATTAATGTTTGAACTTTACCTAATGTTCCAAAAGAATTATCTAACGTTCCATTGGAATTTAAACGTAAAATAGAAAAAAATTCAGAGCTATTTCCTGAATACCCGCCAACTAAAATTTTACCATCGCTTTGCAATTTCATGCAGTTACCTCTACTAACACTATTGTCAAAACTTACCTCTAGAAAACCTGTTCCGTTAAATGTAGTATCCAATCCACCGTTTGGATTCATACGAGAAATACAAAATGTTGAAGCGGCTATTGACTCACGTCTGCCTGATGAAACTATTTTATTATCATTTTGCACTTCAAGTTCAACCATACTATAGTTTGACTCGGGTTGTAAAACTGTTGTAGTATTGCTACTTAACTCAAAATAACCATTAGTTCCAAAAGATGTATCAAGATTTCCATCTGCATTAAACTTGAAAAAAAAACCGTAAAGATTTGCAGCACCTCTATAACCTAGTATAATCTTATTATCAGATGTATTATCTAAACTTAAATCATTTGTAACACCATAAGGACAGTTATCAAATATTACTTTTCCATCATCACTAAATGTAGTATCAAGATTTACTTGAGAGAAACATAAAAAAGGAACTAATAAAAAAATAATAAACTTTTTCATTGTAATTAATTTATTGAATTATTATTTTTTTGACGTTTGATTTATCGTTATTGAAAATCACAAAATAAAGACCTTTAGTGAAAGTAGTTAAATCTAAATCAATTTCCATATGATTTTCAAAATTGTTTTCGATAATCATTTGACCGAGATGATTATAAACTTGCACAGATTTTATTTCTTTACCTTTATTTGAAGCTAAAACTTTTATAAAACCTTCACTTGGATTTGGATATATGACATAATCATCTCCTTTATCAAATAAACTAATATCAATTTCAGGTTCAGAATCATAAAAACTATAAGCTCCTCTTAATTCGTTTGATTGAAAGCTATCAAAAGTTGGAAAAATTCTAGTTACTCTCATTGCACTAAGTCCGTTATAAGAAGTGAACTTACCTCCTATAATTATTTTGGCTCCTTGTTTTTTCATTGACCAAACATTATCATTTGGTCCACCTGATGTTAGATTAGGACCAACTCGAAAACTATTATTTCTTCCTCCAGCTCCAGTCGTTCCACAATTTATCGCAATAACTTTTTGTACGTTTAAATTGTTATATCTTGTAAAATCTCCAGAAACATAAAGTATTGCAGGCGTTGCACCCACAGCAGGTTCATAAACTAAAGAACGAATCATGCCAGGCGGTTCTGTAGATATACCTGCTGGTGTAATGTTATTGAAAGAAGGAAAAAAACCAGTACCAGGATTAAAAGTAATATCCAATGCTCCTGATGGTAATAAACGGGCAATGCTGTTACGTGATAGCGCATTATATAAACTAAAAAAACCAGCTATAATAATTTTACCATCAGGTTGTAAAACTATTTCTTGCACGGACTGACCTGTAACACCAGGTTTTACGGCACCACTTTCAATGTAAGCTTGGTTAAAACTAGGATCAAGTAAACCATTATTTTCTAATCTAACTAGTTTATTACATACGTAAGCACTCACCATCGTAAAAAATCCTCCTACAAGAATTCTACCGTCGGGTTGTACTTCAAACGACTGCGGAGTACTATTAAAACCCAAAACTTGGTCAGAACCAATTGGTAAAAGATTGTCATTTGCATTAAAGGAGGGATCAAGCGCGCCATTAGGCATTAATCTGGCTATTTTCTCACGGGGAACTCCATTATAATGAGTGAACATTCCTCCAATTAAAATCTTTCCAGCATTTCCAAATGGTGCATTGTCGGGATAAACGTAAACCACTCTAATTTGAGCATTACTGCCAGATACCCCCCGAATTGCGCCAGTTGGCAAAAATCCACTATTAAAGGTGGTATCTAAATTACCATTTGAAAGTAGTCTTGCTATTCCCACAGAATTAGAAAAACTTCCTCCAACTTCACCAAAACTTCCCGCAATAAGTATTTTATCTAAATTTACCCCTCCATTTTTAATAACTTTCATATCGTAGGGTACAACTTGAACTGGAACAAGTGTAGTGCCTACATCTAGTGTTAAATTATCGTTTAATCTTGCTATTCCTAGTCGATTTACATTATTATATTGGGAAAAATAACCACTAATAATTATTTTGTTATTAGTTTGAGTATCAACATTAGTTACTAAATTATTGGCTCTAATACCAGGTATTGCCGTTGGTGTTACAATAACATCAGAAAATGTTACTGTTACTGTTGCACAAGAAACATTAGATAAACAACCAACTTGCCTAATGCAATAATTGACGGTGTAAATTCCGTTTCCAATTCCAGGTGAAAAAGTGATTACTCCATTATTGGCTATAGAATATTGAGAAGTTAATAAAGGTGGATTGATTGATACTATATTAATTATAGCAGTACTACTACTTGCAGTAGTACCATTTAAAGTATCATTAAGTAAAATACTTGGTGTAACTCCGCCAGCTAATGAATTAATTGGTGAGCTATTAAAATTATCATTAACAGCATTTATTGAACCTGTAATATTTACATTTACTGTTGCACTACTGCAAGAGGTAGCAAATCCTGAATGACAAACATTGTAAGTAAAGGAATAATTACCAATTGGAGTTCCACTCGGTATAGTGATTATTCCAGCATTTGAAATTGTTGCTCCAACAATTGCAGGTGTTCCTGAAAATGAAACTGTAACAGGAGTTGCAATAGATGAACCACAAATAGTATCATTAAGCAGCACACTAGAAGAATTTCCTCCTGTGCATGTGTTAACAGAAAAAGAATCATTTGCTGCAACTATTGGCGCAGGATTTACTATAAAACTTACAATGGCATTATCACATTGTGAGCTATTTGAACTATTACAAATTTGATAAGTAATATTATAAGTTCCAGGTTGAGTACCTGCTGGTATAGACGCTATTCCCGTTGATGCATTTAATGTGACTGGTGAAAGCGTCGTGAGTTGCGTTAAAACTACATTAGAGTTGTTTGCAGGGTTACCAAAAAAAATATCATTTGCAAAAACATTTATTGAACCTGCATTACATTGATTAATTATTACTCCATCATCATTAGCAACAATAGGACATGTATTACTATAAAAAATATCGGGACCAAAATCATTAGTACCACCAGCATCAGTGACGGTAACTTCTGCAAAAGGTGCATTTAGTTGCGTAAATGTAGCACCCAAATAGACCTCATAATTACCAAAAGGACTTAAATTAAAAACACTCGCTGGGATAGTTAGACAAAAAGTTGTTGGTGTTAATGTGGTTAGATATTGCTCTCCACCTGTTACAACATAAAGTGCTCCAAAGAAATCAACATTGAAAGTAACAGAATATGGTCCACCAGTTGCAGGTGGCGCATATGTACCACATAAATACATGTTTCCTGACGGACAATTTATAGTTGGTATAGCATTAAAACTTACTGTTTGTGCTTTTACAACAAAAGAAAAGGATAGAAACACTAACAAATAGAATAAATTAAATTTTTGTTTGTGTGTGTGTGTGTGTGTTGTTTCATAGAAATATTTTTTTTATTGATAATTAAGGTTTTACGAAGTTAGGAAAATAAATAATACGAAAAACTTAAATACATTTTTAATTAAAACAAAAAGCCACACATTACTGTATGGCTTTTAAATTGTTTATTTAAAAACGACTATGCTTCAGAACTACCTGAGTGACGTTTTTCTATTTCTGCAATATCTTTTTTGTTCATTGTATCAACTAATATTGGTGTTGCAATAAAAAGTGATGAATAAGTTCCAACAATAATACCAATTAACATTGCAAATATAAATCCTCTAATTGATTCACCTCCAAAAATAAACATAATTAGCAATACTAAAATCATTGTTAATGAAGTATTGATTGTTCTAGATAATGTAGTATTGATCGATGAATTTACAACATCTTTGAAAGTTCCTTTTACATTTCCTGCTAAGAACTCTCTAACTCTATCAAAAACAATTACAGTATCATTCATAGAATATCCAATAACAGTAAGAATTGCAGCTATAAAGTGTTGGTCCATCTCCATATGGAAAGGCATATACTTGTATAACAACGAATACAATCCCAAAACAAAAATAACATCATGAACAATGGCTGCTAATGCACCAAGTGAGAATTGCCATTTACGAAAAGAAATTACTAAATAAAGTCCAACTACAAGCATTGCTCCAATTACAGCCCAAAAAGAATTAGTTTTGATATCATTAGATATTGCTGCACCTACTTTAGAAGATTGTAATACTCCAATTTTTTTACCATCATAAGAATTAATGAAGTTATCATAAGAAACATTAGTATAATATTTACCTAAAACTTTGTATAACTTCTCATTTACTTCTTTATCCGCAGTTGTACCTTCATCTTTAATTTTATATTTTGTAGTAAGCTTTAATTGGTTGTCATCACCAAAAATTTTAGCTTCAACAGCGGTACCAAATTCAGTAGAAAGTTCTTCAGCAATTTTAGAAGCTTCAACTGGTTTTTCAAATTTAACTTGGAAAGTTCTTCCCCCAACAAAATCTACACCTTCATCTAATCCGTTAACGAAGAAAATTGAAATAATACTTACTACCACAACAACAGAAGAAATTAAGTAACTCCATTTTTTAATTCCAATAAAATCAAAATGGAAGTTTGTAAACCAATTTTTTGTCAATGGTGTAGCAAACATCAACGCTCTGTTTTTAGCAATGTCTTTATCAATAAAAATTCTAGCTATAAAAATTGACGTAAATAAAGAAGTGAAAATACCTATTAATAAAGTAGTTGCAAAACCTTGAATTGGTCCTGTTCCAAAAATGAATAAGATAGCACCTGTTAGCACGTGTGTAACGTTAGCATCAATAATTGAACGCATAGCACCTGTCCATCCGTAAGCAGATTTAACGGCTTCACCCAGTGTTTTACCTTCACGTAATTCTTCTTTAGCTCTTTCGTAAATAATGATATTAGCATCTACTGCAGTACCTAAAGTTAATACGATACCTGCAATACCAGGTAAAGTTAATACAGCACCCAAACTTGCTAAAATTCCGAAAAGAAAAAGTAAGTTTACCAATAAAGCAATATTAGCATACCACCCCGCTCTACCATAATAGAACACCATCCATAAGCATACCAATAAAAAACCAACAACAGCCGAAGTTGTACCTGCATCGATGGCTTTTTGACCAAGTGATGGTCCAACTACTTCAGATTGAACAATTTCTGCAGCGGCAGGTAATTTACCAGCTCTTAAAACGTTGGCTAAATCTTTAGTTTCTGTCAAATCAAAAGATCCAGAAATTTCTGATCTACCACCAGCAATAGGACCAGAAGAAACTCCGGGAGCAGAATATACAACATCATCAAGTGCAATGGCAATAAAACCTTTTTGAGTAAAAGCTCTTCCCGTTAATTCTTCCCAAACTTTAGCACCAGCGCCATTCATTTGCATAGAAACAGAAGGTTTTCCAGATTGGTCAAACGAATCTCTTGCATCTGTAATTACACCACCACTAAGAGGAGCGGTGTTATCTCTATTTCCTTTTAAAGCATATAAGTCAAACGTTTCAATATCCTTTTTTGTTTTCTCATCTTTAATAGTTGCCGGCTTTCCCCAAACAAATTTTGCATAACGCAAATCCGCAGGTAGTAAAGCTTTGATGTCGGTTCTTTTTAGATATGAATTTACTTTAGCAGTATCTGCTTTTGCAACAACCCCTAATATTGGTCCACCACCTTGCGTGTAAAATTTATCGAACAAAGGATTATTTCCTTTAGCTGTTGCAGATGAATCTTTTTTATCAGCATCGGTTAATAATTTAGATAAAGTATCCTCTTTTATTGGAGCTACTTCTTTGGTATTAACATTTTTTTCGGTTGCTTTTAATGCTTCGTTCGCAGCCATTAAAAAATTACCTACTTCTTCTATTTTGTATGTTTCCCAGAACTCTAATTGAGCTGTACTAGATAATAATCTTTTTATACGATCTACATCTTTAGCTCCTGGCAATTCTACCAAAATTCTACCCGTTTGACCTAATTTTGCAATGTTTGGCTGTGTTACACCAAATTTATCAATACGTTTTCTCAATACGCCAAAAGCACTTTCTACTGATTCATCAACTTTCCTGCTAATTACTTTTTTAACTTGATCATCAGTCATGTTAAAATTGATTTCGTCTGCTAAATTTCTATTCGCAAAAATGTCAGGTGAAGCCAATTTAGTAGTTCCATTTGAAACTTTATCAAATTCTACAAAGAACGCATCAAGATAGGACTGATTTCCTTGTTGATTTTTCTTAGCATCCTCTAGAGCTTTATTAAAAACTGCATTTTTAGAATTGTTTGCAAGTCCTTTTAATACGTCTTTAACAGAGATTTGAAGAATCACGTTAATTCCTCCTTCAAGATCAAGACCTTTATTTATTTGCTTATCGCTTACTTCTTTAAAAGTATAATCAGTAAATCCTAAACTAAATACTTTCTCTTTGCTAATAGAGTCTAAATACTTAAGTTCTTTGTCTTGATTACCACCAGCAAAAGCTTTAGCATCATTTTTTACATTGTTTGCTACAAATGTGAAAGAAAGTTGGTAAATACTTACCAGTGCAAATAGAATTGCGAAAAATTTAATAAGTCCTTTATTCTGCATTATTACTAAAAATTAATTAATTTTTGTTTGTTGGTTTTTCAAAAAGTCACTAATAACAAGATAAAAAGCTGATTTTCAATAAAAATCAAATAATTTACCCAACCACACGTTTTTTGAAACGTGCAAATATATAATTAACCTAAAGATTAACAAACTATTTGGGTATTAATATCAAAAAAATCTATTAAAAAAAATACTATTATCAAAAAATTAAAAATGAGGGACATTTTTTTATCGTTTTCATTTAGTAATCATTTTGAGATTTAAAATAATCTAGCATAAAACTCTATAATAATGACATACAAAAAATATTACTTAAATTAAAATCTAAAAACTAGATTATAATTATTGACGAAATTAAATATTTATCTTTGAGCTCCTACATTATTCAAAATTTAACTGAAATCTATAAATTGCTTATTTTTCGAGATTTGAATAGTAACGCTTCTCTATTCTTTTAATATCTTTAATAGAATTTCTAGCCCAATCCAATCGTTTTTCAAGGACTTCTTCGTCGGTCAATTGCCAATTGATATTCGATTGACGCAATCTATTGGTAATATCTTGAATAATAATGGCAGCCGAAACTGAAATATTCAAACTCTCTGTAAAACCTACCATCGGAATTTTCATATAACCATCGGCTTGTTCAATAATTTCTGGTGAAAGTCCGTCGCGTTCAGTTCCAAAGAAAATAGCACTTCGCTTTGTTATATCAAATTCGTGAATTAAGCACGAATCGTTGTGTGGCGTTGTGGCAATAATTTGATATCCTTTTTCACGCATGGCATGCATACAGCATTGCACCGAGTTGAATCGATTGACGTCGACCCATTTCTGTGCACCCATGGCAATTTCGGCATCGATTCTTTTGCCAAATTTTTCTTCAATAACATTCAATTGTTGAATCCCAAAAACCTCACAACTTCGCATCACCGCACTAGTATTGTGCAACTGAAAAACGTCTTCCATGGCAATCGTAAAATGATTGGTGCGGTTTTTAAGTACATTAAGAAAACGTTCTTTTCTATTTTCAGTAAGGATTTCTTCTAAATATGCTAAGTAATCTAAATCGACCATTTTTAAAAAATAATTTTGGCAAAAATAGTAAAAATGCTTAGTTTTAAGTCCAAATGAAAAAGATGAAAAAATTAGTAGTTTTAACTGGTGCAGGAATTTCTGCAGAAAGTGGTATTAAAACCTTTCGTGATGCTGTTGGTTTATGGGAAGGTCACGATGTGATGGAAGTTGCCTCGCCCGAAGGTTGGCGTAACAATCAAGAATTGGTTTTAGATTTTTATAATCAGAGACGTAGGCAATTGCATCAAGTAAAACCTAATTTAGGACACCAAACTTTAGAGGCATTAGAAAACGATTTTGACATTCATATCATTACTCAAAACGTAGATAATTTGCACGAACAAGCTGGAAGTTCAAAGGTTTTACATCTTCATGGCGAACTATTAAAAGTGCGAAGTGTAAAAGACAGCAACTACATTTTAGATTGGTCACACGATTTAAAAACAGGCGATTTAGATAAAAACGGACATCAATTACGACCACATATTGTTTGGTTTGGTGAAGATGTTCCAGCGCTTGAAGAAGCTTTGCAAATTGTTCAAACAGCAGATATTATTGCCGTTATTGGTACTTCATTACAAGTATATCCAGCAGCTGGATTGATTCATTACGGAAAACCAAACACGGCTATTTATTATATTGACCCAAAACCTGCAACGATTTATGAATTAGCTAATCCGTTAGAAGTAATTCCAATGAATGCTAATGAAGGTGTTCCGTTTTTGAGAGAAAAATTGCGAAGAAGAGAATAGAAAATAGAGATTAGAAAATAGATTCCATGGATAGTCTATTTTCTTTGTTCTATATTCTATATTCTAAAATCGTTTAACTATTTTTGCAACTTGAAAATAACTAGATTCTGAATCGAGTTCAGAATAAACAACAAAACAACACAATGCAACTAACAGAATTAAACGCTATTTCACCAATTGACGGAAGATATAGAAGCAAAACCGTTTCCTTATCACCATTTTTTTCGGAAGAAGCTCTAATAAAATATCGAGTTTTAATTGAAGTGGAATATTTTATTGCTTTATGTGAAGCCGATTTACCACAACTTTCAGGTGTAAACAAATCTGTTTTTGATGCCTTACGTAAAATTTATACCAACTTTTCAACCGAAGACGCACTTTGGATAAAAGAAACCGAAAAAACGACTAATCACGATGTAAAAGCTGTTGAATACTTCATCAAAAGTAAATTTGATGCATTAGGATTAGAACCGTTCAAAGAATTCATTCATTTCGGATTGACATCTCAAGACATTAATAATACAGCGATTCCTTTATCTACAAAAGAAGCTTTTGAAAAAGTGTATTTACCAAGTTTGATCGCTATAATTGCAAAATTAAAAGAGCTTTCAGTTGAATGGAAAGACATTCCAATGTTAGCAAGAACGCACGGTCAACCAGCTTCTCCTACTCGATTGGGAAAAGAGATTTTGGTTTTCGTAGAACGATTGGAAGAGCAAATGCGATTGTTATTTAACGTTCCATTTGCGGCAAAATTTGGTGGCGCAACTGGAAATTACAACGCACATCATGTTGCTTACCCAAACACCGATTGGAAAAAATTTGGAACCGATTTCGTAGAATCAACTTTAGGATTACACCATTCTTTTCCAACTACACAAATAGAACATTACGATCATTTTGCAGCCTTTTTTGATGCTTTAAAACGAATTAACACTATTCTAATTGATTTAGATAGAGACATTTGGACGTATGTTTCGATGGACTATTTCAAACAAAAAATCAAAGCTGGAGAAATAGGTTCGTCAGCAATGCCACATAAAGTAAATCCAATTGATTTTGAAAATTCAGAAGGAAATTTAGGAATTGCGAATGCTATTTTCGAACATCTTTCTGCAAAATTACCAATTTCAAGATTACAACGCGATTTAACTGATAGTACGGTTTTAAGAAACATTGGTGTTCCAATGGGACACACTTTAATTGCATTTGAAGCTACTTTGAAAGGTTTAAATAAATTGGTTTTAAACGAAGTTAAATTTGAAGAAGATTTAGAGAAAAACTGGGCAGTTGTAGCCGAAGCAATTCAAACGATTTTACGTCGTGAAGGTTTCCCAAATCCTTATGAAGCTTTGAAAGATTTAACTAGAACTAATACTATTATCAATAAAGAAGCTATTCATAATTTTATACAAACACTAAACGTTTCCGATGAAATCAAAGTGGAATTGATGCAGATTAGTCCAAGTAATTATTTGGGTATTTAATTCTAATTTTTGTTATAATTTCTTTAAATCTGCCTTAGTCGTTTTGATTAAAGCAGATTTTTTGTTATTTTAGTAAAAATTCAAACATATGCCACACTTTTTAGCAGCACCAGCAGTTCATTTACCCGATTTAATTAGTGATTTAGGTTTAATCCTAATTACTGCTGCTATTGCTGTATTGTTATTTAGAATTTTAAAACAACCCTTAGTTTTAGGCTATCTAGTTGCTGGATTCTTGGCAGGTTCTGAGATTGACTTTTTTCCAACAGTACAAGATGTTAATAGCGTAAAAGTCTGGGCTGAAATAGGTATCATATTCCTCTTGTTCAGTTTAGGATTAGAATTCAGTTTTAAAAAACTAATGAAAGTTGGCGGAACAGCTTCCATAACTGCACTTACACAAATAATCGTGATGGTTACCACTGGCTTTTTTGTAGGTCAACTTATGGGTTGGAATAAAATGAATAGCATTTTTCTTGGTGTAATTCTTTCAATTTCGTCAACAACCATAATATTAAAAACCTTTGATGAACTAGGTGTAAAATCTCAAAAATTTGCTGGAAATGTAATTGGTTCTTTAATTGTTCAAGACATCATCGCCATTTTAATGATGGTTTTACTGTCAACTATTGCCGTAAGTCAGCAATTTTCTGGTATGGAATTAGTACAATCGGTTTTGAAACTAGTATTCTTTTTAACCATTTGGTTTGTTGTAGGTATCTTTTTTGTTCCAACATTATTACAAAAAGCTAAGCACCTGTTAACCGACGAAATGATGTTGATTATTTCGTTAGCACTTTGTTTACTGATGGTAATTTTTGCTGCAAATGTTGGCTTTTCTCCTGCACTTGGCGCATTTATAATGGGTTCCATTATTGCAGAAACTACTCAAGCCGAACATATTGAACATCTTGTAAAACCCGTAAAAGATTTATTTGGCGCCGTTTTCTTTGTATCGGTTGGAATGCTTATCAATCCTGATACTTTGGTCGAATATGCCTTACCAGTTGCTATTTTAACCCTAGTAGTAATCTTCGGACAATCAATAAGTTCTACCATTGGTTCATTATTATCTGGACAACCTTTAAAACAATCCATTCAAGCCGGAATGAGTTTGTCTCAAATTGGCGAATTCTCCTTTATCATTGCTACTTTGGGAACAACTTTGAAAGTTACCAATGATTTTTTGTATCCAATTGTGGTGGCAGTTTCAGCAATTACTACGTTTACAACACCTTTTATGGTAAAATTTGCCGAACCATTTTCAAGTTTTGTAGAGAAAAAATTACCAAAAAAATGGGTAAAAAGAATACAGCTTTACAGCGCTAATACTGAAGAAATAAAGTCCAAAAGCAACTGGCAAATTGTATTGCGAAGTTATTTGACTCAAGTTGTCCTCCACTCTATCATTATTGTGGCAATTATTTTGCTTTCTTCAACTTATATCTTGCCATTAGTTCAAGATTCTAGAGCTGGAAATGTGATTGCTGCTTTGATCACTGTTGTTATTTTGTCTCCATTTTTATGGGCTTTATCATTAAGAAGAGTTGCTGTAAAAGAAGTTCAAGTATTAATGGAAGAGAAAAAACATCAAGGTCCACTTGTTATGTTAGTACTCTTTAGAATTGCGCTTTCGTTATTTTACATCGGATTTGTTTTAAATACTTTTTTCTCATTAGGAATTGCATTTATTTCCTTTTTACTTGCTGTTGCTACATATATTCTATTTCCAAAAAAACTACACGCTATTTATCATAAAATTGAATATCATTTTATAAGTAATTTGAATGACCGTGAAATTAAAAAAGAAAATAAAAGGCAAAATACTTTATCACCCTGGGATGGACACATGACAGAATTTGATATCGCTAAAGAATCTAATTTAGCAGGAAAAACACTCGAAGAATTAAAAATTAGAGAACTATTTGGGATAAATATTGTCTCAATAAAAAGAGGTGAAGTCATAATTAATATTCCTGCTAGAACCGAAAGACTATTCCCTGGCGATGAAATAAGTGTTATTGGAACGGACGAACAGGTTAAAGAATTCAAAATTTACTTGGATAAGAACGAAATTGATGCAGCCGAACAAACTGTTGAAACGGACATCGTTCTTCAAAAATTGGAATTAAAAAATCGAGTTTGCATAGGAAAGAGTATCCGTGAATCACAAATTAGAGAAAAAACGCTCGGCATCATTGTAGGAATAGAACGCAACGGAAAACGAATTCTAAATCCGGAATCTCATTTAGTTTTAGAAGATAGTGACATCCTTTGGATTGCAGGCGAAAAGAAAAAAATTGCTGAGTTTTTGAAGGTGTAAAAAAACATTAAGTAAATTAAGATAGAGTAAGTTTTTTAAATTCTTAATTACCTTAATTTGCTTAATGGTTTAAAACATCTAGATTCCTAAGGAATGACAAGCGGTTTACTGAAAACTGAAAAAACTAACGAGAGTAATTCGGAGCTTCTTTAGTAATCGTAACATTATGAGGATGACTTTCGCCAATTCCGCTAGTTGTGATTCTTACAAATCTTCCTGTTTCTTGCAGTGTTGAAATGTCTTTAGCACCACAATAACCCATTCCAGCTCTCAAACCACCAACGAATTGTTGCATACTCTCGTTCAATTCACCTTTGTATGGAACACGACCTACAATTCCTTCTGGAACTAATTTTTTAATATCGTCTTCAACATCTTGGAAATATCTGTCTTTAGAACCTTCTTGCATAGCTTCCACTGAACCCATTCCGCGATAGGATTTGAACTTTCTTCCTTCAAAAATGATAGTTTCTCCTGGTGATTCTTTAGTTCCTGCTAAAAGTGAACCAAGCATTACACAATCAGCACCAGCAGCAATCGCTTTTGGAATATCTCCTGTATAACGAATTCCACCATCTGCAATTACTGGAACTCCTGAACCTCGCAAAGCAGCTGAAACTTCTAAAACTGCTGAAAATTGAGGAAATCCGACACCAGCAACTACTCTTGTAGTACAAATTGAACCTGGACCAATTCCGACTTTTACGCCATCAGCTCCATTTTCTACTAAATATAAAGCTGCTTCTGCAGTAGCAATATTTCCAACAATTACATCAAGATTTGGAAATTTAGCTTTAACTAATTTCAAAACATCAACCACACCTTTAGTGTGTCCGTGAGCCGTATCAATAATTACGGCATCAACTCCTGCGTTTACTAAAGCAGTTGCTCTTTCTACAGCATCAGCAGTAACTCCAAGAGCTGCAGCAACTCGAAGACGACCAAATTTATCTTTATTAGCAACAGGTTTTTGAGCTAATTTAGTAATATCTCTAAACGTAATTAATCCAACTAATTTGTTATTGGTATCAACTACTGGTAGTTTTTCAATTTTATTTTGTTGCAAAATTCCTTCGGCTTCTTGCAAAGTTGTTCCTTCGGCTGCGGTAACTAAATGTTCTGATGTCATTACTTCCAAAATGGAACGCGAATTGATTTTCTCAAAACGCAAATCTCTATTAGTAACAATTCCTTTTAAAGTTCCATTTTCATCAACTACTGGAATTCCACCAATTCCGTGTTCTTTCATCAACATTTTAGCATCACCAACCGTTGAATTTAAAGGTAAAGTCACTGGATCGATAATCATTCCGGCTTCGGCACGTTTTACTTTTCTAACTTTAGCTGCCTGTTGTTCGATAGTCATGTTTTTGTGTAAAACACCAATTCCACCTTCTTGAGCCATAGCAATTGCCATAGAACTTTCGGTAACGGTATCCATAGCTGCAGAAACAACAGGAACATTCAACGAAATATTTCTAGATATTTTCGATTGAATATTAACTTCTCGCGGTAAAACTTCAGAATAATTTGGAATTAGCAGTACATCGTCATAGGTTAAACCTTCTCCAACGATTTTAGTTGTGTGTGCTTTCATGTTGCAATTTGTAGTTTATGCTGAACTTGGTTCAGTGTTGTAGTAAAATTGCGTGCAAATATAGTGAAAAAGTAAATAGTAATTAGTGAATAGTGATTAGTTTTATCATTTAGTAAATTAAAATGATTGAAAATCCAATAAAAATGATTAACTTTAATGTAACTTCTTAATTCGGTTTTATGATAGATTCCAAAGATAAAATTTCAGGGCTTTCAAATGAAGAAGTTATTTCCTCTAGAACTAAAAATGGCACCAATTCTTTAGAACATCAAGAAAAAAATCATTTCTTGATGTCATTGTTAGAAATGGTAAAAGAACCTATGTTTTTGTTACTAGTTGCTGCCGCAAGTATTTACTACATTTCTGGAGATTATGGTGATGGAATTTTTATGACTGTTGCTATATTTTTAGTTGCGGCAATTTCTTTATTCCAAGAAGCTCGAAGTAGAAATGCAATTGATGCTTTAAAAAAATTATCGCAACCCAAAAGTAAAGTCATCAGAAATAGTGAAGTTATAGAAATTCCAAGTGAAGAAATTGTGCTTGGCGATTTTATTCAAATTGAAGAAGGAACTTTTATTCCTGCCGATGCCACTATCATTCAATCTAATGATTTTTCGGTTAATGAAGCAATTTTAACTGGTGAATCATTATCTGTTTTTAAAAATGAAGCATCAGAAATTAAACAAGTATTTCAAGGAACAATCGTTGCAACAGGCATGGCGATTTGCGAAGTAACTGCTATAGGAAACCAAACAAGTTTGGGGAAAATTGGAAAAAGTTTAGAAGAAATTCAAGAGGAAAAAACACCATTACAAATTCAGATTACCAATTTTGTAAAGAAAATGTCAATCATTGGATTACTTATTTTTGGGATTGTTTGGGCTTTAAATTATTATCATTCCAAAAGTATTTTAGATAGCTTACTCAAAGCATTGACTATTGCGATGAGTGTTATTCCAGAAGAAATTCCAGTTGCTTTTGCTTCATTTATGGCACTTGGAGCGTGGCGATTAATGAAAATGGGAATCATAACCAAACAAACAAAAACCGTTGAAACTTTGGGTAGTGCTACAGTAATTTGCACCGATAAAACAGGAACAATTACAGAAAACAAAATGAGTTTGGCTCAATTGTATGTTTTCAAATCGGATGGTATTGTTGACACTAAAATTAAGTTGAATCCAGAAGCAGAAGAAGTTTTAAGTTATGCCATGTGGTCTAGCGAACCCATTCCGTTTGATGCTATGGAAATAGCCATTCATGAAGCGTACACTAAATTAGAATCGGTAGATGAAAGACCAAATTTTAAATTGGTACACGAATATCCTTTGGGTGGAAAACCACCTATGATGACGCATATTTTTGAAGATTCAAAAGGTAAAAAAGTCATAGCTGCCAAAGGTGCTCCAGAAGCAATTATCGCTGTCAGCCAATTATCTGAAAGTGAAAAAAAACAAATTTTAGTTGCTATTGAAAAAATGGCTAATGAAGGTTATCGCGTTCTTGGTGTTGGTGTTGCTGAGTTTTCTGGAACTGATTATCCTAAAACACAACAAGAATTTAAATTTAATTTTAAAGGATTGGTAGCATTTTATGATCCACCAAAAGCTAATATTCAAGAAGTTTTTGAGACTTTTTACAAAGCTGGAATTCAATTAAAAATAGTTACTGGTGATAATGCTCAAACTACATCAACCATAGCCAAACAGGTTGGTTTTAAAGATTCCGACAAAGTTCTAAACGGCGACGAGTTAATGGAAATGGACGAAGCTACATTGAAAGTAAAAGTGATGGAAACCGCCATTTTTACACGAATGTTTCCTGAAGCAAAACTAAAAATTATTCAAGCCCTAAAAGACAATAATCAAATTGTAGCAATGACTGGCGATGGTGTAAATGATGGTCCAGCTTTGAAATCGGCTCACATAGGAATTGCAATGGGTAAAAAAGGAACCGAAATTGCTAAACAAGCCGCCAATTTAATCTTGATTGACGATGATTTTGCAAAAATGACTGATGCTATTGCGATGGGAAGAAAGATTTATTTGAATTTAAAAAAAGCTATTCAATATATAATTTCTATTCATATTCCAATAATAATGATTGTCTTTATTCCGTTAGCATTGGGATGGATGTATCCGAATATTTTTACACCGGTTCATATCATATTTTTAGAAATAATTATGGGACCAACTTGTTCTATAATTTATGAAAACGAACCCATGGAACACAATTTAATGTTAGAAAAACCCAGACCTTTAACAACAACTTTTTTTAACTTGAAAGAGATTACTATTAGTATTATTCAAGGATTGGTTATTACTTTGGGGTTATTATTTATGTATCAATATTGCATCCAAAAAGGGTTTTCAGAAACCTATACGCGAACTTCAATTTTTCTAACCTTAATTGCTTCAAATATTTTTCTGACTTTGGAAAATCGTTCGTTTTATTATTCCATTTTTACTACAATACGATATAAAAACAATTTGGTTTTGATAATAATTGGATTGACAATGGCACTCACTTCGCTCCTACTTTTTGTACCAGTTTTCTCTAAATTCTTTTTGTTTGAAATGGTTGATTATAAGCAAATTGGATTGAGTATTTTAATTGCTTTTGTGTCTGTGATGTGGATGGAAGTTTATAAGATTTTTAAAAGACGTTAAGTTATTTTTCAGACACGAATTTCACGAATTTGCACGAATTGATTTGCTTTGAAATTACACGAATTTATATCTTTTGAAATTACGCGAAGCACAAATAACTGAAAACTGAGACTGAAAACTGAAAACTAAAAACTTCTAATGAAACTCTCCAAATAAACGTGAAGCCACATTATAAGCGCTTTCAAAACTCATTGGACTTGTGTTCGTGTCGGCTTTTTGTTGGGTAAAATAAGATAACATTTTTTCGGTTGGCATGTTACCTGTCAAGTCGTCTTTTGCCATTGGACAACCACCAAAACCTTGAATGGCGCCATCATAACGACGACAACCTGCTTTGTATGCTGCATCAATTTTTTCGTGCCATTTGTCTGGAGTTGTATGAAGATGCGCTCCAAATTCGATGTTTGGATATTTTGGAATTAAATTGGAAAATAAATAATCTATTACTTCTGGAGTAGAACTTCCAATAGTATCTGAAAGTGATAGAATTTTTACACCCATATTGGCCAATTTTTCTGTCCATTCGCCTACTACATCAACATTCCATGGATCACCATAAGGATTTCCAAAACCCATTGAAATATAGGTAACTACTTCTTTATTAGATTTATCAGCGATGTTTAAAATTTCTTGTAAAGTGATTAAACTTTCGGCAATAGTTTTGTGCGTATTTCGCATCTGGAAATTCTCAGAAATAGAAAACGGAAAACCTAAATACTGTATTTCTTTATGAACAGAAGCCAATTCTGCACCTTGAGTATTAGCGATAATTGCAAGTAATTTACTTTGGGTTTGAGACAAATCTAGTTGTGCTAAAACCTCAGCAGTATCAACCATTTGTGGAATGGCTTTAGGAGAAACAAAACTTCCAAAATCAATAGTATCAAAGCCTACGCGAAGTAGCGCTTGAATATAATCTACTTTTCGTTCGGTAGGAATGAAAGGCTTTATGCCTTGCATGGCATCACGAGGACATTCTATGATTTTGATTTTCTCCATTTGTTGCCAAAGATACTAAAGAAATCGTTTTTACGAAATCGTTTTTTATAAAGAAGCAAAATTTAATTATTACACTTTTTGGTAATAACTTAAAATATTACGTATTTTAGTAATAATTACAAATATTACGTAAATCGGTAATAAATTGAATTATTACGTATTTTGGTAATAATTGTTGTTTTATTAAAAATATTTAGTACTTTTGACTTATGATTGTGATACTTACAGGCGATATTATCAACTCAAGAAAGGTTCCTTCCAAAAAATGGATGGATGACTTAAAATCACTATTTCAAACGATTGGGAAATCTCCAAACGATTGGGAAATCTATCGTGGCGATGAATTTCAATTGGAAATCAAGAACATAGAAGACGCTCTGACTATTGCTTTTCAAATTAAAGCATTTTTTAAATCTATAGATTTAGATGTAAGAATGAGTTTAGGATTTGGAGATAAAACACATAAAGCAAGAAAAATCACAGAAAGTAATGGCAGTGCTTTTATTCGTTCTGGTGAAACATTTGAAACCTTAAAAAAGCAAAAAATAAATTTAGCGATCAATTCTGGAACTGCTGAATTTGATGAAGAGTTGAATTTAATGCTTAATTTAAGTCTGTCCTTTATGGATAATTGGCTACAACAATCGGCTGAATTTGTGTTAGTTGCTATTCAAAACCCAACACTTTCTCAAGAGGAAATTGGAGTAAAATTAGGAATCAATCAAGCAGCAGTGAGTCGAAGACAAAAGCGTTCTAATTATGAACTGATGATGCAAGTTGATCGTTATTTTAGAAAAAAAATAAAATCTCTTGAACTATGATTGTGTTTGTAAAATTACTTTTGGCTCACTTGTTAGGTGATTTTTTATTGCAACCGACTTCGTGGGTAAAAGATAAAGAGCAGAAAAAACACAAGAGCATCTACTTGTATTTACAAACCTTACTTCACTTTGCTTTGGCTTGGATTTTAGTTGGAACTACTGATTTTGGTTGGTATGCCTTCGCTTTAGCAGCATTACACGGTTTTATTGATTTTTTGAAGTTACATTATCAAAAGTCAAAAACGAAACGCATTTGGTTTTCTGTAGACCAAATTTTGCATTTACTTGTTATTATTGCAGTTACATTAATTTACAACAATACTACCATAGATTTTACAAGCTTTGGAAACCAGTTTTGGATTACAATTACAGGTTTTATTTTATTGACAAAACCAACTTCACTCATCATCAAAAATATAATTTCTATTTGGACACCCGAAAATAAAACCAATGACGATTCGCTACAAAATGCTGGAAATTATATTGGAATTTTAGAACGACTCTTCGTGTTCTGCTTTATTTTAACTGGACATTTTGAAGACATTGGTTTTTTATTAGCTGCGAAATCAATTTTTCGATTTGGAGATTTGAAAGAGGCAAAAGACAGAAAACTTACCGAATATGTTCTAATTGGAACGTTATTAAGTTTCGGAATTGCTTTACTAATTGGACTTTTAGTTCAGATAAGTTTAGGATTTTCTTTTTAAAATTTCTTTATTTATTTCATTAACTAATTGTGGACCTTCATAAATAAAACCTGTGTAAAGTTGAATTAAACTTGCTCCTGCATCTAATTTTTCGATAGCATCTTGAGCCGAATGGATTCCTCCAACACCAATAATTGGAAACGATTTATTACTTTTATCAGATAAAAATCGAATCACCTCAGTTGAGCGCTTTGTCAATGGTTTTCCAGATAATCCGCCTGTTTCTGATTTATTTTTAGACTGCAAACCTTCTCGTGAAAGTGTTGTATTGGTTGCAATTACACCAGCAATTTTGGTTTCGTTTACAATATCAATAATGTCTAAAAGCTGTGAATCGGTCAAATCTGGTGCGATTTTTAGGAGAATTGGCTTTTGTTTTGGCTTAGCTATATTTTTATTTTGAAGCGTTTGCAATAATTCTGTCAACGGTTTTTTATCTTGTAATTCACGTAGATTTGGTGTGTTTGGCGAACTCACATTTACCACAAAATAATCTACATAATCAAAAAGGGCTTCGAAGCAAATTTCGTAATCTTTTGTGGCATTTTCATTTGGCGTAAGCTTATTTTTACCAATGTTTCCGCCTATTAAAACGTTTTTATTCTTCTTTAATCTTTCAACAGCTTCTTGAACTCCACCGTTATTAAAACCCATTCTGTTGATGATGGCCGAATCTTCTTTCAATCGGAATAATCGTTTCTTTGGATTTCCTTCTTGACCAACTGGCGTTAACGTTCCTATTTCTATGAATCCGAATCCAAAATTGGAAAGTTCTTTGTATAGAACAGCATTTTTATCAAAACCTGCAGCTAATCCTACTGGATTTGGAAATTTTAATCCGAAAACTTCAGTTTCCAATCGTTTGTCGTTTAATAAATATAACGATTTGAAAAGAGAAGAAAATCCTGGTATTTTAGATAAAAATCGGATTAATGAAAAGGTAAAATAGTGTACTTTTTCAGGATCAAATTGAAAAAGAATAGGACGAATTAGTAGTTTGTACATTTTGTTGTAGTTGTGTTTTGCAAAAATAGAAAAACAGATTTACTTGTTGGAATAAAATAGTTTTATATTTATAAAAAAGCTGCTAAATCAAAAAGCAAGCCTTTAAGACGTGCTTTTATCTAAACCCTAATTAAAATTACTATTTATTCAAATATTGATAAATTCCATCTTTTAGATGCAGTAATTTTGCTTTCAATTCGTGAACATACTCGTCAATAGCGACTTCAATTCCAGAATTAATATTGTGAATTCTGTGTTCTAGTTCGTGATATTCATCAAATAACTTTCTAAAATGATTATCTTCAACTTTTAGTTGGTGTATTTTTTCCTTATATTCAGGGAACTCGTTTAACAAATTGTGTCTTTCCATAGTTTTAGTTTTTTGTTTGTTATTTATGGCAATTAGCATTGGCTTGTAAAAACAAATCTAAATTGCTTGGTGATACATAGGCAATATCTAATCCCATTCCTCTTAAAATAAATAATGTTCCAATTACAATAGTAATAATAGGAATTGCTTTTTGCATTTTACTTCTTATTGGAAAGCTTAAAAAATTGGAAGCATAAACAACAGCACTCATTAAAGGAATTGTTCCAATACCATATAAAAGCATATAGGAAACACCAATTAATTCGTTTTGCATTGCGATGGCTCCAAATAATGCGGCATAAACCATTCCACAAGGTAAAAATCCATTAAACAAACCGATAGTAAACAAGGCATCGGGACTTTTTCTTTTGAATTGACTTCCCAAAGTAGATTTTACTTTTGAAATCAAACTATAAATTGGTTTCGAAAAATTATATCTAGCAAATATTTTCTCTGGAACAATGGCAATAACTATCATCATAACTCCAACAACTATAGACATTGTTTGTTGCAATCCTGCTAAATAAAATCCTTTACCTAAAAATCCAAATAGTAAACCTAAAGTACCATAAGCAGATAATCTGCCAAGATGATAAGTTAGAATTTGTAGCGCTTTTATAGATGGATTTTTGTGATTTACAGGTAACATTATAGCAATTGGACCACACATACCAATGCAGTGAAAACTACTAATCAATCCAAATAGTAAAGCTGTATAAAGCATTTTTTATTGAATTACTGTTTCTTTACTTAAAAATTCTTTGCCTTCATAAGACCAATCTACAGAAATGTCCCAACGACCGCCAACCAAATTACTTTTAGGTATGAGCAAATGTGGACTTGATAACGAAATTGGCACTTCGAAATCGAGCTTTTTGTTTGACGGTCTGTAAAAGGACACTTTTCCATTAATCTTTTTTATATCATATTCTTTTGGAAATGTAATTTTTATTCCATCATTTGTTGAAATAATGGTTACACTTTGATCCATATCATGAGCGTTTTGCTCTTTTTCCATTTGTTTTTCAAAAGTCAATTCCTTTTGATAGTATTTCTCTACTACCAATTCATTATCATATTTACTATCAGATTGTACTTTGAAAACAAAATATAAAATGAAAGTCATGAATAATCCAAATGCAATTACAATTGCTCTTCCCCAATTTATTTTCATGATGTTTTAATTTATTGATTGAAATTTCTTGGACCATTAAAATTTGTTGTTGCCGTTTCAATAACTTTTTTATTATTTAAAACTTCAATTTTAATTTCCATTTTTTCACCTTTTAACTTACTTTCGGGAAGTTTTATAAATAAAGTTCCTTGCGCAGCTCCTTGTTTTGGAACAATTAATGATTGATTTCCAACCATTTTAACTTCACCATCAACTCCAACTAATTTAAAGGTAACATTATTAAATGCTCGTTCAGTTTTATTGATGATTTTATAATTATAAATATTGCTAATATTTTTTCCTTCATGTTGAAATAATTGTCCTGGCATGTGCAAAATAGTTGCTTCAACATCATTTCTCAAGAAAAGCATTCCAATAAAAACTCCAATTAATATTGCTAAAACAGCACTATAACCTTTCATTCTAGTGGTTACTTTAAACTTTTCTTTTTTAACAATTTCGTCTTCACTTGCATATCGGATTAAACCTTTTGGTAATCCAACTTTTTCCATTATGGTATCACACTCATCAATACATGCGGTACAATTAATACATTCTAACTGTGTACCATTTCTGATGTCAATACCTGTTGGACAAACGTGAACACATACTTTACAATCGATACAATCACCTTTTCCTGAAGCAGCTCTGTCTTCTGTTTTATTGAATTTTGCTCTTCCTTTTTCACCTTCACCACGAACGTAATCGTAAGCAACATTTATGGTTTTGTTATCTAATAAAACACCTTGCATTCTTCCGTATGGACAAGCAATTATACATACTTGCTCTCTAAACCAAGCAAAAATAAAATAGAAAACACCTGTAAAAATTAATAATGCAATAAGCGTACTTACATTTTTAGTTGGACCTTCTTTGATAAATTTAATTAATTCGTCACTTCCAATTAAATAAGCTAAAAACACATTTGCAATTAGGAAAGAAATTACAAAGAATACTATCCATTTTGCAAATCGTTTTCTTATTTTTTCGGCATCCCAATCTTGTTTTGCTAAACGCATTTGTTGTGCTCTATCTCCATCAATCCAAAACTCAATTCTTCTAAAAACCATTTCCATGAAAATAGTTTGAGGACAAAACCATCCGCAAAATATTCTACCAAAAGCTACAGTAAATAATGCTAACCCAACAACACCAATAATCATCGAAATTACAAATAGATGAAAATCTTGAGGCCAAAAAGGAAAACTAAAAATATTAAATTTTCTTTCTAATACATTGAACATCAAAAATTGGTTTCCATTAATTTTTATAAATGGAGCACTCAATAAAAACGCTAAAAGTAGATAACTTACTAATTTTCTTTTATCATAAAACTTTCCAACAGGTATTTTAGGAAATATAAAAGCCCTTTTTCCTGACTTATCAATTGTTGAAATTGAATCTCTAAAATTTTCTTCAGGCAAATTATTTGTTGACATTTTTTATTTTTTTGGTTAAATCAATTACATTTTGATCACCTTTTATTTAGAAAGGTTTTGAGCAAAACTCAAAACCTCTCCTCTTAATTTTTATTTAGCTGAAGCAACTTTAGTTGAATCAGTTGCTGGTTTTGTCTCTGTAACAGGTGTAGCTTCTTCAACCCATTTTTGACCTTCTGGAGCTTTTGCGCCTGCAGGATTAGTTCCTTTTAGTGACATTATATAACTAGATATTTTTTGAATATCTGTAGGTTTTATAATTTTTTTCCAAGAAACCATTGAAGGATTATTGGGACTTCCTTCAGAAATGACTTTGTAAATATTTTTGATACCTCCACCATTAATCCAAGTTTCATCAGTTAAGTTTGGACCTACTAAACCTCCACCATCTGCTTTGTGGCAAGATGCACAAGTATTTGCGAATATTTCTTTTCCTTTAGCTATACTTTCAGCATCAGTTAAAAGAGTTACTTTATCTATATTCATGTCATCTAGAGCAGCAGAAGCATTTTTAGCTTTAAATTCTTCAGCCATTGCAACTTCTTTGTTAAACTCTTCTGCTTGAGTGTAATCATCCATTACGTGGAAGCGAACTAAATACACTAAAGAAAAAATTATTGTTGCATAGAATAAATTTACCCACCATGGAGGTAATACATTATCCAATTCTCTAATTCCATCATAATCGTGCTCTAACATTACATCGGCTTCTTGTTCAATAGCTTTAGAACGAGTTAATTTAGACATAATACCTTGATAGAATTTACTCTCTGTAAATGGAACAGATTGAGCATTATCTAATTGTTGTTTTTGTTCATCAGTCAAAAGATGATAAGTTACTTTATCTACTGCATTGACCACTATTTCGATTGCAATTAATAAAAATAGAAATACTGCTAGGAATACCGAAACCATTGGAAACTTTACAAAAGCAGGTCTATCTCCTGAGTCAATAAAATATTCCAATGCTGCAAATACAATTGCAAATATCAATGGAATTCTTACGTATGATGGAATTAATTTTTTCATTATCTTACTTTTTATATTTTAAAATTATTCGTCTTTTAATGGAAGATCACTCATTTCTTTTATTCGCTCTTTACTATATGTAAATGCCCAAACAGTATATAATACAAATGCTGAAAAGAAAATTACAAGTGAAATGATAGGGTAAATTGATACGCCATCAATTGTTTCTAAATTTTGTTTTACAAACTTTAACATAACTTATTTTTTATCTTTTACTTGAATATCGGTTCCAAGACGTTGTAAGTAAGCAATTACTGCTATAATCTCTCTATCTTTTAAACGAACTACATCGTCAGTTCCAAAAGATTTTTTAATTTCTGTATTCGCTAATAATCTTGATTCTATTTTACTTGCTTGTGCATCAATAGATTTTTGAGCATCAGCAATTTCTTTTTCGGTATATGGAACGCCTAAAGTAACCATGGCTTTCAATTTGTCTTGAATAGTTGAGTTATCCAATTGATTATGAATTAACCATTGGTATCTTGGCATCAATGAACCCGGAGAAATACTTTGCGGATCGTATAAGTGATTGAATTGCCAAACATCATCTCTACCTCCACTTAACGGATTTCCTGTAACGCCTTCTCTAGCTAAATCTGGACCTGTTCTTTTTGAACCCCAAAGGAATGGATGATCATAAACAAATTCTCCTGCTTTAGAATATTCACCATAACGTTCAACTTCTGAACGGAAAGGACGAATCATTTGAGAGTGACAACTTACACAACCTTCACGAATGTATAAATCTCTACCTTGAAGTTCAAGTGGTGTATATGGTTTTACAGCAGCAATTGTTGGAATATTAGATTTTACTAATAATGTTGGCAATATTTGAACTGCACCACCAATTAAGATTGCAATTGTTGTATAAATCATAAATTGAACAGGTTTTCTTTCTAACCAAGCATGCCATTTTTCTCCTTTTAATCTATTTTTACTTATAACTGCTAATGCTGGAGCTTCTGCTAACTCATTTTCAACGGCTTGTCCTTGTCTAACAGTCATAATAATGTTATATACTAACACAAAAACTCCTATTAGATATAAAGTTCCACCAATAGCTCTCATCCAATACATTGGCATTAATTGAGTAACTGTTTCAAGGAAGTTTCCATACTCTAAACTACTTCCATCAGGTTTAAATTGTTTCCACATAGAAGCTTGAGTAAATCCTGCAACATACATTGGAAGAGCATATAAAATAATACCTAAAGTACCAATCCAAAAATGGAAGTTTGCTAATTTTTCTGAAAATAATTTAGATTTTGTCATTCTAGGAATCAACCAATAAATCATACCAAATGACATAAATCCATTCCAAGCTAACGCACCAACGTGAACGTGAGCAATAATCCAATCTGTAAAGTGAGCAATAGCATTTACGTTTTTAAGAGAAAGCATTGGTCCTTCAAATGTTGCCATTCCATAACCTGTAATTGCAACAACAAAGAATTTTAATACTGAATCGGTTCGAACTTTATCCCAAACACCACGAAGCGTTAATAAGCCATTTATCATTCCACCCCAAGATGGAGCAATCAACATTACAGAAAATACAACTCCAAGATTTTGAGCCCAATCAGGTAATGAAGAATATAATAAGTGGTGTGGTCCAGCCCAAATGTATAAGAAAATTAAAGACCAAAAGTGAATGATAGAAAGTCTATAAGAATAAACAGGACGATTTGCAGCTTTTGGAACAAAATAATACATCATTCCAAGAAAAGGTGTAGTCAAGAAAAATGCAACAGCATTATGTCCGTACCACCATTGTACTAAAGCATCTTGAACTCCTGCATAAATAGAATATGATTTCATACCTGATAAAGAAACAGGTAACTCTAAACTATTAAAGATATGAAGAACAGCAACCGTAACAAAAGTTGCAATGTAGAACCAAATTGCTACATAAATATGTCTTTCTCTTCTTTTAATAATAGTTCCAATCATGTTGATACCGAATACAACCCAAATTAATGCTATGGCAATATCTATTGGCCATTCTAACTCAGCATATTCTTTTGAAGTAGTATATCCTAATGGTAAAGTGATTGCTGCAGCAACAATTATTAATTGCCAGCCCCAAAAGTGAAGTTTACTTAATAAATCACTAAACATTCTTGCTTTTAATAAACGTTGCATTGAGTAATAAACACCTGCAAACATTGCATTTCCAACGAAGGCAAAAATTACCGCGTTAGTATGTAATGGTCTTAATCTTCCAAAACTTAAAAACGAAACTCCGCTTGTTATATTTGGAAATAAAAACATAAAGGCCAAAAGTAGCCCTACTAACATTCCAACCACACCAAAAACGATACTAGCGTAGATGAAATTCCTTACAATTTTGTTGTCGTAATAAAATTGTTGCTTATCCATAATTATAATTGTTTTTCTTCTGTTATTTGTATTTGATTTTTGTTAGTTTCTTTGAGAAGTTCATCGTCAAAAAGCATTCTGACAGATGGTGTATAATCATCGTCATATTGACCGCTTTTCACTGCTCTTATAAAAGCATATAAAAAAACTACTGCAACGAAAATGCTTATCGTGATTAACATGTAAATGACACTCATACCCTAAATTTGTGTTAACAAAACTACTTTACCCTTTTTTTATAAAACATGATATTTATCATACTTGAAATATTGCATTGAAAATATTGACTTTAGACAAACAAAAGTTACATATAATTATCTTTTTGTTGCATATAAATTGGTCATTATTGTCACAAAACTTACAATAGTTATTGTGCTCAATGGCATGATAATAGCCGCAATAATTGGAGACAGATTTCCTGAAACTGCATAACTCAATCCTACAGCATTATACAATAAAGACAAACCAAAACTCATGTAAATTGTCTTCATAGCATTTTTGGAATAATTCATAAAAAAAGCTATTTTATTGAATTGGGATGCGTCTAAAATTCCGTCACAGGCTGGTGAAAAAACGTTTACATTTTCTGAAATTGAGATTCCAACATTACTTTGTGCTAAAGCTCCTGCATCGTTTAGTCCATCTCCTATCATCATTACGTTTTTACCTTCTCTTTGCATACTTTCTATGTATTGTAATTTTTGTTCAGGCTTTTGATTGAAAACTAAAGAGGTATTAGAAGGCAGCATTTTTTCCAAAATTTTACGCTCACCATCATTATCGCCTGATAAAACTATTAGATTGTATTTTTTAGAAAGTTGTTCAAATAATTGTTCTAAACCTTCTCTGTATTGATTATTAAAGACATAACTTCCTTTATAAACTCCATTAAACTCCACATGTACTTTGGTTTTTTTATGCGTGTTTTCTGTCATGGTTTTTAAGAACTGAGATGATCCTAATTTTACTTTAACTCCGTCAATTTCGGCAAAAATTCCTTTTCCGATTATTTCTTCGAAATTTGTAGTATCTAACTTTTCTTGATTCGGAATAAAATCGTACAATCTTCTACTCAATGGATGATTAGAACCTCGCAAAACGCTTTTTAACAATCTCAATTCTGCGGAATTCAATTCGGAGCCTTCGTAGGTAATTGCAGTTTTTTCATTGGTTGTGATGGTTCCTGTTTTGTCAAAAACTATACTATCAACTTTAGCTAATTGTTCTACTACTAATGCATTTTTTAAATAAAATTTTCTGTTTCCGAGAATTCGTAAAACATTTCCCATTGTGAAAGGTGCTGTTAAAGCTAAAGCACATGGACAAGCCACAATTAGAATAGCTGTAAAGACATTAAAAGCTGTGGTAACATCAATAAAAACCCAATATAAAAAGGACACAATAGACAATCCTAACAAAGCAGGTGTGAAATAGCGACTAATTTTATCGGTAATAGTTTTATGTTGTTGCTCGACTCTTTTCTGAAAAACAACATTGCTCCATAATTGAGTCAAATAACTATTGGATACAGAAAAAAGTACCTCCATTTCGATTACTTTTCCTAACTGCTTTCCTCCAGCAAAAACTTTATCGCCTGATTTTTTTTCAATGGCAACTGCTTCACCTGTCACAAAACTATAATCGATAGATGCTTTTGGTGAAATTAAAATTCCGTCAACCGGAAGTAATTCTTGATTTCTGATTAATAATCTGTCACCTTTTACAATATCATAAACTTGAACCGATTCTTCGCTACCATCGGATGCAACTCTAGTAACTGCGATTGGAAAATAGGATTTATAATCACGTTCAAAAGAAAGAAAATCGTAAGTTTTTATCTGAAATAATTTTCCAAGTAACATGAAGAAAATCAAGCCACACATACTATCGAAGAAACCTTGTCCGTAATCAAAGACAATATCGACAGTACTTCGAATAAACATTACCACAATTCCCAAAGCAATAGGAATATCGATATTTAAAAGCCCTGATTTTATACTTTTCCAAGCAGAAACATAATATCCGCTTGCAGAATAAATGAATGTTGGCAGTGAAAGTGCAAAAATCAACCATCGGAAAAACCCTCTGTATTGATTAATCCAAAATTCTTCTACTTCAAAATATTCGGGAAACGATAGTAGCATGATATTTCCGAAACAGAAAAATGCTACTCCTATTTTATAAATTAAGGTTCGATCTACTTTCTTTTTTCCTTCATCAAAATTTTCTAAAGAAATATAGGGTTCATATCCAATAGAACTCAACATTTCTACAATTTGCTTTAGCGAAGTTTTTTCAGAATTGAAATTAATTCTAACTTTCTTTTCACCAAAATTAACTTGAGAAGTACTTATTCCTGATTGAAGCTTTTGTAGATTTTCCAAAATCCAAATACACGAACTACAGTGTATATGAGGAATGTAGAGTGAAACAATAGCAGTTGAATCCTCTTGAAACTCGAGAAGTTTAGTAACAATTTCTTCATTGTCTAAAAACTCATATTTACCTTTAATATCCAGTGGTGTTGCACCAGGAGATGCTTGAAAATCATAATAACAGGACATGTCGTTCTGACTAAAAATCTCATAAACAGTATTACAACCATTACAACAGAAACTTTTTTCATCAAATAGAACTTCGTCTTTTTTTATAATTTCATTACCACAATGGAAACAATATTCTGCGTCCATAATTTGCTCATTTTACCTGAGACAAAGGTTAAACAATACTTAATTTTAAAATATGATATTTGTCATACAATTGGTATATTTGCAATAAACAATCCAAAAAATGATATGAGTAAGTGTGAACAATGTATTGTAAGACAATTTAGCTCGTTAAAAGCGTTGAATAAAGACGATCTTTTAAAAATGGCAGATTGTAAAACTTCTTATACTATAAAAAAAGGTGAACCTATTTTTGAAGAAGGTGAAATTACCAAAGGTGTTTTTTGCATTAAAGATGGTATTTGCAAATTATCGAAGTTAAGTGCCAATGGGAAAGACCAAATTGTAAAGTTGGTAAAACCTGGTGAATTATTAGGTCAACGATCAATGATAAGCGAAGAACCTGCAAACTTAAGTGCAGTTGCTTTAGAAGATATGGAAGTCTGTTTTATTCCGAAGAGTGAAATTATGGGATTTTTTAATACCAATAATGATTTTTCTATGAATGTGATGAAAACTATTTGTGGCGATTTAAAAGATGCCGATGATCATATGATTTCATTAGCCCAAAAAAGTGTGAAAGAGCGTTTAGCAGAAACCTTATTATATTTAGAAGATTCTTTTGGTAAAAATGAGGATGGTACACTTCACATTCAATTATCAAGAGAAGAACTTGCAGGAATGATTGGAACTGCAACAGAAAGTTGCATTAGATTACTTTCTGAATTCAACAAAAATGGATTGATTGAATTAATTGGTAAAAAAATCGCTATTGTTGACAGAAATAAGTTGAAAAGAATGTCTGAATAAGTTTATTTTTCAAAACTATATTCTTTTTCAACCAAAGCTATTCTTACTGTATAATTTTCATACCATTTTGAAACACCTAATTTTTGGGCATCAAGATGGTCTAAATTTTGTTTCCAATTCTTAATATCTTCTAATGTTTTCCAATAAGAAACTGTAATACCAATCTCGTTTCTAGCAGATTCAATTCCAAGAAATCCTTCTTGCAATTGAGCTAATTCAACCATTTTAACAGCTATTTCGGAATAATTTTCGTCAACTGAAGTTCGTTTTGATGTGAAAATAACTGCATAATAAGGTAACTCCATTTTACTCTTTTTTATTTAAAAATAAATAATATACTGGTATTCCTAATGCCACGATAAAAAGTCCTAAGCCTGTGCTTTTAGTATCGTATATTAGTAATGTGATACAAATCAAAGTAGTCACTACAATATACAAAATTGGAATTATTGGATAACCAAATGCTTTGTATGGTCGCTCAGCATTAGGTTCTTTTTTTCTTAAAATAAAAATTCCGTAAATAGTTAAAATATAAAACAAAAGCGATGCAAATGTGGCATAAGTAAGTAAATCACCATATTTACCAGAAATACAAAGTATACAAGCCCATAAACATTGTAACCAAAGTGCTCTTGCTGGAACATCTTTATCGTTTAAATCACCTGCTGCTTTAAAAAACAAGTTGTCTTTTGCCATTGCATAAAACAATCTTCCTCCAGATAAAATTAAGCCTGAATTACATCCAAAAGTTGAAATCATAATTAATCCAGCCATTACAAAAACGCCAATATTTCCCATAATCATATTGGCTGCAGCAGTTCCTACTCTATCTTCGCTGGCAAACATGATTCCATTTCCTAAAACACTTCCTGAATCGGGTGTTCCATTTATTGGAAGTAAAGCCAAATAAGCTACGTTGGCTAAAATATAAATTATAGTTACAATTAAAGTTCCTAAAAATAAACTTCGTGGAATGTTCTTTTTGGGATCTTTAATTTCGCCAGCAATAAAAGTAACATTGTTCCAGGCATCACTTGAAAAAAGTGAGTTTATAATTGTAGCACCCATTGCTCCTATTAAACCTATTCCGACTAATTTTGTAACAGTAATACTTCCATCTGGATTTACTATGGTTTTTGAGGCATCCCACATATTTGCAAAATTGTTGGATAAAACATCCGTTTTTAGTCCAACATACAATCCTAAAATAATTAATGCAAAAAGCGCAATCAATTTGGTTGAAGTAAAAAATAATTGAATTGATTTACCTGTTTTAACTCCTCTAGTATTTATGTAAGTTAATAATAATATACTAGCCATGGCTAAAATTTGTTTGTTGGTAAAAACGAAACTATCTCCAATTTTTATAAGTTCGGTATCTAAAACCGGAAAAAACACTGCCGAATACTTGGCAAAAGCAACTGCAACAGCTGCGATTACTCCAGTTTGAATAACAGTAAAAACGGTCCAACCATATAGAAATGAAGCTAATTTTCCATAAGCACGTTGGATATACACAAATTGTCCGCCAGCATTTGGCATCATTCCTGCTAATTCGCCATAACTCAATGCAGCGCTCATCGTAAGCAAACCAGTGACTAACCATATTACCAAAATCCATGCAGCCGATCCTACATCTTTTGCCATTTGTGTTGTAACTATAAATATTCCAGATCCAATCATGGAACCTGCAACAATACTTGTGGCATCAATTAATCCTAAGGAACGTTTTAATTCGTGTTTTACTTCTGACATTGGTTAGTTTTTGGTTGGTTAGTTTTCAAATATAAGTATTTTTAAAGAATTATAAAGTTTATCATAGTTACAACTTCTTCGCTTCATTCCAAAAAACATCCATTTCAGCTAATGTCATATCCATTAATGGTTTTCCGAGTTCAGATGCTTTACTTTCAAGATATTGAAAACGCTTGATGAATTTTTTATTGGTACGTTCTAGAGCATCTTCAGGATTGACTTTCAAGAAACGTGCATAATTTATCATAGAAAATAAAACGTCTCCAAATTCGGCTTCAATTTTGTCTTGATTTCCGGAAGCTATTTCTACTTGAAGTTCTTGTAATTCTTCTTGTACTTTATCCCAAACTTGATGTGGTTCTTCCCAATCAAATCCAACTCCTTTCACTTTATCCTGAATTCTAGAAGCTTTTACTAATGCTGGTAAACCTTTTGGAACACCTTCCAAAACCGATTTTTTTCCTTCTTTAAGTTTGAGTTTTTCCCAATTTTGTTTTACTTCTTCCTCATCAGCAACTTCAACATCACCGTAAATATGAGGATGACGATGAATTAACTTATCGCAAATTTCGTTGCAAACATCGCCTATATCAAAACCTGTAGTGAGCTCTATCGAACTATCATTAGTTTCACTACCTATTTTGGCATAGAAAACAATATGTAATAACAAATCACCAAGCTCTTTTTTAACTTCTTGCAAGTCATTATTTAGAATAGCATCACCAAGTTCATAAGTTTCTTCAATGGTTAAATGACGAAGACTTTCTATAGTCTGTTTTTTATCCCAAGGACATTTGGCACGCAAATCGTCCATAACATCTAGTAATTTATTGAAAGCATCGAGTTGTTGTTGTCTTGAATTCATGATTTTGATTTTTGTAAAAATAAAAAATCCTATTACACAATTTGCGCAATAGGATTTGTATTTATAAAAAAGTAATTAACTATTTTTTTGCTTTAGCTTTTGGTTTTTCGGCAGTTTCTTTTTTAGCTTTAGCTTCGCTCAGTTCGGCTTTGCCTCGGGTTACTTCTTCAACTACTTGTTCTTTAACAGATTCAGCGTTTTTAACTTTTGGTTCTTCTTTAGAAACCATTCCTTTTCCTTGAAGCATATTGTACCAATTCAATACTTTCTTAATATCAGATGGATAAACTCTATCTTCATCATAATCTGGTACAATTTGAGAAAAATAAGCAATCAATTTAGCACTATCTTCTTTGTGAGAAATTGTAGGTCCTTCATTTTCTTTTACTGCAATGGCACGTAAAATTTCAACTAAAGGTTTTTCTTCACTATTTGTGTATATTGAAATCTCAGAAAGCAAACTTACATTACTTTTCATTCCAACAGTAATCTTTTTTCCATCTAATAAAGACTGAGCAACAAAACCAGAACGCGTTTGAATTTTCAATTCGAACAAACCTGGTTTTCCTGAAATGGCTAATATCTTCTCTATATTCATTTTCTAAAAATTATTTTAAGCGGTGGCAAATATAACTAAATAAAATTCCAAATATCAAATACCAAATACCAATTTTGGAACATCACGAAAATTTTGGAATTTGGAAGTTCTGTCTTGGAATTTAAAAAAAACTATCTTCCTTTTTTATTACAAAATCTCATTTTATAATCTGGTCTTGCTTTACCATCCATGATATTTTGTAATTTCTTTTTTATTAACGTACGTTTTAGTGTAGATATTTTATCAGTAAATAAAATTCCTTCAATATGATCGTATTCGTGCTGTATTACTCTGGCAATCAAGCCTTCATAAACTTCTGTTTTTTTGTTAAAATTTTCATCAAAATATTCAATTGTGATGGTTTCGTTTCGGTAAACATCTTCACGAACATCTGGGATACTTAAGCAACCTTCATTAAAACCCCATTCTTCTCCTTCTTCTTTCAACATTTTGGCATTAATGAATGTCTGCTTGAATCCTTTTAATTGTTCTTGTTCTTCTTTAGTTAAATCTTCACTATCACTAAAAGGCTCAGTGTCAATCACAAATAATCTAATTGGTAAACCAACTTGGGGTGCAGCCAAACCAACACCATAAGCATTATACATAGTATCATACATATTTGCTATGATTTCTTGCAAATTTGAATGTTCTGAAGTGACATCATCACATACTTTTCTTAAAACTGGATCGCCGTAGCCAACTATTGGTAATATCATTCTTATATTAGATTTCTGGTTTTAGATTTTAGATTTTTTGAATCCAAAATGCAAAAGTAATTAAAAAAATAAATTGACATTGTACTTTCAGAACTTTGATTAATAATACTATAACCTAAATCTTCAAATTAGGCAATTTTGAAACGCAACAAATAATCTTGTAACATTATTGTAGCGGCAATTTCATCAAGCAAGCCTTTATCTTGGCGTTGTTTCTTTTTCAATCCGCTATCAATCATGGTTTGAAAAGCTATTTTAGAAGTAAAGCGTTCATCGACACGATCTAATCGCATTAAAGGAAATTCTAATTTAAATTTAGCAACAAATTTGTCTATAATGATTGTACTTTGAGAAGGCTGTCCGTTCATCTGTTTGGGTTCGCCTACAATAACTTTTTCTACCTTTTCTTTCGAAAAATAATCTCTCAAAAATGTTATGATAGTTTCTGAGGGAACCGTTGTCAAACCAGACGCAATTATCTGAAATTCATCCGTAACTGCTATTCCTGTTCTTTTTATTCCGTAGTCTATTGCGAGAATTCTTGGCATTGTAAAGTGCTTTTAAATTTTATTGTTAACAATACTAACTGTTAAAATCAACTTAATTGTCAATACAAATATAGTAATAAGTTTATGATTCTATCAAATCTAGGTCGCCACTACTAAAAGGGCAGTCTTTTTCAATCATTTATCATTATTTATCCATTATAGATTTGGTTTATAAATTGTTTATCTAATTTATAAAAAAACACTATCATATTACATTCAATAAATTATATTTGTAGCCTATTATGTAATGTATGAGTATACTAAATTTATTTTTTGAAGGTTCTGATTTTGCGTCAGAATTTTTTAAAGAAAATGTTATCCACCGCGAATCAAGTATTAATGATTGCGACTTCATAATAAGTTCTAGTTTTAAATTTGGTATTGTAGACCAAATCGAAATTCAAAATAAGCTTGATAAATATCATGGTTCATCTAAAACTGTAATTGTTTTTTTGTGCAGTGATTATAGTGGTTTTTTAGACATCCCAGCAAAAGTTATTCTTTTTAGAACATCAATCTATAAATCTATCCAACAAGATAATGAGTTTTTGTTGCCTTATCTTTGGGAAAGTTTTGACGAATCATTTACAGAATTGCCAAAAACAGCTCGTCCAATAATAGGTTTTTGTGGTAATGTAAAAAACAATTCGGGTTATCGACAAAGTTGTATAAACCGATTAGAATCTAATGCAGCTATTGAAACTAATTTTATAGGAAGAGACGGATTTTGGGGCGGAAAACCAAATGATGCAGAATATAGTTTAGAGTTTAAAAAAAATATTCTTGCATCGCATTTTACATTATCTAACAGAGGAAAAGGTAATTTTTCAATTCGGTTTTATCAAGTTTTATCATTAGGAAGAATCCCCGCGCTGGTTGATACAGATATGGTCTTCCCATTTGAAAAAGAAATTGCCTGGGATCAATATATAATTAGAGCTTCAACCGAAAAAGACCTAATAAAAAAAATGAAACAATGGTGGGAAACTAAAGATAATTCTGAAATTATAGCTATTGAAAAAAAATGTAAAGAAATTTTTGATTACTATTTTTCATTATCATCTTATGGAAGTCGGATTTTTGAATTTTTAATTGCTATAAAGAATTCTGAAATTGTTGTAGAAAAAAATAGAAATACAAAGAAAAAACTATTCAATTTGCCCGAGTTAAATTATAAAATAAATAAACACATAAATTTAATAAAATCTAAATTTTAAAAAATGATAAACTTACAAACAGCAATAGAAAATGCATGGGAAAACCGAGAATTGTTGAAAGAAGAAACAACAATAAATGCTATAAAAGAGGTAATTTATGCGTTAGACAATGGCCATCTTAGAGTTGCACAACCAACTGAAGCGGATGGTTGGCAAGTAAATGAATGGGTGAAAAAGGCCGTTGTAATGTATTTCCCTATTCAAAAAATGGAAACTCATGAAGTTGGTATTTTTGAATATTACGATAAAATGCTCCTGAAATCAGGATATGCTGAAAAAGGAATTCGCGTTGTTCCGCCTGCGGTTGCGAGATATGGCGCTTATATTTCTAAAGGTGTAATCATGATGCCAAGTTACGTAAATATTGGTGCTTATGTAGACGAAGGTACAATGGTAGATACCTGGGCAACTGTCGGAAGTTGTGCTCAAATTGGTAAAAACGTCCATCTTTCTGGAGGTGTTGGTATTGGAGGCGTTTTAGAACCACTGCAAGCTGCACCTGTTATAATAGAAGATGGTGCTTTTATTGGCTCCAGATGTATTGTAGTTGAAGGTGTAAGAGTAGAAAAAGAGGCAGTACTTGGCGCAAATGTATGCTTAACAGCTTCTACAAAAATTATAGATGTCACTGGAACTGAACCTATAGAATATAAAGGTTATGTTCCTACGCGCTCTGTGGTTATTCCTGGAAGTTATACCAAAAAATTTGCAGCAGGAGAATATCAGGTTCCATGTGCACTAATCATTGGGCAAAGGAAAGCATCTACTGATTTAAAAACATCATTAAACGATGCTTTGAGAGAGTATGACGTTGCAGTTTAAAACAAAAAAATAAATGAAAATAGGTTACGAAGCAAAAAGAGTTTTTCATAATAAAACTGGATTAGGAAACTACAGTAGAGATTTAATTAGAATCTTGTCGGTTTATTTTCCAGAAGAAGAGTACCTTTTGTTTAATCCTAAAAAAAGTAAAACAAGCCTTTTTGAGGTCAATAATAAGAATGTATTTGAAAAATTACCAACAAGTCCATTTTATAAAAAGTTTAAAAACTTATGGCGTCAAAAAGGGATTGTAAAAGATTTAAAACTAAATAAAATTACTCTCTTTCACGGCCTATCAGGCGAATTGCCGGTCGGATTAAAAAAAAATAATATTAAAAGTGTTGTAACTATTCACGATTTAATATTTATGAGGTATCCGCAACTGTATTCGTTTTTTGACAGAAATGTTCATTTTATGAAATTTAAAAAAGCAGCACAATCTGCCGATTTAGTTATTGCAATAAGTGAGCAAACAAAAAAAGACATTGTTACTTTTCTTGATGTTGATGCTGAAAAAATTAAAGTTATTTACCAAGGTTGCCAGTCGGTATTTAAACAAAATTATACTGAAATTGAATTTAAAACCATAACTTCCAAATATAAGCTTCCGGCAACTTTTATTTTAAATGTTGGAACTATTGAAGAACGAAAAAATGCATTATTGATCGTTGAAGCTATAAAAGATTTAGATACTGTATTGGTATTGGTTGGGAAAGAAACTTCCTATGCCGAAAAAATTCATCATTACATTAAAGAGTATCATCTTGAGCATAAAATTATTTTTTTAAAGGGCCTCTCTAGCAAGGAATTGGCTCTTGTTTATCAATTGGCAACCGTATTTGTATATCCTTCTATTTTTGAAGGTTTTGGTATTCCTATAATAGAAGCCTTGTTTTCCAAAACACCCGTAATCACCACTAAATTTGGAGTTTTTCCCGAAGCTGGCGGACCAAATACGATGTATATAAACCCAGAAGACTCAAAAGAATTGCAAGAAAAAATTACGCTGTTATTGAATGATAAGTCCAAACGAGACGAAATGATCGAACGAGGATTAGAATATGCTCAACGATTTAATGATGAACTAATTGCAATAGAACTAATGCAATGTTATAAAGAATTGTTGTGATGTAAATCGTATAATTTTGCATACTTTATAAAACTGCCGTAAGCAGCTAGCATGCTCCAAATAAAGCCATGGTAGCCATTCATAAAATTTCTTTGAAAAAAGTAAACTCTTACAAACTCAAATGGAAATTTAATTATCACTTTAACTAAAGAACCATTTTTACCTTTTTCAAATAAAAATTCACCGCTAAGTAAAGAATATCTAGTCTGTTTTTGAATTGCAGTAGATATATCAAAAACGGTAAAATGTAACATTTCATTTTTTAAAACTCCAATTTTGCCCGTAACATTTATAGTTTCATGAACTTTATTTTGAATAAAATTTCCTGAGGATTTCTTAAAAAATCTAAGAATTGGCTTCTTGTTTTCTGATCCAAACTTAAAAATTTTACTGAGAAAAACGTGTGTTCTTGGAATCAAATATCCATTACAAGTACGTGAAAAATCTACATTTTGTAGTTCATTTATAAGTTCATAAGATAATACTTCGTCAGCATCTAAAGATAAAACCCAATCATTTTTGGTTTGATTAAGCGCAAATTGTTTTTGTTTTCCGAAGTCAATAAATTGATTGAAAATTACTTTTGCGCCAAACTGCTTGCAAATAGCTATCGTAGCATCAGTACTTCCAGAATCGACAACGATAATTTCATCAGCCCAAAACAGCCGTTCAAGACAAAGACGAATTACTTTTTCTTCGTTGAATGCAATTATAAAAACTGATATTTTAGGATTCGAGTTTTCCATGTTTATCAATTCCGTTTTGTATGTAAGTAACTTTGTTACGTTTGTTAAATTTTCTTATTTCGTTATTTGCTTTCCAAACTTGCTCAGATGCATAATTCCTTTCATGTTCTAAATGAAGGCATATAGCGCTATATCTAATTTGTTTAGATAAAATTCCATAATTATGTAATCGTTCGCCTAGGTCTCTATCTTCACCTCCGTATTGCATTAATTCATTAAAACCATTAACCGCAAGAATATCTTTCTTAAATCCCGATGAATTATGTCCATTCCAGGAACGTTTCGTGGGAGTTATAAAATTCATAAACTTAGAAAAAACAGTATGATTTGTTAGTTTATTTGCTTTTAAGCTCCATTTCATTCCTTTAGATTTTAGCCAACTCAATGAAAAACATTTTTGTGATTTAATATCGTCTAGAGTAATTTCATTTGAAATTAAAAAAGGTAATTTAAAATAACCGCCAGATAAAAAATATCCTGTTTGTTTATATTTTACATGTTGTAACACAAAATCTTTTCTAGGAATACAATCGCCATCAGAAAACAATAAATAATCACATTTCGATTTTAAAATAGCTTTATTTAAAATTTTAGTTTTTTGAAATCCGTCATCTTCTTGCCAAACATGAACTATTGGATTTTTAAATTTATGCTGAAAAGAATCGATAACTTGCTTTGTTTTATTAGTTGAACCATCGTCTGCAACAATAATTTCAAAATCATTTTCGGTTTGAAGACTATATCCAAATAAAACTTTAGATAGCCATTCTTCTGAATTGTAGGTTGAGATTATTATGGATAGCTTCATTAAAACAAATTGACAAAAGTGTAAAAACCTCTAGAAAGATTTTTAAAGATTTTTAAAGATTTTTTTTGAAAAAAACAAAAGTAGGTCATTTTTTTGTCAATTGAATCATAAACTGAAAAATCCGTAAAATTTTCTATCCTTGAAACCTAATTTAATGTTGTAAAACTAGCAAAAAATCAATTTATCAAATCGATTATCAATCGTAAACTTTAAATTCTAATTACTTAATTTATTTAATATTGAAGAATTTTTTGATTTTTTTCTTTTTATCAAATCTTTTATGAAAAGCGACGTTATGCTTCCACATTTCTTCAAAAACTTCTACTTCTGTTT
The DNA here is from genome assembly GCA_044361155.1 of Flavobacterium sp. Taxonomy (GTDB): domain Bacteria; phylum Bacteroidota; class Bacteroidia; order Flavobacteriales; family Flavobacteriaceae; genus Flavobacterium. Next base: position 48,516 of record JBIKJF010000003.1, read on the forward strand.
TGTGATAAAATATAGAATACGAGCTGCTTATTACTTTTACCATGTATTCGCTTGGTGTTATCCGTCGTAAGTTTTTCATTCTGGTTGCAAAATCCATTTCTTGATGAAATTTCATTCTATTTAAATCTACCAAAAAGAAATCGTAATTACCATCTAAACGTTTTTTTATTAATGTATTGCCTGGTGAATGATCTAGAAACTCGATTCCAGCTTCGTGTAATTTGAAACAAAAATGTGCAAATTGTCTCAATATCTTGTCTAGTTCAGGAATATCTTTATTGAATAATTCTTTAAAAACATAATCAACTTCCAAATGTTGGCAGATGTAATAGCTATCTAAAAGTCGTAACCATGTGTTATTTTCATAAAATGCAATTGGCTCAGGAGTACCAATATTGTTTTCTTTCAAAATTTTAGCATAAATAAAGGAACGTTTAGCTTTAGACTTTCTAAAAAATCTATAAACCAGACCATTAATAAAACTTGGAACTTTGAAAGATTTGATATTTAATACAACATCATTGTAAGGAATGATTTTAATTTTATTTCTATTTCCAACCACAAAGTCCTCACCTAGTGATTCAAAATGATTTATAATATCTAATAATTCTTTATTCATAGGTTTGTTTTGTTTTACAAAAGTAAATTAAAAATAAAACTTATAATATTGGAAAGCAAAAAAATAATTAAATCCAATACTTTATCTTTGCACTATTGATAAGAATAGACCTATGCCACAAAAAATTTGTATCATCAGCTTTGACCATTGGAATTATGATAGACATATTGTTAGTGCTTTGCAGAAAAAAGGTGTTGAAAGTTTTCATATAAAAATTGGTGGCTTCAAACATGCTAATCTTTGGTCAAGATTTACCAATACAATGAGTAAACTTTTTTTAAATAAAAATCCAAAACTCCAAAAAAGACAAGAATATATTATCAATGCTTTGAAAGAAAAAGGAATACAAGATCAAATTTTAGTATTAAATCCTGAATTAATTGAAAAGAAGTACCATCACGAAATTAAAAAATATACAAATAATTACATGGCCTATTTGTATGATAGTGTTTCAAGATGTCCTGTTGAACATTTATTGGAAGGTATTTTTGATAAAATTTATTCTTTTGACAAAGATGACATTAAAAACTATGGATTCCAAGAAACTTGTAATTACATTTATGATGTTACTAAACTACCTGAAACTGATGTCAAAACTGATGTAATATATATTGGTTCAATTGATGATAGGTTGAAAGTTGTTAATGGTTTAGGAAATACATTTGAGGAACATAAAATTGCCTTTAAATTTTTTGCGGTTGGAAAAAAAGCAACTGTTTATAAACTCAAGCAACTGTTATTAAAAGAAAACCAACATATTAATTTTAAAAGAAAGCGTTTTTCACAAGAAGAAACCTTATCAATTTACAAAGAAAGTAAGGTGATATTGGATATTGTTAGAGAAAATCAAACAGGTTTAAGCTTTAGAATATTTGAAGCAATTGGATTAAACAAAAATGTTGTGACCAACAATAAAAACATTCTCAATTATGATATTTACAACTCAAATAAAATTAAGTTACTTGAGAATTTAGATAACAAACTAGATTTTTCTTCAGAATTCTATTCTAAAGAGCTACTTTTAAAATATCATATTGATTATTGGGTGAAAAACATCTTCAAATTATAAAAAATCTTACAGTAATTACTTAATTTTTTTTATAATATTAAATTAGTATTTTTGCCAAAAAACATACAAATGCTTTTTACTAGTGTAATCTTCTTAAGTTTGTTCTTACCCCTAGTACTTTTGGGTAGTTACTTAATACCAAAAAAATATCAAAACATATTTCTACTTATTTGCAATGTGATTTTTTATGCTTGGGGAGAATATCTTCTAGTTTTTATAATGTTTATATCAATATATACTAACTGGAAAAGCTCCTTATTAATAGAAAAAGGACAACGAAAATTAGGTTTAGGAATTGCTCTTTTTATAAGTTTTGGTCTTTTAGTTTTTTACAAATATGCCAATTTTATCATCGATAATATTGGTGCTTTTCTATCTGTTTTTGACATCCAATTTGAAAAAGAAATTAAAGGTGTTGCCCTACCTCTTGGAATTAGTTTTTATACTTTCCAAACAATTTCCTATACGATGGATGTTTATCGCGGACAAATTGTTGCAAACAAAAGCTTTGTTAATTTTGCCGCTTATGTGAGTTTATTTCCTCATTTAGTTGCAGGTCCAATTGTTAGATATGTTGATGTTGATAAAGAATTAAAAGACAGAGACATGACTAAATCAAATTTTACACTTGGTTTAGAACGATTAATTTTAGGTCTTGCAAAAAAAATGATTATTGCCAATACTTGTGCAAAAGTAGCAGATGATATTTTTAAATATTCACCAGAATATATTAGTAATGAGGCCGCTTGGATTGGAATTATTGCCTACTCATTTCAAATTTATTTTGACTTTTCTGCTTATTCAGACATGGCAATTGGACTTGCTAAAATGCTAGGATTTAATTTCTTAGAGAATTTTAATTATCCTTATATAGCTAATTCTATTAAAGATTTTTGGCGACGATGGCATATTTCGTTGTCAACATGGTTTAGAGATTACTTATATATTCCTCTTGGCGGAAATAAAGTTAGTGTAAATAAATTGTATAGAAACTTATTTATAGTTTTTTTCGCAACAGGTTTATGGCATGGCGCAAGTTGGAATTTCATCATTTGGGGAATGCTTCACGGGGTTTTTATTGTTTTAGAACGTTTATTTCTTGAAGATGCACTCAAGAAAATTTGGAAGCCAATTTCACATATTTATACTCTTTTTATAGTTATGATTGGTTGGGTATTTTTTAGAGCAGATACGCTAGATCATTCTATTTTATTTTTAAAAAAAATGTTTTATTTGTTACCAAGTGACAATAATACCATATTTTATGCAGCCAATTTCATAAATGTGCAAAATGTTATTATTGGTATACTTGCCATTATTTTTTCATTTCCAATTTTTCCTTTCATCAAAAAGAAGTTTGTTGGAATCTATGAAACATCAAAAGTGCTACAACTTTGTTATTATTCTGGATTAATAGTTTTGCTTTATATCGTAATGATGTATTTATCTGTTGATACCTATAATCCTTTTATTTACTTTAGATTTTAACATCATGAAAATAAAAACCTATTTTACATATATAGCAAGTTTTCTGATGGTTGTTCCGTCATTATTTTTCTTTTTTAATACTAATAATGTTACTGGTACGAAAGAAAATAAGGCATCGATAAAGTTTGATAGGAAACGTCCGTTTGAGATGGTTGATTCTTACTATAAAAATAATTTTGCATTTAGAAATATTTTGGCTAGTCAATACCTTGCATTTAATTCAAGTTTTGTGAAAACAAGCCCAATTGCAGATAAAGTTGTTTATGGTAAAGAAGGTTGGTATTTTTTGGGAGACGCCTATAATAACGTTTACTCAAAAGCCCTAGGAATTAACACAACAACAGATCAAGAAATAACGGAAACTGTTGAGCGAGTATTAGAAATGAAACGTTTTTGTGATAGCTTAAACATTAAATTCTACTATTTTGTTCCCCCGAATTCACACACTATTTTTAGCGAATACCTTCCGATAAAACCGAATTCAAATAAAGTTAAAGAAATTGACAGAATAAAAAGGCATCTTGAAGGAAAAGTGAACTTTATAGATGTTAGAAAAGAATTATTTGAAGCAAAAAAGTATAAAAAAATCTATTACAAAACCGACTCACATTGGAACTGTACGGGAGGATTTTATGGAACCAAAAAGCTAATTGCTGTAATTAAAAATGATTTTCCGAATCTAGAAGATTTAAAATGGGATAACTTTAAGCCTATTGAGTATGTAAAAGACCAAATGGATTTGACCGCAATGCTTAATGAAAAAATAATTGAAAAAGATTTTTTGTATCAATATAAAAATGAAAATTATGTTGTTAAAAACGAAATCATTAACAATATTGAATATATGGTAATAACAAATCCTGACAAAAAATACAATTGTTTACTTTTTAGAGATTCATTTGCTGGATCATTTGTAGACTATCTGTCAGCATCGTTTGGGAAAACAACCTATGTATCTTCACCGATATTTGATAAAAACAAAATACTTGCTGAAAAACCAGATTTTGTAATATTTGAAATAGTTGAACGCAATATTATATTTACTGGTATTCCAATAAGATAAAAAACATGTTAAAAAAAATTAAAGATTTTTTCACTGTAGAATTTCATCCCGATAGAATTTATGGTTTTGATATGATCAGAACATTGGCTATTATCACTGTATTATATGGTCATGGATCACTCATCACTCGGGTTACGCCAAACAGTTTGTACGCTCATTCTACTGAATTTATTGATGGTGTTTTTGTATTTTTTATTTTAAGTGGTTTTTTAATTGGACAACTTTTAATTTATACGCTCGATACAAAGCCCGTTACCAAAAAAACATTAGTAGATTTTTGGAAAAAAAGATTTCTTAGAACGCTGCCTGCATACTATTTTACATTGTTACTTTTAATTATCATTTCATTAATTACCATAAAAGGTTTTGGTAATATAAAAACACTATTTTATTTTATTTTTATACAAAATTTCGCTACTTACCACCCATACTTTTTTGCAGAAGCATGGACACTAACTATTGAAGTATGGTTTTATATTTTCATTCCTCTGACTGCATTTATATTGAAAGGATACTGTAATTTTAACACCAAGAAAGCATTACTATATACCGCTATACTTTATATTTTATTAGGATTAGTCATTCGCTCCATTCGTTACTATTCTTTAACCGAAATTGATGGAATGGTTATTGATTTTGCTTTTAGGAAACAAGTAATTACTCGAATAGATAGTGTTACTTTTGGTGTTTTGGGAGCATGGATTTTTAAATACTATAATTTTATTTGGGCACGCTACAAAAATATTTTCCTATTTATAGGAATTTTAATGTTTCTTTATACAAAATTTCCAATTTTTGATCATGGCTACTACTATAGAACTGTGATTTTCTATTCGTTACAATCGTTATCATTTTTATTAATACTCCCGTTTTTTAGTTATATAAAAACAGGAAGTGGTATACTATTCAAGATTATAACCACATTAAGTTATGTATCGTTCTCTATTTACTTGATAAATCTTAACTTGGTACAACTTTTTATTGTTAACAACATTAACTTTGGCTCTTTAACTGGAGATAGTCTTATCATTGTAAAGTATATTCTGTATTTATTCCTATCGATAGTTGGTGGAATATACATGTATAAGAAAATAGAACTTCCGTTCATGAACATGAGAAAAAAAATAAAGTAACTATAAAATCACCATATAAATCATGGAAAAAATATCGGTGGCCATGTGCACTTACAATGGTGAACACTATATCTCAGAACAACTAGATTCTATCTTAAATCAAACTTTAAAAGTTGATGAAATTGTGGTTTGTGATGATCAATCCACCGATAAAACTATTGAAATTCTGGAAAATTATTCAACGCTATATCCTTCTATTATCAAAATTTATAGAAATGAAGTAAACCTAAGAAGTGTAAAAAACTTTGAAAAAGCTATTTCTTTATGCTCGGGTGATATCATTTTATTATCAGACCAAGATGACTATTGGGTAACCAATAAAGTTGAAGAATATTTAAAATTCTTTACTTTAAATAAAAGTATAGATGTTATAGCATCAAACGGCTATTGTGTAGATAATACATCCAAAATTATTGAAAAATATACTATTTGGGATATGCCGCAGTTATTGAAAGAAAATAACATTACATTTCACTATAATCATTTAATTACTCACGTAGGCAACTTTGTAACAGGCGCATCTATAGGTTTTAGAAAAGTTATCGTACCTAAAATTTTACCGTTTCCTATATTGAAGGGTTTTCATCATGACGAATGGATAGCTATTATTGCTACAAGAACAAATTCGTTTGAAATGTTAAATGAAAAGTATTTTTTTTATAGAATTCACGATAATCAGCAAGTAGGCGGTGTAACCTATACAAGAAACAACAAAACCAAAAATTCTTTTTTACAAGGATTTGATTTAAACGTACCTAAAACATTTATTGGTTTTAAAAGAAGACTAAAAAAATTGCACGCCAATTACTCAAAGATTATAGATTTGCATGAAGCGTCAGAGCATCATAAAGAAATGCTTAAAGATATTGCCGAAGAAATCAAAAATGACTATTTTAAGATGCAATCAAATTTTAAAAAAACCTTTCCAATTAGATATTTTTTATTAAGTATTTCCGATAAAATTTTTAACAAAAGACAATTTAAAGTAAAATAGTACTGTAAAATGAAGACAAATCATCGCAATCTAAATGTCGATTTACTTAAAGTTTTATTGAGCTTTTTTGTAATTGCTGCTCATGTAATGCCAGGAAAAGACCTTGAAGGAGTTACTTCTTACATAGTATACGGTTTTTTATCTATTTCGAGATTATGTGTTCCATTATTTTTAATATTATCTGGTTACTTAATTCGAAATAAATTCAGTAATAAAGAATACCTTTACCAATATGGCAAAAGGATTTTTATATTGTTCATTGTATGGCAATTAATTTATTACCCTTTACTCTTAAAATTTTATTTTAATGGTGTTTTAGATTTGAAAAGAGTCTTGCTAGACAGTGTTTATGGTATTGCACATTTATGGTATCTTATCGCAACTGTTCAGGGATTGTTTCTGTTATATCTAACGCGAAATTGGACTGTGAAATATAAGTTTATTGTGGCTTTTGCATTATTATTTTTTGCTTACTTATTGCAAGCTTATTTTGATTCTAAATGGTTTGTAATTAAAGATTGGCAGTTACAATTATACGCGACCATCGGAACCAATAGAAACTTCCTTTTTTATGCATTTCCATACCTAATGCTGGGAACATTATACGACTATTGGAAAAATATTGCAGCGAAATGCATAAAGTTTCTAATTCCCCTATTTTTAGTAATGCTTGCAGAAAACTATTTCTATTTTATAGGTCATAATATTTGTGCAAACATGTACTTAACATGTATTCCAATAGTTTTCTTACTTTTATATTTTGTGCTTGAGACCAAAAAACAAGTAAAAATTCAATTGCCTGGAAATTTATCATTAGGAATTTATCTAATCCATTTTTATGCTATTTATTTTATATTTCAAAAGCTAAATGATGGCTCTTTAATTTCTATATTTACAAAGTTTTTTCTTGTTTGCATTATTGCAGCGATACTTTGGTATCCTTTAGAAAAATTAAACAAAAAATTTCCTTATTTTTTCTAACACAACTACAATTTATATGGACAATACTGTTATAGTTTCTATTGTAATTCCGTGTTATAACAATCATGATACTATTGTAGAAACCCTAGAATCAATAAGTAGTCAAGATTTTAAAGATTTTGAAATTATAATTGTAAACGATGGCTCGACGGACACTAGTAAACAAATTATCGAAGAGTACTGCACAAAATCAAAATCTACAATAACACTAATTAATCAGGAAAATAGCGGCCCCTCTTTTGCTAGAAATAAAGGTGCATCCTGCGCAAAAGGAAAGTATTTGTTATTTATTGATGCCGACGACAAGATGGCTTCAAATTATATTTCAGAATGTTTACAAGTTTTTAAAAATAAACCTGACGCTCTAATTGTATATTCTGAAATTGAATTATTTGAAGCAGCAACCGGAAAATGGGAATTAAATAATTTTAAATTACCTGACTTTTTGATCACCAATTGCATTCCAATTTGTGGTCTTATTGAAACTGAAAAATTTAAAGATATTGGTGGATTTGACACTGAAATAAGTTTTACCGAAGATTGGGAACTATGGATTAGATTTATTCAAAAATTTGGACTTGGCGTTTATAAAATTCCAAAACCGTTGTTTTTCTATCGAAAAAGATTCAATCAAAATTCACTAACTGATACGAAAGGACAACATGTGTACGGCGAGAAATGCAGATTATACATTTACAATAAACATTATGATTTTTATAAAAAACATAACTTAAGTTTAGATAATCTATTCAATTTTAGACATAATTATTTTAAAATATACAAAAAATACTACAACACTTGGTACAAGAAATTATTTTATTCAATAAAAAGATAGCTTCAAAATAGATAAAATATGATAAGTGAATTACCAAAAATATCGGTTGTAATGCCTGTTTATAATGCACAACATTATGTTCAAGAGGCAATTGAAAGCATCTTAAGCCAAACCTATACGAATTTTGAATTACTAATTTTAAATGACCAGTCTACTGATGATAGTTTGGATGTATTAATGAGGATGGCTGCTTTAGACTGCCGAATAATTTTGGTTAATATAGAAATAAATTCAGGTCCAGCTGTAGTTCGCAATCAAGGCGTTGCAATGAGTAAAGGTTCTTATATTGCCTTTATGGATGCTGATGATGTTTCTATGTCTAATCGATTTGAAAAACAAATTAAACTACTAGATAGTAGACCCGATATTGCCGTTTGTGGCAGTTGGTTTACACTTTTTGGAGAAAACATCGAAGACCAACAAATTGAGCATTTTGAAAATCATGACGATTTAAAAGTACATTTTCTAAACGAATGCTATGTAGGAAACCCAACTGTTATGTGTAGAAAAGAGGTGTTTGAATCAGGGCAATTTAATAGAACCTATTTCCCTATGGATGATTATGAATTATGGTCAAGATTAATAGCAAAGCATCATTTTTACAACATACAAGAATCGTTATTAAGGTATAGATGGCACCAAAATAATATTAGTAGTACCAAAAAAGTAAATCTAAAAGAAATTCATAATAAAATAAGAATCAATCAATTAAAAGAATTAGGAATTGATTCTTCAACGTTTCAATATACAAATTATTTAGATACTTTGTTATTTACAAAAAAACAAAACTGGCAAACAATAACCTCAATTTTAAAATGTAAAAACGAATTGGTAGAAAAAAATCGTGCGGCAAAAATTTTTTCCGAATCAATATTTGAAAATCAAATTGATGAAACGATAAAAAAAACAGTACTAAAAGCAAAAAAATATAATGTAAAGCTTTTAATCTACTTAGTAAAAAACGAAAAAAAACTATTTAGTAATTTATCAATTAAGCATCAAATAAAAATTATTTTTAAATCGATTTTAAATCTATAATTCAAAATGAATTCCGATATAAACACCGAAGTTCACATCGCGTACGAAGTGATTAAAAATGGCGGCATCATTCTCTATCCAACAGATACTGTTTGGGGAATTGGTTGTGATGCTTCTAATGAAGAAGCTGTGAAGAAAGTCTATGCACTAAAACAACGTGAAGATTCAAAAAGTATGATTGTACTTATGAACGGTGAAAAAATGATGTATAATGTTTTTGCAGAAATTCCCGATGTGGCTTGGGAAATTTGGGATTTATCAGAGAAACCAACAACGCTTATTCTAGACAATCCGAGAAACGTCGCTTTAAGTATTATAGCAGAAGATAAATCTTTGGGCGTTAGACTAGTAAAAGAACCCTTTTGTTATAAATTAATGGAACGCATGAAACGACCGCTTGTTTCTACATCTGCAAATGTTGCTGGAAATATAACTCCAAAAACTTTTAAAGAAATTGCTCCCGAAATTATTAAAGGTGTTGACTATGTTGTAAATTTACACCGTGATAAAGTTTGTAAAAACCCATCAACAATAATTAAACTTTCACTAGATAATCAGGTTAAGATAATTAGAAAATAATTTTTAATAACAATTTTCAGTTTTCAGTTGATTATTAATCTTGAAAAAATGAAATTGAAATCAACAAAATGAACTGCATAAAAGCACTAAATGATCCTATTTTTAAAATAATTGCACAGGCAAGTCAAGAACTTAACGTTGATAGTTATGTTATTGGTGGTTTTGTAAGGGATTTCTTACTTAAAAGGCATTTTAAAAAAGATATTGATATTGTTGCTGTAGGTTCGGGAATTGACTTGGCTTTAAAAGTTTCAGAATTGTTACCTAACAAACCTAAAGTTCAAGTTTTTAAAAATTACGGAACTGCAATGCTTCGTTACAAAGAAATTGATATTGAATTTGTTGGTGCACGAAAAGAAAGTTACAATCAAGACAGCAGAAATCCAATTGTAGAAAATGGAACATTGGAAGACGACCAAAACCGTCGTGATTTTACCATAAATGCATTGGCTTTTTCTTTGAATGAAAGAAATTATGGTAAATTGGTTGATCCATTCAATGGCTTATCTGATTTAGAAAATAAAATCATAAAAACGCCTTTAAATCCAGATATTACTTATTCAGATGATCCATTGCGAATGTTACGCGGAATTCGTTTTGCAACGCAATTGAATTTTGAAATTGAAGCTGAATCATTAGAAGCTATTTCTAGAAACAAAGATAGAATTAAGATAATTTCTGGCGAACGAATTGTAGATGAATTAAATAAAATTTTAGTAACAGATAAACCATCAGAAGGATTTTTACTTTTATATAAAACAGGACTTTTAGACATTATTTTACCTGAATTAACAGCGTTGAATAATGTGGAAGAAATTGAAGGTCATACTCATAAAAACAATTTCTATCACACATTAGAAGTTGTTGATAATATTTGCCCGAATACTGATGATGTTTGGTTAAGATGGGCAGCTTTATTGCACGATATTGGAAAAGCTCCAACAAAAAAATTCAACAAAAAACAAGGTTGGACGTTTCACGGACACGAATTTCTTGGTGGAAAAATGGTGAAAAAAATCTTTGAAAGATTACACATGCCTTTGAATCAAAAAATGAAGTTTGTTCAAAAAATGGTTATGCTGAGTTCTCGACCAATTGTTTTGGCTGAAGATATTGTAACTGATTCTGCTGTAAGACGTTTGGTTTTTGATGTTGGTGAAGATGTAGATCATTTAATGACGCTTTGTGAAGCTGATATCACAACTAAAAACCCAACGAAATTCAAGAAATACCATAATAATTTTGATATCGTTCGAAAGAAAATTATTGAAGTTGAAGAACGCGATCATGTGCGTCAATTTCAACCGCCAATTTCTGGTGAAGAAATTATGGAACTATTCAATTTAAAGCCTTCAAAAGAGATTGGAATGTTGAAAGAATCGGTAAAAGAAGCTATTTTGGACGGAAAAATTCCAAATGAATATCAAGCAGCTTACGATTTTATTCTAAAAAGAGCAGAAAAATTAGGATTGAAAAAAGTAGAAAATAATAAGTAAAGATTAACTTTTGTTAAATGAGTTAATCAAAGGATTAAAAATAATTTTGCATAAAAATTACTTCTCAAATGAAGAATAACAAATCAGTCATTTACTGGCTACTTTCAGGTTGTATTTTACTCTTTATCATGGTTACTGTTGGTGGAATTACACGCTTGACCAATTCTGGGCTATCGATGACCGATTGGCATTTGGTAACAGACACTTTTCCACCTTTGACAGAAGAAAAATGGCAAGCAGCATTTGATGAATACAAGAAATTCCCTGAATATCAAAAAATCAATATTCACAACGATTTTCAACTTTCAGATTATAAATTTATTTATTTCTGGGAATGGTTTCACCGATTTATTGGAAGAATAATTGGATTGGTTTTCATCATTCCATTCGTTTACTTTTTAATCAAAAAGAAATTAGATTCTGAAACCATTAAAAAATGTATCGTCCTTTTAGGAATGGGTGCATTTCAAGGATTTTTAGGTTGGTTTATGGTGAAAAGTGGACTAATTGATAATCCTGATGTAAGTCATTTTAGATTAGCTTTACACCTAACTTTTGCATTTATAACTTTTGCCTACACACTTTGGGTTGCGTTAGATTTAATCTATCCTGATAAAAAAGAAGTCAATACAATTTTAAGAAAATATGCTCAAATTGCCATCGTTTTTCTTGTAATCCAAATCATTTATGGCGGATTTGTAGCAGGTTTAAACGCAGGTTTAATTCACAACCATTGGCCATTGATGAGCGACGGACAGTTTTTTCATGAAAGTATTATTTTAGAAAAAGATTCTTGGCTATTGCGATTAACTGAAGGTAAAAGTGGCGTTCAATTTGTTCACAGAACTTTGGCTTATGTTGTTGTTGGATTAATCTTATTTTTATACTTTCAGAGTAAGAAATTTGCAGTTTCAACGCAACAGAAAAATGGATTAAACCTATTGGTTTTTATAGTGTTTTTGCAATTTACATTAGGGGTTTTAACCTTATTATTAGGTGTGCCATTGTGGTTGGGATTAACACATCAAATAATGGCTTTTATTTTGTTGGCGATCATGACGTATACTTTACATCGCCTTTCAAAATAAATTTTCAGACTATATTGTCGCAGTTCTATTTAGAAACTTTAAATGTCAAAACTTACAGCTCAAGATAAATTTCTTGACTTATCAGATTACGGAAGACCTTTTGGAAAATTCCTTGCTAATCAACTTAAAAATACACGCTTCACTCCTATTCACGTTACAATTTTATTTGGAATATCGGGTTTAATTGCGATTTTTTGTATCCTTACGCATCAGTATTATTGGGCTGGATTTTTTATTGTTCTAAAATCTGGAATTGATGCTGCCGATGGCGAATTGGCAAGATTGAAAAACTCACCATCATACGTAGGAAGATATTTGGATAGTGTTTTTGATATCATCCTAAATTTCTTATTTCTAATGACCATTTGTTATGTATCAAAAACAACTATTTGGTTTAGTTTATTAGCATTTATTGGAATCCAATTACAAGGAACTTTGTATAATTATTACTATGTAATTCTTCGAAATAAATCCGTTGGTGGCGATACTACTAGTAAAGTATTTGAATACAAATCACCGAAAGCTTTACCTGGAGAAAAACAAAAATCGGTTGATATTTTATTTGGAATTTATACTGTTGTTTATGGCGTTTTTGATAAAATAATTCATGTCTTAGACAAAGATGCTTACAAAGTAAAAACATTTCCAAGTTGGTTCATGACCCTGCTATCTCTTTATGGATTGGGATTTCAATTGCTAATTATTGCCATAATGTTGCCTATGGGTTGGATTGAATTTATTGTACCATTTTTTATTATTTATACTTTATTAGTGTTTTTTTTAATTGCAATTCGCAAAGTTGTAATAAAGTAATTATGTAACTTTTATCTGGAAATGTAAAACATTTTTGAAATTTAATTTCTGAAATTTGAATAGATAAAAATTATTAATTTAAAAGAAATAATTATGCCGAATTCAAAAGAAATTAAAGGTAATTGGGAACAATTAAAAGGAAAAATGAAACAAAAATTTGCAGAATTAACTGATGATGATTTGTTATATGAAGAAGGAAAAGAACAAGAAATGTGGGGGAAACTGAAAGAAAAATTAGGTAAAACCGAAAAAGAAATCAAATCATTATTTGAATAAATTATTCTCAAAAAAAAGCCATCAAATAACTAATTATTGATGGCTTTTTTTATCCCAACCAAATTTTAAAATCACTTACTTTTTCTCTTGCAACAATTACCTCATCCTCTTTGTAAGTTGGTAAAATTACTTTTAATCGTGAATTACTATGCATTTGAATTTCCTTAATTCCTTTCATCGGAATAATAAATTTTCTTGAAACACGATAGAAATCCTTTGGATCTAATTCGTTTTCTAAACTTTCTAAAGTTGTATCTAATAAGTAGTCACGTCCATCAAAAGTATGAAGATAAGTTCCTTTGTTTTCACTGTAAAAACATTCTACTTCATCAATAGTTATCATTTTGAGTTGTTGTCCCATTTTAATAGTGAATCGCTTTTTATATTCTCTATCAATTGGGTTTACCAACATTTTTTTTATCATTTCAAAATCCAATGACAAATTGGGAGTTGCTACATTTCTTGCTTTAAGCTTATTCACAGCAGTTTCTAAATCTTCTTCATCAATTGGTTTTAGGAGATAATCAATACTGTTTAATTTAAAAGCTCGTAGTGCATATTCATCATAAGCAGTTGTAAAAATCACAGCGCTTTTTATATTGATATTCTCGAATATTTCAAACGATAAACCATCTGAAAGTTGGATATCCAAAAATATTAAGTCTGGATGCGGATTATTCTGAAACCAATAAATAGATTCCTCAACAGAATGAAGCATTTGATTGATTTGTAATCCTAATTTTTCAACCTTGCGTTGCAACAATCTTGCAGCAGGTTTTTCGTCTTCTATAATTATTATGTTCATATTTAATAAATTGCGGGTTGCGGATAAAAAAAAACTACGACTGAATACTGTGACTAAAAACTATTTACTGCCATTTACTGCGCTTCTCCATCAACTGTTTAATTTTCTTTTCTTCCCAATCGCTTCCAAAGAAAATTTCACCACCAAAAGTTGATAATCCGTGAGCTACCAAACCAATTCCCCAAAAGAAAGCAGTGAAGAAATTTTCCAATTTAAAATAACTTTCACCGGTTTTGAGATTTTGGATATTAATTATCACAATCATCAAATTTATAACCACATAAACCAATAAATGCGTATAAAAACCTTTAATCTTTTTGACACGTTTTAGTGCTCTTTCGTATTGCATTTGCTCTTCTGGTGTCATAATTATTCGTATTTATTTTGTTTGTTCTTTTCTTCTTCTATAAACTGTTGCATCTTTTTTTCTTCCCAACTTTTTCCAAAAAAAGGAAACCAATTAAAGACTTTTACAGCATGAAAAAACAATCCAATTCCCCAACTGAAAGTCGTCCAAAAAAACCAAAGATGATTAGGTGAATATTTTAAATTGATAAAAATTATTATTGCATTAAAAATTATATAAAATGTTAAATGCGAATAAAATCCTTTGATTTCTTCAACTTGCTTTTTTGCTTTTTGATAGTTCTCAAAATCTTGATTAGTATTCATAATTACTTCCATTTGTTGTTAGTATTATTTTGTTTATTCAATATTTCTTGAATCTTTTTCTCTTCCCAAGATTTTCCGTATCCAAAAGTTTCAAAAGCATGAAATAGTACTCCTAAACCCCAACCCAACATTGGGAACCAAAACCATTGAAAATTGTGAGGGGAGTTTAAATTGATGATGATTAATATTGGAATTACTACACAATAAGATGCAAGATTTCCATAAAACCCTTTTATTTTTTCTACACGTTCTTTTGCTCTCAAGTAAGAAGTGTTTTCGTTAAATGTATTTGTTGTTTCCATGATACTTATTTGTTTTGTTAAAATAGGTAGATATACTGCAAACGTTTCTTTAGTCTCGTCAATTAAGACTTTTCGTTCTGAAAGAATAGCATAGCGACTTACTATATTTTGAAGTCCGACACCTTTTCTATCTTGCAAAACCTCTTTCTTTTGCAGGTTATTTTCTACTACTAAAAAATTATCTTTTATATAAATTTTGATATGAAGTGGCTTGTTTTCACTAACCACATTGTGTTTAATGGTATTTTCTAATAATAATTGTAATGACAGCGGAACCACTTTGGCATCTGCGTTGTCAAAATCATTAGGAAGTTCGAAAGTTATACTATTTTCGAATCTCATTTTCAACAACTTCATATAAGTTTTTGCGAAAGCTAATTCTTCTGAAACTGTCACTAATTCTTTATCCTTCTGTTCTAAAACGTAACGATAAATCTTAGACAATGAAGTGGTAAACTGTTGTGCATTTTCAGGATTCTCCTCAATCAATGAACTTAAAACATTCAAACTATTAAAGAGAAAATGAGGATCAATTTGATTCTTTAAGCTTTCAAATTTAGCATTGGCAGTTCCGGCAATTATCTTTTGTTCTTTTAAGCGACTTTCTTGGTAAGCTTTGTAAAAGTAAAATGTATGAAAAGCAAGTGTAACAACAAATGTCATTATAATGGTAACTAAATAATTACTAAACTTTTCTTTTTCAAAAAATAAAGTTAATGAACTTCCTTCAATAATTACATCTTCAAAAATTCTCAACAAAAAGATTACCCCAACCGAAATAATAAATGAACCTATAAAACCAATTAGAATTCTTTTACTATTGAACCTTTCTTTGCTAAAAATATCATCAAGTTTCATGAATAAAATTGCATTCGCATAGTACAACATGAAACCGTATAAAGTTGTATAACTAAAATTGATTAATAAACCTGAGTTGAATTCAATTCGAACTCCTGATAAGAATCTTATGATTAATAGAACTAAAAAGATGCTTATAGAAATAAAAAATGCTCTTGGTAATTCTTTGATTAATTTGGTTATCATCTTCTTAAGATTTTATTTTTGAAATTATTTTCCGCAGTTTTTCAATGTTTCTTGTGCTCTATCTAAACCCCAAGTTGGATGAAATTCTGTTTCTGGTTTAAATTTAGCAAATAATTCGATAGATTTTGCAACTTGCTCACACATTGGTTTGGTATCTGTTCCCCAATATTGAGCTCCACCGATTTCAAAATCTGCTTTACCGAAAACAGCTCTTGGATTTTCTGGAGCCAATTTTAACGCTTTTTCATACAATTCAATAGTTGGAGCAGACAGTTTCATTCCGTTTGTCATTGGATCTTGAACAATCCAAGCTGTGTTTATCATAGCTTGCATAATTAGAATTTCTGCATTGTTCGGAGAAATTAATTCTGCTGCATCCAAAGAGGTTTGTGCTTTGTTTATTAAAGCTGTTGCGTTTTTAGCATTTGCTGGATTGAAAGCTTCTGTTGTGTTTACTAAAGCTACATAATAATTTGGTAACCAATTTGTTTTTTCAACCGATGCAATTCTTTCAAATAAAGCCGATGCTTCTGTTGCGTTTCCTGTTCTCCAAGTTGTGAATGCTTTTCCCATTCCTTGTTCATACTGTTGTGCATTTACAGTTAAAACTGTTGCTAAAAATACTACTAATGTTGTGATAACTTTTGTCATGATTTCTAAATTTTAAATTGTTACTGTTATTGATTAATTGATGATTAAAACTCTTGTTCTTAATTCTGATGTAAAAGTATTCTGTTTGTATGTGCTGTGAAATTTATACTTACCGAATTGTTGATTTTTTGGGATGAATTGTATTGAATTGATTTTTTTTGTAAATTTGATAAAAATAATGTTATGGGTTCAGCAGAATTAAAATTGAAATTATTTAGAGAAATTGATACTCTTGACAAATCCAAATTGGAACAAGTTTATGGATTATTTGTTAATTTCATAAATAAAGAAAACGATACTGAAGAATGGAATTCATTATCAAAATCTCAACAAAATGGTCTAATTGACGCTATTGAAGAAATGAATTCTTCTGAAGGAATTGACCATAAAACAGTAATGGATAAATACAAAAAGAAATATGCGTAAACCAATAAAATGGTCTTCGCATGCTGAGGATGATTTTGCCAAATTACTTGATTATTTGGAACATCGTTGGAATAAAAATGTTTGTTTAAAATTCATATCAAAATTAGATTATTGCATTGATTTAATTCATAAAAACCCAAATCAATTTCCTTACTTAAACGCTCAACTTCAAATAAGAAAGTGTGTCGTGACTAAGCAAAACACACTTTATTACAGAGAAACGGATTCAAGAATTGAAATTTTAAGATTATACGACACACGTCAAAATCCTGATACATTAAAATTCTAATTTATAAATTATCCAATTGATTGTCCTTTTTATTATCACTTATCGTCCAAAAGAATCCAACGAAGAAAAATCTATCTGCTGTTGGAATTATTTCATTTCTTTGAAAAACGCCATTAGAATCAGGTGAGTTTGCATAGTCATATCCAAAGACATTTTGAGTGCCTAAAACATTGCTAATTGAAATGAATAATATCTTTTGCTGACTTAACAAATATGCCCAACTCATACTCACATTATTATAACTTTTAGTTTTTCCATTCATAAAACTCATTTCATTTGGATTGTCATAAGGTCGTCCTGAATTGAAACTATAAGACAAACCAACACTTGATTTCCAATCGTTTATCCAATACTTAGTTACAATCGAAAAATTGTTTTTAGCTACAAAACTTGGAGTAACTTCGGCTTCATAATTTCTATAATCTCTTTTGGTATCTATGTAAGAATAAGAAACCCAATATTCTAAGTTTTTAATTGATTTATTGTCTCTCCAAAAAATGTCTAGTCCTTTTGCATAACCAAATCCGTTATTATTAAAATTAGAATTGTATTGTGCTATTTGAGTGTCAAATTTTACCAAATTATTGTAATCTTTATAGTAAATTTCACTTCTAAAAGTACGTTTATCTTTACTGTATTGATAGTTCAAAATATAATGTGAAGCTCTTTCTTTTATAAAATCAGAAGTGAATTTCAAATAATCTTGTCGTGGAGCTTGTTCAAATTCGCCATACGCAAAAGAAAACTGACTAGCTTTACTGACTTTATAAGCCAATGATGTTCGAGGTGAAAAGGAAGTTTCATTTAATAAATCATTGTTTGCTGCTCTTACGCCCACTTTCATTGCTAATTTTTTAGAAAAGAAAATATCGGCTTCAGTATATCCAGCTAAAAGATTAGAATTGTAGCCTGTTTGATTTGTAATAAATGAATATTTTTCGTCAAATTTTGTTATAAAATAATCCGCTCCAAAAGACAATTTGATTCTATCTGAAATTGGTTTTTTAATTTTTAATTTCAAATGTGAAGCATGTTCGGTATTCTCTATTCTTTGGTTATCCAAGCCAATTTTATTGTTTCCTAAACCATAACTCAAACCTGTTGTAAGTTGCCAATTTGAACCAAAACTTCCTTTGTAAGATGCATTTACATAAAGATTATTGTTTTTTAAATCAACTCTAGTTTTAGCAACAGAATTAATGCTTTCCTGGTTCAAATCAAATCTTGATGCGTCAAAAGCTGTGTAAAGTTTGAACAAACCTCGTTCCAATTCATAACGATAAACTATTTCTCCAGAAAGTGATTGAAAAGCTTTGTTCCAATCTACATTCTGTGGAATCGCCACTTGATATGGAGCTAGATCAATGTAAGCAGTATTAAATGTAAGCGAACTTTTTTTCCATTTTTGAGTATTTGCAATTCCTAAACCTACAGTCATAAATGAAATGTCTGTTTTATTTTCGGTTGCCATATCAGTTGTGTTTAATAACAATACACTTGATAATGCTTCACCATATTCGGCAGAATAACCACCAGTAGAAAACGAAATTCCGCTGAAAAGAAAAGGTGAAAATCGTCCGCGAGTTGGTAAATTTTGGGTTGTCGAACCAAAAGGTTGTGCCACACGAATACCGTCAACATAAGTTTGCGTTTCGTCTGCTTCACCACCACGAACGAACAATCTTCCGCTTTCGCCAACCGTTTGTGTTCCTGGTAAAGTTTGTAAAGCCGAAACAATATCACCATTAGAACCAGCCGTTGTAACAATATCTAATGGTTTTAAAACCGTATTTTTAGCTTTATCTCCAGCTTCAAAAGTTCCTGCATTGATAACAACAGCATCAATAGTGTTAATACTTTCTTTTAGTTTGAAAGTTTTAGTTTGAAATGTTTCAATTACAATAGGAGTATTTAAAGTTTCATAGGAAAGAAAAGTAATCACTAAAACTTTACTTCCTTTTTCTGACGTAGTAAAAGTAAATTCTCCATTTTCAGTAGATGTCGCTCCATCGTAAGTTCCATCAATGTAAATATTAGCACCACCTATAGGATTGCTTTTTTCATCTACAACTTTACCAGAAATTTTGGTTTGTGAAAACGCAAAAGTTGAAATTAATGCTAATAGAAATGTAATTGTTGTTTTCATTATTGATTGTTTTTGATGAAGCAAAGTTGCGATAACCATTTTAAAAAATAAATTTACATTTACTGAATCGTGAAATTAGATGGATGAAATGTAAAATACCTATCTTTATATCTGAAAAAAAATAGTAAATGAAAAAAATAATTCTATTATTCGTTTTGATAACATCTAATTTATATGGTCAAGATTATATAAAAAAAGATAGCATTTTTATTGCAAATAAAAAGTACGAAACTGTTCATATAAGTTATGGAAATTCCAGTGGTTATAAAGCCTTTATAGTTTTGGCTATTTTAAAAAATGACCTAGATGCAGTAAAAAATAAAATAATTCAATGTTATTCTAAAAATAAATATGAAAGAACCGAAATTTATTTAATAGAATTTAAAAACAATAAATTAGATAAAAACGTTGCTTTAGAAATGTTCTATAATAAAATTGATGATTATAGGATGAAAAACAATTTATATACTGCATTAATTCCATTTTCGGTATCACCTTATTTTAAATTTACTTATCATTTAGAACAAAAAAGAAGAAGTTTAAATGAGTTAGATAATTTACATTTTGTTAAAAATACTGACAATATTTGTGATATTTTACACAAGTAAATTAAAACTTAATAAAGTAGTACAATTTTTATCAAAATAACAAAATTAATATAATAACTTAACTTCGTATAATTTACACATTGATTATATGAAGTTATTTTTTTAATCTCATTTCAAATTAATGCTACAAATAAACAAAATCCATCACATAGCCATTATTTGCTCTGATTATAATGTTTCAAAAAGGTTTTACACCGAAATTTTAGGTTTCAAAATTATATCCGAAGTATATCGAAAAGAACGTGATTCTTACAAATTAGATTTATCTTTAAATGGAATTTATTGTATTGAATTGTTTTCATTTCCAAATCCTCCAAAAAGGGTTTCACAACCCGAAGCTTGTGGACTGAGACATTTAGCCTTTGAAGTTGATGCCATAGAAACAACAAGAGATTTTTTAATTTCTAAAAACATTTCTTGTGAAATTATTAGAACTGACGAATTTACGGATAAAAGCTTTTTCTTTATTGCTGATCCAGAAAATTTACCCATAGAGTTTTACGAAAAGTAACAGAAATCTTATTAACAAATCAAAATCTAAAATCTAAAATGTAAAATTTAATTTTACCTTTGACGTTCTATTAAAATATATGATTATGGTTTATAAATTTAGAGTGATTCTTGATGCAGAAGAAGATATTTTTAGAGATATTGCAATTCTTGAAACAGATACTTTAGAAGATTTACACAATGCAATTGTCAATGCTTTTGGTTTTGATGGTTTAGAAGTAGCATCGTTCTATACTTGTGATGATACGTGGAATCAAGAGGACGAAATTCCAATGTTTGATGCTGGTGATGTACCGGGCGAGAACAAAATAATGAGCGATTATCAATTAGTCGATATTCTAAACGAGGAAAATACTAAAATAATATATGTCTATGATTTCATCAATATGTGGACGTTTTTAGTGGAACTTGCCGCTGTAGAAGACACATTAGAAACTGAGGTTATTTATCCAAGTTTACTTTTTTCACATGGAGAAATGCCAGCCGAAGCAATGGAAAAACATTTTCAAGCCGATTTTGACGAAGAAGAAAGTTACAACGAATTTGAAGACGATTTAGACGAAGATGATCTAGATGCTTTTGGAAGTGACGATAGCTTTGAAGATTATGGATTTGAGGAAAATTGGAATTAAGAAAATAGAATATAGAGAATAGAAAATAGACTTTAAAAACAACAAATGATTAACTTATTCAACGCCCACATCGAGAATTTATCCATCCACAGAGTTGGAAACAAAAGCCGTAACGAAGCCATTTTCCTTTCTGATAATCCATACGGATTAAATGATGAAATTGTTCCGTTATTAAAAGAGTATTTCTTTAAATCTTTTCGTGAAAAAGAAGAAAATTATTTTCAATTTGCTCATGAAGTAGATTTAGAATACAACGAAATGTTCAATTTTGCAACTGAGGTTTTTACTACTCCTAGTTCAATTCACGAGGTTTCTAAAAAAATTACAAATCATTTATTTGAGCAATCCAATCACCCACATATTAAAAATGGTGAAGTTTATGTTACCTATTTAACAAACGTTTCTATTGATAATAATGTCGTCGATGCCATTGGTGTTTTTAAAAGTGAAGTGAGAACTGATTTTTTACAATTTGAAGAGAAAAATAGTAACCTTGAAATGATTCTTCAAGAAGGAATCAATCTAAATAAACTAGATAAAGGTTGTTTGATTTTTAATTATAAAAAAGAAGAAGGATACAAAATTTTGACTGTTGACAGCAATCGATATGACGCAAGATATTGGTTGGAACATTTCCTGTCAGTTGATGCATTTCAGGATGAAAATTTCATGACAAAAAAGTACTTAAAATTCTGTCAGGAATTTGCTAAAGAAGTAGTTTTTCCCGCAGAAGATAAAAAACAGGAAGTAATGTTCATGAATCGTGCGGTAAATCATTTTGCTAAAAACGATGAATTTGAAGAAACTGCTTTTTTAAATGATGTTATGGATAATCCCGATTTAATTCCAGAATTTAAGAATTATAAAGCAGATAGAGGCGAGAAATATAGTATTGAGGATGTTACAAGTTTTCCTATTGCAAACGCAGCTGTGAGCGATGCACGAAAATCAATAAAAAATGTGATCAATCTAGACACAAATATCCAAATAAAATTAGATTTTATTAATCCAGAAAGTGCTGAGAAATTTGTAGAAAAAGGTTGGGACGAAGAAAAACAAATGTACTATTATCTTGTATATTTCAACAAAGAAAACAAAAGCTAAAACTCTTAAAATCAATCCTTAATTAATAAAATAGTTAAGGATTTTTTTTTGTACGTAACATTTTACAAAATTATTCGTCTTACCTTTATCTAAAACCTGAAAATTGTGGAAACTATCTTATCAATCAAAAATCTAAACAAACATTATGGCAAACTTCAAGCTGTAAAAAATGTTTCACTCGAAATAGAAAAAGGAAATGTTTACGGAATTTTAGGTCCGAATGGTTCGGGAAAATCCACAACATTAGGAATTGTTTTGAATGTAGTAAATAAAACATCTGGAGCATACAGTTGGTTTGGCGGAACAATGGAAACGCACGACGCTCTTAAAAAAGTGGGAGCGATAATAGAAAGACCTAATTTTTATCCGTACATGACAGCAAAAGAAAATCTTGAATTGGTTTGCAAAATTAAAGGAATCAATTATTCTAAAGTTCAAGAAAAGCTAGCAATTGTAGGATTAATACAACGACAAGACAGCAAATTCAAGACATTTTCACTAGGAATGAAGCAACGTTTGGCTATTGCATCTGCTTTACTAAATGACCCTGAGATATTGATTTTAGACGAACCAACCAACGGATTAGACCCGCAGGGAATTCACCAAATACGCGATATTATTCGACTTATCGCTTCTCAAGGAACCACAATTTTATTGGCTTCGCACCTACTTGATGAAGTAGAAAAAGTGTGTTCACATGTTTTAGTTTTAAGAAAAGGAGAAATTTTATACTCAGGAACTGTAGCTGGAATGTCTAGTTCTACTGGAATAATAGAATTACAAGCACACAACAATACACAATTAAAAGAAGTACTTAAAAAATATAGTGAAGTTAACATTGTAAAAGAAGAAGATGGAAAAATCACCATTACATCTAAGTCGGATCTTGATGCAGCATCATTAAATAAATTTCTTTCAGAAAACAATGTGTATCTAACTCATTTAGTAAAAAGAAATCATTCCCTAGAAGAACAATTTTTACAACTTACCGAAAAATCTAGTTTTCTATAAACTTTAAATCTAACAAAATGAAACGTTTACTCTCAATAGAATTACAAAAAATATGGAAAAATAGAGCTAGTAGGATTTTAACAATAACCTACTTTGTTTTATTAACATTTCTGTCTTTACTGGCAGCAATAAAATTTGATATCGGACCAATCAATATTCATTTAGCCGAACAAGGAATATTCAATTTTCCCTTTATTTGGCATTTTAACACTTATTTTGCAGCACTTTTAAAAATCTTTTTAGCAGTTGTAATTGTTTCTATGATGGCTAATGAATACAGTTATGGCACTTTAAAACAAAATCTTATAGATGGAATGAGTAAAAGAGAATTTGTTATATCTAAATTTTTAACCGTTGTGCTGTTTGCTTTTATATCGACATTTTTTGTTTTTATTGTCTCTTTACTACTTGGATTAATTTTTTCAGATTTTAACGAAGTTGGCATTATTTTTTCCGAAATGGAATATCTTTTGGCCTACTTTATAAAGTTAACCGGATTTTTTTCCTTTTGTTTATTTTTAGGAATTTTGATAAAAAAATCTGCCTTTGCGCTCGGTTTTTTATTCATTTGGAACATTATCGAAGGTATTATTATTGGTATTTTGAATTTCAAAATTTTTCCAAACACAGATAATGCGCATTCAATTACCCAATTTTTACCGCTTGAATCCATGTCTAATTTATTAATTGAACCAATTACGCGACTTAATTTTGTACAAGCAATGGGAAATCAAGTTGGCATAGAAAACATAAAGGATTATGATGTACATTGGTACTCTTTGGCGATAGTATTAGTATGGACATTTATCTTTATTTTAACATCATATTATATAATTAGAAAAAGAGATTTATAGTATCTTTGCGGATGCTATGATATATATAAAAAAATACATTTTCTTTTCATTTTATATATTGGTTGGTGCACAATTACATGCGCAAAACATTATTGTAGACGATTCTTATTCGGCACAACAACTTATAGAAAATGTACTAATAAACAGTCCATGCGCCAACGCTTCAAACTTTTTTGCTAGTGGTGATAGTTTCAGCAACGCACAACAAAGTTATGGATATTTTACTTATTCAGGAACCGATTTTCCTTTTTCTAATGGCATAGTTTTAAGTACTTCTAGAGCCTTAAGAACTGCCGGACCAAATAATAACTTAATAGATGAAGGCTCGACCTCTTGGCTTGGCGATATAGATTTAGAACAAGCCTTAGGTATAAGTGGTACATTTAATGCTACGATCTTAGAATTTGATTTTATTCCTATTACTAATACAATAAGTTTTAATTATATATTTGCCTCAGAAGAATATCAAGGAACTGCACCGTGCCGATATTCTGATGGATTTGCATTTCTTCTTAAACTAGCTGATGGTCAAGATCAATATGAAAATTTGGCAATAATCCCGGGAACCACAATCCCTGTAAAAGTAACAACAGTTCATCCTGTAATTACAGGTAATAATGGTTGTGCGGCGCAAAATGAAGCCTTTTTCGGAAGCTACAATGATGTAAATCATCCTATAAACTTTAATGGACAAACTGCAGTTATGACTGCTCAAGCAACAGTAATTGCAGGATTAATGTATCATATAAAATTGGTAATTGCAGACGAGGAAAACATCAGATATGATTCGGCTATTTTTTTAGAAGGAAGTAGTTTTAATGTGGGAACCAATCTTGGACCTGATAGATTATTAGCTTCACAAAATCCGATTTGCTTTGGAGAAACCTATACATTAGATGCTACAATACCTGGAACAAATACCTACCAGTGGTTTAAAGACGGTGTGGCAATAGTTTCTGCAACCAATCCTACCTACAGTGTTACCGCTGCTGGCAACTATGCTGTAACAATTGCTCTGAGTGGTACAACATGTATCACAACAGGAGAAGTTATAATAGAATATACTTCGCCCTTATTAACCAACAATGTCAGTGCTTTTCAATGTGATGATGATAATGACGGAATTACATTTTACAATCTAACATCATTAAGTAGTCTTTTATCTAGTAATAGTCAAAATACAATTACTTATTATGAAAGTCTTACTGATGCTCAAAATCAATTTAATGCAATTACAAATACAAGTTCCTACCAAAACGATGGACTAATTAACAAAATAGTAGCAAGAGTTGTAAGTGAGGTTGGTTGCGTTGCTTTTGCCGAATTAACTTTAGAGATTTCTAATCCTACTTTACAAGCAATAAATCCGATTGTGATCTGCGATTTTGACAATGTACAAGATGGAATTTCAAGTTTTTTTATTACAACAACAACTTCCGAAATTTTGAATGGATTGCCGACAGGATTGATAGTAAAATTTTATCCTACTTCTGCTGATGCTGTGCTTCAAACCAATGAACTGCCTCTTAATTTTACAAACACAATTGCTTTTCAACAAATAATTTTCGCACGAATTGTAAACGGACCTGATTGCTATGGAATTCTTCCCATTACTTTAATTGTAAATACATTCGACCCAATTGATTTTGATGACGAAACCATAACACTTTGCTACGGAGCAGAAATTACTGTTGCTGTAGCTTCTGGTTTTTCAACTTATTTATGGAATACTGGTGCTACTACTAATACTATTTCAATCATTGATGAAGGCACCTATTCTGTAACCGTTTCCGATAGTAATGGCTGTGAAAAAACCAAGACTTTTTATGCTATTTTGTCAAGTTTAGCCACAATCAACAATGTTCAAATTTCTGAATTCGATGGTTCCACTACTACTGCAACAATTGTTACTTCTGGCTTGGGAGATTATATATATTCGCTGGATGGATACCATTATCAAGATAACTCAACGTTTTTAATATCAATTCCGGGCGAGTATAATGTTTATGTAAAAGATAAAAATAACTGTGGGATAGTTTCAAAAGAGATTACAGTTTTAGACTATCCAAAATATTTTACACCAAATGGTGATGGCTATAATGATCTTTGGTTTATTAAAAATTTACAGAAATATCCAAAGGCACTTGTTAAAATATTTAATCGTTTTGGCAAACTTGTTTATGAATTTAATAATTCAAAAAGTGGGTGGAACGGCTATTACAACAACAATCCTCTACCAGCATCAGATTATTGGTTTAAACTTGATTTAGGAAATACAAAAATAATTAACGGAAATTTTTCATTAAAGAGATAATATATATTTTTTTACTACTTTTATGCCATGAAAAAGAGCATTTTTACCTACCTTTTTATAATTTTAATCACCGCTAATTGTTTTGCACAATTTAGTAAAACACATTATATTCCACCAGTTTCAAACTCTGATGCGCAAGAACCTCAAGGACAGTTCATGTATATTTCATGTCCAAGTATTACACCAATTGAATTTAAAATCATCGAAATTGGCGGAACTACAACTACAGGCACAGTTTCGAGAGATAATCCTTATATTTATACTATTGGTACTGGCTTTAATACCCAGTTTTTAGTTAGTAGAAACGACGTAAATACCATCAGAAACAACAAAGGATTCATAGTAGAGGCAGAAGATTTGATTTATGTAAGTGTACGCATGACTACCACTCCACAAAATTTTCAAGCTGGAGGAATAGTATCAAAAGGTCTTGCAGCCTTGGGAACCCAATTTAGAATAGGCGCTTTCACCAATACAACAGTACCAAGCACCAATGAAAATCATTATACATTTGCAGCAATCTTAGCAACAGAAAATAATACCACCATATCTTTTAGCGATATAAAACCCGGAGTTTCACTAATCAATAATGCAGCGGTTGGAAATAACCCAAATAATATAACGCTTAATAGTGGCGAAAGTTTTGTGATGGCGGTTCAAGGACCAACAGCCGCTAATAGAGATGGATTAATTGGAGCTTTAATAAGCTCCGATAAGCCAATTGCAGTAAATTGTGGTTCAATAGCTGGATCAAACGGAACGACATCCAATTTAGATTTAGGATTTGACCAAATAGTTTCAGCAGAGCGCACCGGAAATGAATATATTTTCATTAAAGGCAACGGCCTTGATGTAATGGAAAAACCGATAATAATTGCGCATGAAGATAATACTGATGTATTTTTAAACGGCAGTACAACTCCATATATTACGCTTAATGCGGGTAATTACGTGGCATTACTAGGAGATCAATTTTCTCCAAATGGAAATTTATATGTAAATACTTCTAAAAATGTTTTTGCTTATCAAGGAATAGGTGGTTCTCCCGACCAGCCTAATCAAAATATGCACTTTTTGCCTCCTTTAAGTTGCCAAACACCAAAAATAATCAACAATATTCCTTTTATTAATGTTGTTGGAAACGACCCAAGTTACACGGGAACAGTTAATATTGTAACAGAAACTGGAGCAACTTTAGACTTTATTATTAACGGAACTAATTACACACTAGCATCACTTCCTGCAGGTATCAATGCTAATGGTCCATTTCCAGTAGTAGGAAATTTAAATTTTGAAACCTATACTATTTTCGGATTTACAGGAAATGTATCGGTCTTTTCAACCAATCAACTTTACTTGTCCTTTTTTGGTTCGAGCGGAGCAGCAACCTATGGTGGTTATTATTCAGGTTTTACTTTCAAACCAGAAATTACCCTACAACAAGTTTCAACAACAGAATCAACATGTATTCCTAATGTAAACTTAAGTTCAAGTGCTTTAAGCGGTTTTGATACTTTTCAATGGTATTTTAACGACGCTGTAATTCCTGGAGCAAATGCTATATCTTACCAACCAACGCAACCAGGAAATTACTATTTATCAGCAACCCTATCAACTTGTAGTATTACTTTAAATTCTGATAGAATACCAGTTAGTAATTGTGCAGCAGATGGCGATAACGACGGCGTAAACGACAATATTGATTTAGATAACGACAATGATGGTATAACCAATTGCAATGAATCTTTTGGAAGTCAAGATATTGATTTATCTGCAACTACCGGAAACTTAAATATTAGTTCGTATTCCAACTCTTTTACGAACACTTTAATTACAAGCACAACAGCAAGCTCAGTACCTTTTGTTGGTGCAACTGATGGTAGTTTTATTAGCGAAGTTCCGGCGGGGAAACAAAATTTTGTCACCTATACGCTAAACTTTGCCTCACCAATATCACTCGGAATAGAATATGTAGCAAATGCAAATGCTAGCGATTTAGTTAATTCTACGGCAGAATACATCATTAGTTCCCCTATAAATAAAACTATTACAGTTTTAAATCAAGATAATCAACTACTTATAGATACCAATTATGATGGATTTTATGAAAGTGGAATAACACAATTTTCTTCCTTTGAAATAAGATTTAGACTTAATAGTCCGAATGCACTAGCAGCAGGAACGGGCACTTTTAGATTTTTAACGAATTTATCAGAAAGTATAAGCTTCACACATAAAAATCTAACTGACAATCTAGCAAACAGAAGTACCTTCAAAATTTATGCAGTTTGTGTTCCGAAAGATTCAGATAATGATGGAATTCCAGATCAATTAGATTATGACTCAGATAATGATTCAATTCCAGATTTTATCGAAGTGCAAGGTTCAAATTTTGTCCCATTGTCCAATTCAGATACTAATAATGATGGAATAGATAATGCTTTTGGTATTGGCTTTACACCTACTGATAGTGATGGCGATGCAGTGACTGATTATTTAGATTTAGATTCGGATAACGATGGTATTTATGATATTATCGAGTCAGGAAGTCCGGGCAATAGTACAAACACTACTGGTGTCGGAATCGGCGCAAATGTTGGAATAAACGGATTAGCTAATAATTTAGAAACGACTGTTGATAGTGGTGTTATAAATTACATTATTTTTGATACAGATAGCGATGGAATACTAAACTTTTTAGATTTAGATAGCGATGGCGACGGTTGTAGCGATGTAACTGATGCTGGATTTGCCGATAGTAATGCTGATGGACTTGTTGGTAGCGATGTACCAACAGTTGTAAACCCTTTTGGAATAGTTACAACCACAACAGGATACCTTGTTCCTAATAATAGCTATCTTTTTTCTGCACCAATTGCAATTACTACGCAACCCCAAAATAGTTCAGTTTGTGAATTACAAAGTACTTCTATAACAATCGTAACAGATACTTTGATAGATAGTTATCAATGGGAGTTATCAATAGATAATGGTGTAACATGGTCTAATGTAATTAATAATACTACTTACAGTGGTGCAAATTTGGTAACTTTAGCAATCAATAATGTAAGTCCTGCAATGACAGGCTACCAGTACAGAGTAATTCTAAATAGAATTGGAAATAATTGTGGACTTGTTTCAAGCCCAGCAACATTAACAACTTTTGCCTTACCTACAATTGTATCACCTGTAACTATAGTGCAATGCGATATTGATACTGATGGTATAGCATCTTTTAATTTAACCGCAAAAAATAATTTTATTTCTACAAATTCAGCAGCAGAAACATTTACCTACTTTACATCATTTGCAGCTGCTGATACCAATAACAATCTAAACTTAATTGCAACACCATTAGATTTTGTAACTGCTAACACGCCAGTTTGGGTAAGAGTCGAAAATGCAAATAGTTGCCACAGAGTAGCGCAGATCAATTTAATTGTTTCCGTCACACAACTACCAAGTACTTTTGTAATTCCTAATAAACAAAAATGCGATGATTTTATTGATAGTACCAATAATGAATACGATGGTGTAGCAAGTTTTGATTTTACTGATGTTTTTAACAATATTCAAACTTTTTTACCACCACCTACTTCAAATTACACCGTTAAATTTTACAAAACTTTAAGCGATTTTAATACCGAAAATGACATCAATGGAAATTCATTAGCAATAGCCGACATTGCAAATTATCGAAATGTTGGATTTCCAAACCAACAAACAATTTATGTAAGAGTGGACAGTAATTTAGACAACTCTTGCTTTGGTAATAAAACTTTTGATGTAATTGTTGAACCAACACCTGTTTTTAATACCGTTGGAATAAATAACGTAATTAGACAATGTGATGACAATCATGACGGAATCTTAGGATTTGATATATCTACTCTAGAAAGCGATATTTTGCAAGGACAAAGTAATATTAATATAAGCTATTTTGACAATACGGGCAACCCTATTACACTGACTAATCCATTTATTATAGATACTTCTAGAACAATAACCGTTCGATTAAATAATAATCCATCAATAGCGCAAGATGGTCCTTGTTTTTATGAAGAATCCATTCAGTTTATTGTGGATGATTTACCACAAATTTTTCCGTTAGCACCCAATCAGTTGGTTTTCTGCGATGACGAAGCTAATCCTTTAAACCAAGATGGTTTTATAACCATTGATACAACTAACATACTTCCAACAATTCTTCAAGGTCAAACAGGTTTAATTACAACTTTTACGTTAGAAAATGGTACTGTTTTAACTAACCTTCCTCCGCAATTTACTACAGGAACACAAAATGTAGTCATAACACTAACTAATCCGTTAAATAATAATTGTTCAATTTCGTCGATTTTAAATTTTGTTGTTAATCCATTACCAAATATTAATTTGAATACAGATGGCACCGACAACCAGTTGGTTTGTACCAACTTACCAACATTTTTTGTAACCATCGATGCCGGAATTACTGACGGAGGGCCAAGTAGCAATTATACCTATCAATGGTATTTAGATCAAACGCTATTAGTTGGTGAAACAAACTATTCAATAACAGTAAATACAGACGGAGATTATACTGTAGAGGTTACCAACATTTTTGGTTGCACCAGAACACGCACAATAAATGTAAAAGCTTCGGATACAGCTTCTATTCAGGATATTTATATTTCAGATTTGTCTGATAATAATACCGTTCAGATAAATGTTACTGGTAGCGGTGACTATGTTTATACTATAAACGATGGTATTTTTCAAGAATCTAATTATTTTTCTAACGTACCCTTTGGAATTCATATTGTTTATATCAAGGATCTAAACGGATGTGGTGTTACCCAACAAGAGATTAATGTGTTGGGAGCTCCCAAATATTTTACTCCAAACGGTGATGGTTACAACGATTATTGGAATATAAGAGGAATTAGCGAAAGCTATCAGGCAAAAACAATAATTCATATATTTGACCGATTTGGGAAATTGTTAAAACAAATTGCTCCTACAGGTTTAGGTTGGGATGGAACTTTTAACGGCAATCTATCGCCATCAGATGATTATTGGTACACCGTTACATTTGAAGACGGAAGAACAGCAAAAGGCAACTTTGCATTAAAGCGATAAAATAATACATAAAAAAATAGTCCCCAAAAAAATAATTATGTTTTTTGGGGACTATTTTTTTTGCGAAGTAGTCGCGAAATATAGGTAAAAAAACCATCAACGTACAAGCTGATGGTTTATAAAAAGTATTAAAAACTATAATTTAAAGCGTTTTCTATCTGTTTCTGTTAGATATATTTTTCTCAATCTAATTGTCTTTGGAGTAACCTCAACATACTCGTCTTTCTGAATATATTCTAAAGCCTCTTCAAGTGAGAAAATAATTGGTGGTATAATTCTAGCTTTTTCATCATTACCCGAGGAACGCACGTTAGATTGTTTTTTTGCTTTGGTAACATTAATACACATATCATCACCACGAGAATTTTCACCAATTACTTGACCTTCATAAATTTCGTCATTAGGATTAACAAAGAATTTACCACGATCTTGAAGTTTATCAATAGAATAGGGAATTGCTTTACCATTTTCCATTGAAATTAATGAACCATTATTTCTTCCCGGAATTTCTCCTTTAAAAGGTTCGTATCCGATATAACGATGCGACATAATTGCTTCACCGGCAGTTGCAGTTAGTAATTGATTTCTCAATCCGATAATTCCACGTGATGGAATATTAAATTTAACAATCATACGTTCACCTTTACCTTCCATCGAAAGCATTTCTCCTTTTCTTATCGAAACGAATTCAACGGCTCTTCCAGAAAGGCTTTCTGGTAAATCGATAGTAAGCTCTTCTATTGGCTCACATTTTTTACCATCAATTTCTTTTATAATTACTTGCGGCTGACCAATTTGTAGTTCGTAACCTTCTCTTCTCATTGTTTCAATAAGAACAGATAAGTGAAGAACACCACGACCAAAAACCATGAATTTATCAGCAGAATCGGTTTCACCAAGCTTCATTGCAAGGTTTTTTTCTAATTCTTTATGTAAACGATCTCTAATATGACGGGAGGTTACAAACTTACCTTCTTTTCCAAAGAAAGGAGAATCGTTAATGGTAAATAACATACTCATTGTAGGTTCGTCGATAGCAATAGTTTGTAATGCCTCAGGATTCTCAAAATCGGCAATCGTGTCACCAATTTCAAAACCTTCAACACCAACAATTGCGCATATATCTCCAGCTATAACTTCTTGCACTTTTTTACGACCTAGCCCTTCAAAAGTGTGTAATTCTTTAATTCGAGATTTCATAACAGAACCATCTCTTTTTACCAAAGAAATTGGCATCCCTTCTTTAAGAACTCCTCTCTCTAACCTACCAATTGCAATACGACCAGTAAAAGAAGAAAAGTCTAAAGATGTAATTAACATTTGTGGAGTTCCCTCTGAAACTTTTGGTGCTGGAACATTATGTATAACCATATCTAACAAAGGTTCGATATTATTAGTTACATTTTCCCAATGATCAGACATCCAGTTATTTTTAGCTGAACCATAAACTGTTGGAAAATCCAACTGCCATTCTTCAGCACCTAATTCAAACATCAAATCAAACACCTTTTCATGTACTTCTTCTGGAGTACAATTCTCCTTATCTACTTTATTGATAACTACGCATGGTTTTAAACCCAAGTCAATTGCTTTTTGTAATACAAATCGAGTTTGTGGCATAGGACCTTCAAAGGCATCAACTAGCAAGCAAACACCATCGGCCATATTTAATACTCGCTCTACTTCACCACCAAAATCGGCGTGACCAGGAGTATCAATGATATTAATTTTAGTTCCTTTATAAGAAACTGAAACGTTCTTTGAAGTAATAGTAATTCCTCGTTCACGTTCTAAATCGTTATTGTCTAGGATTAGGTCTCCTGTGTTTTCATTTTCACGAAAAAGCTGACAATGATACATAATTTTATCAACCAACGTAGTTTTACCGTGATCGACATGGGCAATAATTGCAATGTTTCTAATAGATTCCATCTGATTTTTTTAGGAGGTGCAAAGGTACACTTTATTTTCATTAAAAAAACACTCCACACAACACTTTACTATTTAATAACTTATAATCAGTATTTTAATAAAATATCGATGAAATTTTTATGAAAAATAGTTGTTTTACTATTTTATTTTTTATTTTTGATTAATGAAAAATAAATCGAATACCCTAATTCTAACTTATTTTCTGGTTACGCTAGTCCTGGTCTACACTTGTCAACATTTTATACTAAAGTATGTTGAATTTGATAAATCCTGGCGCCCCCCCTTAATTGTAGTACTAATTTTCACAATTGTATTAACTTTTCTCTTTAAACTTTTTCTCGATCTACATCAAAAGCAAAATTCAAAATACGTAGACCATCTTATAACTAAAAATGAAGAACTTTTTAGCTCTAATGAGCGTTACGATATTGTAGCTAAAGCAACGAGTGATACGATTTGGGACTGGGACATCAAATCGGGAAAATTTATATTCAACAAAGGAATTAACGGTATATTTGGTTATAAAAATGAAGATGTGGGCGATACTATAGATTGGTGGTTTAGCAAAATACATCACGAGGACAGTATAAAAATGTCGGTAAACATCTATAGTTATGTTGATCAAAAAATAGAGAAATGGCAAGACTACTATCGTTTTGAATGTGAGGATGGCACCTTTAAATACATTTATGACAGAGGTTTTTTAGTAATGGATGAAAACAAAAATGTTATAAGAATCATTGGTGTAATGCAAGATATAACAAAATTAAAAAAAGAAGAGGAGCGTTTAAAACTACTGGAAACTGTAATTACGCAAACAAAAGATGCTGTAATAATTACCGAAGCAGAGGAAAAGACAAATGGAATTCCAAAAATTTTATATGTTAATCCTGCATTTACAAATATAACAGGTTATAAACTAAAAGAAGTTATAGGTAAAACAGCTAATATTTACTTAAAAAAAGAATTCGTTAAAAACGATTTCAAAAGAATTAATCAAGCATTAAAGAAAAAAGAAGAATTAACTTTTGATACGCTTAACTTAAATAAAAATCAAGAAGAGTATTGGACAAATATTACCATGATTCCAATTTCGAATAAGAGCAACGCACATTCACATTGGATTTCGATTCAAAGAGATATCTCTAAGGAAAAAGAGCGTGAAAAAGAACGAGAACAATTGATTAGTGAATTGACTCAAAACAATAAAGATTTGAAGCAATTTTCTTATATAACTTCTCATAATCTAAGGGCTCCTCTGTCTAATTTAACAGGATTACTCAATTTAATAAACGATATTCCTATCGAAAATGAAGAATTAAAGGAAATAATCGATGGGTTTTCAAAATCTACACACCAACTTAATGAAACTATTAATGATTTAGTAAAAGTTATTATTATTAAAGATAGTCCATCAATTGATAAGGAAGAAGTTGTTATCAAAGATGTTTTTGAAAGTGTTTTCAATCAATTAAGTTTCTTGATAAGTATTAAAAAACCATTCATAAAAATGGAATTTGAACGAGCTGAAAATATTTATATAAACAAATCTTATTTTGAAAGCATACTTTTAAATTTAATGACAAATTCATTAAAATATAGTGATAACAACAGGAATTTAAAAATTATAGTATCATCCAGAATCCTAGGAAAAAACACTGTAATTCAGTTTACAGATAACGGAATTGGTATTGACATGGAAAGAAACAAAGATAAAATTTTTGGCTTGTACCAAAGATTTCACGATTATGCAGATAGTAAAGGACTTGGTTTATACCTAGTTAAATCGCAAGTTGAGTCCATGGGAGGGACTATTTCGGTCGAGAGTGAAGTTGGTATTGGTACTACATTCAAAATAACTTTTAAAAACGAATCAAATGCTTAATAAAATATTATGTATTGATGACGACCCTATTACGTTGATGCTTTGTAAAAAAGTTATCTCTAAAACTGTATTTTCTCAAGCTATTGATACCGCATTAAATGGCGTTGATGCTATAAAATATTTAGATGATTTCATACTCAAACTACAAAACAACCCAAACATTGTAAAGGAACTACCTGAATTAATTTTCTTAGATTTGAACATGCCTGTAATGAATGGTTGGGAATTTTTAGATACGTTTTCTCAAAACAATTACAAAGAAATATTTAACAATACAAAGGTTGTGGTATTATCTTCTACTATTGACCCAAGAGATATTGAAAAATCAAAAACCTATTCGATGGTAATCGATTTTTTATCAAAACCGATTACAATTGAAATGCTAGAATTAATTAAAAATAAAACATAAAAAAAAGCCTCCAAACGGAGGCTCTATTTATTAAAGCGATACTAAACTATAGTTTTGCTACGTGCTTTGATAATTTAGATTTTAAATTAGAAGCTTTATTATCATGGATAATATTTTTCTTCGCTAATTTATCAATCATTGAAATAACACTTGAAAGTTTTGAAGAAGCATCTGCCTTATCTGTAGAACTTCTTAATGCTTTAATAGCATTACGAGTAGTTTTATGCTGATATTTGTTTAATACTCTCCTTTTTTCGTTACTTCTAATTCTTTTTAAAGCTGACTTATGATTTGCCATTTTGATTGTTTTTTTTAATTGTTATAAACTGCTAGTTAAAAAAGAAAAACCTCCCACAATTTTAAATCACTTTGGTTTTAACTAATAAAATAATAATAGAGACACCAATCATTATTTTATAAAACTTATTTACAACTAATTTGTAGCCCGTAGGGGAATCGAACCCCTCTTACATGGATGAAAACCATGCGTCCTAACCGATAGACGAACGGGCCAATAATTTCAAATATGAAGTTTAAACAAAACTCCTTCGTAGCCCGTAGGGGAATCGAACCCCTCTTACATGGATGAAAACCATGCGTCCTAACCGATAGACGAACGGGCCATTACGTTATTTTTGTAATGCGAGTGCAAAAATACAACTATTTTTAATTCACACAATAGTTGCGTACACTTTTTTTTTGTATTTTTTTAATATGCTTTTGCAAATAACACTCTTCCAGCAGATTTACCTCCAGAAAAAACACAAAATCCTTGCTCCTCCTCCCTATTTAAAGGAATACATCTAATAGTTGCTTTGGTCAACTCTTTAATTTTTTCTTCTGTTGCAGCCGAACCATCCCAGTGTGCCGCGATAAATCCTCCTTTGTTTTCGAGAACCTCTTTAAACTCGTCAAATGTTTCAACTTTGGTTGTATGCTCTGCTCTGTAATCTATAGCTCTAGTAAATAAATCTTTTTGTATAATCACTAGTAAATTACTAACATACATTATCACTCCTTCTTTAGATACCACCTCTTTACTTAAAGTGTCACGCCTTGCAATTTCAAAGGTACCATTCTCAAGATCTTTCGGACCTATAGCAATTCTTACAGGAACCCCTTTTAATTCCCATTCAGCAAACTTAAATCCAGGCTTTTGTGTTGTCCTGTTATCAAATCTTACTGAAATACTTTTATTTTTAAATTGTAAGACCAAGTCATTTGCAATCAATGAAACGGCAGCTAACTCTTCTTCCGTTTTAAATATTGGAACAATAACTACTTGAATAGGCGCAAGATTTGGCGGTAAAACTAATCCATTATCGTCAGAATGTGTCATCACTAATGCACCCATCAATCTTGTAGAAACTCCCCACGAGGTGCCCCATACATAGTCTTGTTTTCCTTCTTGGTTGGCAAACTTTACATCAAAAGCTTTTGCGAAATTTTGACCTAAAAAATGTGAAGTTCCTGCTTGCAACGCTTTTCCATCTTGCATCAAAGCTTCTATACAATAGGTCTGCTCGGCTCCAGCGAAACGCTCGGTTTCCGTTTTCAAACCTTTAGTGACCGGAATTGCCATAAAATTTTCAACAAAATCGGCATAAACATTCATCATTTTTTCTGATTCATCTATAGCTTCTATTTTAGTTGCATGTGCTGTATGACCTTCTTGCCATAAAAACTCTGCAGTTCTCAAAAACAAACGTGTTCGCATTTCCCATCGCACAACATTTGCCCATTGGTTTATTAACAAAGGTAAATCTCTATATGATTGAATCCATCCTTTATAAGTAGACCAAATTATGGCTTCGCTTGTTGGGCGCACAATTAGTTCTTCTTCAAGTTTTGCACTAGGATCGACCATCAATTTTCCAGGACGAGATTCATCATTTTTCAATCTATAATGCGTTACAATGGCGCACTCTTTAGCAAATCCCTCAGCATTTTTTTCTTCAGCTTCAAACATACTTTTGGGTACAAAAAGCGGAAAATAGGCATTACTATGTCCCGTTTCTTTAAACATTCTGTCTAATTCTGCTTGCATTTTTTCCCAGATAGCGTAACCATATGGCTTTATAACCATACAACCTCTAACTCCCGAATTTTCTGCCAAATCTGCTTTGACAACCAGCTCATTATACCATTTTGAATAGTCTTCGGCTCGCTTTGTTAAGTTCTTACTCATATTGAATAGTTTGGCATAAATATTGTTTAACTTATTTTAACTAAATAGTTCGACAAAACTAACTATTTTTGTAATGACCAACAATAAAAATGCTACAGATATGAAAACAAATTTTTTAATTTCGAAAAAAACTTCCATTTATTCTTTATTTGGATTGATCTTAGTTGTCTTAACCTCTTGTGGTTCTTATCAAAATAAGTCTTATTATGATAACGATGGAATCTATGAAGATTCTTCTAATTCACGAATTAATGGTCAGAACAATGATACCAGCAAGTATAAGGAATATTTTAGCGCTCTAAATAAAGAGAATGAAGAAATTTTTACCAATGTTGATGATTATTCCTCATTTAACGATGTCGATAACTCTAGAGTGCAAGATCAAGAAGGTTTGAATAACCATAGTGGATGGGGCTCGAATGCAAACGATAACATAACGGTTAATGTCTATGACAATAATTGGGGCGGTGGATTATGGAACAATTGGGGGTGGAATAACTGGGGTTGGGGTTGGAATAATTGGGGTTGGAATAATTGGGGTTGGAATAATTGGGGTTGGAATAATTGGGGTTGGAACAACTGGGGTTGGAATGGCTTTTACGGCCCAGGTTTAGGACTAGGATGGGGCTGGAATAACTGGGGCTGGAATAACGGATTTTATACTAATCAGAACTTTGCTTTGGCCAATGGTGGCAGAAATAGAATTGGCGCTAATACTGGAGGAAACAATTATTACTACGGAAGAAACTCTACAATCAGTCCTACAATTAGAAATACTAACGGAAACAGAAATTCTAGAAATATTGATGGAGTAGGTACAACTAGAAATTATAACAATAGTAATACTACAAGAAATAACGCTACAACAAGAAATAATTCAAATACACGAGAATTTAACAACGGAACAACTAGAAATAATTCAAATTCAAACACTAGAGAATTCAATAATTCTAATACAAGAAACACAAACACATCACCAACAAGAAGTAATACCAATTCTACTCCAAGATATTCTCCAAGTCCGTCTAGCACTCCAAGAAGCAGCGGCGGTGGATTTAGCGGAGGAAGATCTGGCGGAGGTTTTGGCGGAGGAAGATCTGGCGGCGGCGGTAGAAGATAATTTCTGAAAGTAAAAATTTAGAAATATCATAATTAATCTATTTTTAAAAAAATTCTTTAATAGTGAAATGTAAATATTAAGTTACAGCTAAAAAGATGAAATTGCTATTTACAAAAGGTTTACGTAAGCAATTGATAAATCATCGAACTCCGCCGAAAGTAAGCACAATAGTCAGCTGAACAGCAATAAACAAAAGGCGATAACATATACAATCACTTAATAAAATAACTTTTACCCATATGAAAAAGATACTAACGATACTATTTGTAACCGCTTTAGCTATTGCAAATTACGCGCAAAACATTGAAGATGCCCTACGATACTCTATGGACGACCTAAACGGAACAGCCCGTTATAGAGCGATGAGCGGTGCATTTGGTGCATTAGGGGGCGACTTTTCTTCACTGAACGTAAATCCTGCAGGGTCTAGCGTTTTTGCTAATAGTCAATTTGCAGTTTCGCTAAATAATTTTAATACTAGAAATGACGCTTCCTATTTTGGAAACACCACACAAAATAGAGATAACTCTTTCGACATGAATCAGGCGGGAGTGGTCTTTGTACTTGAGAATAGAAACAAGAAGAGTAATTGGAATAAATTAACATTTGCAATTAATTATGATAATGCAAAAAATTACAATAATTCAATTCAAACTGCCGGTGTGAATCCAAATAATTCGATTGCAAATTATTTTTTGAGCTATGCTAATGGATTAGATCTTAATATTGTTAACGGTAGTTCCTTTAATTATGCTTCGCTATTTTTTAATGAACAACAAGCCAATTTAGGATACAATGCTTTCATAATTAACGAAGCACCAGATTATAGTAATACCAACAGAGAATATGTATCACTTGTTGCAGCGGGTGGAAATTACTTACAGCAAAATTTTGTTGAAACAGCAGGATACAACAGCAAATTAACATTTAATGCAGCAGGACAATACAAAGATAAATTCTATTTCGGAATCAACTTAAATTCTCATTACATTGATTATACTAGATCTAGTTCCTTCATCGAAAACAATTCTAACAACAATTCTTCTACAGAATATGCCGTGAGAAGCGTAACGTTCTTAAATGATTTATATGCTTTCGGAACCGGATTTTCTTTTCAATTGGGAACCATTTATAGAGCGACAAAAGAACTGCGCTTTGGTTTAGCTTACCAATCACCAACTTGGTTTAGAATAAGCGAAGAACTTACCCAAAACGCTATTGGCGTTAGAGCCACTACAAACGATTCTTTTGTACCAGATGTAGCCAATCCGTCTCCAGTAACTATGATTTATGAACCCTACAGACTTCAAACTCCCGGAAAATGGACAGGAAGTGCTGCTTACGTTTTCAATAAAAAAGGTTTGATAAGTTTAGATTATACCGTCAAAGATTATAGCAGTGCCAATTTTAGACCACAAAATAATTTCATTGCAGAAAACAACGAAATTTCTAATATATTGGATATTACAAATGAATTCCGATTGGGTGCAGAATATAAAATTAGACAAGTTAGTTTAAGATCGGGATACCGATATGAGCAAAGTCCTTTCAAGAATAACAATGTAATGGGAGATTTAACCGGCTATTCTGTCGGAATTGGATATAACTTTGGTTCAACCAAACTTGACCTTGCCTACGCCCATTCACAAAGGGAAACCAACATGAGAATGTTTTCCCAGGGTTTAACAGATGCTGCTAGAATTAATGCAAGAAATAACTCGATTACAGCAACAATCATTTTTGAATTATAAGGATTACTCCTAACAAAAATTATCAAAACCATTCGTATTTTCGGATGGTTTTTCTTTTTCAAAAAATCTTTAAAGTTTCGCTCCTTAAATTAATTGTTGTAATTTTGCACTCCAATTAAAAAAAGGTATGAGAACCAAATCGTTAAAGAAAAATAAAATCAACGTAATTACACTTGGATGTTCTAAAAACACTTACGATAGTGAAGTATTAATGGGACAATTACGAGCAAGTGGTAAAGATGTTGTTCACGAACAAGAAGGTAATATCGTTGTTATTAATACCTGCGGATTTATTGACAATGCAAAAGCGGAATCGGTAAATACTATTCTAGAATACGCCGATAAAAAAGAACGCGGCATTGTAGATAAAGTATTTGTTACAGGATGTTTGTCTGAAAGATACCGCCCCGATTTAGAAAAAGAAATTCCTAATGTAGACCAATATTTTGGCACAACTGAATTACCCTTATTATTAAAAGCACTTGGAGCTGATTATAAACACGAATTGCTTGGTGAACGAATTACTACAACTCCAAAAAATTATGCTTATTTAAAAATTGCAGAAGGTTGTGATAGACCTTGTAGCTTCTGTGCTATTCCAATTATGCGTGGAAAACATGTTTCGCAATCTATTGAAAAACTTGTTCGTGAAGCAGAAGGTTTGGCTAAAAATGGAGTAAAAGAGTTAATTCTTATTGCTCAAGATTTAACTTATTACGGTTTGGATTTATATAAAAAACGTAATCTTGCCGAATTGCTTGAAAATCTTGTAAAAGTTGAAGGAATTGAATGGATTAGGTTGCATTATGCTTTCCCAACAGGTTTCCCAATGGATGTTTTGGAATTGATGAAACGTGAACCAAAAATTTGTAATTATATCGATATTCCGTTGCAACATATCTCAGATAACATTTTGAAATCAATGAAACGTGGCACAACGAAAGAAAAAACAACCAAATTACTGAAAGAATTTCGTGAAGCAGTTCCAGGAATGACCATCAGAACCACTTTAATCGTTGGTTATCCTGGCGAAACACAAGAAGATTTTGAAATCATGAGAGATTGGGTACAAGAAATGAAGTTTGAACGTTTAGGTTGTTTTACTTACTCTCATGAAGAAAACACTTCGGCTTTTGCATTAACTGATGATGTTCCCGAAGATGTAAAAAAAGCTCGTGCACAAGAAATCATGGATTTACAATCCCAAATTTCATGGGATTTGAATCAAGAGAAAATCGGGCAAACTTATAAATGTATTATCGACAGAAAAGAAGGTCAATATTTTGTTGGTAGAACCGAATTTGATAGTCCAGATGTGGATAATGAAGTATTAATAGATGCCTCAAAATTCTATGTAAAAACAGGTGATTTTGTAATGGCAAAAATAACTGATGCTACAGAATATGACTTATATGCTGAACCGGTTTAACAGTATTCATTAAAATGATAATAAATAAAAAACTCCTAAACACAATGTTTAGGAGTTTTTCGTTTTTAACCAACCTTTTTTTAATTATGATTTTGCAGTAACTGTTCCTTTAAATGTCAACACTTTTGGTGTTTCGTCGGCATTTGTTGTTACGGTAACCGTTTTACTAAATGATCCTAAAGCTGCCGCGTTGTAAATAGCTTTTACATAACCCGATTTACTTGGTGCGATAGGCTGTTTTGAATAATCTGATGTTGTACATCCACAAGCAGGTTTTACATTGGTTATGATAACCGCTTTATCACTTGTGTTTTTAAATTCAAACTCAATGGTTTTTGGTGTTCCTTGCGGAATTTGACCGAGTTCAATAGCTTCTACTTTCCAAACCACTGCTGCTGGTGGCGCTAACTTTACAGTTGGAGTGTTATGTGATGGAACCACTGAAAAGGACATTAATCCTAAAGTCATTGCTATTAAAGAAATTTTAAATGCTTGCATGTTTTTTATATTTTTAAATTTTATTCTGAACTCGTTTTAGAATTTGTACCCTTTTACAACTTCCGTTTTTCAACAAATCAAATGTAGTTCATTACATTGTATATCATTGTTAAG
This sequence comes from Flavobacterium sp., assembly GCA_044361155.1. Lineage (GTDB taxonomy): Bacteria > Bacteroidota > Bacteroidia > Flavobacteriales > Flavobacteriaceae > Flavobacterium. The sequence goes on from JBIKJF010000003.1 coordinate 91,800, forward strand.
CACTTTCAAATGTTTGTTAACGACTTGTTAAGCGGGTAAAATTTGGTTATTTTTTAGTAATATTACGTTTCGAAATGCTACGGGAAGAGAGAGATTAGAATATGGAAAATGACAAATAGAAAATAGAAATTGACTTGAAAACGAAAAACCTAAATATAATTATTGTTCTTGGGCTTGTGGCTACTATCGGAATATTGATTGCGCAATTGCTCTGGACGAAAGAAGCCTTTAATCTTGAAGAAAAGAAATTTTCCCAGAAAGTGCATATTGCTTTACTTGAAGTTGTGAAAAAACTATATCAGGGAACAACGAGCGAATTACCATCTCAGAATCCGATAAAAAAAATGGCTACCGATTATTATGTCATTAATGTAGAAAACGACTTTCAGCCAGATATTCTAGAGTTTTACCTTAAAGAAGAATTTTCTAAATCTAATATAAACACCGATTTTGAATTTGCTTTGTACAACTGCGATAGCGACGAAATGGTCTATGGAAAATATGTGGATATTCAGGATAATAAAACCACCAAAAACAACATCAATTTTCCAAAACACGAGAATTTGGTTTATTATTTTGCCATTCGTTTTCCTAATGAAACCAGTTATATATTGAGCTCTTTGCGCTTTTGGTTAGTTTTAACTTTTGCTTTAATCATTATTTTATTAGTTTATGTCTATTCTATTTACACTATCATACAACAAAAAAAATATTCAGATTTGCAACGCGATTTTATTAATAATATGACGCACGAATTTAAAACACCTTTATCTTCTATCCTACTAGCTTCCAGTTTTTTAAACAAACAAGAAGTAATCAAAACTAATCAAAAGCTCGAAAAATATACCGAAATTATCATCAATCAAAGCAAGAAATTGAACAGTCATATTGAACAAATTTTAACCTTAGCAAAATCGGATAATGATCCGATGAAAATGGATAAAAAAGAATTATTTATACTTCCAATATTGAACGAAGTTATAGAAAACATGAGTTTGAAACATCCTAATTTGATAGTTTCAATAAATTACGATAGAGCATATTCTATTGCAGCTGATGCTTTTCATTTTACAAATATAGTATACAATCTTATAGACAATTCAATAAAATATTGTTCAGAAAATCCGGAGATCATTATTTCTATTTCTGAAAATAATAAAAAAATTAGATTAGATTTTACTGATAACGGAATAGGTGTTTCTGATAAAAATTTAAATTTTATCTTTGATAAGTTTTACAGAATTCCGAGTGTAAAAAGTAATGAAGTAACTGGTTTTGGACTTGGTTTATACTATGTAAAAAAGATTTGTGCACAACATCACTGGAAAATTTTTGCAACAAATAATATAGAAAAAGGACTAACCATTTCGATAGAAATACCAAAATAAATAAAAAATTCAGCATTGCAGAGATGCTGAAATAAACTCAGCATAAAATGACAAAATATAAAATTCTTTACGCCGAAGACGATGAAACCCTAGCATTTCTTACTAAAGACAATTTAGAAAATCACTATGATGTAACCCATTGCACAGATGGTGAGCAGTGTTATGAAACCTTCAAAAATGCTGAGTTTGATCTTTGTATTTTTGATATCATGATGCCTAAAATGGACGGTTTTGATCTTGCCGAAAAAGTAAGAAAACGCAATGCCCACGTTCCCATAATTTTCCTTTCGGCAAAAACACTAAAAGAAGATAGAATAAAAGGTTTACGCCTTGGTGCCGACGATTATTTAGTAAAACCATTCAGCATAGAAGAATTGTTACTAAAAATTGAAATCTTTTTAAAACGGTCACAAAAACAAACTTTACAAGCAGAGCCTGCCCTTTATAGTGTTGGCAAATATCAATTTGACCATAAAAACTTTATAGTTTTCACCGAGACTGAAAAAGTGAGTTTGACACAACGTGAAGCCGAACTTTTAAAACTATTTTTAGACCATAAGAATGAAGTTTTAAAACGGGAAGAAATTCTAAAATCGCTTTGGGGCAATGACGACTATTTTATGGGACGTAGTCTTGATGTTTTTATTTCTAGGTTGCGAAAAATTCTTGCTAATGAAGAAGGAATTTCTATCGAAAATTTGCACGGAATCGGATTTAAATTCAATATAAAGCAAATCAATTAAAATACCTTGAAAAAGCTCGTAATCAAATTTTTAATCAATTAGAATTGAAGAATAGCTACTTGTAGAAGAGGCAACATTTATTGCAGATTGTTACACTAAGTTTATAGCAGTAATTTTACATTTAATCCTTCAAAACTCTATTAATTTTCACAAAACTTTTAGCATAATAATTTTCCTTGGTAGACGATATAATAACACCCGAACTTGTTGATGAATGTATAAATTTAATTTCGTCTTCATTTACTTCGGTTACCATGCCGACATGGCTTATTCTGCCTTTTCCGAATGTTGCAAAGAAGATTAAATCACCTTTTTGGGCTTGCGATTTTTCAACTCTCTGACCGCACCCGCCCATTTCGTGTGATGTTCTTGGCAAAGGAAAATTGATATGTTTAAATGTATGCAATACAAAACCAGAACAATCAAAACCACCTGGTGAAGTGCCGCCGCGTCTGTATCGTGTGCCCATATGTTCCGATGCTTTTTCTATAAGAAATTCTGCTTTAGAAAGGTTTTCTGCCGATAGTGGCTTTGCGGTTTCAATTTCTTTTTGAGCCTCGGTCACTTCCATCCTATTTTCGACTTTTTCAGCTGTTCCTTTTTGAATAATCAACAATTGATCGATTTTCAATCCATTCGATATTTCGGGATTCAATCGCGTTAACTCTTCTATAGAAACACCTGTTTGCCTAGAAATTCCGTAAAGCGTTTCTTTTGGCAGCACCTTGTGCACAATATCCACATTAGAAATTAAAGGTGGCGTGGTTGTAACGTTTTGACTATTTTGCTCTTGCATTACTTTTTCTGGAACGGGGCTCTCTTCTGTACTAGGTAACTGCAACTGCATGCCTTTTTTTAAATTACTGGTTTTTAGCGCCGGATTTAGTTCACAAAGCATTTCCATCGTAATTCCATACTTTTTAGAAATACTATAAATAGTTTCCTTGGCTAAAACCAAATGCGAGCCTTTTGAAGCTGTTTCTGTCGTCTTTTTTTCAGAATTATTGATCTGATTTTGAGATTCAAGCGTACTTGCAACCTCATTTTTTAAAACTTTACTACGCTCTTTATACTTCTTATTCTTAATTTTTACCTCGGTATTTAAACCCAAAACAGCACCTTTCAATTTCGGATTCATCGCATAAATTTCAGACTGGGTTACATCATATTTTTTAGCTATTGAATAGATTGATTCCCCTGATTTCACCTTATGTTTGATGATTTTTTGCGCAAAAGAATCGGCAGCTACCAATAGAAATAAAAGTATAATGAGTTTAAGAAATTTCATAAGTTGACTATAATTCTTAGCACCAAAAATGCCATTAAAAGATGTGCAATTTACAAATAAATGTACTTTTAGTCGATGTTTTTAACTAAAATTTAAAAAAAGTATCTTTATTAGGTAAAAAAATGAACAATTTTCAATGCTTTAAATTTTTCAGAAATACACTAAATATTACCTAAATATTGAATTCACTAGTTGAGAAAAAAAAATTCTGATTGTTATCTAAAAAGAAATATTGTTAAAATGCAGCTAAAAATATATGCAACCTAAGTAGAGTAGCTTCTGTTAAATAACTATAACTGTTACCTGCTATTTAGATATCTAAAAGCAACTTTCGAATCTATTTCATGAAAAAATATAAAACTATGTCGTAAAAAAATATAAAATCTCAATCAGCACAATAATTATTTTTTATATTTTTACATTATAAACTATAAGCCATGAATTGGAGTGCCAAAATTATAAGCCATAAAGGCGAAAAGCGTATTGCCGTTTATTTTGAAAAAAATAGAGAATTAATCGAGCGCATAAAAAAACTTGACGGTGCTAGATGGAGTAACAGTTTAATTGCGTGGCATTTGCCAGTAACTGTAGAGCATGTTATTCGATTTAAACTTGATGACGATGGTAAGCGACCACTTGTATTCAAAATATCTGAGCAAAATTTTGTTGAGTTGAATAGGCTCACACAGCAAATTTATTTAAAAGGATATAGTGCATCAACATTACGAACTTACAAAAATGAGTTTGCAATTTATTTGCAATTTCTAAAAGAAAAAGACGTTACCATCTGCACGACAGAAGACGTAAAAAATTATCTTTTTCATTGCATTTATGAGCTTAAAATTACTGAAGCTTCGGTTCATAGTCGCATAAATGCGATCAAATTTTATTTTGAAAAAGTATTGTTCATAAAAGACTTTTTTATAGAAATTCCGCGACCAAAAAAGGCTAGCAAACTACCAAAAGTATTTGCTAAATCGGATGTTAAAAAGCTATTTGAAGTTACACCCAATTTAAAGCATAACACTATGCTAAAGCTCTGTTATGGATTGGGTCTTCGTGTTTCTGAAATAATCAATTTAAAAATTGCTGATATTGATAGCAAAAACATGCAAGTATTTATCGAACGTGCCAAAGGTAAAAAAGATCGGTATGCCAATTTGCCAGAAACTATTTTAGAGCAACTTCGTGTTTACTTTATTGAATATAAGCCCAAACTGTATTTATTTGAAGGCCAATATGGCGGACAATACAGTATTAGAAGTGCGCAGCAAGTTTTTAAAACGGCATTGCAACGGTCTAAGATCAATAAAGATTTAGGTATTCATAGTTTGCGCCATAGTTTTGCGACCCATTTATTAGAGCAAGGCACCGATATTCGTTTTATTCAAGAATTACTTGGTCATAAAGACATTAAGACCACGTTATTGTATACACATGTTAGTGACAAAAGTATTAGAAAAATAATTAGTCCGTTGGATAGTTTAGATTAAATAAATTTATATATTTGATTAAATAAAAATAGACGCATTGCGCTTTTATAAATTGTTGTAACTAAAGCACTATAAAACAATGAATTACAAATTTTTATAGTTATCGAGTTGCGTGTATTTATGAGTTACCTGCAAGCCTAAAAGACGACACAACAAAAATGAACGACAGAATGAAACAGAAAATAAGGACAGAAAAAGTGAACATTCAGACAGCCGACCCAAAAGTCAACGCTCCTGTATTTTTATTTTTTCCCACCGCACATTTTTTTAAAACAATTTTAGCCAGACGCACAAATGGCACATTTGGTTTTGCCCGACACATAAGCCGACCCTTCGCAAAACCAAAAGAGCCATTTTTTGCCTACGCTCTTGTAAGGTTGTGTATCAATAAAACAATTACTATTAAACCAAATAACATAATAATATGGCATTAATTGATGTAATTAAATATCAAGCGGAAGAAAACGAATTTATTTGGAAATTCCCTTCTAATGATTTGAGAATAGGAACTCAAGTAGTTGTTAATCCTGCACAACACGCCTTTTTTATTAAAGGTGGTGTTGTATTAGATGAATTTACTGGAGGTACTCACACAATAAAAACTGAGAATATACCATTACTAAATAAAATAATCAATTTGCCGTTTGGTGGTAATTCTCCATTTCAAGCTGAAGTTTGGTATGTTAACCTTATATCAAAATTGGACAACAAATGGGGAACGACAACTCCTATTTTATTGGAAGACCCAAAATATGGCATTATTATTCCCGTTAGGGCTTTTGGGCAATATGGATTTAAAATTTCCAATCCTAAAATGTTTTTAGAAAATCTAACTGGAAATTTACAATCATTTTCTGCTGAAAAAATCCAAGAATATTTTAAAGGAAAAATTATTTCATCCTTGACAAGTTTAATCTCGAAAAAATTAATAAAGGACAGTATTTCCATTTTAGAAATAAATGTTTTTCTTGAAGAACTATCGTTGTTTTGTCAAGAGAAAATATCCGATGAATTTTTAAAATTTGGACTTGAGGTTGTTAACTTTTATTTTCTTTCAATTAACGTACCGCTTGACGACCCAAGTGTTGTTAAACTCAAAGAAGCTAAAGACCTAGCAGCTAAAGTGAAAATAACAGGTAAGGAACTTTATCAAATGGAAAGAAGTTTTGATGTTTTAGATAATGCAGCTAAAAATGAAGGAGGCGTTGCTGGTAATTTAATGGGTGCAGGTTTAGGGTTAGGTTTGGGTGTTGGAGTAGGAAATCAAATGAGTAATGTATCTGGAAATTTAAATACTCAAAACACGCCACCGCCTCCACCACCACCCACAATGTTATACTATGTTTTAATTAACAATCAGCAAAATGGTCCACTAAGTTTTGACCAATTAAAACAACTTATTGTTGATGTCAGAGTAAATAAACAAACAATGATATGGAAAACGGGTTTGGAAAATTGGGTTTTAATAACTGAAATCCCAGAAGTATCTAATTTATTTAATCAAACTCCACCGCCACCTCCGGCTGTTTAACTGAAAAATTATGTCAAAATTTATTATCTATCTTGGCTTATTATTAGTTACAGTAAACACAATCATTGGTTTACTCATTTCAAATTATTTGCCATTCAATTGGTTATCAGTTGATGCTATTTTAATAATTAATACGATACTTCTTTCTAAATTATCAACTGACAACATAAGTAATGGATATAAAATTAGCCTTTCTTTTGTTTATCCTTTTTTATGCTTCGTTTCTATTGTTTTAGCATTTTTAAGTCCCAACAAATTCAAAGACAATTATTATGTTATTGGATTTATCTTCTTAATGCTAATTGAAGTGTCACTTTACTTAATCGCAAAAACAATCAAAACTATAAATACAAAATAATAATTATGGAAAAAGTAAAAACAGAAATTATTGACCACTTTAATAAGAAAGGTAACAATTTCAAAAAAAGACTTAAAAGAGAGTTTCTTAAAAATGAAACTATAATATCAAATCCTAGAATTTATGTTTACAGAGATATTTTAATTTACGAAATGTTTAAAGAGTTATCAGCGTCAAATGACCAAATTTTCGATGATGTAGAAAATCCATTGCACCTAATTGAAACAACTCTTTTCAATTATCTAAATGACTGAAATTAATGAGTAAAATAGAAATACTATGTTGTGCATCCTGCGGAGCTTCTCTAGCGCCTAAGGAGATGAAATGCGATTTCTGCGATAGCATAAATGTTGTTACAAGAAATACGAGTCCATTCAAATTAAATACAATTCTTTCAAAACAGTATTTAAATAGCGGGCAATTAATAAACGATAAATTAAATACTTCTTTATTACATCTTAATTTAAAAAATTATGAAATCGCAAAGAAACTACTAGAACTAGAAATTGAAAACAACCCTATTAATGCTGACGCTTACTTCTATTGTGCTATTTGCTTTATAAATGGTAAACGGATAAAATCATTGGCATTCAGTGATGTAAAAAAAATAACACAGTATATTAATTCAGCAATTCAAATTAAAGATGATGCAAAATATTATTTCTTGTCAGCCATAATTAATTATGACTTTTTTGAAGGAAATGGAATGATTTTACCCGAACCAAATTATAATATTCTGTTAGAGAAATCAGCAGAATTAAAATTAGAAGATGATGATTTAGAGTTTTTACAAAACAATATCGTCATACCAGAAAATGAATTTTTTAATCAATTTATAAACAAATAAAAACAAAGCAAAATGGAAAAAAGAGAACAAATTAAACAATGGTTTACTTATACAGAAACCTCTATTGGAATATTAATAGCGGCAGGTGCTTGTGCATTATTTGCAATTTTAGGCTTGTTTGGAATGCTTGCTAGTGGCAATTTTAGTGCTGGTGGAATTGTTGGCTTAATATTATTTTCAATTGTACCAATAGTTGTATTTAATGGTTATTCTAAAAAAAATAACTTGCCAACAGAAAATCAACTAGACACTTGGTTAGAAGAGGATATTCAATCTATTATAAAAAACAGACCATATGATAAATTAGGTGTTTTAAAAGAAGATTTAGTAGCTGAATCTTTACTTGTTGTTGGTCCAATATTCTGGAATACAAGTGGTTTTTCTCAAGAAGATATATTAACAAAAAAAGGTAAAGATGGCTTTAATAGATATACAACTTGGACAATTCAGGTTTTCGCATTTACAGAAAACTATTTGTGTAGCTATAAATGTCATTACAATTGGATTAAAAATACATATATAAATGAGTCAACAAACGAATTCTTTTATAAAGATGTGGTTTCAGTAAAAACGGATACAATATCTTCCGCTTACACTCTAATTAATGGTCAGCGTTTAGTTCATTCAGAAGCATTTCAATTAAAACTTGCTGGCGATGAAATAACAGTTATTACAAATGACGCAAGTTTAAATACAAGTTCAGTAATGGTAAGCAAAGCTGAAAAGGCTGTTCAATCAATTAGAGCAATGTTAAGAGATAAGAAAAAGTAATAAAATGACAATTTTTGAAACATTTGATATTGACGGAGAAATTCGTCAATATCAATATTCTTTTGAGCATATAGAATATAGCGATGATGTTCTTTTTAAAGTCTTTAGTATTCCTTTGGATGAAATTCGTTGGTTTAGCTACCGTGTCAAAATTATAAATAGCACTCTAGCTAAGAGTGAACAGTTTAGTAATTTTGGCAATTCAGAATTTGCAAAAAAAGGTATTCCAGAAAAAATTATTCAGATTGCTTCATCTGAATTAAACAGAGATATAAAGTCAAGCCCAATTACTTTTCAAGATGGAAATTACTTAACACCACCATCTCGAAAAGCTTGGGAGCGGCTTGTTTTACAATGTGAAAACGCTTATTTAGATACTGTAAAAGATTGCTTTATTTATAAAAGAATTTTAGAATAGTTGAATTTACTATTTACTTATTGTAAAACCATTAGTATACTTGGCTAGAATTGTAAAATTTAAATAAAAAAATTAAATCCTAAATAAAATGGAAGAATTAAAAAAGCGTTTATTAACGAAATACGATGGTATTATCGAAGAGCTAGAAGAAGTCGATAAACTATGCAAGTCCACTATGGCAGAAGCAACTTCAAAGGGTAATTATACAGAAGCTGACATTTCATTACTCTATGTGTTTGCGAGAGATAATTCTAGACGCCTTCAATTTGCGAAGGCAGAAAGAGATTTAATCAACAAATATTAGAAAAATGAAAAGTATAGACACTGGAAAATTTAGAATTTGCCGAGAGAAGATAGGCGTTTTTGGCAAACCAATAATGGAATTTAGTAGCGAAATTGAAGCAAACAACGCATTAGTTGAAATTAAAAAAGAACCTGATTGGAACTACTATTGTGAAAAAGAGGTAGTATATCAAGGAACTCAATTTGATGAAAACCACAACCCAATAGTTTCTGCACCAAGTTGGATAAGAATTTAGTTAAAGAAGCCACCCTAAAGCAAGCATATTTGCAATTCGCACAAACCAACCCACAGACCAAAAATTGCAAAAGAGCTTGCTTTGCCAACGCAGACAAAAATTGTTTTAAAAAAATTTCCCAACGCTTCAAAAAAAATAAAAACACACCTACAAACTGACCGACAAACACAGCAGACAATGAAACGGAAACTCAAGATTAACAAGATATACAGCGACACGGTGGACAGAAGGCCAGCAGGTAACAGCACCTACAAGAAATTGGCGGTTCAGTGGTTAAATGAAGCTTTGTGCTTCGTATCAAGCTCAGTGTTGGCAGACAGTTTTGTGCTCCGAAATCGCCAACTTCTTGTAGCTGCAAAACGTTATGCCTCATTGTAAAAAGACAGCCGACCGCACAAATGGCACATTTGGTTTTTGCCGACACTCAGTCCAACGCTAAAAAACCAAAAGAGCCATTTTTTGCCAACGCACCGACAGAAAAAACTAACTTTGGACAGAAAATTTGAGAACAGAATAGATGACATTAGACCAGTACATTGACAACATAAATAAACGATATAAACTTGGTAATGCGACCGAGCATACTTTTCGTGGCGACCTGCAACAACTTTTAGAAAGTTTAGTGCCAGACATCAGGGCGACCAACGAACCCAAAAGACAATCTTGCGGAGCACCCGACTACATTCTGACCAAAAAAGAAATACCAGTAGGTTTTATTGAAGCAAAGGACATTGGCGACAAAGACCTTGAAGGGGCAAAGAAAACGGGGAACAAAGAACAGTTCGACCGTTATAAGGCTTCGCTAAACAACTTAATTTTCACCGACTATTTAGACTTTCATTTATACATTGATGGAATTTTTATTACAAAAATTGCAATTGCTGAAATACAAAATGGAACTATCGTTCCATTGCCTAACAACTTTGCAACTTTCACAAATCTTATAAAGGACTTTTCTACTCACGTTGGACAGACAATAAAAAGTTCAAAAAAACTTGCAGAAATGATGGCGGGCAAAGCCCGCCTTCTTTCTGATGTTATTGAAAAGGCGTTGACAAGTGACGAAACTCATAATGAGAATAGCACACTTAAAGACCAAATGAACGCTTTTAAACAAATCCTTATTCACGACATCACGCCTAAAGGATTTGCAGATGTGTATGCACAAACCATTTCTTACGGAATGTTTGCAGCTCGTTTACACGACCCAACTTTACCAACATTTAGCCGACAAGAAGCCGCTGAATTAATTCCAAAATCAAATCCGTTTTTACGCAAACTGTTTGGCTACATTGCTGGTCCCGATATTGACGACCGTATTAAATGGATAGTAGATAGTTTGGTAGATATATTTTTGGCTTGCAATGTTGAAGAAATTTTAAAAAACTACGGAAAGTCAACAAAAATGGAAGACCCAATCATCCATTTTTACGAAACATTTTTGAGTGAGTATGACCCAAAATTGCGAAAGGCTCGTGGCGTATGGTACACACCGCAACCAGTTGTAAATTTTATTGTTCGTGCCGTTGATGATATTTTAAAAACTGAATTTAATTTACCGCAAGGACTTGCCGACAATAGCAAAACAAAAATAAAAGTTGATGTACAAGGCAAAAAGACAGAACAGGAAGTTCACAAAGTGCAAATACTTGACCCAGCCACAGGAACAGGAACTTTTTTAGCCGAAGTAGTAAAACACATTCACCAAAAATTTGAAGGACAACAAGGCATTTGGAGTAAATATGTAGAAACTCATTTATTGCCTCGCCTAAATGGTTTTGAGTTGCTAATGGCAAGTTACGCAATGGCACATTTGCAATTAGATTTACTACTTACCGAAACAGGCTACAAACCAACAACCGACCAACGATTTAGAGTTTACCTAACTAACAGTTTGGAAGAAAGCCACCCCGACACAGGAACTTTATTTGCCAATTGGTTAAGCACAGAAGCCAACGAAGCCAATCATATAAAACGTGATACTCCCGTAATGTGTGTTATAGGAAATCCGCCATACAGCGGAGAAAGTTCTAATAAAGGCGAATGGATTATGAGCCTAATGGAAGATTACAAAAAAGAACCAGGCGGAAAAGAAAAACTCAAAGAACAAAACTCAAAATTCATAAATGATGATTACGTTAAATTTTTACGTTACGGACAACATTTTATAGAAAAAAATGGAAGTGGAATTTTAGCTTTTATCAATCCTCACGGCTATTTAGACAACCCTACTTTTAGAGGTATGCGTTGGAACTTGCTAAAAACCTATGATAAAATTTACACCATAGATTTACACGGAAACGCAAAGAAAAAAGAAACAGCACCAGACGGAAGTGCCGACATAAATGTATTTGATATTGAACAAGGAGTTTCAATAAATTTCTTTATCAAAACAGGAAATAAAAAGCCAAATGAATTAGGACAAGTTTTTCATTATGACTTGTATGGTAAACGTGAATTGAAATATGATTTTCTTTTAGAAAACTCTGTAAAAACAACACAATATCAAAAGTTAGAGAATATTGCACCTCACTATTTCTTTACTCCAAAAGACTTTGACGAGAAAAAAACTTATGATAAAGGTTTTCATCTTTTAGAGTTGTTTTTAGAAAACTCATTAGGCGTGTTATCTAAAAATGATGATGTAGCTATTTCATTTGACAAATCCACACTAAAAGAACGAATAGAAAACTTTACATCATTAACTGAAAGTGAAGTCAAGAAAACTTACAATATTAAAGATGATAGTCGTGACTGGATTTTGTCAAAAGCAATGCAAGATTTAAAAGAAAATAATAAAGCAGAAAACTATAAGCATATCACATACAGACCATTTGACAATCGCTGGACTTTTTTTACAGGAAAGCCTAAAGGCTTTTTTGCTTATAGCCAAAATAGGATTATGAGAAACCTAAAAGGCGGAAACAATTATGCTTTAATATCAGGTAGACAAGGGCAAGCAGTTGGTAATATGCAATGGAATTTATCCTTTATTTCAAACACAATTTCTGACCAAAATATTTATTATCGTGGCGGTGGTTCTGTTTTTCCTTTATACATTAATCCCGAAACGAACGGACAACAAACTATTGGGCAAACAGCAGAAAGAACACCAAACTTAAATACAGAAATTGTAAAGCAATTGGCAAAAAAAGTAGGGTTAACTTTTACAACAGAAAAAGAAACAACCAAAGATACATTTGCACCAATCGACATTTTAGATTACATCTATGCGGTTTTACATTCGCCAACATACAGAGAGAAATACAAAGAGTTTTTGAAAATTGATTTCCCTAGAGTGCCTTATCCAAAGGATAAAAACACATTTTGGCAATTGGTAAAATTGGGCGGAGAAATCAGAGAAATACATTTATTAGAAAGTCCAACTGTTGAAAAATACATAACACAATATCCCGAAGACGGAAACAACACAGTTACAAAACCAAAATATCAAGACGGCAAAGTTTACATCAACGACACTCAGTATTTCGACAACGTTCCTCAAGTAGCTTGGGAGTTTTATATTGGTGGTTATCAACCAGCACAAAAATGGCTCAAAGACCGCAAGGAGAGAACACTTGAATTTGACGACATTTTACACTATCAGAAAATTATTGTAGCGTTATCAGAAACGGATAGATTGATGAAAGAGATTGAAAAAATAGATTTCGTATGATGGTTCAGGAGTTAAGTAGAAAAATAAATAATGACATTCACAACAGAATGTTCCAACCAAATCACTTTAAAAAAGATTTTGGTGATTATGAAAAGTGTTTTACCTCTTTGGACTTAATTGAAGATTGTCAAGATGCAATAGATGAATTTATTGCAATTCCAGAAACTAAAATTCCGAACCGTTCTGTTTTAAATATTTATGGTGTTTTACAAGCTACCTTTTGCCAACAGGATGGTTTATTTGGCTTGTTCCAAAATATTTCACGAGAGAAATTTAATAGCATTGGAGATTTCTTTTCCCTATTTGAATTTGACAGTAAGAACAGAGAAATAAGAAATGATATAGTTGGTCACCCATCTACAAGAATAGTCAATCGCAAATCTGAATTTTACTTCATTGACAAAGGTCCAAACACTAAGTATAAATTCAGTTATGCAGGATATTCCCCTGAATTTACTGTAAAAAAAGTTGACTTAAAGAAAATCATTGACGAACAAAATAACTTAGCAATAAACGTATTAAATAAAGTAGCTGAAATGATAAACGAAAAGGTTAATGAACACAAAGAGAAACATAAAGACGAAAGTCTGTATTCAATAGTTTCTAATTTAAACTACTCAATACAATTGATTAAAAGAGGTTACTCAGATGTAAACAGATCCTTTCAAGCTGAAGGAAGCCTCAAAATTGTGTCCTCAAAAATAACGGAAGTTGAAGAAGAACTTAAAAAAAGGTATAAAAATTCAACTCCTGAAAGTGTTGAATATACATTAAAAAATATTTACTACATCTTAAAGAAAGTTCAAAAATGGTATGAGAATAATGAACTTCTCCATAATAAAGACGCTGAAATTTTTATGATTGCATTTGACAAAGAGTTTGAGGAATTAGAAGATATGTTAAAGGAAATTGACGAAGAATATAAATAAAACAATTATGCCAACGCTTCACAGCCACACACATCGCCAAGCAACACAAGCCAACGCTATAACCAAAGCTTGGCAAAGAGTGTGTCTGCCCAACCGCACGGTAGACCGACCAACGGACAACAGAAAAGAACAACGAAGGCATAACACGGGTTTGGCAAAAGTGGCGGTTCAGTGCTCCGCAGACACATTTGTGGTTAATCAAAATTTGGCTCTCCGCATCAACATTTGTGGTGAAAATCGCCACCTTCGCCAAGCCCGAAAACGTTACCAGTAATGCTATGACAACAGTGCAACATTAAAGGACAGTGTAAAAAAATGAACATAAAAGCCAACGCTTCAGCAAAATCAAAAGAGGTGCAACCCTACCCACAAGCCGATACACAGTTGCACCACATTTGCTTTTGCCCTACCGCACCCCGTTCCATGACAACTTTTCGTTTCTAATGACAGAGAATGAGAAAATATTAGCAGGACTTTTACAAGGTGTTCATTCATGGACTGACCTAAAACCAAAGCTTTCAGAATATAACACGGCAGCTACCGACATAACTGCCAAGACAACAAGAGCAGGAAAATTATTTGAATACTTTACAAAACTTTGTTTTCTCCATGACAGTGAATTTGCAGCAGAATACGAGTGCAAAGAAATTTACCTTTATGAAGAAATACCGACCGAACTAAAACAAAAACTTAACTTACCAACAGTTGAACACGGCATAGACTTATTAATTGTTGACCGTGACGAAAAAGTAATTGCAGTTCAGTGCAAATTCAAAAATGACGAAACGGTAAAACTCAATTGGAACGCTGACAAATTGGGCAACTTCTTTGGATTTGCCCGAAACGCTGACTTACATTGTGTTTTTTCAAACTCTTCAGATATAACACAGGTTGCTCAAAACTTAACTGACAACTTTAAATTTTTCAGTTACTCTCATCTTCAAAATATTTCAGCAGCGACCTTTGAGAAAATGCGAAATGCTTTAACCGGTTCACCGATTAAAGAAAGTAGAAAACCAACTCCTCACGATTATCAACAGGATGCAATTGATGCTGTTGTAAATCACTTTAAAGACAACGAAAGAGGACAATTGATTTTGCCCTGCGGAGCAGGCAAAACATTGACATCTCTTTGGATTAAGGAAAAACTACAAGCTACAAACACTTTGGTTTTGGTTCCTTCATTAGCACTGTTGCGACAAATCAAAAGCAACTGGAACGAAGCATATAACACAGATTTTATTCGCCTAAATGTTTGTAGTGAAAAAGATATTGATGCAGATATTGACAACGATATTGCTGTAATTCACACATACGAAATTCCAGGTAATGTAACCTCTGATAAGAACCTTGTTGCTTCATTTTTGCGAAGACCAGACAACAAAGTTGTCTTTTCTACTTATCAATCATTACAGGTTATTGTTGATGCTTTAGAAATAGTGCCAGACTTTCAATTTGATTTAATAATTGCAGACGAAGCACACAAAACAGCAGGTTTTGAAGACCTTAATAAATTCACTTTAGTTCATAATAGAGAAAAAGTAAGAGGAGTAAAACGCCTCTACATGACAGCTACTCCACGAATTGCTTCGCCTGAATTGAAGGCAAAACATACTGGAAGAATTACTTTTCTAAAAGACATGAGCAATCCCAAAGTTTACGGTAAAGAGGCTTATCGTATGACTTTTGGAACTGCGATAACAAAGAAGATTTTAGTAAACTATAAAATCATTGCCGTTGGTGTTTCAGACAGTGACTTAAAGAAATATATTGAACGAAATATTCAGTTGACCAAGTCAGAAAGCATAACGGATTATGCACACAATTATGCTTTGAATATTGTAATGGAAAAGTATAAAGCATTTCATGCTTTAACTTTTCATTCTCGTATCAAAAACGCAGTTGATTTTGCTGCTCGTCATAACAGATTAGTTCCAGATGCAATTTCAACTTCAATTAGTGGAACTCAAACGACAAGCGAAAGGGAAATTATTTTGAAAGCGTTTCAACAAGCTAACAAAGCTGTAGTTTCTAATGCAAAATGTTTAACAGAAGGCGTTGATGTTCCTGTAATAGATGTTGTTTATTACAGCGACCCTAAGAATTCAAAAATTGATATTGTGCAATCCGCAGGAAGAGCCTTGCGTAAAGCTAAGCATAGAAACAAGGAAATGGGTTTTATTGTTGTTCCCATTTTTCATAAAGACAGAGAAACAGTAGAAGATGCAATTGAAAAGAGTGATTACAAAAACCTAATTACTGTAATCCGTTCACTTTGTGACCAAGACGAAAGGCTTGTTACTGAAATAAACGAATTGGCATGGGAAAAGGAAAACAGAAAACAAAAGACAACCATTGAATTTACTTTCTCAGACGACCAAACGGAAAAGGTTATTCAGTTTGACCAAATTCAAGAGAAACTTAAAAATGCTTTGTTCAACCAAGTCATTGAAACTCTAAAAGACAGTTGGGTAATTCATTACAAAGAAGTAGAGCAATATTTCAAAGAGCATGGCAACTCCAACATTCCAGCTCGTTACAAACTAAAGAATGGTTTTGGTTTAGGAACTTGGTGTGTAAGCCAAAGGGTAAATTTCAATAAAGGGCTTCTCTCCGACAGTGAAATTAAAAAATTAGAAAAGTTGAAATTTGATTTTGACCCTGACAAGTCATTATTTGAAAGCGACTTTCAAAAATTAATTGAATACAAAGCCAAAAACGGACATGTTAATGTTCCAACAATGGGAACATACTTAGGACGAAAAGTAAATAAATATAGAATTTATTATCGCAAAGGCACATTAAGTCCCGAAAGAATTGAAAGGTTAAATTCAATTGGTTTTCAATTCACATTTGAAGAAACAAAAACTTGGGATGAAAGACTAAAAGAATTAAAAGAATACTACGAGACATAAAACTCAAAGCAAGTTAATTCAGCTATTGATTTAGCATTATATTCTTGGGAAAGACGCCAAAGACAAACTTTTGCAAAGGGCAAATTAGAGAAGGAACAAATTGAGAGGTTAAATGAAATAGGATTTGATTGGACTTTCCAACGAGTAAGAGAAACAAAGGAAAAATGGGATATTAGGTTTGGATTATTTAAAAAATATTGGAAATCAAATCCAACTCTTGATATTCCTATTGACCATGAAGACTGTGAAATGTTGAAGGTTTTCGTAAAGGACCTAAAATACAATTACGGAAGAAATAGAATTGACGATAGCAAACTGAACCAACTTAAAGAGATTGGTTTTGATTTTAACCTTTTACCAACATCCGCAGAAAAAGAAAAACAATGGGTTGTTTTTTATGCACGGCTTAAGGAGCTTAAAGCAATCAAAGGCGATTTACTTATTCCAAAATCTGATGAGTATGCAGATATGCCACCTTGGATAAAAGCCCAACGCAGAGCAAAAATGCTTGGTTCGTTATCGGAGGAAAAAATGAAACAACTAGATGAAATTGGCTTCCCTTGGACGGGTAAAATTCAAGCGAATAAAGAAAGTGAGGAAGACAAATTATCAAATGAAAAACGTTGGAATGATAGCTACTCAGAACTAAAGGACTACTATCTGAAACATAATACATGCTTACTTCCTTTTACAGAGGATTATAATTCATTAAGACTTTGGATAAACACTCAAAGAAAAAGTGGAAAAAGTAATAAGCTAACGCAAGAGCGAAAAAACTTATTAAACGAAATAAATTTTCCTTGGGAAGTTCAAAAAGGTGCAAGACGAAAGAATGAAATAATAGAACGAACAACTCATGAAGAGGAATGGAACGAAGCATTTCAAGATTTAGTGAATTTTTACAACCAATTCAAAACATTTGAAATACCCACAGATGAAAAATACAAAAAACTTCGTCTATGGTGTTCAACACAAAGAATTTTCAATAATAAAGGTTCAATTCAAAAACATCGATTTGAAAAGTTAAGCGAATTGGGCTTTCCTTGGAAAATAAAAAGGGGTAGGAAAAGGACAAACGAACCAATTGAAAGAAATTCATATAATGCTCAATGGGAAGAAATGTTTAAGTTTTTAGTTTCACATATTACAACTCATGGAAACTTTCAAGTGCCACTAGACAAGGAGAATGGCACACTCCGCAGGTGGATGCAAACTCAACAAACCCTTAAAAGAAAAGGAACTATTACGCCTGAAAGACTAAAAAAACTTAACGATATTAATTTTCCTTGGTCAATTGAAAGCCCGGCAATTCCAAACAGATTTGGAAAAGACAATGAAGGATATTGGCTAAAAATGTTTGATCAGTTGTTTTCGTTTGTAATCAAACATAATCATGCTATAATTCCCCGTGGAGACAATGCAACCAAACCTTTGGCATTATGGCTTGTAAAACAACGTAAGTTGTTTCGTGAGGGCAAAATGTCGCAAGAGAAAATTGAAAAATTCAATAGAATTAATGTTGACTTAGCGTATAGTAGAAATCATGAATTTGAAACTATTTGGATGAAGCGATACAATGAATTAGTAGAATTCAAAACAAAATCTGGTCACTGTAGTCCATCTGCAAAAAAAGCCGAAGAAAAGTCAATTGGAACATGGGTATTACTTCAACGAATGGACAGAAAGAAAAACAAATTGGATGACAACAAAATAAAACTTCTGGATAATATTGGATTTGTTTGGAATGCTGAAGCATCAAAGAAAACAAGCACTCTTAAAGATGATGTATGGCTTTTGAAATACAACCTACTAGTAGAGTATAATAAGAAAAACAATACTACAATTGTACCACAACACGACAAAACTTTGGGCAGATGGGTAAATGACCAAAGAGTAAATTATAAGAGAAATAAATTAACAAATTTTCGAATAGATAAACTGAATGAAATTGGTTTTGTGTGGGAAATAAAAAATAATTTAAAAGTAAATCATGATGGAAAATGAAATAACGGAATTTGATGTTGAACTGGCTTACAGAAAGCTGAAGTCATATATTCACTACGACAATTACGACCTTTTCTCAAAGACAAAGATTGCTGACTTTGAAACCGATAATTTCAACACAGAGTATTCAGAGGATATTTTTGATTTGACCACAGAAATTGATAAGAAAATAAAAAAATTATTTGCTTCAATAACTCACCCTACAGCAAGTGAAAGCAGATTTTTCAAAAACAAAATCGGAAAGATTTCAGCTAACATTCTACCAAAATCTCTTGACCCTATTAATGATGAGCCAGGCAATATTTATACAAATAAATATCCAATTGAAAACTATGAAGTATCACGGTTGACTTTTTTCATTGACGCTGATATTGAACTTCTCATAATATCAGTTCTATGGTTAATCAAAATTGGTTACAAACTAGAACATAATCTTTACGACAAAGCATACGGGAACAGACTTACTTTAGGGAAGAATAAAAAAGTAACCGAAGGACTTCGCTTATTTCGACCATACTTCAAGCAATATCAAAGGTGGAGGAATGAAGCAATAGATAAGGTTGAGGAATTAATTGAAAAAAATGAAGATGCTGCAATTATCAATTTAGATATCCAAGACTTTTTTTATAATGCAACGATTTCTGAAAGCAAGCTCAGTAAAGCAGTAGGTAAACTTGATGGTTCATTACTTGAACTACACAAAATATTTATTCAGATTAACCGAGAATATACAAAGAAATTAAACAGCTATCAATACATCGACAATGACTATGATGCAATTCTAAAAAACAAAGAATTTGTTCTGCCTATTGGTCTACCGTCATCTTATGTTCTTGCAAATTGGTATATGGACAATTTTGACAAAAGAATATTGCAAGAAGTAAAGCCAATATTTTACAGTCGTTATGTTGATGACATTTTAATAGTTGTAAATAATCCCGACTTTGAAAAAAAGAAACGAGCAGAAGAATGTGAGGCGATTGATAAATCAAAAAGACTAAAACTAAAGCTAAGTAAGACTGACGAATTTATATTAAGAGAACTAAGTCCTGTAATTGCACCTGAATTAATACCAAATCAAGAAAAAGATGGACAAGAATATTATTTTCAAATAGTATGCGAAGGTTATGAGCATTTAAAAATTCAAACTGAGAAAACATTTCTCTATTTGATTGATGCAAACGAAAGCACACATTTCATTGACAGATTAAAAAAACGTCTAAAAGAAAATTCAAGTGAGTTCCGTGATTTACCTGATGAAGGTGAAGAGTTTCCAGATTATAATGAAGAGACTTTTGAAGCTGTTCTTAGTGGTAAAGGGAAAAAGTCAGATAAAATATTGGGACTTAGAAACGCAAAATTTGTTTTGACTGTATATTTAGCAAACAAAATCTTTGCAGCATTAAAGCATCAAGTAACATACAACGAGCATGAATCAAAAAGAATTGTATCCTTTTTCAAAGGAGCAAACTGTATTGATTACTTTCAACTGTGGGAACGAATCATAGTTTATTTATTAGTTCATAATGACAAGAAAGGTTTTTTTCAATTTTACACTAACACAATTAAAGACATCACAGAATTAAATTTTACTGAAAACATCATTGATTCAAGTTACAGTAAAGCAATGATAAAAGGCTGCTTGTTGCACTACTTGAAATCTGCAACAGAATTAGCATTTGCTTTAAATCCTGAATTTCTTGACAAAAAATTAAATGAGAACATACAAAGATTTTGGAATCAAAGTGACTTGAAAGATTTTGAAAATTATTTTAACATCAATCAAGAATTTAAAATCAGAAAGTTTCGCTGTTCAAACCTTGTGAGAGATAAATACATTTCTCACCCTCTTATCAATTATACCAATCTTGCATTTAACACTTCGGTTTCCCTCATTCACATTAACCTTCCAGTTAAAATTAGCAACAAGTATAACAAACAGCATGTTTTCAGTTCCGACAAGAACAATCTTTCACTTAATAAAAATTTGCTACGGTATAGTCCAAGGCTGATAAAGTTATATGAAGCGACATACTTTTATCAATACAAGCACACAATTGACAAGACCAAAGAAGTGGATAGCGATTCAATTTTTGTTTATGGTAGCAATTCGGAACTGAACCACTTGAATAATGCTTTTAGAGTATTTTATAGACTCAATTATGACAACCTTTACAAAGATTTACAAGACCCATCAAAGAGGCTGAAGAAATATTTAGACCTAAAAAAAGCAATTTTCCAAATCAAAAAAAGCAAGGCTAGTTCCTCTGATGGCTTTTCAAATAAAAAAATTGTAATCAATGAAATTAAAATTGGAAAAGGCAAGGATGATTTTACAAAATGTAGATTGTCGATAGCCAATACAAAATGCAACAACTACTACTTTGAGCAAAGTATGGAAGGAAATCCAATTATTAATGCAGAACGCTACAAAACATTTTCAACAATCTTGAATCTTTCCGTTAACGAGAAGGCAAATTTATTGGGAATGCCTGAATGTTCTGTTCCCTATGATTTAGTTCCAGCCTTTGCAAAATTTGGTGCAAAAAATAATTTAGCTTCTGTTATTGGACTTGAACATTGGCGAGTTGAAAATGTATCTTACAATTTCATTGTTACAATAATTCCAATTCAGATTGATAATATGCAAGATGCTTTAGTAATATACAGATTAAAAAATCATTATTCACACGAAGAAGCTAGACATGTTCTAACCTCAGGTTCAGACCTGAAAGTTCCAGTTCCAGAAGTTTATCGTTACGACCTTATAAACTGGAATAATTTATACTTCACAAATTTTTATTGCTACGAATTGGCCAACATATTTCACCGAAGTTTGTTTGTTTCTTTAATTGATTTAATGGTAGCATCAGAATGGAATCCCGACACAAACTACTTTTCAAGCATAGTAGAAACTACATCAAGAGAAATTCACTGTTACTTTATGCAGGTAAACACTTCTGAATTTGGAGACTCACGTATTACATTACCTGCAAAGACCGACAGTAAGAACCAAGTTCAAATTAAAGGTGGTGAAAATGACACTATATTAATAGGAGAAATTGACATTACTAAACTTAGACGATTTCAATACAAGAAGTATGACAAACAGAAAGACGATAAATCCTTTAAACCAACGCCACCTGACTTCAATAGAAAAAATGTAAAAAAGAGAATTGATAATGAATTTATCTTTTAACTTTTCTCATGGACATTGCATAAATGCCAACGCATTTGCAAGCACATTTTATTTTTTTGCCGACACACTAATCAACGCTAAAAAAATAAAAAGAGCTTGCAAGCCAACACACCAAGACAGCGGTAAAATGGACATACACAGCGAAAACGGACTAGAAAGCACTACTGGTAACAGGCGTTTGGCTCAATGGCGGGTGACGTGGTTAATTGAGCATTCTAACTCTCATCAACTTTTGTGGTGTTTTGACAGTTTTGTGCTCCGAAATCCGCCACTGCGCCAAGCGCCAAACCGTTAGCAGATATAGTCTTGAAAATCGCGTAAAAACAGAAAATCAGAAAAAAATTTGGAAAATTAGTAACTTTTAAGTTACCTTTGAAAAATGAAAGTACGTGAAGTTATAGCATACGAAAATCACTTTGAAGAATTTCTTCTTGAACAACCGCAAAAGGTTCAAGATAAAATATTCAAAATAATTGAGGCAATTGAAACTTTGGAAAGAGTTCCTTCAAATTATTTAAAATCAATGGAAGGAACAAATGGTTTATACGAAGCAAGAATTCAACTCGGCTCAAATATTTGGCGTGTATTTTGCTTTTTTGACAATGGAAAACTTGTAATTTTACTAAATGGCTTTCAAAAGAAAACACAAAAGACTCCAAAAAATGAATTGGAAAAAGCGTTAAAATTAATGACAAAATATTATTCTGAAAAAATTAAATAATTATGGAAACTAAAAGTTGGAAAGATATTAAAAATGATGTTTACGGTAAAAAAGGAACCGAAAGACGTGACGAACTTGAAAGAGAATTCCAAGGTTTTAAAATTGGAATACTTTTGAAAAAAGCTCGTGAAGAAAAACAACTAACACAAACTGAACTTGGCGATTTAGTTGACAAGAAAAGAGAATATATTTCAAGAATTGAAAATAACGGAAGTAACTTAACGCTTAAAACTTTATACGATATTGTCGAAAAAGGATTAGGCGGAAAAGTGAAAATCCAAATTGAAATATAACTACATCTGCTAACAGCTGTTTTAAGAAATTGGCGGGTTTTGGGCTTAATTTAAAGTGGTTTTGTACTTGCAAAGTCAGTGTTTAAAAGAAAGTTTAGGCTTCCTTATCCGACACATCGCGAAGCGGCCAAACGCAAAACGGGTTTTTAGCTTATAAAAAGTTTACAACGGAATATTTCCGTGTTTTCGTTTTGGTGTATCTACTACTTTATTTTCGAGCATACTGAAGGCTTTTAATAATTTTCTACGAGTATCTTTTGGCAAAATAACCTCATCAATAAAACCACGTTGCGCTGCTGTATATGGATTTGCAAATAACTCGGCATATTCTGCTTCTTTTTCTGCTAACGTTTCTGTTGGATTTTCAGCTTCGCTAATCTCTTTTTTGAAGATAATTTCAGAGGCACCTTTTGCTCCCATTACAGCAATTTCTGCACAGGGCCAAGCAAAATTCATATCGGCACCAATGTGTTTTGAATTCATTACGTCATACGCACCACCATAAGCTTTACGGGTAATCACAGTAACTCTTGGAACTGTTGCTTCACTGAAAGCATATAACAATTTGGCACCATGAACGATAATTCCATTCCATTCTTGGTCAGTTCCGGGTAAGAATCCAGGAACATCTTCTAAAACCAATAACGAAATGTTGAAACAATCACAAAAACGTACAAATCGAGCCGCTTTGATAGAAGATTTTACATCCAAACAACCCGCTAAAAATTTTGGATTATTAGCTACAATTCCGATGCTTCTTCCTCCTAACCTTGCAAAACCTACAATAATATTATCGGCAAAATCTTTATGAATTTCGAAAAACGAATCCTCATCAATGATGTTGTCAATCACATCGTGCATATCGTAAGGTTTGTTGGCATTATCAGGTACAATAGTGTCCAATTTCTCACGAACTTCATCATTGGTTACATAAGGTAACTTTGGTGTAGTTTCTCTGTTATTTTGAGGCAAATAGCTCAATAATTTTTTAATATCTTCTAGACATTCAATTCCGTTTGGTGAAGTAATATGTGCTACACCAGATTTAGTAGAATGCGTACTCGCTCCACCCAATTCTTCGGAAGTTACTTCTTCGTTAGTCACAGTTTTAACCACATTTGGACCAGTAACAAACATATAACTGTTTCCTTCAACCATCATAGTAAAATCGGTCATAGCAGGCGAATAAACAGCTCCACCAGCGCATGGTCCCATAATAGCTGAAATTTGTGGAATTACACCACTAGATTGTACATTTCTGTAAAAAATATCAGCATAACCACCAAGAGAACGAACACCTTCCTGAATTCTAGCACCACCAGAATCGTTCAATCCAATCATTGGAGCACCGCTTTTTAAAGCCATGTCCATTACTTTGCATATTTTTTCAGCATGCGTTTCAGATAATGAACCTCCAAAAACGGTGAAATCTTGTGCAAAAACATACACAATTCTACCATTAATTGTTCCGTAACCTGTTACAACACCATCACCGTAAACGATTTCTTTTTCCATTCCAAAATCAGTAGTTCGGTGCGTTACTAACATTCCGATTTCTTCAAAAGAACCTTCATCCATCAGGTATTCCACTCGTTCACGAGCTGTTAGTTTCTTTTTGGCATGATGCGATGCAATTCGTTTTTCACCTCCACCTAATTTGGCTAAAGCTATTTTATCGTTTAATATTTTGATTTTATCTTCCATTTTATTTTATGTGTCAATGAGTTAATGTGAAAATTAGATAATTACTTTTTACTAATCACTTTTCACTAATTACTTATTATTGGTAATCTTAAGATTTTTTTATCAGCAATATATTGTTTCATGGCAATCATAGCCGCGATTTCTGCTTCGATATCTAAATTAGCTTTCAGTTTTTCAGGACTGTAATAGGCTTTGACAAAACCAGTATCAAAATCACCTGAACGAAATGCCTCATGCTCCATCACAAATTTTCCAAAAGGTAACGTTGTAGCGACACCTTCTACATGATAAGTATCGATGGCTTTAATCATCAACTCGATAGACTCTTCACGAGTTTTTCCGTAAGTGACCAATTTAGAAAGCATTGGATCATAATAAATTGGCACGTCCATTCCTTCTTCAATTCCGTTATCTACACGTATTCCTTCGCCTTCTGGTAATTTATATATAGTTAAATTTCCGACATTAGGTAAAAAATCATTCATTGGGTCTTCTGCATAAACACGAAGTTCCATGGCATGACCGTTAATAACTAAATCTTCTTGTTTAATTCCTAATGCTTCACCACGAGCCACTTTTATTTGCAATTCGACCAAATCTAATCCTGAAATCATTTCGGTAACTGGATGTTCTACTTGCAAACGCGTATTCATTTCTAGGAAATAGAAATTATGTTTGTCGTCTAATAAAAATTCAACGGTTCCTGCACCAAGATAATCACAAGCGCGAGCCACTTTTACAGCTGCTTCACCCATTTTTTTTCGCAGTTCAGGGTTTAAAACAGACGAAGGCGCTTCTTCTACTACTTTCTGATGACGACGTTGGATGCTACATTCTCTTTCAAAAACATACAGCACATTTCCGTGACTATCTGCCATAATTTGAATTTCGATATGACGCGGTTTGGTTACATATTTTTCAATAAATACAGAACCATCACCAAAAGCATTGGTAGCTTCAGAAATGGCTCGGTCCATTTGAGATTCGAAATCGACTTCTTTTTCAACGACACGCATTCCTTTTCCACCGCCACCTGCAGACGCTTTAATCAATATTGGAAATCCAATTTGAGTAGCAATTTTTTTTGCATCTTCTATATCAGATATTGCATCTTCTGTACCAGGAACCATTGGAATGTCATATTCTTTAACAGCTTCTTTTGCAGCTAACTTACTACCCATCATTTCGATAGCCTTCGATTTTGGTCCGATAAAGATGATGTTGTTCTTTTCACAATCTTCTGCAAAAGCAGAATTTTCGCTTAAAAATCCGTACCCAGGATGCACTGCATTAACGCCAAGCGCTTTGCAAACTTCGATGATTTTATCCCCACGCAAATACGATTGACTTGAAGCTGCTTCACCAATACAAACGGCTTCATCGGCATATTTCACATGAAGTGCATTTCTATCTGCAGTTGAAAAAACAGCTACCGTTTTGATACCCATTTTCTTTGCTGTTTTCATCACTCTAATCGCAATTTCACCGCGATTAGCAACTAATATTTTGGTTATTTTTTTCATTTATGCTGAATTCATTTCAGTTTCTAAACTTCTTAAAAAGTCTTAATCCTTTATTCTTAATACTTTATTCAAACTCAATTAACAATTGTCCTTTGTCAACTGCCTGTCCTTTTGCAACGCTAATAGATTTAATTACACCATGTCGTGGCGAAAGAAAGCTGTTTTCCATTTTCATAGCTTCAAGAATTAACAAGGAATCGTTTTCTTTAACAATTTGACCAACTTCTACACTAATTTCGAGAATTAATCCGGGCATAGGTGCTTTGATGGCGTTGACAACTTTGGTTTTACCGAGTTCAATTCCCATGCTTTTAATTAGCAGATCCAAATGATCATCGATAACCACTTCATATGTTGTATTATTTACTTTAATAGTATACCTCTTGGATAAAAAATCCGAAGAAATAATTGCTGCTTTGTAAGGAATATGATTTTTTAAAACATGAAAATTGTCTTTTGCAACAACAACAGCATCAAGATTTTTTAGATCGCTTTCCGATAAATCGTAGGAGTTTACATTATTTACCGAAAGTTTATATGTATTGCTCATATTGATTGTTTTAATTGGTAGTAAAATTAAAAAAAGAAAACGTTTTCGTAACTGATATTTATCAGAAATGTGGAAATTTAATATAGTTATAAAAAAAACTCCTGTTTGATAACAAGAGCCTACTATAATTTTGAAAGATATTACTTATTTTCTAAATTAAATTTTAGAAAGATTTTAACCTCTTCGGCTATTTTGCTTTTTACGATGTTTGGAATTTTAATTTTATAGTCACTGGTTTTTATAATAAAATTTGATGTGGCTACTAATTGGTTGTTATTTGTTGCAAAATTCATTTTGGTTTTAACACTTTTAGTTACACCATGTAATGTCAAATCACCATCTACATCGAAGGTAGCTTTTCCAGAAGCCAATTTAGACGCATCATAATTTAGAATTTTTCCTTTAAAAGTAGCTTTTGGAAACTTATCACTTTCAATATAATTTTCATTAAAATGTTCTTCCATTAAGGGGATTTTAAAACGAAACGCTTTCGCCAAAACTAAAACAGCGATATCCCCAGTACTTTTATCAAATATACAAGAAGCGGTTGTATTTGTTGCTGCAATTTCCTCAAAAGCAGGCACGGATGCTTCAAATTTTACTTCGCCAGAACGAGTTATCATTTTTTGAGCAAATGATAAAGTAGTAACAAACAAAACTATAATAAAAACTATTCTTTTCATTTTTTTTTAATTTGGAAAACCATTTGTAGCCCAGTTTTTGATTGTTTTAATTGTGTTTTGTGGCATTCTACCAGATTGCGGCATAACTGCTCCACAAGATTGATCGTCTATTCTACAGATTAAATCGCCGTTTTCGGCTGCATCTCTTACCTGAGCATAAGTTTCCATTACTGGAAATTGTCCACCGGAGGCGCTATGGCAAGACAAACAATTACTTTGAATAATAGGTTGTACTTGCACTGCATAAGTCGGATTTGATACTTCACCCGAAATTTCTTCATATGTAGAGGATTCACAAGAGGATTCAACTAGACAAAAAGTTATCAGTACGGTTAAAATTTTTAGTGCTTTCATTTTTAAAATACTCTGTATAAGTTAAAACCAAAATAGATTCCCTGTCCTCCTGTTAAACCTGTAGCATTAGTAAAATAAGTAACATCATTCATAGCTTGACTATTAGAAAATAACAATTGAAAAACATGTCCACCTGTTTCGATATCAACTCCCAAGGATACGGGGTTTTGATAAAAACTTGTTTCAGTTGCGTTTAATCTTGCAGCATATTCAGCATTCAAACTAATTCGTTTTGATAATTTATACCTTCCACCGGCCGCTAAAAGAAAGTTGTTTTTATCTTCAAATGCAGGATCGTATAAGTTTTTATGAATGAATATCGGATTTAATTGTAATGAAAAAACATTCGAAAATTTCCTCGAAATTGGAAGTTGGGTACTAAAAGCCAAACGATCGGTTGCTTGCATGGCAGGAAATTCATCTTTACTTAATCTAGTGTTTATATCTAACGTATTATAACCTACAATTGTAAATGGAAATCCGTCAACTTCTTGATTTGCAAATTTATACTTTGCTGCCAATTCATAATTCTTATTAAACGTATGTCTAGAAAGACCTAATGTAAGCCAATCGGATACGCCATATAAACCACCAATTTTAGTTAATGCATTATCTAATCCAAAAAAATTATCCAATCCGTTTGTTAAATCACCAAATCGGTGTGCTACTAAAAAATACCACTCTCCTTTGGCTGCCATTTTTGTTGACTGCATTGTTGCAATTTGTAATCCTTTGAAAGCAGCAGTTTCAATCTCTTTTTTGGTTTCAACAGTGGCATTTAATTCATTTAGCAAATCATCTTGAGCAAATGAAAAACCTATTGAAAAAAAAGCAACTGCCGATAAAAACGTTTTACACCTACTCATTTAATTTTTTCTATTTTTGATTAAACATTGATCTAATTTTATTTCTTCTAGTAAATCGTCATAACCTGTGACTCTACCTTTTACCATAACGATACTACTTAAACTAACTAGCGTTTCAGTCTGCAATTGACATGATATCTTTTCGTTAATCGTTATAACATTTTTATCTACAGCAGTTACCTTACCAGAAATCTCGATAGCTTTATTTAGGTATTTTGTTGTTGCACTTTCTGAATTTGTAGTGAACTCGTCAATGATTTTTGAAGCTTGTACAACAAATTCTGATTTTTCTGCTTTTACATCTCTTGCACCACTAGAAATTACGATTTTGTATATACCAAAAATAAAAAAGACAACTACGAAAAACAGCAAAAAAAATTTGATTTTTTTTGTCATAATTATTTTGTGAATAAAAAAACACTAGTTAATAATTACTTTCTTCCAAGATTTTTCTGAGTCATTTTTTAACTCTAAAAAATAAACTCCCGACTGAATACCATTTACTTTAACTTCAATATTTTCTTCCGTCGAGTCAACAAAAATCGTTCTTACCAAAGCTCCTGTCTGACTATATACAGTTATACTTGAAAGGTTAGTTTTTGTTTTAACAGAAAATTCACCAGAAGTAGGATTTGGAAAAATTGATGATGCTTTTAAAGAAAAATCTTCTGTCCCTAAGGTTGTGAATGTTCCCGTTGCAAATCCTCTATTGCTAGTACCATGATTAGCCAAATTTGTTGAAGCAGAGCTCGAACGTGCCCATGCTACACTTATAGTATTTGTTGTAGCATAAGGTAATTGAAAATCATTGGAATCTGAATTGGTCAAATCTCTCTCTAATATTAAAGTTCTGATACCAGATACCACTGTATTAGATACTGTTGTCCAATCCTGAGTATCTGAAGTTGGAGCGATAAATCCGACATAATTTCTGTCAGTTAACGATGAAGTATAAACCAAAACATCACCCTCAGACATTGAAAATCCCGAAGAAACACCAAGTCCTAAAGCGAACCATCTATCAGATGGACCTGTCAATATTAACGTTACCTTAGATGTTGCGCTATTTAGGATAAAATTTGCAGTCATGTTAGAAGTTAGATTTATAACACCTGTTGACTTAGATTGTGATAATCCCGAGAAACACACTAGGGATAAGATTAAAATAGTAATTTTTTTCATAGTAATTTATTTTAGCAAGTTTATAATTTTTTCGTTGTCAAATTCTATAGCATATTCAAATGCTGTTTTATTGAGTTTACATTTAACAAATTTATCAGATTTTTCATCTAATAATTTTTTGACCATATTTTCATTATTAAACTGGACTGCAAGCATTAGAGCAGTCATTCCGTTACCATCTGTTAAATTGGGATTAGCTCCTTTACTGATTAATAGATCAAATAACGTCAAATTATTTTTTACAACACAAGCCATTAAAGCTGTTCCGTTTTTAGAAACATAATTTACATCGGCATTTTTATTTACTAAAAATGTTGCTACTACATTATTGCTTTTGTAGCAAGATAAAATCAGCATACTTGAACCATTTGCATCTACAGCGTTTACAATAGATGCATCTGCCGCATAAAGTTTTTCTATATCAAACAAATCACCTTTTCTAGCAATATCAAATGGACCGTTAGTTTGAGCAACAACAACGTTGCCTAGCATCAATAAAATTAACAAAAATCTTAGCAATTTATTTATTTTTAAACAAATTTATTAATTTTTATTATAAATGTAGTTGTTTTGCTAATAATTTTATTAATAACAAAATGTTTTTTTTATTCTCTTCATTATAAAGATAGATATCAAGTTGGAATTTTGCAAAAAACTTATACTGAAAGCATACCTAATTCCACTATTTTGTTACCAATGCCATTTGTTAACCTATAAAACCAAAAGTCCAAAATCTCTCAAAGTAGCAATAGGTTTGCTATACCAAAACAACTCAAAATCTTCAAAATGCATTTCGAAATCCAATTTTAACTCTGAAAATGTACGTTTGGATTCGCTGTAAACCGAAAGTTTTTCTAAAGCAATGATCAACCAAACAGCTTTATCCTTTTCTAAAGAAATATCGAAAGTATCAGTTTTGTCATGAAAGGTCAATTTGGACATTTCCCATGAACTTCCTTTTTTAGATTTTGTGAAAGTTTCTGAAATTGGCTTTCCACCTATCCAAACAATTTTTGCTGAAGGTTTAGTATTGAAATCGGTTTCTTTTTCAAGGCAAGAAACAATATAATCAGATGGAATTTTAGTGGTTGGAATTTTAAAATCAAACCAATCTTGAAGATCATAGTCGAAGCAAATTCCGTGCATATAATTGAACAACGACTTCTTTAATCCGAAACTAAATTTGTCGTGATTAATTCCGGTTTTATCTTTAAAGTTGATGTCATTATTGGCAAAAGTGATTTCGCTTTGTTCAGGAATCACACCAAATACCTCAGGAAACATTCCTACAGGCGAATGTGCCGTCATAGCAAATTGATGCCAAAAACCGGATTGTAAAATTCCTAATTCAAAAAGTTGGCGCACCATTTCTAAACTATCAACTGTCTCTTGAACTGTTTGCGTTGGATAACCATACATCAAATAAGCATGAACCATGATACCACTTTCAGTAAAATTTCTGGTTACTTGCGCCACTTGTTTAACGGTTACACCTTTTTTAATTAATTCTAAAAGTCTATCTGAAGCAACTTCCAAACCGCCTGAAACGGCAATGCAACCTGATGCTTTAAGTAAAACACACAAATCAGATGTAAAACTTTTTTCAAAACGAATATTCGTCCACCATGAAACTACCAATTTTCTTGCGATAATTTCTAGAGCAACTTCACGCATCAATGCTGGTGGCGCTGCTTCATCTACAAAATGGAATCCGTTTTCACCTGTCTGCGCAATCAATTCCTCCATTCTATCGACTAGAATTTTGGCTGCAATGGGTTCGAATAACTTAATATAATCTAATGAGATATCACAAAACGTACATTTTCCCCAATAACAACCGTGAGCCATTGTGAGTTTATTCCATCTTCCATCGCTCCACAAACTGTGCATTGGATTGGCAATTTCTATTACCGAAATATAATTTTGAAGTTGCAAATCAGAATAATCTGGAGTTCCAACTTCGCTTTGTTTGTAATCGTGGCGTGAAGAATTATTAATGTAGGCTACTTCGTTGTTTACTAATTTAAAGGTTCGCTTTAAAAGGACTTCAACAGGCTCAGTCTGACAAATATGGTTAAATAGCAATTCAATTGGAAGTTCGCCATCATCCAAAGTTATGAAATCGAAAAACTCAAAAACGCGTTTGTCTTTTAGTTCGCGGAGTTCGGTATTTGGAAAACCCCCACCCATTGCGATTTTAATGGTTGGAAAATTATTTTTTATGAATTGAGCACAACGAAAAGCGCTATATAAATTTCCTGGAAATGGAACCGAAAAACAAACTAATGTAGGTTGAACTTCTGATACTCTTTCTTTTAAAATTTTGAGTGTGATTTTATCGATATATGTTGGGGTATTTTGCAAATTGGAGTACAATTCATTAAACGAATTAGCACTTCGTCCCAATCGTTCGGCATAGCGACTAAAACCAAAATTTTCATCGACACATTCTACAATGAAATCGGACAAATCTTCTAGATATAACGTTGCTAAATGTTTTGCTTTATCTTGCATTCCCATAGTACCAAAAGCCCATTCTATATCGTCTAATTGTGAAAATCGTGAAGCTTCAGGAAGGAAATTTCCACTACAAATTTGACGTGCTAAAGAAGGATTTTTACCTTGAAGAAATGAAATTACAGAATCTATGGTTTGAATGTATTCGTTTTGTAATGCATGAATGCGTTGCGAGTTTCGGATTTCAGGTTTCGGATTAACTGGTAACTTGAAACTCGAAACTCCAAAAAGTTCCTCCAAACCGTTTTTAGAAAAAAGTTCCAAAATCACTTCAATTCCTAAATCCATTTGGAATGCAGAAATCCCTTTGGTGTTTATAAAACCTTTTATATAAGCCGTTGCTGGATATGGTGTATTCAGTTGAGTAAATGGTGGCGTTATTAAAAGAAGGTCTTTCAAAGAGAATGATTTTTGCAAAAGTAAAATTAATAATTAAGGAATTAACTATTATTTGTGAAATTACATTTGTTTCACGAATCTGATTTTTAAGTATTTTTACAAAAAAAAATTAACTATGCCAAGCGATTGTATAACTTACCAAAATTCAGGATATTTAACTAAATTAATGATGGATTATTTAGATGAAAAGTCAGATTTGAAGCCATTTTACAATCAATTCCCAAATATTAAAAATTTTAAAAAACAAATTGAAGAGAAAAAAAACAACTTCAATGGAAATGGAAAAAGAAAAATTTTAGTTTCCGAATTAGAAAAACAATATGTAAATTTTGATATGTCAGATGCAACTTCAAATAATATTAAACTTCTAAACGATTCAAAAACTTATACTATAACAACTGGTCATCAACTGAATTTGTTTACAGGACCATTGTATTTTTTATATAAAATTGTTTCCACAATCAACCTTTGCAAACAATTAAAAAAAGAATTTCCAGAACATAATTTTGTACCCATTTATTGGATGGCGACCGAAGATCACGATTTTGAAGAGATTAATTATTTTAATTATAAAGAAAAAGTTTTTAGATGGAATCGTGAAAGTTTTGGACCTGTAGGACGAGTATCAACGGAAGGTTTAGACAAAGTTTTTGATTTGTTTTCTGAAGAAATTGGCACTTCAAGCAATGCCAATTATTTGAAAAGTCTATTTGAAAATGCTTATATAAAACATTCCAATTTAGCCAATGCAACTCGATTCTTGGCTAACGAATTGTTCAAAAATGAAGGTCTAGTGATTATTGATGGTGATTCGATTGAATTGAAAAAACTCTTAATCCCATTTGCTAAAAAAGAGCTTTTAGAACAAACGTCATTCAAAAAAGTTACAGAAACTAATGAACTGTTGAAAGACTATAACATACAAGTAAATCCACGTGAAATCAATTTATTTTATATAGAAGATAATTTACGTGAACGAATTGTTTTTGAAAACGGAATTTATAAAGTAAATAATACCTCTATCCTGTTTTCTGAAAGTGAAATTCTATCAGAAGTAGAAATTCATCCGGAGAAATTCAGTCCAAATGTAATTTTGCGTCCTTTATACCAAGAAGTTATTTTACCTAATCTATGCTATATCGGTGGCGGTGGCGAAATAGCTTATTGGCTAGAATTAAAATCTAATTTTGAAGAAAATAATGTTACTTTTCCAATGCTATTACTACGTAATTCAGTTCTTTTAGCAACACGAAAACAATCCGAAAAAGCAGATAAATCAAACCTGTTTTGGAGTGATTTATTTTCTAAACAAAGAACATTATTAGATGTAAAAACTAAAGAATTATCGCAATTCAAAATAGATTTTTCCGAACAAAAAGAACATTTGAAAAAACAATTTGAAAATTTACATTCAATTGCTAATCAAACCGAAAAATCCTTTACTGGAGCAGTAAAAGCGCAAGAAATTAAACAAATAAAAGGTTTAGAGAATCTTGAAAAAAGACTTTTAAAAGCTGAAAAAAGAATGCATAAAGAAAAACTTGACCGAATTGTTGCATTACAAAATGATTTGTTTCCAAATCAAAGTTTACAAGAACGTAAAGCCAATTTTAGTGAATTTTATTTAGAATTTGGAAACACATTAATTGATGAATTATTAACAAAACTCAACCCGCTTTCACAAGAATTCAAAATCATTACTTTATAAACGATATTTTCTTGTAATTATTCAAAAAAACACTACTTTTGCACCCGAATTGAAGTAAAAAAACAAATAAATTAAAATAAAATGGCTACAAATAGAACATTTACAATGATTAAGCCAGATGCTGTTGAAAACGGACACATCGGTGGGATTTTAAATATGATTACAGAAGGTGGTTTCAAAATCGTTTCTTTGAAATTAACACAATTAACTATTGCTGATGCACAAGCATTTTACGCTGTTCACGTTGCAAGACCATTCTTTGGCGAGTTAGTTGAATTCATGACAAGAGGCCCAATCGTTGCTGCAATATTAGAAAAAGAAAATGCTGTAGAAGACTTTAGAACATTAATAGGTGCTACTAATCCAGCTGATGCTTCAGAAGGAACTATCCGTAAAAAATATGCAACTTCAATCGGAGAAAATGCTGTTCACGGTTCAGATTCTGATGAAAATGCTGCCATCGAAGGTGCTTTTCATTTTTCAGGAAGAGAGCAGTTTTAACAAATACCCGATAATTATAGAAAAGCCTAAAGATTTATTTTTTAGGCTTTTTTTTTTATGATTTGATTTGTACTTAAAACATTATGTTTATTTTTGAAAAATAAAACAAACTAACTTAACAACCCTTATGAAAAAAACTTTATTTATAATGTTGGCCTTTTTTGTAACTTCAATGTATCTATTTGGTCAAAATTCTAGTTGGAAAAAAATTACTCCATCTCAATTAGATAGGTCTGCAAACTTAAGTAGTCTCAACAAAGAATATTATGAGACTTATCAATTAAACTTAGAGGCATTTAAAGCGCAACTTGTCGGAGTTTCTTTACGAGGTTCTTCGGTGAATGGAACACAGACTATAATCACTTTTCCAAACGAAATGGGAAAACTTGAGCAATTCAGAGTTTATGAGGCGCCTGTTTTATCTCCAGAATTATCACTTGAATTTCCAAATATAAAAACCTATGTAGGATTTAGTATCGATAATCCTGGCAGCAGAGTTCGTTTTTCAGTTACTCCACAAGGTGTTCAATCCATGATTAATCATGTTGATAAACCAAGAACATTTTTGGTGCCACTAAGTAGAAATGGAGATAATCAATATATAGCATACAATGAGAGAAGTAGAGCAAACTATGTTAAACAATTTTCATGTTCTACCATTGATGAAGTTGTAAAAAATAGCGAATCAGATGGGATTTCTAACAGAGATGCCAATGATAATATTTTAAGAACGTTTAGAATAGCAATTTCTACAACAGGAGAATATACTACGTTTTGGAACGATGGAAATAATGCTAATGGAAATGCTCAAGCAGACGCTTTAGCTCAAGTAGTTGCTACCTTAAATCGTAATAACGAAGTATTCGAAGTAGATATGGCGGTTACTTTCCAGTTGGTTTCTGGTACAAGCATTATTTATCCAACTGCTTTTAACGATCCTTACACAGGAAGTTTTAACACACAGTTGCAAAATACTTTAACAGCCCAAATTGGTGAGGCTAATTATGATATTGGACATTTATTTCATTATGCAGCAAACAACGGAAATGCTGGCTGTATTGGTTGCGTTTGTGTTAATGGTCAAAAAGGAAGAGGATTTTCTGCACATCTTTTTGTAGATAATGATGGTGGACCTTACATGAATGATTTTTTTGATATTGATTATGTGCCTCACGAAATTGGACATCAAATGGGAGCTAATCACACATTTGCTACAAGTAGCGAAGGTGCTGGTGTAAACTCTGAACCAGGAAGTGGAACTTCAATTATGGGATATGCTGGAATTACTGGTGGAAACGACGTTCAAAATCATAGTGATGCTTATTTTCACTATCATAGTATTAATCAAGTTTTGAATAATTTAGTAAGTAGAACTTGTTGGGTAGGAACTCCTATCACAAATAATGCTCCAATAGCAGAAGCTGGTGCTAGTTACGTTATTCCAAGAGGTACAGCGTTTGTTTTAAAAGGTACAGCCACGGATGCCAATCCGAATGATATTTTAACTTATTGTTGGGAACAAATTAATAGTGGTGTAACCACAAACACTACCTTCGGACCAACGCATACTGGCGGACCAACATGGAGGTCTAGACCACCTAGCACGTCACCAAATCGTTATATGCCAATTTTTTCAAGAGTTTTGGCTGGTCAATTGACTCAAACTAATCCAACAATAACCGCGAATAATAGTTCTTGGGAAACCGTTTCAACTGTTGCAAGAACATTAAATTTTGGTCTAACGGTTAGAGATCGTTCAGAAGCTGGTGGCACTGGACAAACACCACAAAGTAGTTTTGATACTATGGCGGTAACCGTTAACGGAACTGCTGGACCTTTTACCGTTACCTCCCAAAACACAAATATAGTATGGAATGTTGGTACATCACAAACGGTGACATGGAATGTCGCCGGAACTGATATAGCACCAGTAAGCACTCCAACAGTAAATATTTTATTATCTATCGATGGCGGACAAACATTTCCATTTATATTAGCAACTAATGTAGCCAACGATGGCTCTCAAACTGTAACAGTGCCAGTTATTGGCGGAGACACTACACAAGCTCGTTTAATTGTTGAAGGAAATAACAATATTTTTTATGCCGTAAATAGCACAAATTTCTCGATACAAGGTTCAGAATTTGTATTAAACACACCGGTAACAACTGCTAATGTTTGCTCACCAAGTAATGCAAGTTATACTTTTACTTACAATACTTTTTTAGGCTTTACTGGCTCAACAACATTCTCGGCAACAGGTCTACCTACTGGTGTAGCGATATCATTTAATCCTCCAACTGCTGTAGCAGATGGAACTCCAGTTACTGTCACGGTTTCTGGAACAGGTAGTTTAGCGCCAGGTAGCTACAACTTTAACTTAGTTGGAACGTCTGGAACAATAGTTAAATCGGTTACCGTAACATTAAACACTTTTGACGCTACTCTTTCTTCTCCAGCATTAGTAACACCAACAAATGGAGCAATAAATACAGCAACGGCCATCACTTTATCATGGAACGCAAATGTAAATGCACAAAGCTACTTGGTTGAAATTGCAACAAATAATACCTTTGCAACTGTAGTAAGTTCTGGCACTGTAACAACGAATAGTTATAGCGCTACACTTAACACAAATACCACACATTATTGGAGGGTTACAGCAACAAATCTTTGCACAACAGCTACGTCATCTGTGTTTAGTTTTACAACTGCAAATATTAGTTGTGCTCCATACGCTGCAACAAATTTGCCTATCGCAATCTCAGCCAGCGGGACCACAGGTGTTTATAATTCCCTAATCAATGTTGCACCGAATTTAGTTGTTACTGATGTTAATTTAACCATAAATATTACACATAGCTGGAATGAAGATTTAGATATATTTTTAATTAGTCCAGCGGGAACAATGATTGAGTTATCAACTGATAATGGCGGTAATGGCGATAATTATACCAATACTGTTTTTGATCAGCAAGCTACAACCGTAATAACAACTGGAACGTCACCATTCACAGGTTCGTTTATACCAGAAGGAAATTTAAATACCTTAAATGGTGAACTATCGGGTGGTAATTGGACTTTAAGAGTTGCAGATGATGCTGATGTTGACGGTGGTTCTATAACTGGATTTACATTGCAACTATGTGTTCAAGGCTCACTTTCAAATCAAGTGCTTACCTTCTCTAGTTTTGCACTTTTCCCAAATCCAAGTAATGGGACATTTACTGTTAAGTTAAATTCTGATTCTGGCGAAAAAATAAATGTTGGTGTTTTTGATATAAGAGGAAGATCTATTTATAAAAAAGAGTACAATCCTACAAATCTATTTGAAGAAAATATTCAATTGGACAATGTTGAAGCCGGAATTTATTTGGTTACTGTTTCCGATGGTATAAGACAAACCACAAAAAAAATTATTGTGAAATAACAATAATAATAATACTAAAAATAAAATCCCGAGTAATTCATTGCAACCAAAAGTTTTAGTACAAGTAGGTAACAGTTAATTACATCGGGATTTTTATTAACTATATTTTTCAAACAACAATTGAACAACTTGATCAATTTTATCAAAACGTTGCGTTCTTTCAATTTTTTTTGGTGGCGCCACACGCTCTAAACAATCCTCAATAGAACAAGTTTCACACGTCACACCAACTTTTCTCCTTTTAATAGTTTCATCTTCCAAAAATTGAATCTTACTTTGAGAATGGCTCGAAATCATAATTCCTAAAGCAATACTGCGATAATACCCATTTCGAAAAGGATCTTTAGTCGCAGATGACATTACAAAATATTCATTATCGGTATGATTATAACTAGAAATTTGAGTATCAAAAAGATGGTTTTTATCTGAATTCGGAATCTCACCTAACGTTTTAATAGAAACCCATCTTCTGCAATAATGCTCATTATTTTCATTAGCATGCGGTTCCAATAAATTAGTAATGTGCAATTCTTTTGTCAACTGAAAATCATTTCGCTCCGGTTTGTAATTGAAACGCAAGAAAAATAAATTCTTCAAATTAAAATCTTTCGGTAAAATATTAGTCAAACGCTGGTAAAAGGTTTCAGGCGAATCGGTAAACTTCAAAATCAAATCGGTAAAATCAGTTGAATTAAAAGTCTTTTTCTCAAAAACAACCTTCAATTCTTTTACTAATTCTTTCCTCGGAATTAATAAAGCTCCTGCAAAATAAGACGCAAAAAAGTTGTTCAAAACCTGGTCAAAACTTTCAAATTTTATCCATGAAAAAGTATATAATCTATCGCTTATTTCCATATAATTATAAGCAATTTCTTTAGCATAGATAAACATTCTTTGCGAAACATCAGCACTTTTAGAAATCAGCAAAGTCTTCGATTTCGGCACAAAAACAGAACGCAAATACACCAACTCTTCATGCTCCGTCAACTCTTCGTTGTTTATCGTATAACCATACTCATCAACCAAAATTTCTTCCAAATCTGCAACATATAACTTTTTGGTTAAATCCAATGAGTATGCTTTGGCAAACTTCTCAACTTGCACTTCAATTTCATCAAAATAGTTGTTATTAGCTTCCTGATAAGAACGTAAAGCCGCAAGAAAAAAACTTTCTCTGGTTAGATTGTAATGTTTAGCAATTTCAAATAACGTACTGATAAAAGCATTAACTTTTGCAGGAGCTTCCGCGATAATATCAATCAAATTGCTTTCTTTGATTCCGAAAATATCTAATGGAATTTCTTTCAAAATTCTGGATTGCAAAATCTCACCAATCGGCGCCAAATTCTTATCCAACTTCAACGAAACCATCTGGTCGTAAGTCGAATCTAAAGCTTCCGACAAAAGCAAAATCTTGTCTCTTTTCGGATACTTCTTCCCTTTTTCTATCTCATTCAAATACGATTTAGAAAGTCCCGTAACTTTGGCCAAACCAAACAAAGAAAGGTTTTTATCGGTTCTGATTTGTCGCAATTTCAAACCAAATATCAGTCTAATATATTCTTCTTCAATCATAATTATTAAGGAGCGAATGGCTCGGGCTATATTGGTAATCCATATTCCTGCCTTCCGCAGTATCTTTTTTTACAAAAAAGGATACTTGCTCCAGTCAGGGCTATTAGAATAACTATTTGTGTACTTATTTCTTCAACAAAGATACAATAATTCAAATAAAAACAACAGCTGAAAAAATATTTTTACATTTTAGCGAACGTTCGCTTGTTTTGTATTTATTTTTTTTATAGTATTGCAGCAACAAAAAACAGCATCTTATGGAAACATTAGTAAAAACAACAGTAGAAGTTTTAAATTCAACAGAACATCAAAACATTTTAACCGAAGAAGCCTTGACTTTTTTGAGTGCTTTACATCAAAATTTTAATTCAAAACGCATTGAACTATTAAAAAATAGAGCAACTCAACAAGAATTATTTGACCAAGGTTACTTACCAAAATTTCCAAAAGAAACTGAATCCATAAGAAATTCTGTTTGGACTGCGGCGCCAATTCCTGAAAAATTATTAGACCGACGAGTAGAAATAACTGGTCCTGTTGACAGAAAAATGGTTATCAATGCTTTAAACTCAGGTGCAAAAATTTTCATGGCAGATTTTGAAGACAGTTGTTCACCAACGTTCGAAAATCTAATAGAAGGTCAACAAAATCTAATTGACGCCATAAGAAAAACGATTACTTTAGAACTAAATAATAAAACCTATCAACTAAACAAAGATGTTGCAACACTTCTTGTTCGCCCAAGAGGTTTACATTTAGAAGAAAAAAACATAACTATAAATAATGAAAATCTCTCTGGTTCGTTGGTTGATTTTGGTTTGTATTTTTTCCACAACGTACTAGAACTTCAGAAACAAAATCTTGGAATTTATTTGTACTTACCTAAAATCGAACATTACACGGAAGCACATTGGTGGAACGAAGTATTTGAGTTTTCTCAAAATTATTTCAAAGTACCAATTGGAACCGTAAAAGCAACCGTTCTAATCGAAACAATAACAGCAAGTTTTCAATTGGATGAAATTATTTATGAATTAAAAAACCACATTGCCGGATTAAACTGTGGTCGTTGGGATTACATCTTTTCATACATCAAAAAATTAAAAAATCATGAAAACTTCATGGTTCCCGATAGAGATCAAGTTACCATGACAAGTCCGTTTATGAGCGCTTATTCTTTGCGTGTGATTCAAGTTTGCCATAAAAGAAATATTCTAGCAATAGGCGGAATGGCAGCACAAATTCCAATAAAAAACGATGAAGAAGCCAACAAGATTGCCTTCGAAAAAGTAAAAGCCGACAAAGAACGTGAAGTAAAAAACGGACATGATGGAACATGGGTTGCTCACCCAGGATTGGTAAGTTTAGCCATGAAAGTATTTGATGAAAATATGCCTACAAAAAATCAAATGCACATTAAGCGCAGCGAACTCAATATTACCGAAGCACAATTACTCGAACTTCCAAAAGGAACAATAACAGAAAATGGTGTTAGAAAAAACATCAACGTAGGGATTTTATACCTTGAATCATGGCTTATGGGAGTTGGAGCAGCAGCTTTATACAACTTAATGGAAGATGCCGCAACAGCAGAAATTTCTAAAGCTCAACTTTGGTTATGGCTTAAAAAACAAGCCCAATTAGACAATGGGGAAGTAATAACTAAAACTTTATATGAAAAATTAATTCATGAAGAATTAGTAAAAATAAAGGAATATGTTGGAGAAGAACGCTACAATTCTGGACAATTTGAACTAGCAACCAAACTATTCTCAACTATGATTTTCAATGAGAAGTTAGATGATTTTCTAACATTAGAAGCTTACAATTTTATAAAATAAAACTGCCGAATGCTGCAACACTCGACAGTTTCTAATAAATAATTAAATAAATAACTATCTAAACAGTACAAAAGTATGAAAACAGAAGACAGAATTCAAGCATTAATCACAGATTGGACAACTAACCCAAGATGGAAAGGAATTGAAAGACCTTACACTGCCGAAAAAGTAATAACATTACAAGGTTCATATCAAATAGAACACTCCATTGCAAGACGTGGTTCAGAAATTCTTTGGAAAAAATTAAACAATCAAGATTGGGTTGCCGGATTGGGAGCTTTAACAGGAAATCAAGCCATTCAAGAAGTCGAAGCTGGATTGGAAGCAATTTATTTAAGCGGATGGCAAGTCGCAGCTGATGCAAATATTGCTGGAGAAATGTATCCCGACCAATCATTATATCCTGCGAACAGTGTGCCAATTGTAGTTAAAAAAATCAACAATACTTTGTTACGCGCAGATCAAATTCAAACCGTAAATAAAATTGAAGATAAAAAAGACTATTTAGTTCCTATTGTAGCCGATGCTGAAGCAGGTTTTGGAGGAAACTTGAATGCTTTCGAATTGATGAAAAGCATGATTGAAGCTGGTGCTTCCGGAGTACATTTTGAAGACCAATTATCTTCTGCTAAAAAATGTGGCCACTTGGGAGGAAAAGTTTTAGTTCTGACACAAGAAGCTATCAATAAATTAATTGCGGCTCGTTTGGCAGCCGATGTAATGAACGTTCCGAGTTTGATTGTAGCAAGAACTGATGCCGATGCAGCTAACTTAATCACAAGTGATATTGACGAAAGAGATCATAAATTCATAACTGGCGAGCGTACTCCAGAAGGATTTTTTTACGTTAACTGTGGCGTAGAACAAGGAATTGACAGAGGACTATCCTATGCTCCGTATGCCGATTTAATTTGGATGGAG
The DNA here is from genome assembly GCA_044361155.1 of Flavobacterium sp. Lineage (GTDB taxonomy): Bacteria > Bacteroidota > Bacteroidia > Flavobacteriales > Flavobacteriaceae > Flavobacterium. The sequence continues at coordinate 134,667 of JBIKJF010000003.1, forward strand.
ACTTCCAACCCAGATTTAGACTACGCTAGAAAATTTGCAGAAGGAATTCACGCTAAATATCCAGGAAAAATGTTGGCTTACAATTGTTCACCTTCTTTTAATTGGGCTGCAAAATTATCAGTTCCTGAAATGGAGACATTTAGAGAAGAATTGGCTGCTATGGGATACAAATTCCAATTCATCACATTGGCAGGATTCCATGCGTTGAATACTTCTATGTTTGAATTAGCTTTGGCTTACAAAAAAAGAGGTATGGCAGGATATTCTGAATTACAGGAAAGAGAATTTGCTCTTCAAAAAGAAGGTTTTAAAGCTGTTAAACATCAAAATTTTGTTGGAACCAGCTACTTCGACGAAGTTCAAAATACCGTTACAGCAGGATTAAACTCTACAGTAGCCATGAAAGATTCTACTGAAACTGCTCAATTTTAATTGATTTAAGTTTGTTGTTTGAACGCTTCAGTGTCGCGACTGGAGCGTTTTTTTTATCTTAAAACTAAATCTTTCAAAATCTCTTTTCTAAGTTCTTCGTTGAGCATAGCAATAATTTTCTGTTTGCCATAACTCAATTCTTCTCTTAAAACAGCCGAAGTTAATTTGACATACAAGGTAGTTCCTTTCAACATTACTTCTTGAGTGTAACTATTTACCCCATTTCCCATTAGTGATTTCCAAGCTTGTTCTACATCAATTTTATCCATACCAGCTTCTAGTTTATTAGCTTGAATAAACTGTTGTAAAACCTCTGATATAGAACTTTCGTTGCTTGTTCTTTTTGCCATTTTAAAATTACTTTAAAGAAAAAGGTTTATATCTTTTATAGTTATATTCTAAATCATCTTTATTTTTTAGAACTAAAACAGAATCTTGAATCTCAATTATTTCCTCTTTCCATTTACCATAGCTTGTAGTGTAATTTACAAAAAAACTACCATTTTCATTGGAAATCGAAATCTCTTCTTTCAAATTATTGGTTTTAAAAGTTCCATCAAGTTGTGGCATTACTTTTTGTCTATAACCAACATTTGTTTTAGCAGATGTCGCTTTTTGAAGTTCAAAATAATCAATAGTTTCACTGATTTTATATTCTTTCTTTTCACCATTTTTTAAAACAACTGTTTTAATTTCCCAATAGCCACTTATTTTATTGATATCTTTAGCATCAATTTCTTGTTTACAGGAAAAAAATAGTGTTGAGAGTAGTAAAAGTGTACTTATAATTTTCATATCTTTTTTAAAATATAAAAATACATATTATTTTTTTTAATAAAAAGCATTTGGATTAAACCTTTTTATTTTTTTTAAGTCAAATTACAAAACAATTAATTATGAAAAAATATTTTATATACTCAATCCTTACATTTTTTTTATTAAGTTGTGATTCAGAAGAAGAACAGATAGTAGTTGTTCCAACGCCATCCAACCCTGAAGTGATGTATTTTCCGCCAAGTGATGGAACAACTACTTGGGAAACAAAATCGATTGAAAGTTTAGGATGGAACCAAAGCGCCGTGCAACCATTATTGAATTTTCTATCAGAAAAAAATTCTAAATCGTTTATTGTATTGGTAAACGGCAGAATAGTATTAGAAAATTATTTTAACGGGCATTCAGCAACAACACCTTGGTATTGGGCAAGTGCAGGAAAAACTTTAACTGCAACAGTTACAGGAATTGCTCAGGATGAAGGACTATTAAACATAGAGAATAAGGTTTCCGATTACTTAGGAACAGGTTGGACAAGTGCTCCACTAGCTAAAGAAAATCTTATCAAGTGCAAAAACCTACTTTCAATGAATTCTGGTTTGAACGATGCCCTTGGTGATGATGTTTCTGCTGCAAACCTTCAATATGTTGCAGATGCAGGCTTGCGTTGGGCATACCATAATGTTTATGTGAAATTACAAGATGTAGTTGCGCAAGCAAGTGGTCAAACCTGGAGCAATTACTTTAATACAAAATTAAGAGACAAAATTGGAATGACTGGCGGTGCTTGGATTCAATCAGATGGATTAAGTGTTTATTGGAGTACTTCCCGAAATATGGCACGATTTGGATTATTGGCTTTAAATAAAGGAAAGTGGAAAGAAAATACCATAGTTAATGAGAACTTCATGAGTCAATCATCAAATACTTCTCAAACGACAAATTTATCTTATGGTTATATGTGGTGGTTGAATGGAAAAACTTCTTATAAGTTACCACAAACACAATTTCAATTTCAAGGTAGTCTTATTCCAACAGCGCCAGCAGATATGTACTGCGCATTAGGAAAAAACGATCAAAAAATATATGTTGTACCAAGCAAAAAAATGGTAATTATCCGTATGGGGGAGGCAGCAGATGACATAAGTTTTGGTCTATCTGACTTTGATGAAACATTATGGACAAGAATAAAAGCTTTGTATGAATAAAGATAAAAAAATGCGATTTGTATGATAATAAAACGCCAAAAACTAAAATAAAAATTAAGTTTTTTGGCGTTTTATATTTTTTGTTGGTAAAAATTTTACTTGAAAAAACTATCCACAAATTCGTACTTATTAAAAACTTGCATATCTTCGATTCCCTCCCCTACGCCAATATATTTTACTGGTATTTTAAATTGATCTGAAATACCAATTACTACTCCACCTTTTGCAGTTCCGTCTAATTTTGTAACTGCTAAGCAAGAAACTTCTGTAGCTGCAGTAAATTGAGTAGCTTGTTCAAATGCGTTCTGACCTGTAGAACCGTCTAAAACCAAAAGAACATCGTGTGGAGCATCTAAAAGCACTTTTTGCATCACTCGTTTTACTTTAGTAAGTTCGCTCATCAAACCTACTTTATTATGTAAACGTCCCGCAGTATCAATTATTACTACATCGGCATTTTGTGCAATAGCACTCTGCAGAGTATCAAATGCCACAGATGCCGGATCACTACCCATTTGTTGTTTAACTATTGGAACTCCCACTCTATCAGCCCAGATTTGAAGTTGATCTATTGCTGCAGCACGAAAGGTATCGCCTGCACCCAAAACAACATTGTAGCCTGATTTTTTAAACTGGTATGCTAATTTTCCAATTGTAGTTGTTTTTCCGACACCATTAACTCCAACTACCATAATTACATAGGGATTTTTATTGTCGGGGATTTTAAATTCCGAATCTTCTCCTGAATTGGTTTCAGACAATAAACCAGAAATTTCTTCTCGTAGAATTTGATTGAGTTCGTCTGTTCCTAAATATTTATCAGTAGCAACTCTCTCTTCAATTCGTTTGATGATTTTCAATGTAGTATTTACGCCAACATCAGAAGAAACAAGAATCTCTTCAAGATTATCTAAAACTTCGTCATCTACTTTAGATTTTCCTGCAATGGCTTTGGTCAGCTTAGAAAAAAAACTGGTTTTGGTTTTCTCTAATCCTTTATCAAGTGTTTGTTTTGCCTCTTCGCTAAAACTCTGATCTTTTTTTTCTGATGAAAATATTCTTTTAAAAAAACTCATATTTGTATGATTAAAATCTAACTATGTAAGGAGTAGCAAATATAAAATAAAAAAGCTACTTTCGTTCGAAAGTAGCTTAGATATATATAAAAAAGGACACTATTTCTTTGCTAAGAAAGCATCCACTTCTTCTGGAGTCATTATACTTTCTACAAATGTGTAAGAACCTGTTTTAGGTGATTTTATCATTTTGATAGCTTTTGTTAATCTCTTAGAAGCTGTTTGTAATGTTGCAACGGTTTTCTTTGCCATGACTTATTTGTTTATTTTTAATTTAAAAATTTAAATGCAAGCACTTAAAACTTATTTAAATTTATAATTATTTAATTTCTTTGTGAACAGTCATTCTCTTCAAAATTGGATTAAATTTCTTAATCTCTAATCTATCTGGAGTATTCTTTTTGTTTTTGTTAGTGATGTAACGAGAAGTTCCAGGAAGACCTGTCCCTTTGTGCTCAGTACATTCTAAAATTACTTGAATTCTATTACCTTTCTTTGCCATCTTGATTTATTTTTTTTTAGGATTAGGATTATTTAATAAATCCATTAGCTTTAGCAGTTTTTAACACTGCAGCTATTCCATTTTTATTAATCGTTTTTATTGTAGATGCAGCTACTCTAAGAGTAATCCATCTGTCTTCTTCTGGAAGATAGAAACGTTTTTTAACTAAGTTAACAGAAAATTTTCTCTTAGTTTTGTTCATAGCGTGAGAAACGTTATTTCCTACCATCGCTCTTTTACCTGTAAGGTCACAAACTCTTGACATTATGCTTTTCTTTTATCGTTATTCAAAATCAGGGTGCAAAGAAACAAAAAAGAAACCTTATACACAAAAAAATATTACAGATTTTTTAAAATTTCTTTTTGTACCATTTCAAATGCTTTATTTAACGTTCTATCTATCACTTTTTCACGTGGTTGACCAAAATTAAACTCTTCTATAATAATACTATCGGGAGTTGCTACAGCTATAAAAACGGTTCCAACCGAGGCATCTGCGTCGCCTTTACTTGGTCCAGCATTTCCAGTTGTGGCGATAGCGTAATCGGTTTTCATAAGTTTTTGTACGCCCAACGCCATTTCTTTTGCTACTTGTGCACTCACTACAGAGAAGGTATCAATTGTGCTTTGTAATACACCTAATACCGAAACTTTTGTATCCGTAGCATAGGAAACTACACTTCCTCTAAAATAATTGGATGCTCCAGAAACAGACGATAAAGTTTGTGCAATTTTTCCTCCGGTACAACTTTCTGCCGTCGAAATTGTTTTTCCATACTTAGCTAATTGCCTTCCTACAACAACTTCTATAGTTTCATTTTCATCATAACCTACAATAATATCTTTAATAATTTTTGAAAGTGATTGCACGTTTTCATCTATTGCTTTTTGCAGCAAATCTTTGTTTGTACCTCTTGCTGTTAAACGCAAACGAACTCTTCCTGGAGCTGGTAAATAAGCTAGTTTTATAAAATGTGGTAAATTATCTTCCCAATTTTCAATACGTTCTGCAATTAAACTTTCACCTTGACCATAAGTCATAATTGTTTTATGAATAATATATGGCCTATCATACTCTTTAACAATTTTTGGAACTATTTCGTTTTCTACCAAATACTTCATTTCATATGGAACACCTGGAAGTGAAACATAAACTGTATTTTCTTTTTTCATCCACATTCCTGGAGCGGTGCCAACTTTGTTAAAAAGAACATCGCATTTTGATGGAACGAGAGCTTGATCACGATTCATTTGCGTAATAGGTCTTTTAAAAATGCTCTCTATTATTTCTTTTACATGATACAATACTTCTTGATTTTCAATAAGATTATCTTCAAAATATTCGCAAAATGTTTTCTTAGTTATATCATCTTTAGTTGGACCTAAACCGCCAGTAATAATTACAAAATCGACTTTATTTTGAAGTGAATTAAATGTATCTAAAATATGTTGTTTATTATCACTAATAGATAATAATTCATGCGTCTGAACTCCAATTTTATCAAGTGCCTTGGCTATAAATACTGAATTAGTATCAATAATTTGACCAATCAAAATTTCGTCTCCAATTGTTACAATTGTTGCTTTCATTGTTTTTTTTTTAACAAATTTAATGGTTTTATTAAAAGTATATTCAAATAAAAAAGGAATCATTTGTGAGAATAATTCCTTTTTAGATATTTTAAAATTAAAGACTATATATCAAAATCTTTCTTGATTTCTTTTATAGCTTTTTCTACTTGACTTTCAATACTTTCAAAGGTAGCTTCTATTTCTTTTTTCTTTCCTTCCGATCTTGTCCATGCTTCTACTTGCAAAATCTCCTCATGAGCCATTGTCATTCCTAATAGATCTAATGTTGGCTTAATTTTGTGTGCATAAGCATAAGCTAATTTATGATCTTTGGTTTTAATTCCAAGTTCAATATGTTTTAAATCCTGAGGTACTTCAGTCACAAAAAGTGAGATGATTTGCATTACAAATTCAGGATCATTGTCTGAAAGTGCATAAACTTTTGATAAATTGTAGTTTAAGGCCATTATTTTACTTGTATTTTGAATAATTTTTTGTTTTCTATAAATCCTTCTAAGATATCATTCGGTTTTACAACAGCAACTCCTTCTGGTGTTCCTGTAAAAATAATATCTCCAATTTTCAACGTGAAATACTGAGAAATATGTGAAATCAGTTCATCAATTTTCCACAACATATGACATGTATCGCCTTTTTGAGCAGTCGTTCCGTTCTTAACTAATTCAAATTTAATACTTTCTAAAGAATTGAAAAAATTTTTCGGTAAAAAGTCACCAATCACCGCTGAACCGTCAAAAGCTTTGGCTTTTTCCCAAGGCAAGCCCTTTTCTTTTAGCTTAGCTTGTAAATCTCTTGCTGTAAAATCTATTCCTAATCCTATTTCGTCATAATAATTAGAGGCAAATTTTGGTTCAATATATTTTCCAACTTTATTTATTTTGACTAATATCTCAACTTCATGATGAATGTCCTCAGAAAAATCAGGTATCACAAACGGATGTTGTTTCAACAAAATTGCAGAATCTGGCTTAAGAAACACAACAGGCTCATCTGGACGTTCGTTTTGAAGTTCCTCGATGTGTTTTACGTAATTTCTTCCGATGCAAATGATTTTCATAGTTTTTAGTCTCAGTTTTGAGTTTACAGTCTGCAAACTGCAAACTGTGACTGTAAACTTATTTTGTATTTAGTTTTCTTAATTTTATTCCTGTTAAGACTTTCTTTGTATATAAAGGAAAATCAGCGCCTTGAATCCAACCATAGTAACCTGGTTCTTTTTCAAGTACTTCTTCTACTAATTGACCTTTATTTTTTCCAAAAGTAAAAATTTCTTTCCCTTCGTTATTTAATGCTATGAAACCTGCAAAATCAACTGATTTCTTGCGAGTTGTAAATTCAGATAACCATTTCATATCGTTTTCTAAATCAGGATATCGGTCTAATTGCGCCGTTAATATTTCATAAGTCGCCATAGTATCGGCTTCGGCAGAATGTGCATTTTCTAAATTTTTTCCGCAATAAAATTTCAATGCCGCACTTAAAGTACGTTCTTCTTTTTTATGAAAAATGGTTTGAACATCAACTGAAACTCTGTTTTTCATATCAAAATCAACTTCAGCACGAAGCAATTCTTCTGCTAAAAGTGGAATGTCAAATCGATCTGAATTAAATCCACCCAAATCAGAATCCTTAATCATAGTATGAATTTGTGATGCTAACTCTTTGAAAGTTGGCTCGTTTGCCACTTTTTCATTGGTGATTCCGTGAACAGCAGTAGTCTGTGGAGGAATTGGAATTGTTGGATTTACTAACCATGTTTTACTTTCTTTATTTCCGTTAGGATATACTTTGAAGATTGAAATTTCTACAATTCTATCTCTTGCAACGTCTATTCCTGTGGTTTCGAGGTCGAAAAAACAAATTGGTCTATTGAGTTTTAATTCCATTTGTAAAATTTATGCAACAAATATAAAATTTTGTACTTACCGTTTATCGATTATTTGAAATTTCTCCCATATTTAAATACAAAAACCTTTTCGTTTTACGGAAAAGGTTGATTTATTGAGTTTTATTTTTTTTAATATTCTCTATTTACATCAAATGCTTCTAGATAATCAGCTACACGTTTTACAAAACTTCCACCAAGTGCACCATCTACAACTCTGTGGTCATAAGAATGTGATAAGAACATTTTCTGACGAATTCCGATAAAATCACCTTCTGGAGTTTCGATAACTGCAGGCACTTTTCTAATAGCACCAAGAGCTAAAATTCCTACTTGTGGTTGATTAATAATTGGAGTTCCAAATACAGAACCAAAAGTTCCTACGTTTGTAACTGTATATGTTCCGCCTTGAGTATCGTCTGGTTTTAGTTTTCCTGCTTTTGCTCGGTTTCCTAAATCGTTTACGGCTTTTGCCATCCCGACAAGGTTTAATTGGTCTGCATTTTTAATAACTGGAACGATTAAATTTCCGTTTGGTAATGCTGCGGCCATTCCTAAATTGATATTTTTCTTTTTGATAATATAATCGCCATCAACAGAAATATTCATTCCTGGGAAATCTTTTAATGCTTTGGCAACAGCTTCCATCATTATTGGAGTAAAAGTCAATTTCTCTCCTTCACGTTTTTCAAAAGCGTCTTTCACTTTATTTCTCCATTTTACAATGTTAGTAACGTCAACTTCAATAAACGATTGCACGTGTGCCGAAGTTTGCACCGAAGCTACCATATAACCTGAAATCAACTTACGCATTCTGTCCATTTCTACAATTTCATCGCCGCCATTAACAGAAACTGGAACAGTTTTTGTTTCGGGTTGCGAGTTTTGAGTAACTGTTGCTGTAGGCAGAGTAACTTGATTTACAACAGGCGTTACAACAGGTTGACTTGTTCTGTTTTTTACAAAATTTAAAATATCTTCCTTAGTTACCCGCCCTTCTTTTCCTGAGCCTAAAATACTCTCTAATTCAGCAACAGAAACACCTTCTTGCTTAGCAATATTTTTTACTAATGGAGAAAAGAATTTATCTGAACTACTAAAATCAGCTGGAGCAACATACTCTTTGGCTATCTCTACAGTTTTAGTAACTTCTGCAACAATCGGAGCAGAAACATCGGCAGTTCTTGGAGCTTCAAAACTTCCGCCTTCTGTTTCGATTATTCCAATAGTTTGACCTACTTTAACTACATCGTCTTTGTAAAAAAGCTGTTCAATCAAAACGCCTGAAACCTCACTTGGTACTTCACTATCGACTTTATCGGTTGCAATTTCTAGAACTGCTTCGTCCATTGCTATAGTATCACCAACGTTTTTTAACCAATTGGTAATTGTTGCTTCTGCAACGCTTTCACCCATTTTAGGTAATTTCAATTCAAACTTTGCCATATCTTTAAACTAAAGTTGTGTTTTTTTATTATGATTGCAAAATTAGTAATTTTATCTTCATTTTGTAAAGAATACACTAATTTTTTAATGTTATGATTTCTCCTCTATCAATTGAATTATTGCTTCCTATAAGGTAATGAGAATTAGAAATATAATTCTTAAATGTTAAATTTTTACTTTTATTTGAATTCATAAAATCTATAATTTCCATATAACTAAATGATTTTGTATCAAAAATGATTTCAGTATTCAAATTTACATTGTTATTGAATTCTGAAAAATCATTTAAAATTGTTTCTTTTTTGTTCAAATTCAATTGTAAAGAATCTTTAGAAAAAATTATATATTCATCAATCGTTCTTTTTATTTCTTTAGATTGATTTTTCTTAATAAACGAGAAAACAAAAACACCAATTTTCATAAAAAAGTCGAATACAACTGATTTCTTAAAATGTTTAGTATAAAAGAAATTCATAGCTTCTTGAAAGCGCTTCATATACTTTTCATCTCGATTAGTACTTTCTCCTTTATAATGTATTACAGTAGTTTCATGAAAATAATAATTAGTTTTACCTTTTTTCAAAGCCATATAACTCAAATCAATATCATCAGAGTACATAAAACAATTTTCATCAAAACCTCCAATTTCATTATACAACTCGCGTTTCATTACCATAAAAGCACCTACAAGAATATCAACTTGACCGGATTGATTTTCGGTTAAATGTTGGGCATAGTATTTTCCAAAAACTTTGGAAATTTTATATAATCCGAAGATTTTAGTGAAAGCAACCCAAGGTGTTGGAACTCCGCGTTTAGATTCTGGTAGAAAATTTCCGGTGCCATCAATTAATTTACATCCTATTATTCCTATTTCATAATTTGGCACTTCGACTTCGCTCAGTGTGACAAAATTTAGAATTTTTATAAATGTATCTTCTGCAACAACTGTGTCTGGATTTAAAATACAAATATAGTCGCCATTGGCTTGTGCAACTCCAATATTATTACCTTTTGGAAAACCGAGATTTTCTTTGTTTTCAATGAGTTTTACATTCGGAAACAATTCTTTCATCATCGCACAACTATCATCTGAAGAATTGTTATCAATTACAATGATTTCGCCATCAATGGTTGAAAGTGCTTTTTGGACACTTAAAACGCATTGCTCTAAAAAAAAGCTCACATTATAATTTAGGATGATTACGGATAGTTGCATTGGACAAATTTAAAGCAACTTATTTAATTCTTCTGGATTTTTTTGATTGTTGAAAAAAAAGTGAAGTTCTATTATTTTTATATCAGAATTAAAACATTAGTATAAAGTAGTTTGTTTAGAAATAACTAGGTAATAGACTTTGAGAGTTTTGCTATAAATGCCAATCTCAGGGTTTATTGATAATCTACTCAAATTTTCTTCAACTAAATCACTAAATTTTTTAACCTCATTTAAATTCCACTTAAATAAAATAAAATTGATTTCTTCTTCAAGAGTTATTTGAGCTTTTACATCCCAAATTAAGTCATAACTCATTTTAAAAAAGGGTATTTTTCTTTTATATTTTTCATTACAACTTCGTTAGGAATTCCTTTTCCTTCTTTCAAATCTTTTTTGGACTTTTCTATAACTTTTGCAAATAGAGGATGATCTTCAATATTTACATAGGTTTTCTCGATAGAATATTCCGTAATTGGTTCTTCAACTTTGTTCAAGTCTAGCTTTTTATCATTTTTATTTGAATCTTCGCTCATAGCAAATAGTTTTGAAACCCAAATATACAAATTAAATTTATTGTTGTTTTGAAAATTGAAGCAAAAGTGCAATACAAAAAACTATTTAGCCCTGATTACTTCACTAGACATTTATTTTTATTTGTGTTCAGTGAACTTCGTTTGTAATGGAAATCCTTTTTTAACTCCGACAGAGTTTTGAACTCTGTCGGAGTTGAAAAAGATTGTAATGGAAAGCAGGAAAATGGATTGCTAACAAATCCCGAGCCATTCGCTCCTAATTAAATTAAAGATTGTTTCCTTGCTTTCAATGACTTACTTTTGCAAAAAAAATACAACTGTGAATTACCTTTCTGTAGAAAATATTTCGAAATCATTTGGCGAAAGAACGTTGTTCAAAGACATTTCGTTTGGAATTAATAAAGACCAAAAAATTGCTTTTATTGCCAAAAATGGTTCGGGCAAAACCTGTATAATGAAAATCATTAATGGCGAAGACGAACCAGATTCTGGGCAAGTAGTGATTAGAAAAGAAATAAAAATGGCTTTTCTATCGCAAGTTCCTCAGTTGCAAGATGAATTGACTGTTGAAGAAAGTATTTTTGCGTCTGACAATGAAATTCTACACGTAATTGAACGCTATGAAAAAGCATTAGAAAACCCAGAAGATACTGAAGCTTATGAAAAAGCTTTTGACGATATGGACCGACATAATGCTTGGGATTTTGAAACGCAATTCAAGCAGATTTTGTTCAAATTGAAGTTGGAGGATTTCAAATTGAAAGTAAAAAACATGTCTGGTGGACAAAAAAAACGTCTATCGTTGGCGATTATTCTTATCAATAAACCCGATTTATTGATTTTAGATGAGCCAACGAATCACTTGGATTTGGAGATGATTGAATGGTTGGAAAGTTATTTTGCAAAAGAAAATATTACGTTATTTATGGTTACGCACGATCGTTTCTTTTTGGAACGTGTTTGCAATGAAATCATTGAATTAGACAATGGAAAATTATACAGTTACAAAGGGAATTATTCGTATTACTTAGAGAAAAAAGAAGAACGATTAGCATCTGAAAATGCTTCAATTGATAAAGCGCAAAATCTTTTTGTAAAGGAATTGGCCTGGATGCGAAGACAACCAAAAGCTAGAACTACAAAATCAAAATCGCGTAAAGATGATTTTTACAAAATAAAAGAAGTTGCCGAAAGTCGCCGAAAAGAAAATAAAATCGAACTAGAAATTAACATGGAACGTCTTGGAAGCAAGATTATTGAGTTGCATAAAATTTCAAAAAAGTTTGGTGATAAAAAGATTTTAGAGAATTTTAGTTTCGATTTTCAACGTGGTGCTCGAATTGGGATTATTGGTAAAAACGGAACTGGAAAATCGACGTTTTTGAACTTGTTGACACAAACCATTCCGACTGATTCTGGAAAAGTTATTACTGGTGATACGATTAAAATTGGCTGTTACACGCAAAGCGGAATCAATCCAAAACCTGGGCAACGTGTTATTGATGTAATTAAGGAATACGGAGAATATATTCCGTTGATGAAAGGAAAATTGATTTCGGCAAGTCAATTATTAGAGCGATTTTTATTTGATAGCAAAAAACAATACGATTTTGTTGAAAAACTTTCTGGTGGAGAATTGAAACGATTGTATTTATGTACGGTTTTGATTCAGAATCCGAATTTCTTGATTTTGGATGAGCCAACGAATGACCTAGATATTGTAACTTTGAATGTATTGGAAAGTTTCTTGTTGGATTTTCCAGGTTGCTTACTTGTAGTTTCGCACGACCGGTATTTTATGGATAAAATTGTTGATGATTTATTCGTTTTTAGAGGTGACGGAATTGTAGAAAACTTTCCAGGAAATTATTCAGATTTTAGAGCGTACGAAGATTCTGCTGAGCCAACAAATAAAGACGACAATAAAGAAAAAAACAATTGGAAAACTAAAACTATTTCTTCAGGATTAAATTTTAACGAGCAAAAAGAATTCAATAAAATTGAAAAAGAAATTAAAGATTTAGAATACCAAAAAAAGCAAATCGAGCAATTATTCTCTGACGGGAAATTTGCCGATAATGAAATTGAAACGAAAGCAAATGAATTGCAGAAAATAATTCAAACCATGGAGCAGAAAGAAGAACGATGGTTTGAATTGAGTTCAAAAATGGAATAATAGACAGTAAATAGTGAATAGTAATTAGTGAATAGCGGACTAATTACTAGTCACTATTTACTAATCACTAATAATGTTACAAATTATAAAATCATATCTAAACTTCCTTTGGAACTCCAAAAATCAACATGGAGTGCATTCGCCATTTGTTTATAATTTGGTTACCAAATGTTTTTATGACAAGAAAAAGTATCCAGAATATTCCATTCTAAAAGACTATCGAAATTCACTTTTACAAAATAAAAACACGATTGAAGTAACCGATTTTGGTGCTGGTTCTCGAGTTTTTAAAAGCAATACACGAGCCATAAACCAAATTGCAAAAAACGCTGGAATTTCTCCAAAAAGAGCCGAATTATTATTCAGAATTGTAAATTATTTTCAGCCAGAAAACATTCTTGAAATTGGAACTTCGTTAGGATTAGCGGCTTCTGCCCTATCTTTAGGAAGTAAAAATTCTAAAATTATTACTTTAGAAGGTTGTCCTAATACAATTAATCAATGTCAATTGGAATTACAAAAATTCAATATCAATAATGTCGAATTTATAAATACAAAATTTGAAGACTATCTAAAAACCCACAACCTAAAACCTACAACCTACGACTTCATTTATTTTGATGGTAACCATTCAAAAAAAGCTACTTTAGACTATTTTGAACTTTTGCTTCCAACAATAACAAACGATTCTGTATGGATTTTTGACGATATTCATTGGAGTAAAGACATGGAAGAAGCTTGGAAAATCATTAAAAATCATCTAAAAGTTACGGTAACTATTGACACTTTTCAATGGGGAATTGTTTTTTTTAGAATCCAACAAGAAAAAGAACATTTTGTGATTAGAACATAAAAAAATGACAACCATAACTGATTGTCATTTTCCTGAATTATATTTATGCGTTAACCAATTATTCTTTTGCTTCGGCAGTTTCTCTACTTTTTGCTGCAACTCTATTCAGTTTAAACATTGGTCCAAATTTGAATTTAATAGAAGCTATTTTATTATTGTCTTCTGTCGTCAATCCTTGATTTTCGACCGTATTTTTTCTGCTGTCTAATGCTTCATACATTAATTTTATTTCGTCATAATCCTCTCTAGAAAAATCACCTTTATTTTTTTTGTAAGATTCAAAGAAAGTATCATAAGTATTTAAAATATTATCTTTATTTACCCATGCAAAACTCATATCTTCTCCAATTTTTCCTGCACCAAAAAGTCTATCACGCAAAAGTTGACTTGGTGATGATTTTATCACAGTTGTTGCAGTAACTGCCTCTTTTTTAACTTGAACATTTGCTTTAATTTCATTATAATCAGAATCATAAGAATCTAATTTTTCTTGACCTGATGTTTTATCTTTTTCATCAAGTAGGTTCAAAGCATCTTTAGCACTTGTTGATTTTCTATCATAATCTGATGCAATTTGATCCCAATTATCATTCATTGCCATTTCATCAACTTTTTTTAAAGAATCAACATAACTCTCTAGTTCACTAATCCTTTTATCAGCCATTTCTTTGTCTTTGTTTTGACAAGAAACTATGCCTAATAAAATCATTGAAAACAACCCTAATTTTAATGTACCTCTTTTCATAATTTGAATGTTATAATATTTACAGCAAAGTTAGTTCCGTACTTAATCATTGATGTTACACAATTAAATCTTATATTTACATAAATCTTTTTAAATCGATTTTGTAACTTTATTGCTATTTTTAGTACTAATATTTCATAATTTAAAAAAAATGTCAAACCCACTTATAAACATCACAAACATTAAGCGAGATTTCGTTCTAGGTAGCGAAATTATCAATGTACTAAAAGGAATCGATTTACAAATCAACAAAGGAGAATATGTTGCTTTAATGGGACCATCAGGTTCAGGAAAATCAACTTTAATGAACCTTTTAGGATGTTTAGACACGCCAACTTCGGGAAGTTATATTCTAAACGGAAAAGATGTATCGCAAATGGATGATGATGAACTAGCCGAAATTCGAAACAAAGAAATTGGATTTGTTTTTCAAACATTTAATCTTTTGCCACGAACAACCGCTCTAGATAACGTTGCATTACCAATGATATACGCTGGTTTTTCTAAATCAGATAGAAATAAACGTGCTACCGAAGTGCTTACTCAAGTCAACCTCGCCGATAGAATGGATCATCAACCCAACCAACTTTCGGGCGGACAACGACAAAGAGTTGCCGTTGCAAGAGCCTTGGTCAATAATCCATCCATAATTTTAGCCGATGAACCTACAGGAAACCTTGATAGTAAAACATCTGTTGAAATCATGAAGCTTTTTGGCGATATTCACGCCAATGGCAATACGGTTATACTTGTTACGCACGAAGAAGACATTGCAAAATATGCGCACAGAATCATCCGTTTGCGAGATGGAATGATTGAAAGTGATACTTTAAATATAGAACATCTTTAATCCTACTATAAATAAAAAACGAATGGCTCGTGCTTTACCAATAAGCACTATTCCTACTTTTTGTTACTATCGTCCGAAAAGACGATACCAATACAATCAGGGTTAAATAGTTATTCATTTTAATTTTTGTTACCTTTGAAAAACTAATTATTAATTACTTTTCACTAATTGCTTAAAAATGAAAGTATATACAAAAACCGGCGACACAGGCACAACTGCGCTTTTTGGAGGAACACGAGTTCCAAAACACCACATTAGAATTGAAAGTTATGGAACAGTTGACGAATTAAACTCCCATATCGGACTTATTCGTGACCAAGAAATAAATCAATTATATAAAAATGTACTAATTGAAGTACAAGATAGACTTTTTACAGTTGGAGCAATTTTAGCAACGCCACCAGAAAAAGAACTATTAAAAAGCGGTGAAAAACGTCTTCAAAATTTAGGTATTACAGAGTCTGATATTGACTTTCTAGAAACGGAAATCGACACCATGGAAGAGTCATTACCAAAAATGACACATTTTGTACTTCCTGGCGGACATACTACTGTGTCATATTGTCATATTGCAAGATGTGTATGCCGTCGTGCAGAGCGTTTAGCCGCACATTTAAATGACGTTGAACCTATAGATAAACTTGTAATTAAGTATCTAAACCGACTTTCTGACTACCTTTTTGTCTTGGCACGAAAGTTGTCATTTGACCTCAAAGCTGACGAAGTTCAGTGGATTCCTAGAAAGTAGTCAGTTGCAGTTTTCAGTAGCCATTTACTGCCTACTGAGACAAAAAACTAAAACTAAAAAAAACACGTTCTTAACTTTAATTATAAAATAAATCAATTTTTACTTGACTATTTCAGTTAAAAATTTATTTTTGCATAAATTATAAAATCGAAAGCAGATGTATTGGACATTAGAATTAGCATCTTATTTAAGTGATGCACCGTGGCCTGCGACCAAAGATGAACTTATAGACTACGCAATTAGAGCTGGTGCGCCACTTGAAGTTGTTGAAAACCTTCAGTCAATTGAAGATGAAGGAGAAATATATGAGTCAATGGAAGAAATTTGGCCAGATTATCCAACTGACGAAGATTATCTTTGGAACGAGGACGAATATTAAAAAAAATAAAATAACACAACAGAAGAAAAGTCTCCATTGGGGCTTTTTTTTTGTTTAAATTCGCATTCCCAAACTATTGGGACTTTAAAAATATAAATACACACCATTATGAGTTTCATAAATAGCATACTTAAAGCATTTGTTGGAGATAAATCTCAAAAAGATGTAAAAGCAATCCAACCTTTAGTGACTAAAATTAAGTCATTCGAAAGTGCATTGATGGCTTTATCGCATGACGAATTGAGAGCGAAAACTAAAGCCTTTAAAGAAAAAATCAAGTTAGCAAGAGCTGAAAAAGATAGTAAAATTGCATCTTTAAAGCAAGAAGCTGAGGCAACAACAGATATTGATAAAAGAGAAGACATTTACAACGCAATTGATACTCTTGAAAAAGAAGCCTATGAAATTTCTGAAAAGGTATTAATGGACATTCTTCCTGAAGCATTTGCAGTGGTTAAAGAAACTGCTAGACGTTTTAAAGAAAACACCACAATTACGGTCACTTCAACAGAGAAAGACAGAGAACTGTCGGCATCAAAACCTTATATTACTCTTGTTGGTGACCAAACCAATTGGGCAAATTCATGGAATGCAGCAGGAAAAGAAATCACTTGGGACATGATTCACTATGATGTTCAATTGATTGGTGGAATTGTTTTACATCAAGGTAAAATTTCGGAAATGCAAACCGGTGAAGGTAAAACCCTTGTTGCAACACTTCCTCTGTATTTGAATGCTTTGACAGGAAATGGAGTGCATTTAGTAACTGTAAATGACTATTTAGCTAAACGTGACAGCACTTGGAAAGCACCTTTATTCGAATTTCATGGTATGACTGTAGATTGTATAGACAACCATTCACCAAATTCTGATTCTCGAAGAAAAGCTTATGAAGCTGATATTACTTATGGTACAAATAACGAATTTGGTTTCGATTATTTAAGAGATAATATGGCGCATTCACCAGAAGATTTAGTTCAAAGAAAACACAATTTTGCTATTGTAGACGAGGTTGACTCGGTTTTGATTGATGATGCTAGAACGCCATTAATCATTTCAGGTCCAGTTCCTGATGGTGATCGTCATGAATTTAATGAGTTAAAACCAAAAATTGAAAATCTATATAATCTTCAACGTCAATTAGCAAACGGATTCCTCACAGAAGCGAAACGTTTGATTAAAGAAGGTAACACCAAAGATGGAGGTTTCCAATTGTTGAGAGCTTATCGTGCACTACCAAAAAATAAGGCATTAATCAAATTTTTAAGTGAAGAAGGAATTAAACAATTGCTTCAAAAAACTGAAAATGAATACATGCAAGACAACAATCGCAAAATGCCTTTAGTAGATGAAGCATTGTATTTTGTCATTGAAGAAAAAAACAATCAAGTTGAATTATCAGATAACGGAATCAAGTATTTATCACAAGATACTGATGAAACATTCTTCGTACTTCCTGATATTGGAACTGAAATAGCTGCAATTGAAAAACAAAATCTTGAAAAAGATAAAGAAGCAGAAGCAAAAGAAAAATTATTTCAAGACTTTGGAATAAAATCTGAGAGAATTCATACTTTGACACAATTACTTAAAGCTTACACTCTTTTTGAAAAAGATGTAGAATATGTAATCATGGACAATAAAATTCTTATTGTTGACGAACAAACTGGTCGCATCATGGATGGACGCCGTTATTCTGATGGATTACACCAAGCAATCGAAGCAAAAGAACAAGTAACTATTGAAGCTGCAACACAAACTTTTGCAACCATTACATTGCAAAATTATTTCCGTATGTACAGCAAATTAGCTGGTATGACAGGAACAGCAGTTACAGAAGCAGGTGAGTTATGGCAAATTTATAAATTAGATGTTGTTGAAATTCCAACCAACAGAGGAATGTCACGTATTGATAAAGAGGACTTAATCTATCGTTCGGTTCGTGAAAAATTCAATGCTGTAATTGAAGATGTTACACAACTTTCTGCATCAGGAAGACCAGTATTAATTGGAACAACATCCGTGGAGATTTCAGAATTATTGAGTAGAATGTTGAAAATGCGTGGTGTTGCTCACAACGTATTGAATGCAAAAATGCACAAAAGTGAAGCTGAAATTGTTGCAGAAGCAGGAAAACCAGGAGTTGTAACCATTGCAACAAATATGGCGGGTCGTGGAACCGATATTAAATTAACTCCTGAAGTAAAAGCTGCTGGTGGTTTAGCCATCATTGGAACAGAACGTCACGATTCGCGTCGAGTTGACCGTCAGTTACGTGGTCGTGCAGGTCGTCAAGGTGATCCAGGAAGTTCTCAATTTTATGTTTCTCTTGAAGATAATTTGATGCGTCTTTTTGGTTCAGATAGAGTTGCAAAAATTATGGATAGAATGGGATTAAAAGAAGGTGAAGTTATTCAACATTCTATGATGACCAAATCTATTGAAAGAGCGCAGAAAAAAGTAGAAGAAAACAACTTTGGAACACGTAAACGTTTGTTAGAATATGATGACGTAATGAATGCCCAAAGAGAAGTAGTTTACAAACGTCGTCGTCATGCTTTGCATGGTGAACGTTTGAAACTAGATATTGCCAACATGATGTATGATACTTGCGAAGTTATAGTTGGTGACAATAAAAGCACTAATGATTTCAAAAATTTCGAATTTGAATTAATAAGATATTTTTCAATTACATCTCCTTTTTCAGCTTCAGAATTTGAAAAATCTAATGAAATGGATTTGACAGGAAAAGTATATAAAGCAGCAATGCAATATTATACAGAAAAAACGGAGAGAAGTGCTCGCGAAGCCTTACCGATAATAGCAAATGTATATGAACAAGAAGGAAATAAATTTGAAAGAATTATTGTTCCTTTCACTGACGGAATCAAGTCACTGAATGTAGTTACAGATTTGAAAAAAGCTTACGAATCAAAAGGATCTCAATTAGTTGCCGATTTTGAAAAAAACATCACATTAGCTATTGTAGATGAAGCTTGGAAAAAACATTTACGTAAAATGGACGAATTGAAACAATCAGTTCAATTGGCAGTTCATGAGCAAAAAGATCCGTTACTAATTTATAAATTGGAAGCTTTCAAATTGTTTAGAACAATGCTTGATGGTGTAAATAAAGAAGTAATTTCTTTTTTGTTTAAAGGTGATATACCTCAACAACAAAATATTCAAGATGCCAAAAATGAAATGCGTCAGAAAGAAAGTTATATCGAATCAAGAAGTGAAATTTCTAATAGCGATGAACTTGCACAGCAAAGTAGAGAAGCAGGTCAAGCACAACAGCGTCTGGTTACAGAAACAATAGTTCGTGACCAACCAAAAATAAATAGAAATGATAATGTTACCATAAAACATGTTATTAGTGGTAAAACTGAAACTATGAAATACAAAAAAGCTGAAAGTATGATTGCTAAAGGCGAATGGGTTTTAGTAAATGAATAAGAAAATTCAGTTTGAAAATATTATCCTCAATTGTGAAAGCGGTTGAGGATTTTTTTTTAAATTAATTTCTTATATTTACTAAATAAATATTGACTATTAACAATTAAAAATCATAAATCATGGCAAAAAGTCAAGACGCAAAAAAAACCGTAAAAAAAGAACCTCTTAAAACGGCAAAAGAGAAAAAAGCAGAAAAAAGACATAAAAAAAATAGTCCAAAAAGAGACTAAAAAATTAAATCCTCAACGTAATTCAGTTGAGGATTTTGTTTATAAATTCGCTCTATCAAAAGTATTTAACTTATCAATTTGAAGTATTGTTTTACTATCAGAATCGTCTCTTGTAAACATAGGTACAAACTTAGCTCCATAAACAATTTCACTAAAAATATAGGATGATCTTTTTATGACAGTATTGCTAAACATATCGTCAAAAGCTTTTATAATTACAATGACTTCTCCTATATTGTTTTTAAAATCTGTTTCTGTAAAACCATAAAAAGGACTTGTTTCAATAATTGGATGAACTAATGTCCAACTCAAATTTAATGAATTTATTTTATCCATTTCTAAATCTAAAATATAGAATTTATTAGAAATTTTACCTTTATCCTCAATATGTAAGCCTAATGTTATTTTGGCTTCAACCTCCGTCAAATTTGCATTTTTATAAGGAGTAATTCGCATCATTAAAGCAGTTCCTTCACCATATGGCGCAACAATTGCATTTTCCGAAAATAAAATATGAGCTTTAGGTTTACTGAATCGTCCATAAAATAATCCTGTAGCAATAGCAAAACTCATAAGACCAAATAACGCTTCAACAGCAGCTGTAAAACTCGCTAAAAATCCACTTGGACTAATGTGCCCATATCCAACAGTTGTTAGTGTTTGAATGCTAAAAAAGAAGGCTTGCCCAAATTTCTCAGTGGTTGTAGTAACTTTTGCTCCAATTAAATTTTCAACACCAATAATGTAATAAAGACTTGCAAAAAAACAATTTACAAGAAAATAAAAAAGGATAATAATGAACAAAAACTTCCAACGAGGAATATTCAACATTGTGTGAAACCAACTGATACTATCAAAAAATCCAATTCCTGATTTTCTAACATTTGCAACGCCCGATTTTGTTACAAATCGACCACCATAACTTGATGAATTTGTTCCAAAACCTGTATTTTTAACCGACTTTGCTTTCCTATTTATTTTATTTATAAATGCCATGAATTAGATCAATATTAAAAATTGAATTCAAAAATGAATTAAATCTCATCAGGAAATATCTTTCCCGGATTTAAAATATTATTTGGGTCAAAGACATATTTAATACGTTCCATTAATTCTAAATGAACTTTCGAAAAAGCAATATCCATAAAGTTTTTTTGAACAAAACCGATTCCGTGTTCTCCAGAAAGTGTTCCTTTTAGAGCAACTGTTAATTCAAAGATTTCACGAATTCCTTTAGACACTTCTTTCCCCCAATTTTCATCACTCATTTCACCTTTGATGATATTTACATGAAGATTTCCATCACCTGCATGACCATAACAAACCGATTTGAATCCGTATTTATTGCCTATTTTTTTGATTCCATTTAATAATTCAGGTAACACATATCTTGGTACAACAGTGTCTTCTTCTTTATAAATTGAATTCGATTTTACTGCTTCAGCAACAGAACGTCTCATTTTCCAAAGTACATTTTTTTGATCTTCAGTATCAGCAAATAAAACCTCATCAATTTCAAATTGCTCCACTACATTCATGATTTTTTCAGCTTCTTGCATCAAGATATCTGGATAATTTCCGTCAACTTCAATTAACAAATGAGCTTGAACATTCTCATTGACAGTGATGTTGATATTGTCATTGTATTTCAAGGTCCAATCAATGGCATCGCGTTCCATAAACTCAAGAGCGCTTGGAATAATTCCAGCTCTAAAGATGGCAGAAACAGCTTCACAAGCTTGACTTGCTTTGAAAAAAGGAACCAACATTAAAACATTATGAGTGTTTTGAGGAAGAAGTTTGAGTACAATTTTTGTAATGACACCCAAAGTACCTTCACTACCAACCATGAGTTGTGTCAAGTTATAACCTGTTGAATTTTTTAAGGTATTTGCGCCTGTCCAAATGATTTCTCCGTTAGGCAAAACCACTTCCATGTTTATTACATAATCTTTTGTAACACCATATTTAACGGCACGAGCACCACCAGAATTTTCAGCAACATTCCCACCAATCCAGCAACTTCCTTGACTACTTGGATCAACAGGATAAAATAAACCTTTCTCTGCTACTGCTTCACGCAAAACTTGAGTGATGACGGCTGGTTCGACTGTTACTTGAAGATTTTGTTCATCGATTTCAATTATTTTATTCAAGCGTTCCATAGAAAGCCCAATTCCTTGATAAATAGACAAAGCACCGCCACTCAATCCAGTTCTTGCACCAATTGGTGTTGTTGGAATTTTATATTCGTTGGCAATTTTCAAAATTTCTGAAATTTCCTTTGTATTTGATGGTTTTAGAACAACATTTGGAGGAAAAACATAATCTTCTGTTTCATCGTGACCGTAATGATTACGAGTTTCGATATCTGTAAAAATATAAGACGCGCCAACAATAGAAGTTAACTTATTTAATATTTCTGGATTTAATTGCATTTTGTATAAATTGTGAAGTAAAAATAGAAAAAGAAAATAGAATAGAGAATAAAGAAAATAGATTTTTACAGCTTAATTGATTTTGAAATTATTCATTTACAAAATACGACCTTATACTAGCCTTAATATATCTTTTTTTTCAAATTTGGTAAAAAATAACAAATGATTCCTATTAATGGTAGGAAAGAACAAACGTGGTAAACGTATTGTATGGAAGTTGCATCGGCAAGTTTTCCGAGTAAAGCTGAGCCTAATGCACCCATTCCGAAGGCAAAACCGTAGAATAATCCAGAAACCATTCCGAGTTTTTTGGGAACTAACTCTTGCGCATAAACCAAAATTGCAGGAAAGGCCGAAGAAATTATGATTCCTATAACGACCATTAAAACATCAGTCCAAAATAAATCTACATAAGGTAATGCTAAAGCAAAAGGAAAAGCTCCAAAAACAGACAACCAAATGACATATTTTCTTCCAATTTTATCGCCTAAAGGTCCGCCAAGAATGGTTCCAACCGCATACGAAAACAAGTATATAAACATGTGAAACTGTGCTTGTTTTATGGTTAATCCAAATTTATCGATGATGTAAAATTGATAATAGCTTGAAAGACTTGCAGAATAGAAAAACTTTGAAAAAATTACTATTAACAAGATAGCAATAGAAATTTGAACTTTCTTTTTAGGCAGATTGTGCAAATCGATGAAAGGTTGGACTTTATTTTTTCTAAAAACAAGATGTTCTTTGTACCAAAATGCAATTTTGCTTAAAATTAGAAGTCCTAAAGCAGCAACAATAACAAACCAAAGGATATACTTTTGAGAATTAGGAACAACAATTAAAGCAACCAAAAGTGGTCCAAGAGCCGTTCCGAAGTTGCCTCCTACTTGAAAAATTGATTGTGCTAAACCGCGTTTTCCGCCAGAAGCTAAATTAGAAATTCGAGCCGACTCAGGATGAAAAATAGACGAACCAGTTCCTATTAAAACGACAGAAGCAATTATCCAATAAAAATTATTGGCAAAAGAAATTGAAATGATTCCTGCCATAGAAAAAAGCATTCCGTAAATTTGAGAAAATGGTTTTGGATTTTTATCGGTGTAATAACCAACCAAAGGTTGAAAAATAGAAGCAGAAAATTGAAAAGCAAAAGTGATTAATCCGATTTGAGAAAATGTTAGATGATAACTTTCCTTAATTATTGGATAAATGGATGGAATAATGGCTTGAATTAAATCGTTGAGCAAGTGAGCAAAACTGATAGAAAACAGAATAGAGTAAACCGTTTTATTAAGTAAATCCTCTTTGTTTAAAGTTGCAGATTGATTTTGCACAGTTGTAAATTTTGATACTGCAAAAATACTTTTTTTAACGGCAAAGCAGCAAAATTTTATTGCAAAGTTCATAACGAAAATATTTTACCTAAATTTGTAATAGAAATACCATTACTATTGGAACAATCATCAAAAAAATCGGCTTTATCGGAAAAAGATGGCGTTAATCAACCACAGAGTTTGAGTAATTCTTCGGTTGAAGTAATCAAACAAATGCGAAGAAAACAACCTTCTGCGCAAGAGTTAATTGATGGTATTTTGGCAAAAGATAAAGTAGCTTTAAGTCGAGCCATTACGCTCGTAGAAAGCACCAATCCTGAACATTTAGAAAAAGCTAATACCATAATTCAAGCGTGTTTACCTCATGCCAATAAATCAATACGTATTGGAATTACAGGCGTTCCTGGCGTTGGAAAAAGTACCTTTATAGAAGCTTTTGGAAAACATATCACTTCCGTAGGAAGAAAAGTTGCTGTTTTGGCCGTTGATCCTAGTAGTACGATTTCGCACGGAAGTATTCTTGGTGATAAAACCCGAATGGAAGAATTGGTAAAAGATGAAAATGCATTTATTCGTCCGAGTGCTTCAGGTGAAACACTTGGTGGAGTTGCAAGAAAAACACGTGAAACCATAATTCTTTGTGAAGCTTGTGGATTTGATACTATTATTATTGAAACTGTTGGCGTTGGTCAAAGCGAAACTGCTGTTCATAGCATGGTAGATTTCTTTTTACTATTAAAAATTTCTGGTGCAGGCGATGAATTACAAGGCATAAAACGTGGTATCATGGAAATGGCAGATGCAATTGTAATCAATAAAGCCGATGGTGATAATATTGCAAAAGCTAAATTAGCCAAAACGGAATTCAACAGAGCATTACATTTATTTCCAGCAAAGCAAAGTGGCTGGATTCCAACTGCAGCAACCTGTAGTTCTTATACCAAAGAAGGAATTGATACAGTTTGGAAAACGATTTCAGATTATTTTGAATTGGTAAAAACGAATCATTATTTTGAAGAAAAACGTCAAAATCAGAATCAATTTTGGATGATGGAAACCATAAACGAGCAATTGAAGTCGAATTTCTACAATCATCCAGAAATTATTAAACAATTGGAAGAAAACAAAAAAGCAGTAGCATCCAATTTGAAGTCTCCATTTTCTGCTGCATTGGAATTACTTTCTAAATACTTCAAGTAATTTATAAATTTATACCCTATCTAATTCAATTTAATAAAAATATTTAATTTTATATCATAAAAGGTATAAAAAATAAAGAAAATAAAAATTTATACTATTTTAGGTATAAAATATTAAAAATATTA
This sequence comes from Flavobacterium sp., assembly GCA_044361155.1. Taxonomy (GTDB): domain Bacteria; phylum Bacteroidota; class Bacteroidia; order Flavobacteriales; family Flavobacteriaceae; genus Flavobacterium. Next base: position 159,872 of record JBIKJF010000003.1, read on the forward strand.
TATATTTGTGCTATAAAAGGTATAAAAATGAAAGAAAATCTAAACAATATAAGCGTTCATGTCAAAACAAAACGCAAACAAAACAAACTAACACAGCCCGAATTAGCTTTAAAAGCAGGAGTTGGTTTACGATTTGTAAGAGATTTAGAACAAGGAAAAAATACCTTGCGAATGGATAAAGTGAATGATGTTTTACGATTATTTGGTGAAGAATTAGGAGTAATTCACATGGATAGAGATAAATTAATGAAGTAATGAACAGAAGCGGAAATGTATATGTGAAGAATGTATTTTGTGGCGTTGTTAGCGAAACAGACGCAGGATATTCCTTTGAATATAATAAAAACTATTTGAATAACAACTTAGCTGAAGCAGTAAGTCTAACATTACCATTAACAGATAAAATCTATCAAAGTAAAACACTATTTGCCTTTTTTGATGGATTAATTCCAGAAGGTTGGCTTTTAGATATAGCAGAAAAAAATTGGAAAATAAACTATAAAGACCGCATGGGTTTGCTCCTAACCTGTTGCAAAGATTGCATTGGAGCAGTAAGCGTAACCAAAAATGAAAAACTATAAAAAGAAATATTTAGCACGTAAAAGCGTTCCGATGGAAGTACAAGAAAAAAGTACATTCTACGGAAGACGTTGCTTGTATTGTTATGAACCACTTTTTGACAGTAATTCAGATTTTCATGAAGCTTGTAACAAACGCTTTTTTGGACAATTAAAAACACCTCAACTTGCTTATAGTTTAGATAATTTGCAAGAATTAGCAACACAAGTTATCCAAAGTCAAATGGCAGTTACAGGAGTTCAAGCTAAAGTATCCTTAAGTTTATATAGAAAACAAGAAAAAAATTTAACAAAAAAACTAACTATAGTAGGACTTTATGGTGATTATATCTTGAAACCACCATCAGAACATTATGCCCAATTACCAGAACTTGAAAGCGCAACCATGCACATGGCAGAAGTTTGTGGTATAAACGTAGTACCACATAGTTTGGTGAAATTACAAGATGAAACACTATGCTATATAACAAAACGTGTGGATAGAACCCGAAAAGGAAAACTACACATGGAAGACATGTGCCAATTAAGTGAGCGATTAACCGAAGATAAGTACAAAGGTAGTCATGAACAAGTGGCCAAGTTACTATTAAAATATTCGAGTTCGCCATTGCTGGATGTGAGTAATTTCTATGAGCAAGTTTTGTTTAGTTTTTTTACGGGAAACAGCGACATGCATTTGAAAAACTTTTCTCTTTTAGAAAAAGAAAGACAAGGACTAAGTTTGTGTCCTGCTTATGATTTGGTACCAACCGTTTTAGTTAACCCAGCCGATACAGAAGAATTAGCGCTAACCTTAAATGCAAAAAAAAGAAAATTGAAATACCAAGACTTTTTAGCAGCTTATGAAAACTGTGGATTAAGTAAAAAAGTTTTAGACAACACATTAGAACTTTTTGTGTATGCAAAACCCGAAATACTTTCTGTTTTAGAAAAAAGTTTTGTGAGTGATGAGTTTAAAATGAAATATGCCAATTTAATAGAAAATAGGTACAAGCAATTAGGTTTGCAATAAAAAATGCTGTAACTTTTAAATTACAGCATTTTTAATATACTAAAATTAATCCTCAAACTCGCTCATTTCTTTATCGTAGAATTCTCCGGCAAGCGTAATTAAATGTTCCATTTCCGATTCTAATTCGGTTTCGTCTTCTCCTTCTAAATCTTCTAAAAACTCCACTTCATCATCTTTTAAATTGATTATAAATCTCGGGAAATCTAAATGTATAACGAATATATCGTCTGGAAAATCAGAATTGTCAGCTAGAACAAATTTTGGTAATTGCATAATTTTTATTTTTTAAACTTTAATGTGTCCCCAATTTTCTCCGGTTCTAATTCGGTATAATTGTTGGGTTGAAATATTGAATTGTTTTGCAATCATAACAAAACGTGTTTTATTATCAGGTCGTTGCAACATTTTTTTTATTCTTATTACTTGGGTAGAAGTTAATTTTCTCCCATCTGCTTTTTTATTAATCTCAATTATCTTTAATTTTCCTGCGATAACCACTGGATTTTTTGATTGAAAAGCAACTTGTTCTACTCTAGTTGCCCATCTAAGATTTTCAACTCTGTCATTATCTTTGGTATAATCTAAATGTAAAACCATGGTGCGCTCGGGGTTGTCATTTGGAATAAAATATTGTGCTACCAACTTGTAGATTAAAAAACCTTTTGTTACTACTTTACCATTAATTGTAGTTTTATATCTAAAAACTGGAAAACCTTCTGTTTTTGAACATTTTATTTCATTTCCGCTTAAAAAATCATCGAGGTAACTAATTATTCTTCCTTGATTACTAACAGCATACTTTTTTTGCAATGGATGTTCAATCGTTATTTGTTTGAACTCTTCTCCTCTATTGAGTTGTATCATTTGAGACTGATTTTAAACTATTCTTCAAAATTAATGAATTTGTTAAATAATGAAAGCGAATATACAAAAATATTGCTGCCGCAGTTAATCCGGCGAGAAGACCCAACCAAACACCAATAGCTTTAAATTCAGTATATTCTCCTAAAAAATAAGATATTGGAAAACCAATAATCCAATACGCTACAAACGTAATATACATAGGAATTTGTACATCTTGCAATCCGCGCAAAGCTCCAAGAACTACAACTTGAATTCCATCTGAAATTTGAAAAATGGCGGCAACTAATAATAATTTAGCTGCAATAGTTACAACTTCGGTATTATCAACCAATTGAACTTGGTCTTTCATATCCATAAACAATGGTGGTAATATTTGATGAAAAACAACAAATAAAACAGCAAAAACTACTTCAATTATTATGGCCAATAAAAAAATAGAACGAGCCACCACAACCAAATTTTTATAATCTTGTATTCCTTTTTGATTACTAATTCTAATCATAGAAACTACGCTCAATCCCATAGCAAACATAAAAGTCATTGAAGCCAAACTCAAAGCAATTTGATTGGCAGCTTGACTCGTTTTTCCGATGTTTCCACAAAGCCAAATTGCAGCTGTAAATAAAACTACTTCAAACAACATTTGCATAGCTGAAGGCATTCCTAAATTTACAATTTTGACAATAGTTGCTTTTTTAATTTCATCAAAACTAAATCCTTTAAAATACTGTTTCAAGCGTTCTTGTTTTGCCAAAATGAAGTGCATAAAAACCACCATTGCAATTCTTGAAATTACTGTTCCAAGAGCAGCACCAATAATTCCCATTTTTGGGAAAATCCAAATTCCGTAAATTAATAAATAGTTGATAATAACGTGAATAATATTTGCTCCAACAATAGCATACATGGAATATTTTGTCATTGATAAACCATCGGCAAACTGTTTGTATCCTTGATAAATTATTAGTGGAACTAAAGAAAAAGCTACCCAATCTAAGTAAGGTTTTGCCAACGCAATAACTTCTTTTGGTTGGTGCAACATTTCCATAATTGGTTTGGCAAAAACAACCATTCCAAATAATGCAAAACCTAAAATGGTACACAAAAGCATTCCGTGCTGAAAAGCCGAACGAATTTTATCGTTATCTTTTTCTGTATCAGCTTCACCAACAATTGGGGTTATAGCAGTAGAGAATCCTATACCAATTGACATTGCAACAAAAATCAAACTATTTCCAAGTGAAACGGCAGCCAATTCGGTTGAACCTAATTTTCCAACCATTATGTTATCAACAATTCCAATTAAAGTATGACCAAGCATACCCAAAATTACTGGGTAAGCTAATTGCAGATTATAACGAAACTCTTTGGTATATTGAGATAAATTCACAGTGTTTTTTTTTGAGTATGCAAAGATACTAGAAAGCAACACAGATTTTAGAAATTTTAGGAATTAATATTATCTGTATTGATTGATTGATTTGTTTAACTGATCTCTATAAATTTCAATGTTTGCAGCAACTTTGGTATCTAACTTTGGTTCGGTAATATCGCTTAAATTTAGTAGTTCTTCATAAATCGTTTTTGCTACAATAAATCTTGCGACGCCTTTATCATCTGCAGGAACTATATACCATGGTGCATTTTCTGTAGAAGTTTTATTAATTGCTTCTTCATAGTACTTCATGTAATCATCCCACCGTTCGCGTTCTTTTAAATCACCTATCGAAAATTTCCAATTATCTTCTGGAGTTTCTAATCGTTTTAACAATCGTAAACGCTGCTCTTCTTTACTCATGTGAAAATAAAACTTCAAAATTTTAGTTCCGTTCTGCGAGATATGTTTTTCAAAATTGTTGATTTGCTCAAAACGATTTTCCCAAAATTGTGGCTTTATATCTTCTACTTTTTCAATTCCTGGAAGGTTTTCAAATAAAATATATTCTGGATGTACTCTTGTTACCAATACGTTTTCATAATGTGTTCTATTGAAAACAGCAAACTTTCCTTTCTCAGGTAAAGCCAAATAGTGACGCCATAAATAATCATGTTCCAACTCTGTAGAATTTGGGGTTTTAAAACTATGAACCACGACACCACGTGGATTAAATTCTTTAAAAACCTCACGAATCAAACTATCTTTTCCGCTGGTGTCCATTCCTTGCAAGCATATTAAAAAGGCATGACGATTGTGAGCATACATAGCATCTTGCTTTTTACTCAACTTCATTTGAACTTTATCCAACTCTACTTCCTCTTGCTCTTTATCGGTATCAATATCTAATTTTGTTGGGATTTTTGGCAAATTTATGTTTCCAACAACTTTAAAATCTTCTATGTTAATTGATTTCATTTTTAATTCATTTAATTATTGTAAAAATAGTATTTTTGGTTTCTCATACACTACACAAAATGGAAAAATTTCAACTTTCACTACTATTTAAAATCATTGGTCTTGGCTCTGCTTCTGGATTGATTTATCAAGATAATACTATTTTTGCAATTGGTGACAATAGCTCCTACTTATATGAATATCATATCGATAGCAATAAACTTGAACGTTATCCTTTGGCAGAAAATTCAGAAGAAAATATTCCTAAAAAACTTAAACCCGATTTTGAAGCTATAACAAAATTTCAAGATAGTTTATACCTTTTTGGTTCAGGTTCAACCGCAAATAGAACTATTATGGTTCAAGTTGATGCTAAATCTAAAAGTATAATTAAATCGCAAGATTTATCCGATTTATATTTGGCTATGCAATCTTTTGGAAAAATAGCTGAAGAAGATTTTAATATAGAAGGTGCTATTTTTAATGGTGAAACTTGGTTTCTATTTAACAGAGGTAATGGAAAAACCAACAAAAATGTAGTTTTTACTATTGAGGGAAAAAACTTAGCCAGCGAGATCCGAATTGTAGCCAATGAATACAAACTACCAAAAATAAAAGGTATAAGAACTAGTTTTACAGATGCCATTTTAGTTGATGACAAAATCTATTTTCTAGCAACAGCAGAGAATACTGACTCAACTTATAATGATGGTGAAGTTCTTGGAAGCATCGCAGGAAGAATTGATGTAAAGAAAATGAAAATTGATTTTACAAAGAAAATTACCGATACACAAAAATTTGAAGGAATTACTCTTTTCAAAAAATCGGAAAAAGAAATTGAGTTTTTACTTTGTGAAGATAACGATACCGAAGTTTTGGAATCTAATGTTTATAAGTTAGTGATTAGTAAATAGTGATTAGTTGTTGGTTGTTAGTTGTTGGTTGTTGGTTGTTGGCCGCTAGTCAAGAGATAATCAGAATTTAATACTATAACTGAAAGTAAGGCTATTTTCTGAAAAGTAAAAAGCATATAGAATAAAACTTAAAAAACTTTTTTTCATCTCTTCCCAACCTTTTTATAAAAAATGTCCTCTTTATAATAAATACATTAATTGTGATAAACGAAACGACACTTATTAACTGCCGAAAAATGCAACGCGATGCACAGCGACAAGTTTACGAACTGATGTCGCCTAAGCTGTATCGCACTTGCAAAAGGTATTTAAAAAAGGAAGAAGAGATTGAAGAAGTATTGGCCGATGCTTTCTACACTATTTTTACCAAAATGGATCAGTTGAAAGAATTGGGCGCTTTTGAAGCTTGGGCAAGAAAAATAACAGTAAATCAATGTTTGCATCAGTTAAAAAGAAACGTAAACTTTAATATATACATTGAAGACGCAAGTATCCAACTGCAACCTGAAACGTTGCCAGAAACTCATTTGGAAGAAGAAGATTTGTTGAATTTACTCAATTTTATTCCAGAAGGATGCAAAACTATTTTTAACCTCTTTGTGATTGAAGGTTACGGTCATAAAGAAATAGCAAGCATGCTAAAAATATCGGAAGGAACATCAAAATCAAAATTGAATGTGGCTAAAACCAAACTGAAAGAATTAGTCAACAATCATTATTATCAACAAGTAAAATAGTACTGAAATACATTCAGCATATATCATGGACAATCAAGATAATTTATTCAACAAAATAAAATCGGCTGCTGAAAATGCTGAAACCAAAGATTTCCCCTCGATGGAAAAAGTTTGGTCGAGAATTGATGCAAAACTAGATACCAAAGTTGAAAAGAAAAATAACAACAAATGGAAGAAACTATTAGTTGCAGCCTCAATTGTATTAGTAGTTACCATTGGTTATCAGTTTTTTAAAACCGAAAAAGAAATTGTTTCACCCAATAATGAAATCGTAACAAAAGAAGCTGAAAAGCCAATAACTCAAGATTCATTAGAAAATCAAAATGCGATAGTTTCTACAGAAATTGAAAATCCGAATATTAAAGAAAATGCGGATGAAATTTTGAAAGAACAAGTTGCAAAACCGAATGTTGTAGCTAGTTCAGAAACTGTAATTGAAAATAAAAATTATTTAAACGCACCTGAAGCAGAGGTAAATAATTCAGCATCTGAAGCTTCCGATGGAATTTGGAAAGGAAATCCAAAATTTGAAACACGAGGTGTTTACTATGAGAACGATGAAAAAATTGCTATTGAATTTGACAAAACGAAAAAACAAAGCGCAAAAAAATCAGAGCCTCTAATAGTAGTCGATGGAAAATCAACAACTTTAAAAAAATCTGATTTGGAAGATGAAAATCTTGAATCGATTTTAGAACTTCCCAATCCTATCTATTACATAAATAGTGTTTTATATACTGAAGAAGAGCTTTTTGGACCTAATCCAACTAGTCCTTATGCACCGTTAAATAAACAAAAAATTGAATCAACCACTGTTTTGCATCCGGAAAAAGCAGTAAAGATTTATGGTGAAAAAGGCAAAAACGGAGTTGTAATTATAACTACAAAAGACGGAAAACCTGTCAAGAAAAAAGAGTAAAAAACCAATTCATTAACGGCATCTGAAACTTATTCAGAGTAAAAATTTAATTCCATGAAAAATTTAAAAACATTTTCATTAGCCCTTGCTATGCTTATTTCTTTCCTAACTTTTGGACAAGAAAAAACAATTACTGGAGTAGTATCTGATAGTTCTGAACCACTTCCCGGTGCCAGTGTTGTTATTAAAGGAACAACAAAAGGAGTTCAAACAAATATTGACGAAAAATACTCCATTAAAGCGAAAATTGGTGATATTTTGATATACTCGTTTATTGGATATGATTCAAAAAATATAACCGTTGGAACTGCCAATGTTATTAATGTGAAACTATCTGAAAATTCTAAAATCATAGAAGAGGTTGTTGTAACTAGTTCATTAGGAATCAAGAGAGAAAAAAATACAGTTTTAAAATCAGCAAAAGAAATTACAATAAATTGTAATAATCCCTCAGTATATCATAATTTACAAAATAAAGTTTCAGGAATTCAAGTAATCACCAATGCAAAAGGTATCAAAATTAATGGTAAAAAAACTGAAAATTATGATGATGAATCTTATGATAATTTCTTAGAAAACCCATTTGAAAGCCCAAAAACAGCACCACTTTCAACTTTCTCAATTGATGTTGATAATGCTTCTTATACTAACGTTCGTCGTTTTATCAATAACGGTCAAGTTGTTCCAAAAGATGCTGTAAGAGTGGAAGAAATGGTAAACTTTTTTAAGTATAATTACCCACAACCTTTGAGAGAAAATCCGTTTTCAATCAATACTGAATATAGTGATTGTCCATGGAATTCAAATAATAAATTGGTGCGTATTGGTTTGCAAGGAAAAATAATTGAAACCGATAATTTACCTGCTTCCAATATGGTTTTTCTAATTGACGTTTCGGGTTCAATGAGTGATATTAACAAGCTTCCCTTATTAAAAGAATCGTTGAAAATATTGGTGAAACAATTACGAAATGAGGATAAAATTTCAATGGTTGTCTATGCTGGTGCGGCAGGTTTGGTTTTACCTCCAACATCAGGAAAAGATAAAAAAACAATCATCGATGCTTTAGACAAATTACAATCTGGTGGAAGCACTGCTGGTGGAGCTGGAATTGAATTGGCTTACAAAGTAGCTCAAGAAAATTTTATAAAAGGTGGCAACAAAAGAGTGATTCTTGCAACCGACGGCGATTTTAATGTTGGTTCTTCTTCCGATACTGATATGCAAACTTTAATTGAAGAGAAAAGAAAATCGGGTGTATTCTTAACATGCTTAGGTTACGGAATGGGAAATTACAAAGACAGTAAATTAGAAACTTTAGCCGACAAAGGAAACGGAAATTATGCCTATATCGACAACATTCAAGAAGCCAATCGTTTTCTAGGAAAAGAGTTTAAAGATTCGATGTTTGCCATTGCAAAAGATGTGAAAATTCAGATAGAATTCAATCCAAAACATGTTCAAGCATATCGATTGATTGGTTATGAAAACAGAAAATTGCGTGATGAAGATTTTACAAATGACACTATCGATGCAGGAGAATTAGGAAGTGGTCACACGGTTACTGCTTTGTATGAAATCATTCCACGTGGTGTGAAAAGTGATTTGTATAACGAACCAACCGATTTAAAATACAGTGTTATGGCAGAACCATCATCTAAAAATTATAGTGAAGAATTAGCAACAATTAAATTCCGTTATAAAAAACCTGATGGCGATAAAAGTATTGAAATAGGTGCGATTATTGCCAATAAAGCAAGTAATTTACAAAGTACTTCAGAAGATTTTAAATTTTGTGCTTCTGTTGCTTGGTTCGGATTGAAATTAAGAGATTCAAAACTAGTAGTAAATAAATCTAATGATGCTATTTTAGAGCTTGCCAATCAAGGTTTAACCAATGATTTTGAAGGTTACAGAGCAGAATTCATAAGATTAATAGAAAATGTTAGGTTATAGTTAGGTTAAATTTGGTTAATTGAAAAACCCGATACGTTCATAGAATTTATCGGGTTTTATTTATATGATAGTCTTAATACTTAATACTAAAATCTTACTACTCAAAATTACTTCTCAATTTCTTTCAAAGAATCCATTTTCTTGTGAGCTAAGAAACCTTTTATGTCTTCAAAATGCTCTTTTACTCGTTTGTTTCCGAATTCAAATACTTTGGTAGCCAATCCGTCAAGGAAATCTCTATCGTGTGAAACTAAGATTAAAGTTCCATCAAAATCACGTAAAGCATCTTTGATAATGTCTTTGGTTTTCATATCTAAGTGATTTGATGGCTCATCCAAAATCAATAGATTTACTGGTTCTAACAATAATTTAATCATTGCCAAACGCGTTTTCTCTCCACCAGAAAGTACTTTTACTTTTTTGGTTGTATCATCACCATGAAACATAAAAGCTCCAAGAATATTTTTAATTTGCGTACGAACATCTCCAACAGCAATGTTATCAATTGTTTCAAAAATAGTAGCGTTTTCGTCTAATAAAGCCGCTTGATTTTGTGCAAAGTAACCAATTTGAGCATTATGTCCAACTTCAACCGAACCACTATTGATTTCGATTTCTTTCATAATGGCTTTAATCATAGTTGATTTTCCTTCACCATTTTTTCCAACAAAGGCTACTTTATCTCCTCGTTCAATTACGATATTGGCATCTTTGAAAATCAATTTATCACCATACGATTTCTCTAAATCTTTAACAATTACCGGATATTGACCTGAACGAATTGCTGGTGGAAATTTCAATTTTAAAGCCGAGTTATCAATTTCATCCACTTCGATTGGAACAATTTTTTCTAACATTCTAACACGCGATTGCACCGCATCGGTTTTAGAAAAAGTACCACGAAATCTATCAATAAACGCCTGATTATCTGCAATATATTTCTGTTGTTCGTCGTAAGCTTTTTGCTGATGAACACGTCTGTCTTTTCTTAATTCTAAATAATGAGAATACTTGGCTTTGTAGTCATAAATTCTTCCCATTGTAACTTCGATAGTTCGGTTTGTAATATTATCTACAAAGGCTCTATCGTGCGAAATTACCATTACGGCTTTGGCTTGATTGATTAAAAAATCCTCCAACCATTCGATACTATCCATATCTAAGTGATTGGTTGGCTCATCCAGAAGAATCAAATCTGGTTTTGTCAATAAGATTTTTGCTAATTCAATTCGCATTCTCCAACCTCCAGAAAACTCTTTTGTTGGACGATTGAAGTCTTCTCTTTCAAACCCTAATCCTTTTAATATTTTTTCAACTTCAGCTTCATAGTTTACTTCTTCAATTGAATAATATTTTTCAGATAATTCTGAAACTTTTTCAATCAATTTCATATACTCATCACTTTCATAATCGTTGCGAATGGTCAATTGTTCGTTGATTTCGTCGATTTCTTTTTTCATATTCAACACCGCAGCAAACGCTTTTGATGTTTCTTCCATCACCGTACAATTATCTTCTGTTAATAAATGTTGAGGCAAATAGGCAACAACTGCATCACTTGGAGCTGAAATATTGCCGCGTGTTGGTTTATTTGCTCCGGCAACAATTTTTAACAAAGTAGATTTTCCTGCTCCATTTTTACCCATTAAGGCAATTTTATCGGTTTCATTGATAGCAAATGTTACTTCACTAAAAAGAGTTGTTCCACCAAATTCAACGGCAATATCGTTAACTGTAATCATAATTTGAGTTTAAAAGTTTAAGGTTTAAAAGTTTAAAAGGCGTTCCTTAAATTTTTGAAGGTGCAAAGATAGATTAATTAAGGAATTTATCAATTTCAATATCAGAAAAAAAAGGTTTGTTTTTCAATGATTTATTAATTGAAATGCTAATTTTTTAAAGTTTACATAATTCGGAAGATTTAGTTACACAATTTGAAAGGCAAAAAATAAATTTAGAGTAATTTTGAAAATCTAATGAAACCTTATGCCATTAATTGACTATAGTTTTTTAAGCAAAATTTTACCTAAAGCGAAGATTAAAAAATCCTTCCAAAAAGCGAAACAATCATATCTTATTCGAATAAGAATTGCTACTTCGTTATTTTTCTTCGGAATGGGATTTTGTTTTGCAACTTGGGCAAGTAGAATTCCTGATTTAAAATTAAGTTTGAATTTAAGCGAAGCTGATTTAGGCACAATTTTATTTGCTTTACCTGCAGGACAATTACTTGCAATGCCATTATCAGGTTTAGTAGTTGCAAAATATGGCAGTAGAAAAATAGCTATTTTAGGACTTTTTGTTTATGCTTTCTTTCTTACTTTATTAGGTTTACCGACAGAAAGTTGGCAATTAGCTTTAGGTTTATTTCTCTTCGGATTTTTTGGTAATTTTTGTAATATTGCTGTTAATAGTCAAGGCGTTTTTACACAACAATTGTTTGACAAACCTATCACAGGTTCATTTCATGGTTCATGGAGTTTGGCTGGATTTTCTGGAGCTTTATTAGCTTTATTAATGCTTTATTTAAAACTATCTCCATTTCAACATTTCCTAATAGTTTTATTGATTATCACAATATTAATTGCAACTAATTATAATTATTTAGTAAAAGTCAAACCTCAAAAACCAGTAGAAAAAGAGAAAACTTCTTTCTTTAAAATTCAAGATAAGACTTTGATTTGGTATGGTTTGATTTGTTTTTTATGCATGGCGAGTGAAGGAATAATGTTTGATTGGAGTGGCGTTTATTTTAAAGAAATTGTAAAAGCACCTGGCGCATTAGCCATTTTAGGTTACACTTCCTTCATGATAACTATGGCAATTGGACGCTTTTTGAGCGATATTTTAGTTCGAAAGTTTGGTTCAAGAAATGTGATTCTTATAAGTGGATTTGTGATATCAATCGGATTATATTGCGCTGTTTTATTTCCTTATTTAATTCCCTGTACAATGGCTTTTATGTTAGTTGGATTTGGAGTTTCTAATGTAATTCCGATTGTATTTAATGCAGCTGGAAACAGCAAAAAAGTTTCAACAAGTGTTGCGTTAACAATAGTCTCAAGCATCAGCTTTGTCGGATTTTTAATTGGACCACCAATAATAGGTTACATTGCCGAACTTACTAGCTTGAAATATTCGTTTGCCTTTATTGGAGTTTTTGGAATATTGATTTCCTTGCTGACTTTGAGATTGAAATTATTTAGTTAGTTTATTTTAGAACTTCTTAAGTTTTTCCAATAGCTTAATAAATGGTTCTTCATTTAGTTCAGACCTTTTAGCCAAAATATCCTCTATGTTTGAGATAAAAATTTGATAAATATTTTCACCATCCTCTAAAATTTCTCTGTAAACTTTATTAACAGGACAAACAATAAAAGATATAGTTTTTAGTCCTAAATTTTTACCATAAATATTTACTCTTGAAATAAAGGCTTCATTGAAATGATCGATTTTATATTCGAACTTTACTCCCAAACCTTTAACTAAAGTAAAATCATTGGATATTGATTTATTAGCTGTTATAATTCTCATGTCTTTATAATAGTTTAAATCTTTTCCAATAATATTGTCGTTATCAATATCTAGTAAGTTATTTATATTCAAGAATTCAATTATATAATCTAAACCAATTATAGGAATTTCGGAATGATTACTAACACTTACAGAAGTAAAAAAACTATTATCTCTTAAAATAGTACCTATATTAAAATTTTCAAATTCAATAGAAGTTGATTTTCTTCTATTAAATAAAGCTTCAACAAAACTATGAGGAGCAAACCTTGTTTGGGTTTCAAATCTTAAATAATAAACACCATCATCAAGACATTGGTGTGGTGGATTGACACTTTTTGGAATATCTAATATTTGAATAATTTTACCATTTAAACACTTAACATCATGTATCTTAATACCTACAGGCATAGGTGAAATTTTACCGCAAATTTTCTGATATAACCAATCTTTATTTTTGTGTATGCTGTAAGTTAATTCTCCTTCAAAAAATTCATTACCTTCTTTATCTTTAGTTGGTTTTGGGGAACCAATAATAATTAATCCACCTTCAGAATTATGAAGTGCAACCACTTCTTTATATATTTTTTCTAATGAAACTTCTCCAGATTTAAATTCCAAATAAGTGGTTTCGAATTGATTGTTTTGAAAAAAACAAATAACATCTTTTTCTATAATTTCATACAAATCTTTTAAAAAATATGTTTTAGAGAAATAATTCATATAATGAAATTTATAAACTCAATCGAAATTCCTCAATTACAGGACTTGCTTTTCCGTAATCAACTTCTTGAATGAATAATTCAGCAGCTTTTGAAGTTTGAATACTTGGTAGGACATTCGCTTGATTGTTGTGTCTTAAAACTGTATTTATCCCAACTGCTTCTATTTTTTCTTGTAATGAAATAGCTAGAACTTCTTCTCCTGAAAATATTTTGATTAAACCCATATTGTTGTTGTATAATGTATATTGTATTGTTTGAGATTCCTACGGAATGACAAAATGATCAAAAAAAACTGAAAACTGCGACTGAAAACTGTGACTGAAAACTAAAAAACTACTCCTCGTCTTCCATTTCGAAGAAAAGCGGTTCAATCATAATTTTATCTGCTAATACTTCAACTCTTTCTGTTATTTCGGAGCAAAAGAAAATACGTTGTGTTTTTTCTACACTTGCTGAAAGACGCAAAATGATGGCATCCATTCGTTGCTTGAATAATAAATCAGCATCATCAACGATAAACATTTTTATCGTATTCATATTGAATCCTGCTGACGAAAATAAGGCGTTGATTTTATTTGGTGTTCCAATAAGTATATCTAAACCCATAGAAATTACATTTTTATCATAATCAGTATCGCCTTTATCATGAACTCCAAAAATACTTAAGTCAGTATAATTTCCGAATTTCAAGAAAAGCTCTTCCATTTCTAGAACTCGTTCTTTGTTTTCAACAATGATTAAGGCACGCGTACTCTCGTCGTGGGTATTTTCTAATCGCTGAATCACATTTAAAACAATAGTTGTAGTTTTTCCTGTTCCGCTTGGTGATTGAATTACAGCGTCTTTTCCACTTTTAATTGTAGAAAATGTTTCTTGTTGCATTTCATTGGCTTCGATTAACTCGTTTTCAATTAGTGCTTGCTGCAGGTTTGGGTTTATTTTTTTTAATTGCATTTTTTTTCTAGTAAATAGTGAATAGTGCATAGTAATTAGCATTGACTTTTAACTAATTACTATTCACTATTCACTTAATTATTTGCTTGCGAATAACTTCACGTCTGTTTCAGAAATTTCGTTTCCTCCTAATATGATAAGGCGTTCTACTACGTTTCTTAATTCACGAATGTTACCTGTCCAATCGTATTCTTGTAATAATTTTGTTGCTTCTTTAGAAAATGATTTTTGAGCATTTCCTTGTTCTTCGGCAATTTTTGTGGCAAAATGTTCAATCAGCAAAGGTATGTCATCTCGTCTATCATTCAATGCCGGAACTTTAATTAAAATTACAGCCAATCTATGATACAAATCTTCACGGAAACGTCCTTCTTCGATTTCTTTTTTCAAATCTTTGTTGGTTGCCGCAACTACGCGAACGTTGACTTTTATATCTTTATCAGCACCAACTCTTTGAATTAAACTTTCTTGTAAAGCTCTTAGAACTTTAGCTTGTGCTGCCAAACTCATATCGCCAATTTCATCAAGAAAAATTGTACCTCCATCTGCTGCTTCGAATTTTCCTGCTCTGTCTTTTACGGCTGATGTAAACGCACCTTTTACGTGACCAAACAATTCGCTTTCGATTAATTCTGATGGAATTGCAGCACAGTTTACTTCGATTAATGGATAAGCCGCTCTTTCGCTTTTTTCGTGCAATTGATGAGCTACTAATTCTTTTCCAGTTCCGTTTGGACCTGTGATTAAAACTCTTGCGTCAGTTTGAGCTACTTTTTCAATCATTTGTTTGATGTGATTGATTGGTTCAGAATTTCCAATCATTTCGTAGTTTTTACTGACTTTTTTCTTTAGAATTTTGTTTTCAACAACCAATTGTTTTTTGTCTAAAGCATTACGAACTGTATTCAAAAGACGATTTAAATCGGGTGGTTTTGAAATATAATCGAATGCACCTAAACGCATAGTATTTATAGCGGTTTCCATATCGCCGTGACCTGAGATCATTACGATTGGAATTTCGGGTTTGATTTTTTTTACGGCTTCTAATAATTCTTCACCGTCCATTTTTGGCATTTTGATGTCGCAAAGGACCAAATCGTAATCTGAATTTTTTATTTTTTCAAGTCCTTGAACGCCATCTTCGGCTTCTTCTACTTGGTAAGTATCATTTTCTTCAGAAAGAATTTTGGTTAAAACTCTTCTGATGGATGCTTCGTCTTCTATGATTAGTATTTTGCTCATGCTTTTTGTTTCGGGTTTCGGGTTGCGAGTTGCGAGTTGCGAGTTTCGGGTTACAAAGTTAAGAAAAATTAAAATGGTTTTTCTTTTAGCCCTGATTGAAATGGAAATCCTTTTTTCAATTGCCTCGGGTTTAAACCCGAGGCAATTGAAAAAAGATTGGAATGAAAAGCAGGAACAAGGATTGCTGATAACGCCCAAGCCATTCGCTCCTGACTTCGACAAGTTCAGCCTGACATTAGTATTTTAACCATTTAAATAGCTCTTTCCAGGTTGGCTTTTTGCCGTACATTAAAATTCCGACGCGGTAAATTTTACTTGCAAACCACACTACGCCAAGAAATGTTCCAAAAAGTAAGGTCATTGAAATAGCGATTTGCCACCAAGGCACACCAAATGGAATTCGCATCATCATCACGATTGGTGATGTGAGTGGAATCATTGAAAAAACGGTTGCCACAGTTCCGTGAGGATCGTTTATTACGGTGAAAAATCCGATGTAAACTCCTAGAATTAAAGGCATTATTATAGGCAACAAGAATTGTTGTGAATCAGTTTCATTATCAACAGCTGCACCAATTGATGCGTAAAATGAACTGTAAAGAAAGTAGCCACCAATGAAATAGAAAATAAATGAAATTAGAATGGTTGCTATTGGCAAATTCCATAACTCTTTGATATACATTTGAATATCACTACCCATTCCTTTTTGAGCCATCTGCATCGCTTCTTGAGTTTGTGCCGATGATGTTGCTCCCATTTGAACACCAAAAATAGACGACATGATGAACATCGCTGTCATACCAAGTAATGCCCAAATCATGAATTGCAAGATTCCTGCTAAGGAAGTTCCGATGATTTTTCCCATCATTAATTGGAATGGTTTTACTGATGAAATGATGACTTCAATAATACGAGACGTTTTTTCTTCAATAACGCTTCGCATAACCATATTTCCATAGATGACGATGAACATCATTATTAAGTAACCAAAAGCGCCACCGATTCCGATTTTGATTTCGTTTAATCCTTTCAAGGCAGTTTCACCTGATGCTTTGTTTAACTTTATAGAAACATCTGCTTTCGATTGATTGATTTTTAAGGTATCTAAACCTTGTTTTTGATAGTTTTCAGCTGTAATTCTTTTAGCTATTACATCTTCGATATCTTCCACAAACATAACACCCGGACTATCATTAGAAACATATTGAATGTTCTTTTGAAGTGAAGTATTATCAGTAGATTTTGGAATAATTAGAAGTCCTTCATAGCTTTCGCTTATGATGCTATCCTTTAGGACTTTTAAATCTACGTTGGAAAGATTTAGGTATTTGTATTCGTCATCGCTTTTGAAATCATTGACAAATCTTCTGGTTTCGTCGTGTATGGCAATGGTTTTTAAATCGGCTTTCATTTGGCTCAGATAACCAACAAAAACTCCAATTCCGACAAATAACAACGGACTCAAAAACGTCATTACAATGAAGGATTTATTGCGAACTTTGGCAATGAATTCTCTTTTTATGATTAGTCTTAGCTTGCTCATTTTTTAGATTATTGGATTTTTAGATTATTGGATTATTGGATTTTTAAGCTTGAAAAAGAAAACAGAAAATCCAAAAATCTAACCATCTATTCAGTAACTGTTTTAATAAAAATATCGTTTACACTTGGGATTTTTTCCATAAAATGGGTTACTTGTCCGCGTTGAATTAAAGTATTTAGTAATTCATTAGGAGTTGCAGTTCCAAGGTTGATTTCTAGTTTTAATTCGTCGTTTAGTGATTTAAAATCGGTTTGAGAAAGTGTGAATTTTTGTGATAAATCATACATTAAACCCTCGATATTGTTGCTTAGAATTCCGACTTCGTAACTGTTGGTTCTGAATTGTTTTTTGACATCAGTTAGTTTTCCTTCAATCAATTTATTCGATTTGTGAATTAACGCAATGTAATCGCACATTTCTTCAACGCTTTCCATTCGGTGTGTTGAAAAAATTACAGATGTTCCTTGCTTATTCAATTCGATGATTTCATCTTTAATCAAATTGGCATTTACTGGATCAAATCCTGAGAACGGTTCGTCTAGAATTAATAATTTGGGTTTGTGTAAAACCGTTACTACAAATTGCACTTTTTGAGCCATTCCTTTGGAAAGTTCTTGCATTTTTTTGTTCCACCAACCTTGAATTTCTAGTCTATCAAACCAATAATCTAATTGCGTTTTGGCTTCTTGCTTAGATAATCCTTTAAGTTGAGCTAAATACAAGCATTGCTCACCAACTTTCATTGTTTTGTACAAACCACGTTCTTCTGGCATATAGCCAATAAAGGCTACGTGTTCTGGTTTTAAAGGTTCGCCATCTAGGATTACTTCACCACTATCGGGCATTGTAATTTGGTTGATGATTCTAATTAAGGATGTTTTTCCGGCGCCATTTGGACCAAGAAGTCCGTAGATGCTGCCTTTTGGAACTGTAAGAGAAACGGAATTAAGGGCGGTATAATCGCCATATTGCTTAACTACATTTTTTACTTCAAGTATATTATTCATTTAAATTCCAAATTTTAAATTTTAAATTTTAAATTCCAAATTCCAATTAGACTTTAAATTGATTTTTGAAATTGCTATTGATATTGATATTGAATTGGTAAAAGTACAGAATTAGTAGCTATTTGAAAGTGTTTGTTACAAAAAAACCCACCCTTATTTTGACACAAGGATGGGAAAAATTGCTATGAAAAAGAAATTACCTGTTTCCAAGTAATTAGTCAAATGTAGAAATAATTTTATAATTATGAAAACATATCTTTAACTTTTTCAAAAAAAGATTTATCGCTCTTTTCTGGATGCGGAATAAAGTTATCATCCGTTAGCGATTTTTCAAAGAATTGTCGTTGTTCTTTGTTTAATGTCTTTGGTGTCCAAACGTTTACGTGAACTAATAAATCACCACTTCCGTAGCTATTTAAACTCGGAATTCCCTTACCTTTTAGTCTTAAAATTTTACCCGATTGAATACCTTCTTCTAGTTTGATACGAACTTTTCCGTTTACGGCTTCAATTTCTTTAGAAACTCCTAAAGCGGCTTCTGGGTAACTTATATATAAATCGTAGTGAAGATTTTCACCTTCACGTTTCAAAAATTCGTGTTCTAATTCTTCAATGGCTACAATTAAATCACCTGCAATTCCGTTTCCTGGTGCGTCATTTCCTTTTCCGGAAACTTTTAGCTGCATACCATCAACAACTCCTGCTGGAATTTTGATTGAAACAGTTTCATCTTCGAGAATCATTCCGTGCACATCGGCATTGTTGGGTTTGCTTTCAATAGTTTGTCCTGCACCACCACAAGTTGGACACGTAGTAGCAGTTTGCATTCTACCCAAAATTGTATTAGTAACTCGCAAAACTTGACCTTGACCATTACATGCCGAACAAGTTTTATATTTAACGCCTGGCGCTTGTATTTTTCTTTTAACCTTTACTTTTTTCTCAACACCATTGGCAACTTCTTCTAAAGTTAATTTAACTTTGATTCGAAGATTACTCCCTTTTACGCGACGTTGTCCGCCTGAGTTTCCACCGAAACCACCACTGAATCCGCCACCGCCAAAAGCACTTCCAAAAATATCACCGAATTGGCTGAAAATATCATCCATATTCATATGACCGCCACCACCATAACCTCCAGCGCCATCGAATGCTTGATGTCCGTATTGGTCGTATTTTGCTTTTTTGTTTGGATCGCTTAAAACTTCATAAGCCTCTGCACAAGATTTGAAATTTTCTTCTGCTTCAGCATTTCCTGGATTTTTGTCAGGGTGAAATTCTATTGCTTTCTTTCGATAAGCTTTTTTAATTTCTTCTGGTGTGGCACTTTTTGTGATGCCTAATATTTCATAAAAATCTTTTTTCATGTTCTTGTATTAAGATTTAAGTATTAAGAATTAAGACCAAGTTAAAACCCAATACATAAAAATATATTATTGTCCTAAAATAACCTTTGGGAAACGAATTATCTTGTCTCCTAATTTGTAACCTTTTTCTATTACGTCAACAATTTTTCCTTTTAAATCATCTGATGGTGCTGGTATTTGGGTAATTGCTTCTGCAAAATCGGCATTGAAAGCATCACCTGTTCTAATATCAAGTTCTTCTAATCCTTTGGAAACTAGTGTTGATTTTAACTTTTCATGAATTAATTCTACTCCTTTTAAAAGTACTTCATCTTCAGATTTGGCAATTTGTGTCATAGCTCTGTCAAAATCGTCAAGAACTGGTAACATGGCTTGTAAAACTTCTTGATTGGCAGTTCTAAATAAATCAATACGCTCTTTTGAGGTACGTTTTTTATAGTTTTCGAATTCCGCAAAAAGGCGTAGAAATTTATCTTTTTCTTTGGCTAATTCTTCTTCTAATTTTTGCTCAACGGTTAATTCTTCAGCGGCTTCAACTCCTGGATTTACTTCATCAGTAGGGTTTCCTTCTGATTGGGTTGCCATTTCATTTTCATTTTCAAGAATTTCTTTATCAGTATTTTCAGTACTCATTGTGCTTTTATTTTTAAATATATTTTTGATGTTCATTGTTGGTTTTTTGTTCCGAAGAATTTTGTTGCAAAAGTACTGCCATTTCTTTAAAAATGTCAAATTGTCACGTATTTTTTACCACAAAGTCACGAATAAAATACAAAGAGCATAAAGTTAAAATTTGTTATTTTAAGAAAATATCTTGTGAAAAACTGAATTTAGAAGCCTAAAGATTGAGTTTAGCCGTGATGGTAGAAGTTACCATGTAACTCGGACAGCGCGAAAATGGATTAAAAAAATGCCTGAAGTGATGCTTCTTAAAGTATCACACGAATTTCACAAATTTACACGAATTTAGATTCTGATAAATTTTACAAATGGCAATTTTGATTAGATTTCGATTATGAAAAAGACTCTGAAAGACTCTGAAATAAATTCAGAGTAAACTTTAATAAAACTTTAAGAGTTTTGCTACTTGAAATCGTTATATTTGAATTTATAAAAGGTTATGATACGCTGAAAAGCAAAAGATACTATTGATTCAAGTTGAAAAAAGTTCTAGTAAAAGCTAGAACTTTTTTTATTTTATGATGTTTTCAAGCGCTTCTTTAACTGCTGGGAATTGAAATTTAAATCCTAATTCTTGTGCTCTCTTTGGAAGAATATTCTTGTTGTTGAAAAGCAGAATATGCATCTCACCGAGGATTAATTTCATTACGAACTGAGGAACATTTGGCAAAAACAAAGGTCTTTTTAGCTGTTTTGCAATGGCTTTTGTTAACTCTTGATTGCTGATTGGATTGGGTGAAACGGCGTTGATGATGCTTTCTGTTTGATTTTGAATCACAAAATAATAAAGATTGGCAACATCGGTTAAATGAATCCATGATTGCATTTGTTTTCCGGAACCAAAGCCTGAACCAACATACATTTTGATTGGTTTTATCATTTCTAAAAGTGCGCCTCCTTTTTCGGAAAAAACGATTCCGGTACGAAGTTTTGTAACTTTTAAATTTAGTAATTTGAATTGGTCAGCACTTTCCTCCCATTTTATAACAACATTAGCTAGAAAAGTAGTGTCAATTTCTGTAGAGGACTCATCATATATTTTAGAATTACTATCAGGATAAATAGCTGTTCCAGATGCAGAAACAAAGTGTTTTACTTGGTTGGGTGCTTTTTTCAGTAAATTGAAAAGTAAATTAGCAGATAATACACGACTTTCTATCAACTCTTGTTTGTAAGCATTAGTCCATCTTTGCGAAATAGATGCACCTGCAAGATGCACAATAGTATCTACACCATCGAGGCAATTATCATCGATTTTTCCTTCTTGTGGATTCCAATAAAAGCCGTAATAATTGGTTTTATTCTGGATTTTTTGTGGCGATGTTGTAAGATAGTGAACGACATGATTGTTTTCTAGAAGCAACGCTACCAATTCTTTTCCTATTAATCCTGTTGCACCTGTAATTAAAACTTTCATTTTTCTTTTTTATTCAAAATTACGATTTATGATTCTAAAATGTACGTTAATTGTTATTGGTTTAACTTTTGTTGAATTTTGTCAACACTAATTTTATAGATTATCAGGTTGGAAAGTAGCCACGAATTACACGAATTGGCAAGAATTATTTTGATCTTATATTACACGAATTTAAGATCACTTCGACTGCGCTCAGTGCGACAAAATTAACTGAAACGAGTTCTTGAGAATCTGAAACGAGTTCAGATTAAATAAAAAATCCCAATCTCGTTTTAGAACGAGACGGGATTTTTGTTACAACTAAAACTATAAATAAATTCTAAAGGCCTGAAACGCTTCCGCCTGAAGTTTCTTCTTTGACAATTGTCTTTGGTTTGTTGGTGTATTCAATGGAACTTCCACTTGATGCTTTTGCTTTTAACAAGACTCTTGGATTAACCTGTGTTGAGCTTCCGCTTGTAGATTGAGATACTACTTCGTTTGCTAAAAGATTTCCTGCTTCAATTTCGCTTCCGCTTGATGCTGCTGATGTGAATTTTAGTGCTTTTCCTGATAATGTAATATTGCTTCCGCTAGTAGATTCGCTAGAAATAGTATCGAATTCAGCATTGACGTCTATTTCGCTTCCGCTACTTGATTTAACATACATTTTTGAACCTTTTATAACTGATGCACTCGATAAATTAGAACCACTTGTTGTTTCAAAACCTTCAATTATAGGCATTGTTACTCTTACAACTTCTTTCTCAGCACTGTAAATATTTTCATCAGACGAAACTACTAAAGTTCCATTTTCAACCTTGGTGGTGATGAGTTTAAGCAAATTTTCATCGGCTTCAACCTCAACTTTTACAACATCACCTTGGTCAACGATTACTTCTATTCCTCTATTTACAGAAATCTTAGTAAATGGTTCAGATATTTTTCGTTGCTCTGTTTGAACGTTTCCGTTTCCTTTAGTTCCATTTATTGCAAGATTACAAGAAGAAAAAAGTAATGATACAATTGCTATGACCAATATTTTTGTACAAAAAACTATAAACTTTATCATGACTATTTAGTTTTAATGATTATTCCGTCTTTGTTGATTGTTAAACTTCCTTCATCACCTTTTCCTGTAGTAGTTTGAATCACTTCTTTACCATTAACTTTTACAGAAACCGTTTTGATAGAATCATTTTCTTCAATTACACTAATGGCTTCTGTTTCGCCTTCATTGTTTTGAGAATCATCATTTGGACAATTTAAACAATCTAATTCGGTACCTTTTACTTTATATTTATATCCTTCTGGACCATAGTAGTAATCGAAATCTGCATTGTGTCCGCTTAAATAATCTTCTACATTTTCGTTTGGATAATAAACAATTCCTTCAGGTAAATAAAGATAAACCTCAACCATTTGACCTCTAAACTTGTTTTTTGTTTCTGTAGTAAAATAGTTATCTAAAATTAATTCATTACCAACTATTTTGTAGTTGTATTTAATTTTTTGAGCTCTTTGATTGGCTTCTGCAAATGATTTTCCTTGCGCTAATTTCTCAATTTGAACGTATGGGAAAGCTTTATCCGTTTTTTTCAAATGAATGGTAACATTTGTAGAGTGAATTACTTCATTTCCAAGTGAATCTTGTACAATTCTATATTCGCTTCTATCTTCAATTCTTTTTGAATAAAAATCATTGTAAGCAAATCTTACTTTTAAAGTATCCGTTGCTGCAACAGTCATACTTTGTTTTTCTAATGCTTTTCCTGAATATGCTAATTGATTAGCTTCACTAATTCCTAATGAAATTAAAATTCCGATTGCTATAATCCAAAGAGCTAGTAAACTGTATTTAGCAATGCTTCCAATTGATTTTAAATTAGTTACTAATAACTTCAAACCTAAAATTAGAAGAAAAAACAATGGAATTCCTGCAGCGAAAAAGAATAATATTCCTTGAGCCCATATTGGCGTTTCTAATCCGATTGGCGTTTTAATAAACTCAACAATCTTGTTATCTGGCATTGATGATGAGAACAACATCACTATAGAAGCAATTGAAACCACCAACAATACAATAGATGAAAATACAACAATTAAAGCACCTAGAGCTTTAGCAAAAGCTCCAAAAACTGAAGTAAAAGCATTTCCTAATTTACTTCCTACTGTTTCTGCACCTGCTTTTATTTGGTTTCCCATTTTGTCGTAATCTGCATTTTTTATTTTATCAGAAACGTTTTCAAATTCTTCTCTAACTTTTTTTTCAATGTTTGAAATCGTTACCGGTTCGCCTGTCATTTCTAATTTTTCAGAAGTTGTAATGGCTTTTGGAGTTGCAATCCAAAGGATTAAGTAAACTATCAAAAACCATCCTGCAGTTGCAAGAGTAAGAATTAAGAAAATTACTTTTATCCAAACTGCTTCAATTCCTATATAATATGATAATCCTGTACAAACACCACCTATTAAACCTCTATCTTTATCACGATATAGTTTTTTAGTTTTTCTTGGCATATAAAATGGCTCACTCTTTGGAGTTTCAGCATCATCGTCTATTCTGTAATCTTCTGGTTGTCCCATAACGGCAACTACTTGATCAACATCAACATTATTGATAACATGTTTGTCGCTTTTTTGTCTTTCTGTAAAAAGCTCAGCCACACGCATTTCAATGTCTTTCATGATTTCATCTTTACCTGATGAATTAGAAAGTGAACGTTTTATAGCATCAAAATATCTTGATAACTTTTGGTATGCATCTTCATCTATGTGAAAGAATAAACCACCTATATTAATATTTACTGTTTTGTTCATGATTGTTATTTTTGATTGGTTATGATGTTTACGGCGTCAGAAAGTTCTGTCCAAGTTCCGTTTAATTCGTTTAAAAATGTTTTTCCTAATTCGGTCAACTCATAATATTTTCTTGGTGGACCTGAAGTTGATTCTTCCCAACGATAGTTGAGTAAACCGTCATTTTTTAATCTTGTCAATAGCGGATAAACTGTTCCCTCTACTACAAGCAATTTTGCGTTTTTTAAAGTGTCTAGTATTTCAGATGTGTAGGCTTCTTTTTCTTTTAAAACAGATAAGATGCAGAACTCTAAAACACCTTTTCGCATTTGGGCTTTTGTGTTTTCAATGTTCATAATTCGATTTTGATTTTTTAATTAAACTGTTCATTTTTTTTGATTGATTTTATTGATGATTGAAACTTATTATTTAAAGAATGGTATTGTTAAAGGATATTTATAACGCTCACCATTAGACGCTTTTACTGCTGCATATATGATAAGTATGAATTCAAATACTTTTAGAAACATAAAAAGTACAAATGCTACAATTGCAATTCCGATGAAAGTTGTGATTTCTTGATTTCTAAAACTATTGAACTCAATTTCAAAATTACTAAAGGTGCAATTGGTTCCTATCAAATCTACAAATCCATAGATTAAAAGCGGTAAAGAAATTAAAACTAAAATTAAACTATACATAAAAACGCTTAACTGAAAATTCAAAATTTGTTTTCCGTTATAGTCTACAAATTCAGAATCATTTTTTTTAGCACTCCATATAATTATAGGAGCAATAAAATTTCCTAAAGGAAAAACATATTGAGCAAAAGAACTCAAATGTGTAACTGATGCAATGGTACGTTCGTTAGTTGGTGTCATTTTATTTTGATTTTTGATTGATGATTAAAACTTGATTTCAATAATACTATAGATAGCTTATTAATTTCTTATACAAAGATACAACCAAAAAAAGGTATTATGCATTACAAATTACTTAAATTTAACATTTTATTAACATTAAGGTTTTAGTATGAGTGCATAGTATTTTTTGTATATTTACAACAAAATCAATACTTCATGGAATTTTCACAATCAAAATTGAATACTTATTTATTTTTCAAATTACCTTCTGCATTTTGGTGCGGAGTAAGAACAAAATACATTTCACCTGAAAAATGTGTTGCTACAGTAAAACACCGTTGGTTTAATCAGAATCCGTTTAATTCAATGTATTTTGCTGTTCAAGCTATGGCAGCTGAGCTTACTACTGGTGCTTTAGTTATGTATCAAATAAAGAAAAGTGGCAAGAATATATCAATGCTTGTTGCCAATAACAAAGGTAATTTTACAAAAAAAGCTAAAGGAAGAATAACATTTACTTGCAATGATGGCACTATAATTGAAGATGCTATCAAGAAAACCATAGCAACTGGAGAAGGACAAACACTTTGGCTAAAATCAATTGGTGTTGATGAAAAAGGTGACCAAGTTTCTGAAATGGATTTCGAATGGAGTGTTCGTGTGAAATAATTATGATAGATTTTATAATTCTATTAACATTGCTTTTTATAAATTTGACCTCAAATTAAATACCTAATGAAAAAAACAATCTTCCTTACCTTATTATTGATAACTACTCTCTCCTATTCTCAAAAGAAAGAAAAAGTAAAAGGTTCAAAAATTGTAACTACAGAAATTAAAAAAATAGAACCTTTTGACGCTATAGAAGTTTTAGATAATATCGAAGTTTTTATTGTAAAAGGTACAGAATGTGGATTAGAAATTGAAGCCGACGATAATTTACATGATGCTATTGATATTGTTTTAAATGGTTCAACTTTAAAATTATCAACTTTAAAAAATGCTTTTGGCTATAAAAAACTAAGTATAAGAATTAATTATACAGATAGTTTTAAATCAATTACAACTAGAAATGAGTCTACTGTAACCGCACTTGCAGATATTGAACTAGACAATATAACTCTCAAAAGTTATGATGATTCTAAATTATTTATTAATTCTAAGGCGAAGAATTTCACTTTGATTATGGATGATAAATCTAAGATTGAACTTAATTCAAAATCTGCTAAATCTTCTATCACCTTAAGTAAAAACGCCAAACTTGAAGCTTTAATTACTTCAAAAGATTTAAATTTTGACATGTATCAAAAAACAGATGCTGTTGTTGAGGGAGACGTTGATGATTTAAAACTTCGTTTAGATAACAACGCTATTTTTAATGGTTCAAAGTTTACTTCAAAAAATGCAGAGGTAATTTGTGAATCTTATTCTAAAGTTAGTATAGTTGCGGAAAGTAAAGTAGAAATTGAAGCTTCAGGAAAATCGGAAATTGAATTGTATGGTGATCAAAAAGTGGAATTGAAACGATTTGTTGATAGTGCCATTTTAAAGAAAAAACCAATAAAATAATTATTATAACCGAGTTTAACTTGATTTTTTTATTTTTAAAAATAAATATTGAATTTGTTAAAAAGAAAAAAGTCCTTTCAAATAAATGAAAAGACGTTTGTCGGGGTGGCAGGATTCGAACCTGCGGCCTCCTGCTCCCAAAGCAGGCGCGATAACCGGGCTACGCTACACCCCGAAAGCCAGTGCAAATATAATACTAAAAATTACTTCTCAAAATCTTTTCAAAGAATAATTAAAATTTATAATAAAATAGTTTTTTGTCAACTACTTTACATTAAAATATTTTAAGAAAAACTTACCTTTGCATTTCATAAAAACAAACAAGTCATGTCTGATACAATAGAAAAAGTAAAATGTCTTATAATAGGTTCTGGTCCTGCTGGTTATACAGCGGCAATTTATGCAGCTAGGGCTAATATGAATCCGGTTCTTTATCAAGGAACGCAACCTGGTGGTCAATTAACTACTACCAATGAAGTAGAAAACTGGCCTGGAAATCCTGAAGGAATTACTGGACCACAAATGATGATTGGTATTGAAGAACAAGCCAAACGTTTTGGAACCGATGTCCGCGATGGTTGGGCTACAAAAGTAGATTTTTCTGGAGATATTCATAAAGTGTGGATTAATGACACTAAAGAAATTCACTGTGAAACCGTAATTATTTCAACAGGTGCAACGGCAAAATATTTAGGTTTACCATCTGAACAACATTATTTGAATATGGGTGGCGGAGTTTCTGCTTGTGCGGTTTGCGACGGATTTTTCTACAGAAACCAAGAAGTTGTAATTGTTGGTGCTGGAGATTCTGCTTGTGAAGAAGCGCATTATTTATCTAAACTTTGTAAAAAAGTTACAATGTTGGTAAGAAGTGAGAAATTTAGAGCTTCTAAAATCATGGAACAACGTGTTAGAAATACTGAAAATATCACAATTTTAATGAACCACGATACGGTTGAAGTTCTTGGTGATGGTCAAGTTGTTACTAGCGTAAAAGCTTTAAACAAAACTACAAACGAAGAACTTGAAATTCCTGCAACTGGATTCTTTGTAGCTATTGGACACAAACCAAACACTGATATTTTCAAAGACTATTTAACATTAGACGAAACAGGTTATATTGTAAACATTCCTGGAACTTCAAAAACGAATGTTGCTGGAGTTTTTGTTGGTGGTGATGCTGCTGACCATGTTTACAGACAAGCTATTACTGCTGCTGGAACTGGTTGTATGGCAGCTTTGGATGCTGAAAGATATTTGGCTGCTAAGGAGTAATTTTTTACACGAATTTACACGAATTCTTTGAACATAGATTTACTACGTCTGCTCGACCTTTGGTCTCGCGTCACGAATTATAGAAGCTGTTCCGTTTTGGAATGGCTTTTTTATTTAGAAAAAAGTCTTTTGAAAACTGATTTAGAATTTAAAGATTACTGTTTAGCCCTGATTGAAGTGGAAATCCTTTTTTTGTTGCCTGAGGCTCTCGAAGGCAACAAAAGAAATGATTGTAATGGATAGCAGGAACACGGAAACCAAAAACTCCCAATCCATTAGCTACTGATATTTATCAGCACAAGTCCTAAAAACAAAAAAACCGAACATTGCTGCTCGGTTTATTATATATTGAATAATTGAAATTAATCATTCATAGAAATCAAAAACTCTTCGTTATTTCTAGTCTTTTTGATTTTATCATTTATGGTATCCATAGCTTCTACCGGGTTCATGTCGGCTAGAAATTTACGTAGAATCCACATGCGTTTTAATGTGTTTTCGTCTAATAATAAATCGTCGCGACGTGTACTTGAAGATGTTAAATCGATGGCTGGGAAAATTCTACGATTAGCAATTTTTCTATCTAATTGTAATTCCATGTTTCCTGTTCCTTTGAATTCTTCGAAGATTACTTCATCCATTTTCGAACCAGTTTCTGTTAATGCTGTTGCGATGATACTCAACGAACCACCGTTTTCTACATTACGAGCTGCTCCGAAGAAACGTTTTGGTTTTTGCAATGCATTGGCATCAACTCCACCAGAAAGTACTTTTCCTGATGCAGGTTGAACCGTATTATAAGCTCTTGCCAAACGTGTAATCGAATCTAAAAGAATCACTACATCGTGACCACATTCTACCAAACGTTTTGATTTTTCAAGAACAATATTGGCAATTTTAACGTGTTCCATTGGTTCACGGTCGAAAGTTGAAGCGATAACTTCACCACGAACGCTACGTTGCATATCGGTTACCTCTTCTGGACGTTCGTCAATTAATAAAACGATTAAATAAACTTCTGGATGATTGGCAGCAATGGCATTGGCAATGTCTTTTAGCAACATTGTTTTACCTGTTTTTGGTTGTGCCACAATCATTCCACGTTGTCCTTTACCTATTGGTGAAAATAAATCGATTATTCTTGTTGAAGTGCTGGCTTGTCTGTCGGCAATTCTGAATTTTTCTTGTGGAAATATTGGTGTTAAATGATCAAACGAAACTCTATCACGAACGACTTGCGGATCATGACCATTTATTTTTAAAACTCTTACTAATGGGAAAAACTTTTCACCTTCTTTTGGAGGACGCACTACTCCTTTTACAGTATCACCGGTTTTTAATCCGAACAATCGAATTTGTGATGTTGAAAGATAAATATCATCTGGTGAAGCCAAGTAATTGTAATCGGATGAACGTAAAAATCCATATCCATCAGGCATCATTTCTAAAACGCCTTCACTCTCAATGATTCCGTCAAATTCGTAATCAGCATCACGGAAGTTGGGTTTGTTTTTATTCTTGAAATTAGGGTTTTGATTTGGATTCTGATTTGGATTTCCGTTACCATTACCGTTTTGATTTGGATTCTGGTTTGGGTTCTGGTTTTTATGCTTCTGATTTGGATTTTGATGTTTTACAGGAGCATTTTCTGAAGCTTCTTGCGTTCCTTCACTTGAAGTTTCTTCTTCTTTTGGAGTACTTTCTGCTGCATTCTCTTCAGATACAACCTTTGCAGGTTTAACAAATTTAGTTTTCTTTTGAAATTTTTCTGGTTTAGAAGTAACTTCTTTTATTGGAGCGACTTCTTCCTGAACTGAAGGTTCTACTTGTTCAACAGGAGTTTCAGAAAATAAGTCTTTCGATTTTTTTTCAATTTTCGGAGAAGCATCAGGAGCGATTCTAGCTCTTTTTACTTTCTCTTCTTTTGGTGCAGCTACTTTTTCCTGAGAAGTATCAGATGAAGTTGCGGCTTGATGTTGTAAGATTTGCTCAATAAGCGCTTCTTTTTTTACACCGTTAAATTTTATGGTTTTAGCCAATTTGGCAATTTCTTGAAGTTCAGATAACTTCATTCCTTTTAATGCAGAACTATCAAACATAAATGTTTATATATATTTTAATGGATTGAATGACAATACAAATGTGTGGTGATTTTTTTATTGGAACATCCGTGTTTTTGAAGTACTTACGGATTTGTTATGCAATAATACGAATAATTTTCTATCAAGCAATAGTTTTTTAAAAAAAGAAAATATATTTTTGCGTTATAAATAAGTAATAATGTTACAAAGAATTCAAACCGTTTATTTAGCTATTGTATTCATTCTTGTAGGAGTGC
Source organism: Flavobacterium sp. (assembly GCA_044361155.1). Taxonomy (GTDB): domain Bacteria; phylum Bacteroidota; class Bacteroidia; order Flavobacteriales; family Flavobacteriaceae; genus Flavobacterium. The sequence goes on from JBIKJF010000003.1 coordinate 190,456, forward strand.
TTCCATTTGTGTTTCCACTTTGGAAATTTGAAGATGGAAAAGAATTCTATTTTATGAGTGAAATGCTATACCAAATTTTGTTTGGATTGAGTACAGCTCTAACTGTTTTGAGTATAATATCGTTTAAGAAAAGGCAACAACAATTTGTTTTTAACAGATTGAATATGATATTAAATTTAATTTTATTAGGATTATTTGTTTATCGTTCACTAAATTTATCTGGAGAAACTCCTGTAGTTTCTGAGAAAGGTATTGGGATGTTTCTACCTATCATTTCTATCGTTATGCTGGTTTTGGCCAACAAAGCCATCAAGAAGGATGAAGATCTCGTAAAATCTGTTGACCGATTGAGATAAACCTATAAACTTAGTTTATTAGTGCGAAGAAAATCCTGAACGAAAGTTTGGGATTTTTTTGGTTTAATCTGAACTTGTTTCAGATTCTTTTTTTACTGAAACCAATCCAACTTTTCGTTGCAAGTTTTTTCCATTGCAATCTGGGCTATAAAAGTTAGATAGGTAAACTATACTTTTTTACTACCCTTAAAATAAGCAAATAAAATTGTACAAATAAAGACTAAAGAACAACATATTATAATAATATTATTTGTAGTATGCTTTTCTTCATTGATTAATTTTAAAGAGTAATTTCCTAAAACTAATACTCCGCCAAGTATCATAATAATAAACGAAGATTTCTTGGTACTATTTTCCATATTTTTTAGATTTCTTTTATCTAATATATAAACAACTTTAAATCCCAACAACTTTCTATGAAATCTTACATACAAAATTGATAAACTGACAACTGAAATGTACAATCTACAATCTCTACCTCTTACCTATCTCCACAACTTCCAAACTCTGAATTTTATCGCCATCAATTTCAAATCGAAGCATTGTTCGCACTTGGTGAAATCCTGAAATACCACATGCCCCTGGATTCATGTGAAGTAAATTCAATGTTTTATCAAATTGCACCTTTAATATATGGGAATGTCCGCAGATGAATAATTTTGGTGGATTCATTTTTAATTCTTCACGAACCGCTTGATTGTATTTTCCGGGATAACCGCCAATATGTGTAATCCAAACATCAACTCCTTCGCACAGAAAGCGATTATTTAAAGGAAAATCCATTCGAGCTTTGTCGTCGTCAATGTTTCCGAAAACCGCTCGAAGTGATTTTAGTTTTTTGATCGTATCGGTTACAACCAAATCACCAATATCACCTGCATGCCAAACTTCATCTGCTTGATTTACATATTTTAAAATTGTATCGTCAATATGACTGTGCGTATCGGAAAGTAAAAGGATTTTTTTCATTTATGCTGAACTTGTTTCAGTATCTATTTATAAGGTTTTCAAAACGAATTGCAAAAATTTGCACGAATTCTTTGTCAATAAAATTACACGAATTCTAAAACTTCGTTTTATCTGTTCTCAAGAAATCATTACTCAGCAAAGTTAATTATTTAGGAAAACTTTAAACATTTTATCAATTAAAATCTTTGTAAATTTGCATTACTTTATAAAACCCGAAACTTTAAAACTCGTAACCAACAATTTGAGATATTTTTTAGAATTTGCTTACAAAGGAACTAACTATCACGGATGGCAATATCAGCCAAACGCAACTTCTGTTCAAGAAACTTTGACCAAAGCACTTTCCACGATTTTGAAAACAGAAACGGAACTCGTTGGCGCAGGTCGAACGGATTCTGGTGTTCATGCCAAGCAAATGTTTGCACATTTTGATTTTGACCAAGAAATTGATATTCCTTATTTAAGCCATAAACTCAATTCATTTTTACCAAAAGATATCGCCATTTTGAACATACATAAAGTTCACGATGAAGCTCATGCCCGATTTGACGCAACAAAACGAACTTACGAATACCATATCCATACCAAAAAAGATGCATTCAAAAGTGATGATTCATGGTATAATCAAAATGATTTGAACCTTGACAAAATGAATGATGCATGCAAAATACTTTTCAATTACATTGATTTTGAATGTTTTTCAAAAGTACATACGGATGTAAACACTTTTAACTGTAAGATTTTTGAAGCTAATTGGACCAAGAATGACAATCGATTAGTATTTACAATTTCAGCAGACCGATTTCTGAGAAATATGGTTCGAGCAATTGTTGGAACGATGGTAAATATAGGATTAGAAAAAGTATCTTTGCAAGACTTTATTCAAATAATTGAAAGCAAAGACCGAAAAAAAGCAGGTTTTTCAGTTCCTGCACACGGATTGTATTTGACAAAAGTGGAATATCCTTTTTTAGAAAATAAAGAATAGAATATAGACATCACTTTTTATATTTAAAATCTGATATCTAAAATCTAATATTAAATTAATGAAAGCAAAAGCATTCGACATACGTTTATTTAAACGAATATTAAAATATACAAAACCCTATAAAACAGTTTTTTATGGCGTAATTTCCGCTGCAGTTTTATTAGCGATTTTTGCTTCCTTACGACCACTTATTTTAAAACTTACCATCGATACTTACATTGCACCAAAAGAACAATATGGTCTAGTTTTATATGTAACTTTGATGGGAGTTGTTTTGTTATTAGAAGGAGTTTTTCAGTATTTCTTTGTTTTCTGGGCAAATCTTTTAGGTCAAAATATTATTAAAGATATTCGTTCTAAACTTTTCAAACACATGTTGAGTTTTAGAATGAAATATTTTGACAACGCACCTGTTGGACAATTAGTTACGCGTTCTGTTTCTGATATCGAACAAATTGCGAGAATTTTTAGTCAAGGTTTATTTATGATTATCAGTGATTTGCTAAAAATGTTGGCTTGTCTAATCATCATGTTTTACATGAACTGGAAACTAACTTGGATTGTAATTGCTGCTATGCCAATCTTGGTTTACATCACAAGAATCTTCCAACGTAAAATGCAAGTGGCTTTTGAAGAAGTAAGAAATCAAGTGGCAAATTTGAATACTTTCGTTCAAGAACGTGTAACCGGAATGAAAATCGTGCAATTGTTTAATCGTGAAGATATTGAATATCAAAAGTTCAAAGACATTAATCAAAAACACAATGTTGCTTGGATTAAAACAATTTTGTACAACTCTATTTTCTTTCCCATCGCCGATATTATTTCGTCGTTAACATTAGGTTTTGTAGTGCTTTATGGAGGTTTTCACATTTTAGATGGCGACAAATTTACTACGTTTGGAGATTTATTTTCTTATACGATGTTCATCGGAATGTTGTTCAATCCGTTGCGTCAGATTGCTGATAAATTCAACGAAATGCAAATGGGAATGATTGCTGCCAACAGAGTTTTTGATATTTTAGACACTGAAGAAGATGTGCAACAAACTGGAACTATTGAAGCCAAACATTTTGCTGGAAACATCAGTTTTGAAAATGTTCGATTCAGTTATATAAAAGATGAGGAAGTTTTAAAAGGCATTTCTTTAGAAGTAAAATCAGGCGAAACTATCGCGATTGTGGGTTCAACTGGCGCAGGAAAATCTACAATTATTAATTTGTTAAATCGTTTTTACGAAATCAATTCAGGAACAATTTCTATTGACAACCAAGATATTAACACCTTTACTTTAGAAAGTTTACGAGCTCAAATAGCAGTAGTTTTGCAAGATGTTTTCCTATTTGCTGATACCATTTATAACAACATTACCTTAAATAATAATAATGTTTCTCGTGAAGAAGTTATTGCAGCTTCTAAGAAAATTGGTGTTCACGAATTCATTATGAGTTTACCTGATGGCTATGATTATAATGTAAAAGAACGCGGCGTGATGTTATCTTCTGGGCAACGCCAATTAATTGCATTTTTACGTGCTTATGTTAGTAATCCGAGTATTCTTATTTTGGATGAAGCCACGTCTTCTATCGATACCTATTCTGAAGAATTGATTCAAAGAGCAACAGAAACTATTACAAAAGATAGAACTTCTATAGTGATTGCGCATCGATTAGCAACTATTGTAAACGCTGACAAAATTATCGTCATGAACAAAGGTCAAATTGTAGAATCTGGAACGCACCAAGAATTGGTTACCAAAGAAAATGGTTATTACAAGAACTTGTACGATTCACAATTTTCTGAAGCAATCTAAAAACCATTTCGTTTTTATTATATTTGATAAAAATTAAATAAAGCTATGGCATTTACTATTGCAATTTCAGATGAAAGAACTCCTTTAAAAAACAATACTTGGTTAAAAATTTTCATCGGATTTTTTCTGATAAATTGGATTAATTCTTTCGTAGGAAATACCGATACAGCCAATTGGATTTTAGAAAACACCTTAGTCTTTCTATTTCTAGGTTTTATGATTTTTACCTATAAAAAATTCATATTCAGTGATTTAAGTTATTTATTAGTTTGCATTTACTTATGTCTTCACGTTTATGGTTCCAAATATACATATGCAGAAAACCCTTTTGGTTATTGGCTTAAAGATGCTTTAGATTTATCTCGAAATCATTATGATAGAATTGTTCATTTTAGTTTCGGACTTTTATTGGCTTACCCAATGCGCGAAATGTTTTTGAAATGGTTAAAATTTCCATCGTGGGTTGCTTGGACGTTACCTATTGAAGTTACACTTTCTATTAGTGGTTTTTACGAATTGATAGAATGGGCAGTTGCCGACGTTTTCTTCAAAGCACAAGGTGATGCTTATCTTGGAACTCAAGGCGATATTTGGGATGCGCAAAAAGATATTTTCTTAGCATTTTCAGGAGCCATAATAGCTACTACTATTGTTTCTATAATTAAAAGAATGATTTCAAAATAATTTTATGAATTACAAAAAAGTAAAATCTAAAGTTGAAACCTTTCACAATCAAGGAAAAACTGAAGAAGCTGCCAATTGGATTATTCAACATTTCCAATTAGATGATCATTATTTAAAAGGATTTGAATTTAGAGAAAAAGCCGATCCAAGTATGATTGTTCTTACGACCGAAGGTGATTTTGGTGGACAACAAATCATAAGAATTCCTGAAAATTCTTTTCAATTCCCGTTACCTTTGATGATTTCTTTAATTGCACACGAGATGGTTCATGTTCGTCAAAAAACACGTCAACCTTTTGTGATGGACAAAAACGAACGCGAATGGCAAGCCTATTATGAAATGTTGTTCCAAAAAATTTATCCAAATATTCCTGAAATTTCTAATTATCACAAAAAAGCCTTTGCGAAAAAAGCCTTTGATTACTACAATAGAATGGGTGAAGGTTCAGAATTACAACTCAAATATGCTGAACAAAAGAAAGAAGTTGAGGATTTAATTATTTCATTAGGTTAGATGATGGAAGATGGTCAAACTTTTAAACTTATAAACTCATAAACTTTTAAACTTTTTTACTAATTTTGCAATCTCATTTAATTACGAAATAACATTTAAAAATGAAATACGATATTATTGTTTTAGGAAGTGGTCCAGGCGGTTATGTTACAGCAATCCGTGCTTCACAATTGGGCTTTAAAGTAGCTGTTATTGAAAAAGAAAGTCTTGGTGGAATTTGCCTTAATTGGGGTTGTATTCCAACAAAAGCGCTTTTAAAATCGGCTCAAGTATTTGATTACCTAAAACATGCATCCGATTATGGTTTGACCATTAAAGAATTTGACAAAGACTTTTCTGCTGTTGTAAAACGTTCTCGTGATGTTGCTGACGGAATGAGCAAAGGAGTTCAATTCTTGATGAAAAAAAATAAAATCGACGTTATTGATGGTTTTGGTAAAATAAAACTAGGTAAAAAAGTAGATGTAACAGCTGCCGATGGAAAGGTTACTGAATATTCAGCAGACCACATCATCATTGCAACTGGTGCGCGTTCAAGAGAATTGCCAAATCTTCCTCAAGATGGTGTAAAAGTTATTGGATACAGACAAGCAATGACTTTACCTACTCAACCAAAGAAAATGATTGTGGTTGGTTCTGGTGCGATTGGTGTTGAATTTGCTCATTTCTACAATTCAATGGGAACAGAAGTTACTATTGTTGAATTTATGCCAAATATTGTTCCGGTTGAAGACGAAGATATTTCGAAACAAATGGAACGTTCTATGAAAAAAGCTGGTGTAAATATCATGACAAATTCTTCTGTAGAGCGTATTGATACTTCAGGGAATGGTGTAAAAGCTTATGTAAAGACGGCTAAAGGTGAAGAAGTCCTTGAAGCTGATATTTTACTTTCTGCAGTTGGAATCAAAACAAATATCGAAAATATTGGTATTGAAGAAGTTGGAATTGCAACAGACAGAGACAAAATTTTAGTAAACGCTTACAACCAAACTAACGTTCCAGGATATTACGCTATTGGAGATGTAACGCCAGGTCAAGCTTTGGCGCACGTTGCTTCTGCAGAAGGAATTAATTGTGTTGAAAAAATTGCAGGTTTACATGTAGAACCAATTGATTACGGAAACGTTCCGGGTTGTACTTATGCAACTCCAGAAATCGCTTCTGTGGGTTTAACAGAAAAACAAGCAAAAGAAAAAGGATACGAGTTGAAAATTGGTAAATTTCCTTTCTCAGCCTCAGGAAAAGCAACTGCTGCTGGAACAAAAGATGGTTTTGTAAAAGTAATTTTTGATGCAAAATATGGTGAATGGTTGGGCTGCCACATGATTGGTGCTGGTGTAACGGATATGATTGCTGAAGCAGTTGTAGCAAGAAAACTAGAAACTACTGGACACGAAATCCTAAAATCAATTCATCCACACCCAACTATGAGTGAAGCTGTTATGGAAGCTGTAGCTGCTGCTTATGATGAAGTAATACATTTGTAAGTACAAGATTTATAAGTACTAAGTACAAAATTTAATATAATCCGTCTTGTTCTACTAACAAGGCGGATTTTTTTTGTTCATTTTTTGAACTACATATCCAATAAAATGTTGTAACTTTATTGTAACTGTTTCATTTTGAAACTAATTCCTTAAAAATGAACATGATTTCAAAGTTTATAGAATCTTTAAAATCGTTTTTTATTGAAATAGGTGAACTCTCCTATTTCATTGGTAAATATTTTGTTGAAGTTTTCAAGCGTCCTTTTGAGTTTAAAGAATTTATTCGACAATGCTACAATATGGGAAATCGTTCCTTATTACTAGTTGGAGTTACAGGTTTCATTATAGGATTGGTTTTTACTTTACAATCAAGACCAACTTTAGAAGAATTTGGAGCGGCTTCATGGATTCCTTCAATGGTAAGCGTTTCATTAATTCGTGAAATTGGTCCAATAATAACAGCTTTGATTTGTGCAGGAAGAATTGGATCAGGAATTGGAGCCGAACTAGGTTCTATGAGAGTTACTGAACAAATTGATGCCATGGAAGTCTCGGGAACAAATCCATATAAATATTTAGTAGTTACTCGAGTTTTAGCCACAACATTGATGCTGCCTCTTTTAGTTTTTTTTGGCGATGTAATAGGAATTTATGGTTCCTACTTAGTTGAGAATTTAAAATCTGATGTATCTTTAACACTATACATCAATCAAGTAATAAATATTTTAGAATTTAGTGATGTAATTCCATCAACCATCAAAAGTTTTTTCTTTGGATTTGCCATAGGAATTGTAGGATGTTTTAAAGGATATAATTGTAAGAAAGGAACCGCAGGAGTTGGAAAAGCCGCAAACGAAGCTGTTGTATTTATTTCCATGCTACTATTTGTAATTGACTTCATAGCTGTTTTTGTAACCAATATATTTTATGATTTATGATGCAAAAAACGAACATAAAAACAATTATTGAAGTAAAAGATTTACATAAAAGTTATGGAACTAATCATGTTTTAGATGGATTTCATTTGGTTTTATATGAAGGTGAAAATCTTGTAGTTATGGGTAAATCGGGTTCAGGCAAATCAGTGATGATTAAATGTTTAATCGGATTAGAACAATCTGATAGCGGTTCTATTATCATCATGGACAAAAACATGAATGATATTCATAGAGATGATTTAGATGAAATTAGAACCGAAGTTGGATTCCTTTTTCAAGGTAGTGCTTTATATGATTCAATGTCAGTTAGAGAAAATTTAGAATTCCCATTACGAAGACATACCAAAAAATTTGGAATAATTGAAGATACAAATCCTCTTGTCATGGAGGCTTTAGAAAATGTTGGCTTAGCAAATACTATTGATTTAATGCCAAATGAACTATCTGGCGGAATGAAACGAAGAATCGCTTTAGCAAGAACTTTGATTCTGAAACCTAAAATAATTTTATACGACGAACCTACAACAGGTTTAGATCCAATTACATCAAAAGAAATTATTATGTTAATGAAATCAATTCAAGAAAAATATAAAACTTCATCAATTATAATCACACATGATATTGACTGCGCAAGAGTTATTGCAAATCGTATGATTTTATTAATTGAAGGAATTAATTATGCTGAGGGAACTTTTGATGAGTTATCTGCCTCAAAAGACCCAAAAATTGAAGCTTTTTTTAAATAAAGTAGAACATGGAAAAATCAACAAATCAAAAAATTAAACTTGGAATATTTGTCATAATTGGCTCGTTATTCTTCATAATTGCTATCTATTTTATTGGTAATAAAAAAGATATGTTCAATGAAACCATTAAAATAAGTGCTGTTTTTAAAAATGTAAATGGATTGCAACCAGGAAATAATGTGCGCTTTTCTGGAATAAATGTTGGAACTGTTAGGGAAATTATCATTGTAAATGATTCACTTATAAAAGTTGACATGCTTATCGAAGAAGCTATTGCATCACATATCAAAAAAGATGCTGTGGCTTCAATTGGTTCTGATGGATTAGTTGGCAACATGATTATCAATATTATTCCTGGAAAAAAATCCAATCAAATAGTAAATGAAGGCGATATGATTCTCTCTGAAGACAAAACTTCAACCGATGAAATTCTGAAAACGATAAATTCTACCAGTGAAAACGCTAAGTTAATCACAGATAATTTAGTAAAAATCACCAATCAAATTAATAGTAAAAAAGGTACTATCGGAATGTTGATAAACGATACCGTGATGAGTGACAATTTAAAACAAACAATTTATAATTTAAAAGTTACAACTCAAAGTACCTCAAAATCAATGGCTAATTTAAATAAAATAATCACTGATTTAAACAACAAAGACAATGTTATTGGAGCTTTGAAAGACACAATTACAGGTAAAAAAATCAAGATAATTATAGTTAATTTAGAAAAATCTAGTGAGCAAATCAATAAAACAATAACTAATTTAAAAGACGGAAACGGCGCTTTAAATTACCTATCAAATGATCCAAAATTGGTAAAACAAATAGATTCTACCATGATTAATTTGAACCAAGCAAGTAGTAAGTTAAATGAAAATTTGGAAGCGCTAAAACACAATTTCTTTTTCAGAGGATATTTCAAAAAACAAGAAAAAGCTAAAGCTAAAGCAGCTAAAAAATAAGTATCGTAAAACAAAAATAGTACTTCCGTCAATTTTACAACAGGACAAACTTATACTTTCAAAGGTTATAATACTATTACTTTAAACCCTTAGGACTATTTGGTTTTGGTGTAATAAAAATTAAATTCCTTTCAAACCATCAAGTAGCGCATCTATATCCTCTCTTGTGTTGTAATGACTGAAAGAAATTCTTAAACTTGGTTTTTTTAAATCTTCCTTTTTAAGAATTTCTGCTAGAACATGTGATGGTTTCACACTACCACTTTGGCATGCACTACCTCTAGAAACTGCAATTCCTTTCATATCAAGATTAAACAAAATCATAGCCGTTTTCTCTTCTGAAAAAGGCAATAATACATTGAGAATATTATAAAATGTTGTGGTTCCGTTAATCTTTATTTCAGGGAAATTGGATTGCAATTGATTTATGCAATACGCTTTTAAGTCTGCAATATAACTAGCTTCTGAGGCTAATTCTTGATAAGAAATTTCTAACGCTTTAGCCATTCCTACCAATTGATGTACAGCTTCTGTTCCGGCACGCAAACCTTTTTCTTGTTCACCTCCATAAAAAAGAGGTTGTAAAACAAGACCTTTTCTAACAAAAGCAAAACCTGCACCCTTTGGACCATGAAATTTGTGTGCACTTGCTACAATAAAATCTACAGGCATGTCTTGCAAATTGAACGAAATTTTACCGATGGATTGGACCGTATCGCAATGAAAAAAGGCTTTGTGTTGGTGGCAAATTCTACCCGTTTTTTCAATATCTAAAATCGATCCTATTTCATTATTTACATGCATTAATGTTACTAAAGTTAAACTATCTTTAGCTAGCAACGCGACCAAATCAGTTAAATCTACTGCACCAGACGGAAGAATTTTTACATAATCAACTTCAATTCCATATTCAGTTTGAAGATATTTCACTGTATACAAAGTCGCGTGATGCTCAATCTTACTTGTAATAATTCTCTTTACTTTAAGGTCATTTACAGCACTTTTAAGGATCCAATTAGTAGCTTCAGTAGCATTTGAAGTAAAAACTATTTCTTGTGCATTACAGCCTAAACTTTTAGCAATCGTTTTTCTAGATAACTCTAAAGCCGTTTTTGCACTTCTACCAAAACTATGTGTTGAAGAAGGATTTCCAAAATCATTCTCTAAAACAGTTAGCATTTCATTTATAACTTCCTTGCGTAGAGGAGTAGTTGCTGCGTTATCAAGGTATACTCTTTTCATAATGCAAAGATAAAACACTTCGTTAATTAATCTATAATTATGTCAATTAATGCGTAAAATTTCTATTTTTGCTCTAAATATAGAAACAATGAAAAAAATTATTGGAATTGTAACGTTTTTATCAATTATGAGCAGTTGTGATGATGGTGATTTAACCGTAGAAGCCATTTCATTTGAAGATGTTCCCGCACAAAAATGTGATTTAAACAATATTATTTTTAAACTAAAATCTAACGAAGCGCTACTTCTTGAAATAGGGGAATCAAATGCGATTCCTTTTCTGAATGATGTATCAACCGCACCTCGCGAATATACTATTGGTGGTGCCAATAAAGTTGTTTATCGTTCTTATAACGGTCCGATAACCGCCGGAAATGTGTGCGCAACAATTCCAGCAACTACGCCAACTGCTGTGAACGAATGGCTTGCAGTTTCGGGAACCATCCAAGTTACAACCACGGCAATTACAACACCAAATACTGCCATAAATTCGCCAAATGCAACAAGGATAACAAAATACAACCACTTTATAGTATTAAAAAATGTAACCTTTTTAAAACCCACTGGAACACAACTTTATGAAACATTTATTTTTGGAAATTACACTGTAGACGTAACACCACCGCCATTTGCGTTTGATGAAAATGCAGAAAAATGTACAACTGGTAACTTAATTTTTAATAAAATTGGAAGCGAAGCATTGCTATTAGACATAGACCCAGCGTTATTTCAAAATATATCGGGTATGCAGAGCGGTTTAATTAGTGCTACAAACAAAATAACTTATAAACTTTTTGAGTCTGGAATCTTAAATTATGATTTTTGTGCCGACCCACTACCAGCAACACCAGTTGTTAAAGAGGAATGGACCGCGAAGGACGGCGTAGCAGAAGTAAGCGGAATTATTGAAGTTACAACAACTACTTTTGGATCAAGTTTTCAACATATTATTAGGTTAAAAAAAGTTACTTTCAAAAAAGGAAATAGCGAATTTTATCTCGGAGATGATTATTTGTATGGAAGTTTTATTCAATAAAAACTGAACTTATTTGACCCAAAATAGTCCTAATTTTATTTCAAAATTAGGACTATTTTTTACGCTTTTTTAAAGTATTTTATTGCTTGTTTTGCTTAAAATAAACCTCTATTGCACCCAATCCATATTTTTGATAATTGGCATCTTGAAACGAAATATTCTCATATCGTTTTAACATAAAATCCAATTCGGCTTTTAATATTCCTTCACCAACTCCGTGAATAAAAACGATTTTAGGAATGCGATTTTTGATGGCAAATTCGATGTGTCTTTTTGCCGTTTCCATTTGTAAATTTAAGATATCAAAATTACTTAAACCGTTTTTATTTTTGATCAATTTCTCAATATGTAAATCAAATTCAGGAACGCCTTTTTCTACTTTTTCAAGCTTTTTTTGAAGCTCAATTTGCTTTCTTGTAGGTTGTAAGTCTAAATTCTTCTTAATTAAACTTTCACTTCTATTAAAACAATCTAAATTACTGGTAGAGTTAATTTTAATTAACTCATTGACAAAAAATGTCATCATAAATTTATCCGTAGTTTCTATAGTAATTTGGTCTTTTTCAACCTTAACGACAACTCCATCAATAAGGTCATCTAAAACCGAAACCCTATCGCCTATTTGAAATGTTTTCATAGTAATAATTTTAAAATTTAGCAACTGTATTTAGTCTATTTAAACACTAAAATTAGTCTTCCTTTTTATTGTTTTTTTTCTTCAATTTTACAATCGCTTTCTGTGACTTCTTCTTCATGATTTTCATCAAAATCTTGCACCTCTTCTACTTCATTTTTACTTGGAACTTTAGACATGAGTTGCATCATTCCAAGCATAAAAAATACGATTGAAATAATAATTATAAAACGATTTGGATTGGGTTTTGATTGCTCATAAAAAGCAAAAAAAATAGCGACCAAAAGAAGCGGTAAAAAAAGTTTTTTCATCCTCTAAAATTTAATTTTTCAAAAGTAGAAAACTTTACTTGGTTAAACGATATTTAAAATTTTATTTGTAAAATTGTAGTGACATAATAAAAGAAAAGAAGAATGGAAGATTACATGTTGCCCTGTATGAATAAAAAACTTTTCGGGGTTGAATGCATGGGTTGTGGCACACAGCGTTCCATAGATTTATTAATTCATGGAGATTTAGTTGGAGCGTTTAAAATGTTTCCTGCTATCTACACAATGATAATTTTTGGCATCGTTCTTTTATTACATTTTTTAGACAAATCAAGAAATTATAGTAAAGCAATAATTATTATGGCTATTACAAATGGAATTATAATGCTAATCAATTATATTTATAAAATTATTTAACTAACCAATTAATTATTTTTTTATGGAAAAACAAAAATTACCTAACGAACAAGTTGTAATGATTCTTGGAATATTATCTTATATTGGGTGTTGTTGCACGAGTGGCGCATTGGGAGTTGTATTATCTGGAATTGGTATTTTTCTTGCCAGCAAAGATGAAAAATTATTAAATGCTAATCCTGACCAATACAACCCTGGCAATTCAAATACTTGGAAAATTGTAAATTATGTAAGTTTAGGATTAAGTGTTTGTGTTCTTATCTATGCAATTTATATGAAAGTAACTGGTAAAGATATTGAGCAACAAGAACAATTAATGGAATTAATCAAACAAATGCAAAATCAATAATCAAATTCTATTTCATAAAAAAACCGTCTCGTTTTACACAAGACGGTTTTTTTTATTTTTGATGTTGTCTTGTCCTGAAATAGCGATACACAAATTTCATCGTTATGGAAAACCTTCAAGAAATTCGCTATGTAAAGCGCACTCAGAAAGACTACACAATGTCTTTTAAATTACAAGTTGTACAAGAAAT
>JBIKJF010000016.1:0-61266 GCA_044361155.1 Flavobacterium sp.
AAAAAGTATTATTAAAATTTCCATAGTTTAAAATTACAAAAAAAGAGCATAAATCCCTATTATCGGAAATAGCTCCTTTTGTGAGTGCAAATATCTGAAAAAAAATTGAATGCTCGAAATTTATCTCCAAGTCAATTCTTTAGACTATAATTTATCGAAAATTTGATTCAATCGTTCGTTAACTTCTAAGATGGTTCCAATGCCATTTACAGCGTGAAATTTTCCTTGAACTTTGTAATAATCCATTAAAGGTGCTGTTTTTTGATTGTATTCGTCATAACGATTTCTGATTTTTTCTTCATCTTGATCGTCTGGTCTTCCGGAAGTTTTTCCTCTTTCTAACAAACGAGCTACAAGAATATTATCATCTGCTTCAAGTGCAACAGTAGCCGTAATATTTTGATCTTTAGATTCTAAAAACTTATCTAAAGCTTCTGCTTGAGCTAAAGTTCTTGGGAAACCATCAAATAAAAATCCTGCCGAATGTGGGTTTTTATCAACTTCGCTTTGCAACATTTGGATAGTTACTTCATCTGGAACTAAATCGCCTTTATCCATATAGGTTTTGGCTAATTTTCCTAAATCAGTATCATTTTTGATGTTAAATCTAAAAATATCTCCTGTTGAAAGATGTGTTAAATTGTATTTTTCTTTTAAAAATTCAGCTTGTGTGCCTTTTCCTGCACCTGGTTTTCCGAAAAGAACGATGTTGATCATTTTATAATTATTTTAAATTCCAAAATTTTAAATTCCAAATTCCAAAATTTGGAAAATCTTAATACTTAATACTCTAATCTTAATACTTGACCTTATTGTGCTAATTGATAAACGTCTGCAAGGTTTCTTCCTAAACCATCGTAGTCTAAACCATATCCAACAATGAATTTGTTAGGAATTCTAATCCCTACGTAATCTATTTTAATATCTTTTTTGTATGCTTCAGGTTTGAAGAATAAAGTTGCAATTTTTAAATGCTTTACTCCTTTTTCCTTGAAAATTGCTTTCAATTCTTCAATTGTATTTCCTGTATCTACAATATCTTCAACAATTACAACAGTTCTTCCTTCAAGGTTTTCGTTGATTCCGATTAGTTGTTTAACGTCATTTGTAGATTGCGTTCCTTCATAAGAAGCCATTTTCATAAAACTCACTTCACACATTCCTCTGTAATGCTTCATCAAATCGGACATTACCATAAAGGAACCATTTAAAATCCCAACAAAAACTGGAACTTCATCAAAAAAATCGTCGTCCATTTGTTTGGCCATATTTGCAATTGCGAAGTCAATTTCTTCTGAAGAAATAAATGGCTCGAAAGTTTTATCGTGAAGATGTATCATTGTGTTGTTGTTTTAAAAAATAAAGGAGCAAATTTACGAAGTAATAACTATTTAATAACAAGTATTTTGACTTTTTTGCTAATTTAATATATTTACAAAATGAATACAGAATATAACAATCAAATCGCTAAAAGCACAGCACATAGGAAAAGTAGAGATGATAATAAAGATTTCATCTTTGCCAATCCTTGTTATTTAAAGTATTTATTAGAAATTGCATTTAATATTAAGGACAAAAATCACCATAAAGCGTGTTGGATTTTGGAGTTGATTTGTGAAGAAAAAATGGATTTATTTTTACCTTTTTTAGAAGATTTTTGCGAGACTTTACCTTATTATAAAAATGATTCTGCCATACGTTCGATTTCTAAAATCTGTTTATTTCTATCCAATTCTAAAAAATATTCTTTAACAGAAAATCAAGAAGAAAAGATAATTGAAACTTGTTTAGATTGGTTGATTGAATCCAAAAAAGCCGCAAATGCTGCATATACAATGCGAACTTTGTACAATCTCGGTAAAAAACACACATGGGTAAATGAGGAATTAAAAGTGTTACTTCAAAGAGATTGTAGCTATCAAACTCCAGGTTACAAATCAGCAGTGAAAGATATTTTGAAGCGATTAAAATAATTTCAAATGATTATCTTTGCACAAACAACTACAACATTACAATGAATTATTTCTCATCCGATTTTAAATTAGGTATTCTCGGTGGCGGACAATTAGGCAAAATGCTATTAACCGAAACTAGAAAATTCGATATACAAACTTTGGTTTTAGAACCAAGCGAAGAAGCTCCGGCAAGATACAGTTGCAATGCTTTTTATAAAGGAAGTTTGATGGATTATGACACCGTTTATCAATTTGGAAAAATGGTGAATCTTTTAACCATCGAAATCGAAAACGTAAATCTAGATGCTTTAGACGTTTTGGAATCGGAAGGATTACCCATATTTCCATCACCAAAAACGTTACGTTTAATTCAAAATAAAGGTCGTCAAAAAGATTTTTATGTTGAAAATAACATACCAACTTCACTACATCAACGATTTGTAGATTTGAATGATTTGAGAAAATCGCTAGAAAAAGACGAATTAGAATTTCCTTTTGTATGGAAATGTGCTCAATTTGGTTACGATGGAAACGGTGTGAAAATAGTTCGTTCTACAATAGATTTAGTCAATTTACCCGAAGTGGAATGTATTGCTGAACAAATGGTTCCGTTTAAAAATGAGTTGGCTGTAATTGTAGCGCGTTCAGTTTCTGGTGAAGTTAAAACTTATCCTGTGGTGGAAATGGAATTTCATCCCGAAGCTAATCAAGTTGAATATGTAATTTGTCCTGCACGAATTGACGAGAAAGTGGCAAATAAAGCAACCGAAATAGCACTGAAAGTTTCAGAAGCTTTCAATCACGTTGGATTATTAGCGGTAGAAATGTTCCAAACTGAAGATGATGAAATTTTAGTAAACGAAGTTGCTCCAAGACCTCACAATTCGGGACATTATTCGATTGAAGCGAGTTATACTTCGCAATTTGAAAATCATTTACGTGCCATTTTAAACTTACCTTTAGGAACTACCGATAGCAAAGTTGCTGGAATTATGGTAAATTTGGTCGGTGAAGAAGGTTTTTCGGGTCAAGTTATTTACGAAAACATTGAAAAAATAATGGCAATTGATGGTGTTACACCTCACATTTACGGTAAAAGAGAAACAAGACCTTTCCGAAAAATGGGACACGTTACGATTGTGAATGAAAATATGGCTGAAGCAAGAAAGGTTGCTGAAGATGTGAAGAATAGTATTAGAGTGATTAGTGGTCAGTCGCAGTAATCAATCGCAGTTGGCAGTTGTGGTCAATAGAAACAATTTTAAACAACATTAAACTAAAATAATGAGCAAAGTAGCCATCATAATGGGAAGCATTTCAGATATGCCTGTAATGCAAGAAGCCATCGACATCTTAAAAGGATTTGACATCGAAACTGAGGTTGATATCGTTTCGGCACACAGAACGCCTGAAAAATTATTTGATTTTAGTAAAAACGCACACACTCGTGGAATTTCAGTAATTATTGCTGGTGCTGGTGGCGCGGCTCATTTACCTGGAATGGTTGCTTCTATGTCGCCACTTCCTGTAATTGGAGTTCCTGTAAAATCTAGTAATTCTATTGATGGTTGGGATTCGGTTTTATCGATTCTTCAAATGCCTGGTGGCGTTCCTGTTGCAACTGTTGCGTTAAACGGAGCAAAAAACGCCGGAATTCTAGCCGCACAAATCATTGGAAGTCACGATAAATGTGTGCTTGACAAAATTATTTTCTACAAAGAAAGTCTAAAAGAAGCGGTGAATAAAGCAGCATCTGAATTGAAAAAATAATTATCTTTGATAAAAAGAATACTATGAACATTCAAACTTCTAAAATTGAGTTGGCAAAGGTTATTTTGGATATTGAAAACCCAAAGTTGATTGAAGAAATTATACTTTTGATACAATCCAAATCCACTTTAACTGAAAAGCAAAAAGCGGCTATTGATGAAGCAATTTATTCATTGGAAAATAATGAAGGAATTACGCATAATATGGTTATGGAAGAAACTAGAAGTCGTTATTCTAAGTATTTCAAATAATGAATGTTATTTGGTCGCCACAAGCTAAAAAAGACTATTGGCAAAACATTGATTATCTAGAAGCTGAATGGACATTTCAAGATGTTGTGAATTTTATCGACAAAGTTGACTACACAATTACTTTATTAGATAAAAACAACATTGAATTCATTTCAACAAATTATAAAAAAGTTAATAAAGTTGTGATTACAAAACAAATTACTCTTTATTACAAAATAAATTCCAACACCTTAGAATTACTTCGTTTTTGGAATACCTACCAAGATTTAGAAAATTTTAAACTTTAAAAAACTTTGCGCCTTTGCGCCTTTGCGAGCAATGAAAACACTTACCTCAACATTCAATACCAAACATAATACTGCGCCTTTTTCGCAAATAAAACTAGAAGATTACAAACCTGCTTTTATCGAAAATATCGCTCAAGCAAGAGCCGAAATTGATACCATAATTACAAATTCTGAAGCTCCAACATTTGAAAATACGATTATTGCTTTAGATTTTTCAGGTGAACAATTGGATAGATTATCTTCTATTTTCTTCAATTTGAATTCGGCAGAAACTTGTGACGAAATGCAAAAAATTGCACAAGAAGTTTCTCCGTTGTTGACTGAATTTAGTAATGATATCGCTTTAAATGAAGATTTATTCAAACGAGTAAAAGCAATTTATGATCAAAAAGATTCTTTGAATTTAACTACAGAACAAGCGACTTTATTAGACAAAAAATTCAAAGGATTTTCTAGAAATGGAGCATTATTGAATGAAGAAGACAAATTAAAATTACGTGAAATTGACACCGAATTAGCCAAAATAAAATTGACTTATGGCGAAAATGTTTTAGCAGAAACTAATAACTATCAATTACACATCACCAACGAAGCAGATTTAAAAGGTTTGCCTGATGGCGCTAAAGAAATGGCAGCAAGTTTGGCAAAATCTAAAAATCTTGAAGGTTGGGTTTTTACTTTAGATTTTCCAAGTTATTTACCTTTTGTTACTTATGTTGAAAATCGTGAATTACGTAAAGAAATTGCAATCGCTGCTGGAAAGAAATCATTTCAAGACAACGAATTTGAAAACAAAGAAAACGTAAAACGAATTGTAGAATTACGTCATAAACGTGCTAATTTATTAGGATACAAATCACATTCTGATTTTGTATTAGAAGAACGAATGGCTCAAAATCCTGAAAAAGTACTTTCTTTTTTGAATGATTTATTAGAAAAAGCAAAACCAGCTTCCCAAAAAGAATTTGCTCAACTAACTGCTTTCGCAAAAGAATTGGACGGAATTGACCAACTAGAAAAATGGGACGGCGCATATTATTCAGAAAAATTGAAACAAAAATTATTCAACTTTGATGATGAGATTTTAAAGCCTTATTTCAAGTTAGAAAATGTTTTAAATGGAGCTTTTACTATAGCAGAAAAACTATTCGGAATTACTTTTAAAGAGGTTTTTGATATTGACAAATACCACGAAGATGTTCAAACTTTTGAGGTTTTGGATTTCGAAGGACAATTGGTTGCCATTTTCTACTCCGATTTTTTCCCAAGAAAAGGAAAACGAAATGGCGCTTGGATGACTTCTTATAAATCACAAGCCGTGAAAAATGGAATTAATGAAAGACCACACGTTTCTATCGTTTGTAATTTTACTCCACCAACAGAAACAAAACCTTCACTCCTAACCTTTAATGAAGTAACAACTTTATTCCACGAATTTGGTCACGCTTTACACGGAATGTTAGCCAATACAACTTATCCAAGTTTATCTGGAACTTCGGTTTATTGGGATTTTGTGGAATTGCCAAGTCAAGTTATGGAAAATTGGTGTTACGAACCAGAAGCGTTGGCATTGTTTGCTAAACACTACGAAACTGGAGAAATCATTCCGCAAGAATATGTAGAAAAAATCAAAGAAAGTGCGAGTTTCTTAGAAGGAATGGCAACTTTAAGACAATTGAGTTTCGGGATTTTAGACATGACCTATCACGGAAAATCACAAACTATTGCTGATGTAAAAGCTTTTGAAAAACAAGCTATGGAAGGCACAAGTTTATATCCTGATGTTGCTGAAAATTGTATGAGTACGTCGTTTTCACATATATTCCAAGGTGGTTATTCATCTGGTTATTACAGTTACAAATGGGCTGAAGTTTTAGATGCTGATGCGTTTGCTTATTTCCAAGAAAAAGGAATTTTCAATAAAGAAGTAGCTACTAAATTTAAAGACAACGTACTTTCAAAAGGTGGAACAGAATTACCAATGGAATTGTATAAAAAATTTAGAGGTCAAGAACCAAAAGCTGATGCGTTGCTGAAACGAGCTGGATTGATATAAAATTATTTGATTTGAAAAATTTCATTAAAAAACATTTTAAGAAACTACTTTATGTTTCAATTATTGGGATAATCCTAATTTTTGGAATTAACTTTTATGTAAAATCTAAAACTAACTCGTTAATATTTTCTTTCGAAAATGATGTTCCTACAATAAATGTTGGAATTATTTTTGGTGCAGGAATTAATGGAAATAAGCCCAGTAAATATTTAAAAGATCGTCTTGATGCTGGAATAAAGTTATTCGAATCTAAAAAAATTAATAAAATATTACTTTCAGGAGATAACGGAAACGATGCACATGACGAATTAACTGTAATGAAAACTTACTGTTTTGAAAAAGGAATTGATACTACAAAAATCTACATAGATTATGCAGGATTTGATACTTATTCAACAATGTATCGTGCAAAAAATATCTTTAAAATTGATAAGGCAATCTTAATTACTCAAGAATATCATTTGAATAGAGCTCTATATATTGGAAATAATCTTGGTATTGAATCTATTGGATTCTCTGCAAATGAAGGAGAATACAATAACTATAATTATGTGTGTTTTAGAGAATATTTTTCGATTTGTAAATCAGTAATTGATGTCATTAGAAATCGAGAACCTCATTTTTTAGGAACAGAAATCAATATAAATGGAGTTTCAAATTATTCAAAAGACGATAAAAGATAACCGAAGTTTAGTGCTTCGGTTTCTTTTTAAAATAAACTTTCATTTTTTTTTGAAACTTTAAAAACTTTTATATATCTTTGTCCTACCAAAATGAAATAACCATCAAAATGACAATAAGCATTTTCAATGCGTTTGCATTTGACCTTTCAAAAACAATAAAAACGACAAATGAAATTCAAAGAAGCTAAAAATAAATTTGTTCAAACTTGGGGTGCATTGGGTAGTCAATGGGGAATAAATAAAACCATGGCTCAAATTCATGCGCTTTTGATGGTTTCTCACGAAGCAGTTTCAATGGAAGACATTATGGAAGAATTACAAATTTCTCGTGGAAATGCTTCAATGAATTTAAGAGCCTTAATGGATTGGGGAATTGTTTACAAAGAATACAAAGCTGGCGAAAGACGTGAATTTTTTACAGCAGAAAAAGATTTAGACGAGTTAGCAGTGAAAATTTCAAGAGAACGAAGTAAACGTGAAATCAAACCTGCTTTGAAAGTTTTAAAAGAAGTTTCCTCAATAACATCTGACAATACAGCAGAAGAAAAACATTTTGTAGATCAAACTACTAAATTGTATGATTTCGTTTTGAAAGCTGATAATATGTTAGACAAAATGACGGAATACAAAGACAATTGGTTAGCAAAATTGGTTGTTAAAATAATGAAGTGAGAATAAAAAAATTTAATCAAAACTTTCATTTTTTTCTGAAAGTTTAAAATAATAAATAATTATGAGACAGTTTGTATTCTACCTTAATTTGATTTTGACTATCGTAGCATTTATAGGTGTATTCTTGGAAAACATCATGGGCTTGAATTTAGATAGTAGTATCGGATTTTTAGTTATTCTTGGATTCTTTCAAGTTTTTACAGCCTTTAGTTTTACGTTTTATGCAATGGCTTACAATAAATATCTATTCGCACTTTATATCCTTTATTGGTTTTTTGTAATTCTGTTTTTCAAATTTATAGAAGGTGACTTTTTTTATATGTGCCTTCCAATAGCACTTTACAATTTATACATAAACTATTGCAGCTTTTCTAATTCAAAATTTAATATACTTAACAAATGAGCTTCTTAACAGCAGAGTGGAATGATTTAGCAATGTTCAATTACGAAATTGATCCAAAAATTTTAGAAAATTATGTTCCAAAAGGTACCGAAATCGACTTATGGAACGACAAATGTTACATCAGTCTAATCGGATTTATGTTTGAAAACGTAAAAGTTTTGGGAATTAAAGTCCCTTTTCATATAAATTTTGAAGAAGTCAATTTACGATTCTATGTAAAAAGATTCGAAAATGGTATTTGGAAACGTGGCGTTGTTTTCGTTAAAGAAATTGTTCCGAAACATGCCATTTCAATTGTTGCCAACACCTTATACAATGAACATTATCAAACAATGAAAATGCGTCATTCAAAAACTGAAAACGAAACATCAAAATCTTTTCAATACGAATGGTATAAAAATGCTAAATGGAATTCTATCGCAATGACAACTGAGAAAAAAGCAATTCCAATTGAACCAAATTCAGAAGCCGAATTCATCACTGAACATTATTTTGGTTACACCAATTACAATAAAGATAAGTCTATTGAATATGCTGTTTCGCACCCAAGATGGGAACAATTAAAAGTAATTGAATCAAAAATTGACGTTGATTTTGAAAGTATTTATGGCAAAGATTTTAAGTTTTTAGACGATTTAAAACCAACATCAGAATTTCTAGCAATAGGTTCAAAAATAAATATTGAAGGTAAAAAAACTATAAAATAACATATCATGAATTTTACAATCCCAAACTGGCTGATTATCCTAAGTGGAATAGGTCAAATTTTTACAGCGATGATTTATCCATACATTCGCCACCAAGTTTTTGATTGGTATAATGATGTCAAACAACTCAAACCTTTAAACCAAGAAATTGCTAAAACTTACGGAAGATACATTCAAGGTTTAAACTTTTCTTTCGGATTGATTGCTATACTATTTACAATTGAATTAAAAGAACAATCAGCATTAGCAGTCGCTTTAACTGGATTAATCGCTGCCTATTGGGTTGGAAAAGTAGCCACACAAATTGCTTACTATCCAATGTATGACATTCCGAAAAGAACCTTATTTAAAGTTGGAAGTTATTTTATGAATTCACTTTTTGTTCTTTTTGCTGTGGTGAATACACTACTTTTCATTCATAATTTAATTGGATATTACAAATTGTAAAACTATGAATTGGAGTTACTTAATTAAACATTGGATTGGAACAATTTTTATTTCACCATTTGTTTTCGAGCTATTTTGCATTTTTAATCGAAATTTAAAAAGCGTTATTGGATTAGTCGAAGTATATCCAATAACAATTATTTTTAGTCTAATTTTCTCAACTCCAACACATGTCTTGTATGGTTTTCTCTATTACTTTCTTGGAAAAAAGAACATAAATTTAAAATTTTCAAAATTAATATTGATACTATTTTATGCTTTGGGTATAATTATTTCCTTTGCTTTAATATTTGGAATTGATGAAGTAGAATTAATTTCAGCCTATCTATCAACATCTATTTTCATTGGCTTGGTATTTAAATTAAAAAGATAAAAATGACCACAATAAATCTTACAACCAAAATTAAAGCATCCAAAAAAGTCATTTTCGACTTATCGAGAAACATTGATATTCATAAATTATCAACAGCAAAATCTAATGAATCTGCTATTGACGGAATAACTTCTGGCTTGATTAATAAAGGCGAAACCGTTACTTGGCGTGGCAAACATTTTGGAATTTACTTAACTCACCAGAGTATAATTTCTGCAATGGAAATTCCAACTTATTTTGTGGATGAAATGATTGAAGGCGAATTTAAATCGTTCAAACACGAACATTCCTTTATCGATAGAAAAGGATTTGTAATGATGATTGATAAAATTCAGTATCAAACTCCTTATGGTATTCTTGGAAAACTATTTGATGTACTTCTTCTGAAAAAACATTTAACTAATTTTATTACTGAACGCAATAAAGTTCTGAAATATTTAGCCGAAAACCACCAAAAATAACCACCAAAATATCGGAATACTCTCCACCCAAAAAGAAGCATAATAACGTGATCGATTTTCATTTGAAAACAACAAAAACAAAATCGTTGTTATTGCCAAAGCCGATTTTAAAGCAAAAAATTCTATTCTAAAATCTGTCGATAAAAATTCTAATATTACGAATAAAACCATTAATGCAACACCTACTCGTTTGGTTTTCACAACTCCAATTTGCTGTGGAACAGTTTTCAAATGCGGATCATCTAATCTTAAATCGATGATTTCAAAAATTAATATCAATACAAAAATTAGAATAAATCGTTGTGCTGCAACCAAGAACACATAACCTGTAAAAGGCAAATGGTTATTAATTATTGGTAAAAACAAAGTCACTCCTACCCAACACAAAGCCACAATGTAAATTTTAAATCCAGCCCAATTTCGAGCATTTTTTTTGTTGGGGAAGAACGGTAAAGTATATAATAATGTTATGGCGAGAAATACAAAACCAATGATTTGTGTGGTTTTTTCTAATTGCAAAAAACAATATCCAGTAGCTATCAAAGACAAAAAACTCAAAAAGGTAATTGCTTTTAATTGAAGCGACATTTGTACTTTTTTTGTTCTTGTTAAAGCATCATATTTCACAAAATTATAACCTACAATTGTTCCGAAAAAAGCAAAGTAAGAAATAGCAAAATCATCATAAATGGTAAACAAAATTTGTGTCAATTGAACCAAAGCATAAACAGACAAAGCCACATGAATGCTTGAATTGATGTAAAAACCGAAAAGTTTTCTAAAAAATAGCATGCTACAAAACTAATCATTATGTTAATAAACCCTGTTTTTAGTTAACAATTTCTCAAAATATTACCCTTTGTTTAACTTAAAAATAAAAGTTTAATAATTACTTTTGTTGCTTAAATCTGAACTCGATTCAGACTGTAAACAACACACACAAACTTTATATTTATTTTTACCAAATGAGAACAGACGCTTTTGCATTACGCCACATAGGTCCTCGTGAGAACGACCTACAACATATGTTTAAAACCATTGGAGTAGAAAGTCTTGACCAGCTAATTTATGAAACTGTGCCAGACAATATCCGTCTAAAAAAAGACTTAGATTTAGACGCTCCAATGACTGAATATGAATACCTAACGCATGTTCAAGACTTAGGAAAGAAAAATAAGGTTTATAAATCGTACATTGGTTTGGGTTATCATCCAGCGATTGTTCCTGCGGTAATTCAGAGAAATATTTTTGAAAATCCAGGTTGGTATACTGCTTACACGCCATATCAAGCTGAAATTGCTCAAGGTCGTTTAGAAGCAATTCTAAATTATCAAACAACGATAATCGAACTTACGGGAATGGAAATTGCCAACGCATCGCTTCTAGACGAAGGAACTGCAGCTGCTGAAGCAATGTCATTGTTGTATGATGTCCGTTCTCGTGATCAAAAGAAAAATAATATTTGTAAATTCTTTGTTTCAGAAGAAATCCTACCTCAAACTTTATCAGTTTTACAGACACGTTCTGCTCCAATTGGTGTAGAATTGGTTGTTGGAAACCATGAAACATTTGATTTTTCAACAGATTTCTTCGGGGCTATTTTACAATATCCGGGCAAATTTGGTCAAGTAAATGATTATACAAGTTTTATCGCAAAAGCTAACGATAAAGAAATCAAAGTTGGTGTTGCTGCTGACATTCTATCATTGGTAAAACTTAAATCTCCAGGAGAAATAGGAGCTGATGTTGTAGTTGGAACTTCACAACGTTTCGGAATTCCGATGGGTTATGGAGGACCGCACGCTGCATATTTTGCTACAAAAGAAGAATTTAAACGTTCTATGCCAGGAAGAATAATCGGTGTAACTATTGATGCTAACGGAAATCGTGCCTTGAGAATGGCTTTAGGAACTCGCGAGCAACACATCAAACGTGAAAAAGCAACATCCAATATTTGTACAGCTCAAGTTTTATTAGCTGTTATGGCTGGAATGTACGCCGTTTTTCACGGACCAAAAGGTTTGAAATATATTGCTAACAAAGTACATGCTTCGGCGGTAACTTTATCAGATGCTTTAAACAAATTAGGCGTTTATAATGTAAACACTTCTTTCTTTGATACCATTGCTGTAAAAGCAGACGCTCCAAAAGTAAAAGCAATTGCAGAAAAAAACGAAGTTAATTTCTTTTATATAGATGGTGAAACTATTTCAATTTCTGTAAATGAAACAACTTCTATTTCAGATTTGAATCAAATCATTGCCATTTTTGCGGAAGCAACAGGTAAAGAAAGCTTTAAAGTATCTGAATTATCTTTAACAAATAACATCCCAACATCATTAGAAAGAACTTCAACTTTCTTGACGCATGATGTTTTCAATAGTAATCATTCTGAAAGTCAGTTGATGCGTTATATAAAAAAATTAGAACGTAAAGATTTATCGTTAAATCATTCGATGATTTCATTAGGTTCATGTACGATGAAATTGAACGCTGCTGCCGAAATGCTACCATTATCAATGGCAAATTGGAATTCAATTCACCCATTTGCTCCAATAGAACAAGCGGAAGGCTACCAAATTATGCTTAAAAAATTAGAGCATCAATTGAATGTGGTAACTGGTTTTGCAGGAACTACTTTGCAACCAAATTCAGGTGCACAAGGAGAATACGCAGGTTTGATGGCAATTCGCGCTTATCATTTATCTCGTGGTGATCATCATAGAAATGTATGTTTGATTCCATCATCAGCTCACGGTACTAATCCAGCTTCGGCAGCTATGGCAGGAATGCAAATTATCGTTACCAAAACAATGGAAAACGGTAATATTGACGTTGAAGATTTAAGAGCAAAAGCCATCGAACATAAAGATAATTTATCAGCATTAATGGTAACTTATCCTTCAACTCACGGTGTTTTTGAAAGCGCTATTTGTGAAATTACAGAACTTATTCATGAAAATGGTGGTTTGGTTTATATGGATGGTGCAAACATGAATGCACAAGTTGGACTAACAAATCCGGCTACAATTGGCGCTGATGTTTGTCACTTGAACTTACACAAAACATTCGCTATTCCTCATGGTGGTGGTGGACCAGGTGTTGGACCAATTTGTGTAAACGAAAAATTAGTACCGTTTTTACCAACTAATCCAATTATTACTACAGGAGGAAACCAAGCTATTACTGCTATTTCTGCTGCGCCTTATGGTTCGGCATTAGTTTGCTTAATTTCTTATGGATATATATGTATGTTGGGTGCAGAAGGTGTCACTAATGCTACAAAATATGCAATTTTGAATGCCAATTATATGAAAACGCGCTTAGAATCGCACTATCCAGTTTTATATTCAGGAGAAATGGGAAGAGCAGCTCACG
Source organism: Flavobacterium sp. (assembly GCA_044361155.1). Taxonomy (GTDB): domain Bacteria; phylum Bacteroidota; class Bacteroidia; order Flavobacteriales; family Flavobacteriaceae; genus Flavobacterium. The sequence goes on from JBIKJF010000016.1 coordinate 13,444, forward strand.
AAATGATTTTAGATTGTAGAGCTTTCAAAGAAAAAGGAATTGAAGTTACCGATATTGCAAAACGTTTAATGGATTATGGTTTCCACGCGCCAACCGTTTCTTTCCCAGTAGCTGGAACTTTGATGATTGAACCAACTGAATCAGAAGATTTAGCCGAATTAGATCGTTTTTGTGATGCCATGATTTCTATTAGGAAAGAAATTGAAGCAGCTACAAAAGAAGAAACTAACAATGTGTTGCACAACGCACCGCATACTTTAAATATGTTAACTGCTGATACTTGGGTTTTCCCATACACTAGAGAACAAGCAGCTTACCCTTTAGATTACATTGCAGAAAATAAATTTTGGCCAAGCGTTCGTCGTGTCGATGATGCTTATGGCGATAGAAATTTAGTTTGTAGTTGTGCTCCTATTGAAGCTTATATGTAAGTAAGTACGAAGTACAAAGTTAGAAATACGAATTTTAAAGGTTTCAAATTAATTTTGAAACCTTTTTCTTTTATAAATATGACATAAATCAGCCTATAGAATTTGGAATCGTGTAACTTTACATTTTAATTTTTTCTGAAATGAATGACGTTCAAAATCAAGATGACTTATATATTATTGTAGAGGATTTTTATAAAAAACTTTTAGCTGATCCTAAAATCAGTTATATTTTTACTGATGTTGTCAAAATAAAGTTGGAGGAACACTTGCCAATTCTAGTGACTTTTTGGTCGCAAGCTATTTTTGGAACCGGCGGATACTTCAATAATTTGACTCAAATTCATTTGGATGTAAATATGAAATCTTATTTATCTAAAGAATTATTTGAAATTTGGTTGGCACACTTTGAAGCTGCCATCAATGAAAATTTTGAAGGTTTCAATTGTGAAAGAATGAAAAATATGGCACACAATCTTTCGACTATTATGCAAATAAAAATTGCTCAAAACCAATCGTAAAATTATGAAATTACTATTTTATTAGAATAATAATAGCAAATTCACAATTATATGCACGCATATTAATTAATAGTACCTAAATTAATTTTTTATTATTAAGTTTACATTAAATCTATTCATTATCAACAAAATGAACATAAAAATAACAGGTTCCGGAAGTTATATTCCAACAGAAATAGTAACCAATAAAGACTTTTCAAATCATGCTTTCTTGAACGAAGATGGAACACCATTTCCGCTTCCAAATGAAGTCATTACAGAGAAATTCTATGGAATTACTGGAATTGAAGAACGTCGTTATGCTTCTGATGATTTGTTAACTTCTGATATCGCTTTCATTGCGGCAAAAAAAGCAATTGAAGATGCTAATATCGATCCTGAAACTTTAGATTACATAATATTTGCGCACAATTTTGGAAATCAGAAAAAAGGAGCTATTCAAGCCGATTTACTTCCAAGTTTGGCAACTCGTGTGAAACACAATTTACGCATAAAAAATCCAAAGTGTGTAGCATATGATATGCTTTTTGGTTGCCCTGGTTGGGTTGAAGGTGTTATTCAAGCAACTGCATTTATAAAAGCCGGAATGGCAAAAAAATGTTTGGTAATTGGTGCCGAAACACTATCAAGAGTTACCGATCCACACGATAGAGATTCTATGATTTATTCTGATGGTGCAGGTGCAACAATTATTGAAGCTGTTGAAGGTGAAAATGAGGGAATTTTGGCTCATGAATCGGCGACTTATGCTTATGATGAAGCCAATTATTTATTTTTTGGAAATTCCTTTAATAAAGATCACGATCCAGACGTTCGTTATATAAAAATGCATGGTAGAAAGATTTATGAATTTGCTTTGAGCAATGTTCCAAAAGCTATGAAAGAATGTTTAGACAATAGCGGAATTGATATCAATCAGGTAAAAAAAGTATTGATTCATCAAGCCAACGAGAAAATGGATGAAGCAATAATTCAGCGTTTTTACAAATTATACGGACAAACGCCACCCGAAGGAATTATGCCAATGAGCATTCATAAATTAGGAAATTCAAGTGTTGCGACTGTTCCAACTTTATACGATTCTTTGATTAAAGGAAAAATTGAAAATCAAGAGATTCATAAAGGTGATGTAATTATATTTGCATCGGTTGGCGCTGGAATGAATATCAATGCGATTGTTTACAGAATGTAATTTTTAAAGTTTGTTGTTTATAGTTAATAGTTAATAGTTAATTTTGCAGAACCAAAAACAGTAAATACTAAACTACAAACAGTAAGAATGTACGAAAAAACATTTCCCAATAAACGCTTTAAGCACACTTTAGAATTTTTACAAAAGCACGTTGCTACTTCAGAAACCATCTTTGATTTAGGGGTTCCCAATCCTTTTTCTAAAATCATGGAAGAGAATGGTTATACTGTAAAAAACACCAAAGGTGAAGATTTAGACAACGACCAAACGGCTTTGCAAAACGAAAATTATACGGTTTTTACAGCTTTTGAAATTTTCGAACATTTATTAAATCCTTATACTGTTTTACAGAATGTAAAGTGTGATAAATTGTTGATTTCTATCCCACTACGTTTATGGTTTTCTCCTGCTTATCGAAGCAAAATTGATATGTGGGACAGACATTACCACGAATTTGAAGATTGGCAATTGGATTGGCTTCTAGAAAAAACAGGTTGGAAAATCACAGCTCGTGAAAAATTCACACATCCAGTTAAGAAACTTGGATTCCGACCTTTGTTAAGGTATTTTACTCCTAGATATTATATTGTTTGTGCTGAAAAAGTGAAAGGTAATTAGTAAATAGTGATTAGCTAATGAAATATTACATCGTCATTCCATCACACAACGAAGAAGCCTTAATTTCTTTGACACTTCAATCACTGGTTGAACAAACTGTTTTACCTACTAAAATTGTGGTGGTGAATGACAATTCAACAGATAAAACAGAAGACGTTGTCAATTCATTTATTTCAAAATATTCTTTTATATCTTTAGTTAATAAGACTTCTGATGCCATTCATTTGCCAGGAAGTAAAGTAATTCAAGCGTTTCAAAAAGGATTAGAAACTTTGGATGAAAACTATGACTTTATCGTAAAAGCTGATGCCGATTTGATTTTTCCAAATAATTATTTTGAAACCATAATTAAACATTTCAAATCAGATGAACGAATTGGAATGGCTGGAGGATTTTGCTATATAGAAAAAAACGGTGAATGGATTTTAGAAAACCTTACTGATAAAGACCATATTCGCGGAGCATTAAAAGCTTATAGAAAAGAAACTTTCAAGCAAATTGGCGGATTAAAACCAGAAATGGGATGGGATACCGTTGATGAATTGTTATGCAAATTCTATAATTGGAAAGTAGTTACCGATGAAAGTTTACATGTAAAACATCTAAAACCAACTGGAGCAAACTACAACAAAACAGCTCGATACAAACAAGGTGAAGCGTTTTATTCCTTAGGTTACGGATTTTGGATTACTACTATAGCTTCCATTAAATTGGCGGTGATGAAGAAAAAACCGCTACTTTTTATAGATTATATAAAAGGTTTTTGGAAAGCAAAATCTTCTAAAAAATCGCTTTTAGTTACTGACGAACAAGCTAAATTTATTCGTAATTACAGACTTCAGAAGATGAAAGAGAAATTGTTTTAAAATTTTAATCCATCTTTCACATAAAATTATAGTATTTTTACTGCCAACTATAAACTGAACACTGAACACTAATAAAATGATGTTAATTCGTTATTTAACGCAAATAGGTAGGTATTTTTTAATGCTGAAAGAAATCTTTAACAAACCCACAAAATGGTCGGTTATGAGAGGATTAATTTTCAAAGAAATTGACGATTTAGTAATTGATTCCCTTGGGATTGTTGCTTTTATTTCCTTTTTCGTTGGAGGTGTTGTTTCTATTCAAACGGCATTGAACTTAACCAATCCTTTGATTCCAAAATATCTTATTGGATTTGCCACAAGACAATCGGTTATTTTAGAGTTTGCTCCTACTTTTATTTCCATCATCATGGCGGGAAAAATGGGTTCATTTATCACCTCAAGTATAGGAACAATGCGTGTTACAGAGCAGATTGATGCTTTGGAAGTAATGGGTGTAAATTCATTAAATTATTTAGTTTTCCCTAAAATAATTGCACTTTTATTGTATCCTTTCGTTATCGGTATCGCTATGTTTCTTGGTGTTCTTGGTGGCTGGATGGCTGGTGTTTATGGCGGATTTACCTCAAGTAATGAGTTTATACAAGGAATTCAAACCGAATTTATTCCATTTCATATCACTTATGCCTTTATAAAAACAGTTGTTTTTGCTATGATTCTAGCTACAATTCCTTCTTTCCATGGTTATTATATGAAAGGTGGAGCGTTAGAAGTTGGTAAAGCAAGTACCGTTTCATTTGTTTGGACATCTGTAGTAATCATCTTGGTGAATTATATTTTAACTCAATTACTTTTAACCAATTAACCGATGATAGAAGTAAAGAACGTAGAAAAATCTTTTGGAGAATCTAAAGTTTTGAAAGGAATTTCGGCAACTTTTGATGCTGGTAAAACTAATTTAATTATTGGCCAGAGTGGTTCTGGTAAAACTGTTTTATTAAAATCATTATTAGGAATTTTTACTCCTGATGTTGGTACGATTTCATTTGATGGTAGAATTTATTCTGAACTATCTGCGGATGAAAAACGTGCTTTAAGAACAGAAATTGGAATGGTTTTTCAAGGAAGTGCTTTGTTTGACAGCATGACAGTTGAAGAGAACATTGGTTTTCCATTGAAAATGTTTACTACAAAATCTCCTGAAGAAATTAGAGAACGAGTAAACACTGTAATTGACAGAGTTAATTTAGTTAATGCAAATCATAAAAAACCTTCTGAAATTTCAGGTGGAATGCAAAAACGTGTTGCTATTGCAAGAGCTATAGTAAACAATCCTAGATATCTTTTTTGTGACGAACCGAATTCAGGATTAGATCCAAAAACGGCTATTGTAATTGACAATTTGATTCATGAAATTACAGTTGAATACAACATAACAACAGTTGTAAATACTCACGATATGAACTCCGTTATGGAGATTGGAGACAAAATCATTTTTCTTAAAAATGGAATTCTTGCATGGGAAGGTTCCAAAAAAGACATCTTCAAAACTGATAATGAAGCTATAGTTGATTTTGTTTATTCTTCAAACTTGTTTAAAAAAATTAGAAAAGCACAGAATAAAGAAGAATAATATTAATTCTCTTTTACTAAATAAACCCAACCCGTTTTTGGTTCGCTATTTTCAAAATTTACTAAATAGTAGTAGGTTCCGTCTGGCAATAATTCATCACTACCTTTTTGTTGTCCATACCATTGATTGGTGTAATTGTCTTGTTCAAAAACAACCATTCCGTAACGATTAAAAATTTTTACATCTCTTACACCAGTAAATCCTGATAAGTCAAACGTATCGTTAGCACCATCAGCATTTGGCGTAAGTCCTTTTGAAATGGTACATAATGTGTTTAAAACATTTATCGTTTGCGTTGTTGAGCATCCTAAATTATTAGTAACCGTCAAGATATAAATTCCTTTATCTTCTCCAGTTATCGCTGTTGGATTAATCGAACTTGAATATCCATTTGAATTTGACCAATTGTAAGTTGATGTTGATTCATCAAATGAATTGTTTAGTGTTGTTGCTGTGAGTGTTGCAACATCATTTATGCATTCTAAATCAATTGTAAACTGAGGTAATTGAGAAATCACAACCTCAACAGATGCTGGAATCGATTCACAACTATTTAATAAAGTTTTTACTGTATAAATTCCACTATCTACATTGGAAGCTGCAATTATTACAGGATTTTGTAGCGAAGAACTAAAGCCATTTGGACCTGTCCACTGATATGATGCTCCAGAAATTGTTGTTGCAAAAAGCTCTAAATCTTGATTATCACATACGACAGCATTAACAGAAGCAATTGGAGATTGAGGAATTTCATTTAATGTAATATTCACGAAAGATTCATCTACAAGAAAACAAGAACCAGTAACTTTATACTTAAATTGATAACTTCCAGCAGCAACAGCATTAGAATTCCAACTTGAACCTGATAATAATCCTGAGCTAGAAATCTCTTCCCAAACGCCATCTGTATCAAAAGTTCCTGATAGTAAGGTAAATAAATCTAAATTACCTTGAGAACCACAATAAGAAATTGTACCATCAATGCCTGCATTGGGAATATCTGTATTGTTTGGAATTGTAAACTCTAAAATAGTATCTACACAAGAAGATGAATTATTTTGATTGGAGATTTTAACATAATAAGTCCCCGATTGCGTTGCAGAATTGTAAGGAACCAAATTTAATTCATTCGAAGTACTTAAAATCACTGAAGGATTACTAGCTTGCCACCATTCATAATTTAAAAAAGAAAATAAAGGAACAGAAAGTGAACCATTTTGTCCGTCACAAAAAATTGTTGATTGTATATCCAAGGGTTCTAAATCAGTTATATCAAAAACACTATTTACTATATTACCACAAACATCTTGAACTTGAAAATTATAAGTTGCCGATTCTAAATTTGTAAATGAATTATTTGTTCCATTGTTTACCACAAACGGTAAACCATTTTTAGTAGTTATACTATAAGTCAAAGGCGGAATTCCTGTTGCCTCAACAATTACTTCATTAGTATTATTTGAACATAAAAAAGCATACACATTTACAATTTTTGGTCCTCCTAAAAACTCAAACGTATGAATTTCGCTATAACAATCTACATATTCATCATTAACAAGCGATTTAAATCCTTTCATAATTCTAAATTGACCAGAATAGGCTAGATTTAGATTATTAACATTATTACTTAGAAAAACCGAATTTTGTCCTGTTAAAGGTGTTCCATTAATATAAACAAACCCTGTACTTGGATGTGTCCATTGATTTGTGGCTGAGTTGTATTTTTGTAACCAATAGCTTTGTAAAAAAGTACCATTACTTACGTGCTGTAATAACAAATTGAAAGAACCACAATTCTCAGTTATTGTAAAATTATTACTTGTAACCTGATAACCGTTTATTGCAACGGTATCAGTTCTTGGAGCTCCACAGCCATTGGTAAATTGAAAAGTATAATTACCTTGAGGAGCTGTGCCAAAATAAAACGTACCGTTTGTGGTATCAATATTAGATGTAAGTGTTTGTGGTAATGATCCAACATAATTTGATGGAGCAGCAATTAATACAGCAGTTGTTATTGAATTAGGATCATTGATAATAATTGAGCCATAACCTATTTCACAACCCGGTCTTTGTATAAAACTCAAATTTGGTGGAAGATAAGGAGCTACAACAGCAGTTAAAACAGTAACTAATCCACAAGCATCAGTTACTTGAAAAGTATAAGTTCCTTCTGGTAAACCCAGTATTAAAAACAAGGTACCAGCAGGATTAATAAGATTTGAAACATTATGTGGTAAAGCCGTTGGATAAGAACTTGGAGCTCCTGTTATTATTACAGAGACTATTGAAACTCCTACAGAAGTAATAGTAACTTTTCCGCATCCATTATTAGAACCTTCTGCAATTGGAAGCGGTGTTGGATTTGATGCAACAAATGTTTTGATACTTGTTCTTCCACAAGAATCGGTCATTTGAATGGTATAACTTCCTTCTGGAACACTATTCCCTGCCGCACCATAAAGTTGAAATGGACCAGCAAATGGGCCAGGATGATTGGCATTGAATGAAACTGGATTAAATCCTGCAGGAGATGAAATGAAGTTTATGGTATAAGGTGCAACATAAAATTGAGGTGCTAATTTAATGGCAATATCGGTACAACTAACTTTTAAAATATTTACTTCAAAATCAAACTTCTTATTAATTACATTATTGTTTCTATTGTATACATTTCCGCAGGCATCTGTCGCTTTTAAATTGTAAAAATAAGACTGATTATTGTAAAAAGGAATTACCTGTGAAATTGATGTTCCTGCATTTATTATTTGTGTAAAAACTAATGGAGTTCCGCCACCTGGAGGAAAAACAGTATATTCAAAAGTTAAAGGAAAGGCAATTTCATAACCCGTAAGAACTCCAAAAAAATTACTTACAGCAATCGTATCGCATGATGGCAGTGGTCCGATTCCAAAAGTAACACTATCAATAACTAATGAAATTAAGGCCTGTTGTAAAGTATAGGTTTGAACAACAGCCTCTCCACAATTATCAAAAACTCTTATTTGATAGACTCCAACAGGCAAATTAGAGAAAACATTAGAGGTTTGTAATGGTGTAACCACAGGTCCGGTAAGTATTTGATAAGAAACAGGATTTCCTGAGGAAACATTAACATTTATTATACCATCATTTCCGCATCTAACTTTGGTACTAGTAATTGAATAAGTTAGTGTTTGAACCTGATTTAGAATTGCAATATCTTGCTGTTGTGAGCCTGAATTCGCACCCAAAGATTGAGTAGCAACAACTCTGTAATTACCTGCGTTTAAACCTGTTAAACTATTAGCTGTAATTATAGCAATGGGTGTTGTAGTATTTGGTAATAAATATATAGAATAATCAATATTAGAACCCGAAATAGTATTGGCAACAGAAAAATTTAAAGCACCATTCCCTAAGCAAGTCTCAGGAGTTGAAGCAACATTTAATGTAAAGTTTGAAAGCTGGGAAAATGAAAATTGCGAAAAAAGGAAAAATAAAAATGCCAATTTAAATACTTTTGAAACAGCTTCTTTTCCCATAATTTTTCTAAATTGTATATTACAAAGATGAATTAATTTACAAAAGGTTGCGTTGCTTTCATCTTTTTCTTACAATTTATTAGCTAATCCTGTTATTCGCTTTATATCTTGCTCTTTAGATTTTGGATAAATCATTAAAACACCTTCTTTATCAACGATGATATAATCGTGCAAACCATCTACAACTATAATTTTGTCTGCATCGGAACGAATTATATTGTTTGAAGCATTTTCTAAAATAACTTTGGCATTAATAACTCCATTATTATTTTCATCCTTATCAATTTTTTCATGCAATTGTCCCCAAGTTCCTAGGTCATTCCAATCGAAAGTTGCAGGTAAAACATAAACATTTTTAGCGTTTTCCATTACAGCATAATCAATTGAAACATTTTCTGCAGAAGCATAATTTTGATTGATAAAATCTTTTTCAGATGCTGTATTATAACTTTCTAAACCTTGTTGAAACAAACTATTCATTTGAGGTTGAAACTTTTCAAAAGCGGAAGTTATTGATTTCGCACTCCAAATAAAGATTCCGCCATTCCAAAGGAAATTTCCTGCTTCAAGAAACGATTTTGCGGTTTCATAATCGGGTTTTTCTCTAAATTGATTTACTTTTTTAATAGGATTTGTATCAGATTTATCAAACTCAATATAACCAAAACCTGTATTTGGAAAAGTAGGCTGAATTCCTAAAGTCATTAAAGCATCTTCTTTTTCACAAAAATCAAAACATTGTTTCAAGTTATTTGCAAACTCATCTTCATCTTCAATCCAATGATCGCTTGGTGCTACAACCATAACTGCATTAGGATTCAACTTTTGGATTTTTAATGATGCATATAAAATACATGGTGCTGTATTACGCATCGCTGGTTCTAACAAAACTTGCTCTTGTTTAACCATTGGCAATTGTTCTAAAACTAAATCATTGTACAATTCATTAGTCAATATAAAAATATTTTCCGCAGGAATTAATTTTGACAAACGACTGAAAGTTTTCTGAATTAAAGTATGACCAGAACCCAACATATCGTGAAATTGTTTAGGAAATTCAGTTGTAGAAACCGGCCAAAATCGTGAACCAACGCCACCAGCCATTAATATTGCGTAATAATTATTATTCATTGTTTATTTTTTTTTTGCAAATGTATTTGTAAAATTTCTTGTTTAAAACTTCATTCTTTTAAATGCTACTTGTCTTCGATGAATTGTTAGTATGTAAAGATAAAGAGTTATTTCTTCTTGGAAGTTGACATTTAAGAAAAATATTATAATGTATAATGTTGGACACTTATTGATTATTTATTTGAATCTCGAAGCACGAAAAGACTTCACTTTCTTAATTATAGATACGATTATATTTATAATAAAAAGGAGTTGTAAAGTGATTAATACAAAAATTGAAATAATGATGTATTTATTATAGTCTGGTCTATCAAATAAAAATTCATTTGATTGATATTCAAATAAATTATTATAATTAAAATATATAATGAGTGCGAATAAAAATAATGTTCCAAATATGTGAACTTTTGAAAGAAAAGAAGGTAAAATAATTTTAAATTTTTCTAAAATAAAATATAACAAACCTAATATCAAGACAAAAAAAGAAATCATTATATAGAAATCAACTTCTCTAATGACATAATAAGTATCATAAATATTAATGTCAAAAGTCATTTTGTAATAGACTAAAAAACTAATAACAAAAAAAATCATAGAGGCTGGAAACAACAAATAATATGCCTTAATTTTCTTCATCTTATCCCGGAATTATTTCTACCTCAGCGTTGGCATTAAACAAAAAAGTTCTTCCTGTGTTTACTTCAATACATTCATATCGTTTTACTCGAAGTCCTTTTTTCTGAAAAATTCTTCCATTTTTTATTCTAAACAAGCTACCACTTGGCACTTCATGAATGTAATGAACATCTGGTTTCCTTTCGTCAAATTGCTTTAAGGCAAAAGCTAATTTGGCATCAGTATCACTACTAGCAGTTGGATTTCTAAAATGATTAGCCACCAAAGGCAAAACCGAATGTGGAAAAATCTCTGGTCGAATAAAAGGAACCATCAATCTTTGAAACGTCATCTTCCACTCTACTCCATGTGGCAAAATTTTTCTTCCGTATTTTTCAAAAGCTACTAAATGGGAAATTTCGTGAACTAATGTTATCAAAAATCGGTATTTATTTAAATTGGCATTTACAGTAATTTCGTGTTTACCTGAAAGCCCTTTTCGATAATCACCATGGCGCGTTTGTCGCTCATTAACGATTTTTAAATGCACCGAATTAGCTTTGATTAATTCAAAACACAATTCGACAGCATGCTCAGGAAGGTATTTTGATAGGACTTCGCTCAATTTAAAAACATTTTATGGAGTTGAACTAGAAACCTGCAACACTTTTCCATTATAAAATTTATTTCCTGTTAAAGCAAAATTGAAAATATAATCGGACATTTCTTTTGGTGAAATCGGTGCTTCATAACCTGGAAATGCTTCTTGCAACATTTCGGTGTTTACAGCTCCAAGTGCTAAAACATTGAACGCAATTCCTTGTTCTTTGTATTCTTCTGCCAATAATTCTGAAAGTGTAATTACAGCGCCTTTACTAGATGAATAAGCTGCTAATCCTGGAAATTTCATGCTTCCTTGAATTCCGCCCATAGAACTTATTGAAACAACATGACTTCCTTTTGGCATATATGGTAAACAGGTTCTTGTTAAGTTAGCTACTCCAAAAACATTTACTTTATAAACTCTTTCAAAGTCAGATTGTGTCAATTGTGAAAATGGTTTGTTGACTAAACATCCTGCATTATTGATTAAAACATCTACTTTTTTCCAAGTGGAAGCTATGAATTTATCAATGGTGTGCATTTCGTCTTCAACTGCAATGTCAATTGATAGACAAGTAATGTTTGGATTATCAATCAATTCTTGAGGCGTTTTTCTTGAAATGGCTAAAACTTGGTGACCTTCTTTTGCAAATTGTAATGCCAATTCGTAACCAATGCCACGAGAAGTTCCTGTGATGATTATGTTTTTCATTTGTTTCTTTACTTGCTGGTAAAGATAAAAAAAACTATTTAGAATACTTTTTATAAAACTTAAATCCTTGTACTAATCCCAAAATTATAAATACTAACGGAATTATTACTTTCATTAAGTACTTTGCTAAAAAATCAGTTTGGTTTGTTACATAATCTAAAGATAAAATCAAAACCAACATTCCAGAAAAGGTTCCAAAAATGGTTCCAAAAACATAGAAATATTTTCTTGATTTGGATACTTCTATATAATTTCCATTTAATAGATACAAATTCCAACTTGTCCAAAACGGAATTTGAATAAAGTTCAAACAACTCAAAATTATTCCAACAACAAACGGAGAATAATCGACATATTTTTCTAAAACTGTTTGAGAGGATGCTTCTTTTGATGCACTTGAATAAAAAATATAAGCCAATAGAAACATAAAAATGATAGAAAATGCTTCAATAAATTTAATCAGTTTTTTGTTTTCAATTAATTTATTAGCAAATATCAAGGTGAAATAAATTACAAAAAACTCAATCGAGATCACACCAAGTAAATAGAAAATGGTTTCGTTTAATCCGAAACTTTTATAAACTTCATAACCCACAATATTCAAATAACCAAGCGGAATTGAGCCAATAAAACTGACTAAAAATCCGACGAATATGTTTTTTAGAATTTGCATTAAAAATTTACAATCTTATTACTTTGTTCCAAATGCAATTTATATTGACGCATTCCTTCTTTATGCTCCAAATAAGGAAATCCTCTTTTATGATTTTGAACACTTATTTTATACATATAAGTGATGTGACGCGCCAATTCTTTCCATGCAAAAAAGAGTGAATGTTTTGGGTCATAAATATGTGTTGGTTCACTTCCTGCTCCATTTATTTCAACAATTGCAAAGTTTTTTCCTTGCTCTAAATCCATCCATGAATCATACATTACATCCAATCTTCCAAAATAAAATTCAGGAATTTCTTGACACATTGCATCGATAGTTTCATTTAGTTTGTCTGTAATCAAATTACTCGCATCAATAAATTTTGCACCACGAGCATGATTTCCGTACGGCACAAGATTTAGTTTTTTACCTTTTTCTAAAACCTCATTAAATTGAGTTGCGAAATCTTTCTTAATATTTTCAATTTGTAATTCATAACGTGGATTAGCTCTTATCAATTGTTCCATCGTTGCTTTTCCATCACCTTCAATAATTACATATTCTTTGGCTACAATTCCAGTTACTTTTCCTTTTGTTTGATTTGGAAAACGAACATAAAAAATACCAACTTCATTAGCATACGGAATCAAATCTTGGATTAAATAATCAAAATTTGCATTAGAATTGTAAGTTCTCAATTCTTCCAAATCATGAATTTTTTTCACTGCCGAACCTCGCAAACCAATATCAGGCTTTGCAATAAATGGAAATTGAATTGAGGAATTTCGAAAAACAGAAACCACTTTTTCAAAATCGTTGTTTTCTAAAATCAGTTCGGTTTTCGGGTAATACTTCTGTGGAATTAAATCGTAAATTTCCTTTTTACTTTCTGCCATAAATCCGCCATTCTTTATTTTTGGATTACTGGCATTAAAAAAGAAGATTGTTCGAGCTTTTAAAGCATAAAAAGCCCACAAAAAATAAATAGGAATATAGACAATTTGAAACGGCCAATATTCCCAACGAAAAAGTTTATGAAAAAAAAGTTTCAACTTATTGTATTGTAATTGAATTAGTAAATTCCTCCTGATTTTGTAAATCGTGGTACGAAAGTACAACTTTATTTTCTTGAATAATAGTTTGTGTGATGCTCAAAGTTTTCATTTGGTTATTTCTGTTGATAATCAATCCGTTCTCAGAATCATCATTTTTTGCATAACGATGAAATTGAAAAAGTTTTTCAGCAGAAACTTCATTTGAAACTATAAAATTTTGAAATAATTCTGCTCTATGCTCTCTACTTTCTTTTGGATACAATGTTGACGAAGACCAAATATGACTTTGATTTACGTCTAAATTTAAAAAAGATTTTTCGATTTCATTCCAACGCAATTGGTACAATTTTTTGTCCTGAAATAATACAATTGTAAAGGGTTCAATACCAAATAAATCAATAGTATTCCATTCCTCAATGGGTGAATTTGAACTGATTAAATCAAGAACAATTAATCCGCGACTTTTTCTGTAAGATGGTTTTAATTGGTGTTTTTCATCTGCGCCATTTAGCAGTACTAAAACAGTTCCGTTTTCTGCAACAGCATACCAAGTTCCACCAGCTTTTTGGTCTTTTGGGAAGTAGATATTTTTGTTATTTACAGTATATTTTTGAGGTTCAATAGCACTTGGACGAGCTACTTTTTCATCACGATTGTGTGTTAAAATTGCTTTTCCGTTAGAAAAAACAAAACTTACTGTGCACATTGATTTCTATATTCAATTGTAGAACGAGCCACTCCAAAATTTGAATCAATTTTTATCGAATCATTTTGCAAAACGGCCACTTTTATCAATGCTTGATGATGAATACAATGTTCTAAATTATATAGCAATTCACGATTGTAATTACTTTCTATTTCTAAAGTTTCGCCGTCAATAACTTGATGCAAAAGCAAATTTTTATTCGGCTTTTCAAGATTACTTTTTATGGTTTCAATAGCAGATTTTGCTGTTTCAGTACATGTTTGAATAGCATAATCTCTTTTTCTACTATCATAATTTACAACACCACTTTCATATTGATTTTCTAAACATTGAAAAAGTTCAATAATATGACGTGTATGCTCACCAATTGTAGCATTACTCAATCCGTGACATTGACAAGTGTAATCATCAGTTGATAATTGAGACAACAAGTCACTTAACTCGTTTAATGTATTTTGAATAGAAGGAATTAACATATGTATAGCATCTTTTTAATATTTACGTTTTAAAATACAACCAAGTTTTCTAGATTTTGAATTTTAATAAATCTAATAATTTATGCTTTTGATTGTATATTAATTGTAAACAACAAAGAAACGTAATTATTACCAAATTAAAAAGTGTTCTGATATCGTTTTAACATTTAAAAAAAATATCTATGAATAAAATACAAAAACCCTTCAAGAAAAATACTTGAAGGGTTTAAAAATATAGTAAATTGAAGATTAAACTAATCCTCTCGAAATTACAATACGTTGAATTTCAGAAGTTCCTTCATAAATTTGAGTAATTTTAGAATCACGCATCATACGTTCTACATGGTATTCAGCGACATAACCATTTCCACCATGAATTTGTACGGCTTCATTAGCAACTTCTAAAGCAATTTCAGAAGCGTATAATTTTGCCATGGCTCCAGAATGTGCTATATCTTTACCTTCATCTTTTTCGCAAGCCGCTTTCATAACTAATAATTTAGCTGCAGTAACTTTCACATACATATCGGCTAATTTAAAAGCAATTGCTTGATGATTGAAAATTTCTTTTCCAAAAGCTTTTCTATCTTTCGAATATTTCAAAGCAATTTCATAAGCTCCAGTTGCAATTCCTAATGCTTGTGATGCAATTCCGATTCTTCCACCATTTAAAACATTCATAGCAAATGCAAATCCGAAACCGTCTTCACCAATTCTATTTTCTTTTGGAACTTTTACATCATTGAATAATAAGGAGTGCGTATCACTTCCGCGAATTCCCATTTTTTTCTCTTTTGGTCCGATATCAAAACCTTCCCAACCTTTTTCTACAATAAACGCATTGATACCTTTATGTCCTTTTTCTACATCGGTTTGCGCAATTACTAAATAAGTCGAAGCAGTTGAACCATTGGTGATCCAGTTTTTTGTCCCATTCAGCAAATAATAATCTCCTTTATCTATTGCTGTGGTTTTTTGTGAAGTTGCATCACTTCCCGCTTCTGGTTCTGATAAACAAAAAGCACCAATAACTTCTCCTTTTGCTAGCGGAACCAAATATTTCATTTTTTGTTCTTCACTACCATATTTTTCTATTCCTGCGCAAACTAACGAATTATTAACCGACATAATCACCGCAGCAGAAGCATCGATTTTAGAAATTTCGGTCAAAGCCAAACAATAAGAAACAGCATCTAAACCCGAACCACCATATTTCGGATCGACCATCATTCCCATAAAACCTAAATCAGCCATCATTTTGACTTGCTCAGTTGGAAATTTCGAATGTTCGTCTCTTTCAATTACTCCAGGTAATAGTTCGGCTTGAGCAAAATCTCTTGCAGCTTGCTGAATCATCAAATGCTCTTCGGTAAGATTAAAATCCATATTTTTGTATAAGTTTATTTAATAAAATGATAATTTTAGAGCTCAAAAATAGCACATTTTCATCAATTTCTCAAACGTTTTCGTATTTTTAGCCAATGTTTAAAGAAACTTATAAAATAATAGGAGTAATGTCGGGCACTTCGCTGGACGGAATCGATTTAGCACACATCTATTTTACCATAAGCGACAACAAATGGATTTATCAAATTCATGAATCGGAAACTGTTCCTTATTCGCAAGATTGGTTAAACAAATTGAAAAATGCTGTAAGTTTTTCAAATGAAGAATTAATTGAGTTAAATAATGATTATACCGAACTTTTAGGTCGTATTATAAAATCTTTTATTGACAAACATCAAGTAAAAAATCTTAATGCTGTTTGTTCTCACGGTCATACTATTTTACACCAACCTCAAAATGAATTTACTTTACAAATAGGAAATCTTCCTAAAATAGCAGAAATAATTCAAGAAAAAGTTGTTTGTAATTTTCGAATGCAAGATGTTCAACTTGGCGGTCAAGGTGCGCCATTAGTACCAATTGGTGATAGACTTTTATTTTTTGAATATGATTATTGTTTGAATTTAGGTGGATTTTCTAATGTTTCATTTGAAGATAATTCAAAACGAATTGCTTTTGATATTTCACCTGTAAATACTGTTCTAAATTTTTATGCCAATAAATTAGGATTAAATTTCGACGACAAAGGAAAAATCGCTAGCTCAGGAAAAGTAAATTTCGATTTATTGAAGGAATTAAATACTTTAGTTTATTACAAAAAATCCTTTCCAAAATCGCTCGGATTTGAATTTGTAAAAGAAACTGTATTACCGTTAATTGAAAAATATTCTCTTAAAATTGAAGATAAAATGCACACTTTTACTGAACATATTGCTTTGCAAACATCACTTGCATTACCCAAAAAAGAAGGTAAACTACTAATAACAGGTGGCGGAGCTTACAATGATTTTTTAATTGAAAGAATGCGATTTCATTTACCAAAAATTCAAATCATAATTCCTGATAACAAAACATTAGAATTTAAAGAAGCATTAATTTTTGCTCTTTTAGGTGTTTTAAAATTACGAAATGAAATTAATGTTTTGAGTAGTGTTACAGGTGCGAAGATGGATCATTCATCCGGTGTTATATACCATTAATTCATTCTATATACAATTCCCGAAGTAATTACAAAATTTGGCTCTAACCTGTTTTCACCATTAAGCATCAATGGCTCGAAATTACTTTGTAAAAAATCAACATCCCGTCTTAAAGTCAAACCTGGTTTAACTTCGAACCAAAATTTATCGTAAATTTTAATTTGAGAGAACGCAAAGAAATTGGCATTTAGAAGTTTTAATCGTTCATAATTTGGATTTTCAACTTCAAAAATGGATGAGTTTAAAGTGGCATTTAATCCATAATAAAATTTAGGATTGCTTCTCATAAGTAGTAAAACTGATGTAGGTAATGTTGCATTAAATTTTATTTTTTGTTTTTCATAATTAAAAATAAAAAAAGGAAGCAGTACATTTTTACCAAAATCATTATTATAATTTAAACCAGTAGCCCAACGAAGAGATTTGTTTTTTTGTGATTGTCTCATATAACCAAAAGATAGCGCTGGATAAATTGCGTTATTTGTTATAGCTATATTATTTTCGGCTCTGTAGTTTACCCTAGCATTTCCAATCAAGAAATTTTTAGCATTCTTAGTGTAAACAAATGATGTAGAATAAGATAAATCTGTCAGATTGTTTTCATTAACATCAGCATCTAAAAGAACAGTTTTGTATGAGAATGCATTATCCCATCTCATTTTTTTTGCAATAACTTTAGTTTTCAAATTGTATTGAAAATCAACATTAGATTGTTCTATGTCGTTTAAACCATTATCAGATGATGGTGCATAATAAGAATAAAATAGTGATGCTCTGTTTTCTATTTGCGAATAACTTTTCATTGCACCAGTAAGCAAAAAAACTACTAATAAATTTCTTGTTTTCATACTATTTTCTATATGTTTAAATGATAATGATTCTATTAAAAACTGCTACAACACTATAAAAACATTGAGCAAAATTCTATTTTTTTTACGCATCCAAATTTATAAAAAAATATAAAAATTTACAACGATATGATGATAAATGTTAAAAATCAATAAGCAACGCACACTAAATAAAGTGCTGTTTGATGTGATAAATAAAACGTAAACCATTGTATTTACTGGTACTATTTGATACCAAATTGGATTAATCAACTAGAAAAGTATGTGCTTTATGAAAAAATTAAAATATGTGATTCTTGTTTTTTTGATTTATTTTTTAGAATTACTTTCAAAAAAATCTAATTTGTTCCTTTACTAAAGAGTGAATTATTTTACTCTTCAATGATTTTTTTATTAGATTGGTTTCAATAAAATCATCAAAATTAATATTAGTAGTAATTGCATTGTACATTTACTTCGGTATAAAATTTTAATTACAACAACTTAGACTGATAGTTGAGTTTAGAAACAAAATACTTGGACAGTATATATTTGATCAAGAATTTTTATTGAATGAGATGCTTGCGTATGCCGTTGTAACTTTATTTTTATTTTTGCTTGATAACTATGTAAAAAAAGATACAGATTAAACAAATTATGTCAAATCAAAATCACAAATCTTTTTAAAATCTTATATTTGCAAGACAAACAGACTACAAAAACAAACAATGAAAGAGTTACTTAAAAAATTTGAAAATAAACAACCCGAAATCGTATTTAACTGGAAAGATAGTGAAACCGAAGCCGAAGGTTGGACAGTAATCAACTCACTTCGTGGCGGCGCAGCAGGCGGTGGAACTCGTATGAGAAAAGGATTAGATATAAACGAAGTTTTATCATTAGCCAAAACGATGGAAGTGAAATTTTCTGTTTCTGGACCAGCAATTGGTGGTGCAAAATCTGGAATCAATTTTGATCCAAACGATCCTCGCAAAAAGGGTGTTTTACAACGCTGGTACAAAGCAGTTTCGCCATTATTGAAAAGTTATTATGGAACTGGAGGCGATTTGAATGTTGATGAAATTCACGAAGTAATTCCATATACAGAAGAATGTGGCGTTTGGCATCCGCAAGAAGGCGTTTTTAATGGGCATTTTAAACCAACCGAAGCTGATAAAATCAATAGAATTGGACAATTGCGTCAAGGTGTTATCAAAGTGATTGAAAACCCAAAATTCTCACCTGACGTTTTAAGAAAATATACTGTTGCCGATATGATTACAGGTTATGGCGTGGCTGAAGCAGTTCGTCATTATTACAACACTTATGGTGGTGATTTTAAAGATAAAAAAGCCATTGTTCAAGGATTTGGAAATGTAGGCTCAGCCGCAACTTTTTATCTTGCTGAAATGGGTGTAAAAATTATCGGAATTATTGATCGCGATGGTGGCATCATTAACGAAAACGGATTCTCATTTGAAGAAATCAGACGATTATTTTTGAATAAAGATGGCAACAAATTGGTTGCAGAAAATATGATTCCATTTGAAGAAATCAATCAAAAAATATGGACTATTGGCGCAGATATTTTTGCTCCATGTGCCGCTTCAAGATTAGTAACTAAAGATCAATTGGATAATTTAATAGGTTCTGGATTAGAAGTGATTTCTTGTGGTGCAAACGTACCTTTTGCCGATAAAGAAATTTTCTTTGGTCCAATTATGGAAGAAACTGATAGTAAAGTAAGTTTGATTCCTGATTTTATTTCGAATTGTGGAATGGCAAGAGTTTTTGCCTATTTTATGGAAAAGAAAGTTCAAATGACCGACGAAGCTGTTTTTTACGATATTTCTGAAACAATCAAAAAAGCCATTGAAAGAGCACACGATTTGAATTCAGATAAAAAAAATATAAGTGCAACAGCATTTGAAATTGCATTAAAACAATTAGTATAAGTGAAAACCACTAGGTTATTCAAATCCTTTTTTGATAGTGAAAAAGCTGGCGGATTAGTTTTACTAATTTGTACAGTTATTTCTCTTGTCATAGCAAATTCTTCATTTTCTGATGAATATATTGCTATGTGGCATTACCAAATTGGTAGTCACAGTGCCGAACATTGGATAAATGATGGTTTGATGACTATTTTCTTTTTGTTAATTGGATTAGAATTAGAACGTGAAGTTTATATTGGAGAGTTATCTAAAATAAAAGACGCCATTTTACCTATTTCAGGAGCTTTGGGCGGAATGTTGATTCCTGCTTTAATTTATTTTGCTTTCAATGCTGGAACTCCTACAGAACACGGAATTGGAATTCCAATGGCAACAGATATTGCTTTTGCAATTGGAATTTTATCATTATTGGGAAACAGAGTACCAATTTCACTCAAAATTTTTCTAACTGCTCTTGCTGTAATTGATGATTTAGGTGCCATAATTTTAATTGCACTTTTTTATACCAAAACCATTTACTTTACCAATCTAATTATCTCTCTTTCTATTTTTGGAGTTCTTTTGATAATGAACCGATTGAAAATAACTAACTTGATTTTATATCTTGTTGGAGGAATTTTTATGTGGTATTTTATGTTGAATTCTGGAGTTCATGCTACCATTACTGGAGTTTTATTAGCCTTTGCTTTACCTTTTGGAAATGGAAGTTCTAAAACTATTTCGTCCCAATTACAACATTGGTTACATCATCCGGTTGCTTTTATAGTGATTCCGATATTTGCCTTGAGCAATACAGCCATTGTTATTAGTAAAGATTGGATTAACAATTTTTCTGAATCCTATTCATTAGGCATCATTTTTGGATTGGTTCTTGGAAAACCTATTGGAATTTTTCTTTTCACTTACTTATCTGTAAAATTAAAATTTACCCATTTACCGGAAGATTTAAATTGGAAGAAAATTATAGGTGTTGGATTCCTTGGAGGAATCGGATTTACCATGTCCATTTTTGTTACGCTTTTAGCATTTGAAGACAATCAAATAATTACTAATTCTAAGTTCATGATATTGATTGGCTCATTAATTTCAGGTATAATTGGATTTATTTGGCTAAAGAAAAGTTTATCAAATGTTAATCCCTTGCACGAAGATTAACAATTTTTAGTATATTTCAACGTTAAAACATATAAAACAGTAATTATGAGTTTAGATTCTACACCTGCTGACAAAAGAAAATCGCTTATAATCGCGACACTTATCTATGCTATATTGCTATTGATTATGTTTTTTATACGCTTTTGGCCTCCATCAGATGCTGAACTTGCTCTATTAGCTGGCGGTGGTGGCGGTGGCGGAGTTACTGTTAACTTTGGTGACACTGACTTTGGTTCTGGCGCTGATTTTCAAAGTAAAGAATTAGATGTTAAAGAAGTTTCAAAAAACAACGAAGCACAACCAACTCCTGATGAAGATATAATTTCTGAAGATACCGATGCTGATAAAACAGATGCGGTAATACCGAAAACAAAACCTGTAAAAAATCCAAAACCAATTGTAAAACCTGAAATTAAGAAACCTGTTGAAGTAAAAAAACCTGTCAAAAAAGTTGATGATGCTTTAGCTAACATCTTAAAAGGGGATAAAAAAGGCGGTGATGGTAATAGCGGAACTTCAGGAAATCAAGGACGTGCTAATGGCGACATAAACTCTTCAGGCTATTCTGGAACTGGTGGTTCTGGCGGAGGAACAGGTGGAGGAAACGGATCTGGCAATGGTACAGGAACAGGACCTGGAAGCGGTTCTGGAAGTGGTGGCGGAAACGGAAGTGGAAATGGTTTAGGAAATGGTTCTGGATATGCTTTAAATGGTAGAAAAGCTTTAAGCAAGCCTCAACCTGCTTACAATTGTAACGAAGAAGGAATTGTTGTTGTTCAAATCACAGTTGACAAAAATGGAAATGTAATTGAAGCTAAACCTGGAGCAAGAGGAACAACCAATGCCGCAAGCTGTTTAGCAAGTCAAGCTAGAATTGCAGCAATGAACACCAAATGGAGCGCAAGTCCTGACGGAACTGAAAAACAAGTTGGAACTATAAAATATAATTTCAGTTTGAAAGATTAATAAATATTCAATACAATGGCAATCTAGCCCTGATTGTAGAGAAAATAAAAAATGCTTCCATTGTTTGGAAGCATTTTTTATTGTAATGAAAAGCAGGAAAATGGATTACAGATAAATCCCGAACGATTCGCTCCTATTTAGAATTATTTGTTGCTATAACAAACTTTAATTTGTTCTTAACACCAATTTGCAACACATCAACTAAATCTTGCACTTGAAGATTGAATGGAATTCTAACCACAACTGTCTGGTCTTTAGCATCGCCTATTTGAGCTAGCAAAGAAGCTTCAAGTTGATCAAAAGCTACTTCTTGCTTATCAAGATAAAAACGTTTGTCTTCGGTTACGGACAGACTTATCAGTTGCTTGTTTGTCTTCTCACTTGTTTTAGACTTTGGCAAAGTCATTTTTATCACATTAGGGTTTGCTAAAGTGGAAATGATTAAGAAAAACAACAACAAGAAAAACATAATGTCGCTCAAAGATGATGTAGCGACTTCTGCATGAAATCGTTTATTTCGTTTTACCATTTGGACGTTGAATTATGTTAACAAAATCAAGTACTTGTTTTTGAATTGCTAAGGTGAAACTATCAATTCTACCATTATATAAGTGATAAGCTGAATAAGCAATAATACCAACAACTAATCCTGCTCCTGAACTAATCATTTTTTCATACAAACCTCCTGAAATGTTACCTATACTAATATCTTCCGTTTGAGAAATACTGTAGAAAATTTTAATAACTCCCGAAATAGTTCCAATAAATCCAAATGTTGGCGCAATACCTGCAATAAGACCCAATTGACCAAGTTTCTTTTCCATTTCGCCAACTTCAATGTTAGCAGCACGTTCCATATTTGATTCAATTTCTGAAATTGGTCTTCCTATGGTAAGAATACCTTCTCTAAGGACATAACCTGATGCTGTATTACTTCTATCAGCAACAGAAACTGCCATATCAATATTTCCTGCATTCAAATTATCACGAATATCTCTAATCAAATTTGGATCAATCACAGCGCGCTTCTGGATATATAAAAAACGCTCGATAATTATATAAAAAGTATAAAAAAGTAAAAGAGCAATTGGAATAAGAAAAAAACCTCCTTTTAAAATAAATCCTAAAACAGAAATTTCAGTTGTATTTACAGTGCCTTCAATTACTGCTCCTGTAGCTTGAGCGATAGTATCATTTTGGACTTGAAGAAAAAAATTAATCATATAAATTAGATTTTTGATTTAATTGTTAAAAATAATCTCAAATTTGCACTAAAGATAAATTCTAATACAATATTAAACTACAAAATTGGGAAAATATTTTGTTTTAAGATTATTTTATTAAAAAGAAATGAACTATCAAGAAACTATAAATTGGATGTTTAGCCAACTACCTATGTATCAAACACAAGGTGCATCGGCTTATAAAAAAGATTTAACTAATACTATATTACTTTCTAAACATTTAAGTCATCCTGAAAGAGATTTAAAATGTATTCATGTTGCAGGAACTAACGGCAAAGGTTCTACTTCTCACCTACTAGCATCAGTTTTACAAGAAGCTGGTTATAAAGTTGGACTTTATACATCTCCACATTTAAAGGATTACAGAGAAAGAATTAAGATAAACGGTAAAGAAATTTCAGAGAAATTTGTATGTGAATTTATATCAAAAAATAAATCTTTCTTTGAAGAAAACCAATTAAGTTTCTTCGAAATGACCGTCGGACTAGCTTTTGAATATTTCAAAAAAGAAAAAACGGATATCAATATAATTGAAGTTGGAATGGGTGGAAGATTAGATTCAACCAATATCATAAAACCTTTAGTTTCAGTAATAACAAATATTGGTTTAGATCACACACAATTTCTAGGAATCACATTAGAAACAATTGCATTTGAAAAAGCTGGAATAATCAAAAATACCGTTCCAATAATAATAGGTGAATATAAAAAAGAAACAAAAAATGTTTTTTTAAATAAAGCAAAAGAAACCAATTCTAAAATTTTCTTTGCATCAGATTTAATTAAGGAGACATACCAATCAGAATTATTAGGTGACTATCAAACTCATAATAAAAAAACTGTTCTTCAAACCATTAAAGTTTTACAAAGTCAAAATGAATTTAAATTATCCGAAGAAAACATCAAAAATGGATTTCAAAAAGTAATAAAAAACACAGGATTACAAGGAAGATGGCAGCAATTAAAAGAAAGGCCGAAAGTAATCTGTGATACAGCACACAATTCACATGGATTAAAAATAGTTCTAAATCAAATCCAAAATGAAAAATTCGAACAATTACATATTGTGTTAGGAGTGGTAAATGACAAAGATTTGAATGAAATTTTACCTTTATTTCCTAAAAATGCAAAATATTATTTCTGCAAACCAAATATTCCAAGAGGATTAAATGCAGAAATTTTACAAAAAAAAGCTGCGGATTTCCAATTATACGGAAAAGTATATAATTCTATTTCAAACGCTTATCAAGAAGCTTTGAAATCATCTACTAAAAAAGACTTTATTTACATAGGCGGAAGTACTTTTGTGGTTGCAGAAGTTTTATAAAAAATGTTTGCAGAATTAAAAATAAGCCTTATATTTGCACCCTGATTAAGAGAAATCATAATCATGATAAAAGGGCGATTAGCTCAGCTGGTTCAGAGCACCTCGTTTACACCGAGGGGGTCGGGGGTTCGAACCCCTCATCGCCCACCACTTTTATAATATTTATTGATAACACAAAAAGCATTATCGGGCGATTAGCTCAGCTGGTTCAGAGCACCTCGTTTACACCGAGGGGGTCGGGGGTTCGAACCCCTCATCGCCCACAAAAACTCCAACAGAAATGTTGGAGTTTTTTTTATGCCTTTTTTTTACTGGGGTTTGCAGACATTCCACAAACTTTACATCACAAATATAATTTAGGCGTACCTTCAAGTATTCCTATTTCTTTTTACAATTCAGGTACACCTATAGGTACACTCAATAACAAACTAGGTACACCCTTTTGGTACACCTAAAGGTACACCCTAATTTTATCAAGGTACACCCTAAAAAAATCACTGTAAAACTATGAACATAATCAATATAAAAATCCTATTCCTTTTAAACAAAGTTAAGTTAACTAGTCAAGGAAAAGCTCCAATAAGATGTAGAATAACATTTTTGGGAACTAGAAAAATATTCTCTACAGGATTATTTATAAATCCTAAACATTGGGATAGTTCAAACCAAATAGCTAAACCTCCAAATGAGGAAAATAACCACATCAATACACAACTAAGTCTGATTAAATCGAAAATTAATCAGGCTTTTTTATTTCTACAAGTTCAACAAAAGGACTTTAGCGTAGAAGATATTTACAATCAATATGCTGGAGTTACTTTGAATGTAGATAAGTCATTAATGGATATTTTTGACCTACATATTAAAAAGCAAGAAAAGCTAATTGGTATTGAAACCACAAAAGTATCTGTAGCTAAATTTTATCAAACTCAAAAGCATCTAAAAGCTTTCATTTGGGATAAATTCCACAAAAAAGATTATCTACTAAAAGACCTAAAACCAATCTTCATTTCAGACTTTGAATATTACCTAAAAGCTGAAAAACAGTTTAAACAGCATACCATTTATAAGACAATACAAAGGTTTAGACAAATGATAAAACTAGCTGTAGCAAATGATTATATTTTTAAAGACCCATTCTTACTACATAAAAATCCTAAACCAAAAAAAGAGGTCATATATCTAACTCCTAAAGAACTGAAAGAATTACAAGAACACAAATTTGCTTCTAGAAGATTAGAGCAAGTTAAAGATATGTTTGTATTCTGTTGTTACACAGGATTAGCTTATAATGAAATGGCAAAATTAGAAGCTAGACATATAGAGTTAGGGTTTGATGGTTTTGATTGGATAAAGATGATTCGAGACAAAACTAACAAAGAAATTGCAATTCCCTTGCTTCCAAATGCAACCAAAATCTTGGATAAATACAAGGATAGCAAACTTAAAGACAATAAATTATTACCTGTAATTTCAAATCAAAACTTTAATGCCTACATCAAAGAAGTAGCTGAAATTGTAGGCATTCAAAAGAATCTAACTCATCACCTAGCTAGGAAGACATTTGCAACAACTGTATTACTCTATAATGATGTGCCTATGGAGATAGTATCTGAATTACTTGGACATTCTGAAATGAGTATAACACAAGCCCATTATGGCAAAGTGGTAAAAACTAAAGTAAGTGAACACATGAAAAAATTGAGTAAAAAACTCAACAAAAAGTAACTTGGTAAATAGCTGTGTTGTAACTATTTTTACAGCACAGTTATTTTTAATTATGGAGTTACCAAATTCACATTTCAGAGATTACCCTATTGAGTTTAAAGAAATAAACCCAAAAGACTTCCCAATGTTTGAAGTCAACAATAAAGAAATTATTCATCCCAATGAAGATGGATTTATTAATGATTCAATGCAATCTAAAATACAACTAGGTGAGAAAAATTCTGTTGTAATAAATGCCTTTGTGGGTTGTGGTAAATCCTATGCAATAATCCAAACTATTAAAGAATATTACAACACTACTGATTATTTAATAATTGTAGCTTCTCCTTATGTTAGTCTTGTTGAGCAATATGTAGATGATATTCACAATGACGCACAAATTCCAAAAGAAGATATTTACAACTACACTGATTTAGGTAGAAATTTTGACATACCATACTTGGGCAAACGTGTTCAAGTTCTTACAGCAAATACATTACTTGGAAATCCTGGAGAAGATGGATTTAAAAACTCTGATATCAAAAGAAAATATCTAAATGATTTGATTAGATATTGTGAAGAAAATGGCACTAAAGCAATATTTGTATATGATGAAATTCACGATGCAATACAAAACTTTAAAGAAGAATTCATTTTCAATCTATGGAAATGGAAAGATGCAATACACAAGAATTTTATCATAAGTGCTACATTCAACGAAGCATCAAAGATTGTAATAGAATATCTAGCTGAACTAACTGATAAAAAAATACAAATTATAGAATCTCAAAGGGTTAAGATACCACAAAAACAAAGCAAATTATATCTACATTTCAGTAGTGAACATAATTTTACTAATGAAACATTTGAAATTGTAAAAGTTGTAGAAGATTTATTAAATAGGAATAAAGAAATTGATATTTTATGTTATTCAAAATCCCTAGCAAAAAGCATACTTCAAGATAAAAAAGGAATTGGCAAAAAGCTAAAAGATAAGTTTGGGCAACTGAATAATTGTACCTCTGAATTAGTTTCTAACCAAAGAACACAAAATGAAGCTCCTAAAAATAGGTACAGAAATGATAAATGTAATATTGGTACTAATTTCAAAACTGGTGTAAGTATCAGGAAAGAAAATCATGGATTTATTATTATAATTCCACCACGTGCAACAAGAATGTGGTTTAGAAATAAGTATGGAATATTTTCAGGTGGTATCAATGATATTATTCAGTCATTAGCTAGACAAAGAGAAAAAGGAGAAATACACATTATTTTACCTAGACCTGATAGATTTGATAGTACTTCACTAGAAAATTCTGAAATGTCTCTAGAGCAAATAAATGTATTCATGGAAGCATACAATAAAGTACAATTTTTCAACCAACAAGAAGAGTCTGTAAAATACTTCCCTTTGAACATGCAAAGCTTTTTAATGTCTGCATTCTACCATAATGAGTTAGAAAATAATGTAGCTAGAGAAATTGAACATATAGATGGATTGAGTAGAACAGATTTAACTAGATTAAATTTTCCATCATACAATTTATTTACTCTAAACAGAAGTGAAGAATACATAGCTAATACATTCAAATTCTTTGGTGAAGACATTGCAGCTTATGTAGCTTATTGTGCTTTTACAAACCAGTTTATGAATTGTGAGCTTGTTGAAGTGAACTACAAAACTGAATTGTTTTTCAAAGAAAATGAAATCCAAAAAGGCTTACATAAGATGTTTAATAAGTACTTTGGTGAGGATTACTACCATTCTTTGATGCATCACTCAAATTTCAAAATGATATATTCTGATTTTAGAAAGGTTCTTTTTGAAAACTTCAACTTGAGATATAAGAAAGCTAGTAATAATAGTTGGACAATAATAAATTCTTATAACAATCCTAATTTCGAGGTGCAATTAGTAAGATTCATAGCACTTAAATTTTTTGCTAATTCATTCAACCATTCTGTTACTAATTACGAGAGATTTAGAGATAAAGATTATAGTAGAAGTGATTACTTTTTAGATTCTATTAGTGTAGCTAGTACAATAAATCTAACAGAAGTAAACTATCCAGATGATACTAAAAAGAAAATTAGAATATTTCACATCTTAAAACACTTTAGAGATAAACTGATTGAAAACATTAGAGAATATAATTCAAATAATTTATCTTTTAGATATCTAAAGAATAAGCCAACAGGTATTTTCAATGATAATGACACTTCACTATTCAATGAACTGATGGGTTTGATAAGATATGATGAGCTATTAGAAAATAATGTTTACGAATTCAAAAGAACTCCGAGTATAAACTCCTTATATACTAGGTTAATTGAAGATAACCTTGAATATACTTCTGATAGATTGCCTACAGGTAGTAGATTACATATAAAGAAAATAACTTCTATTAAGCCATTGCCTAATCCAGCTAGAGTAATTAATCTATTACATCCAGCAGAGTACATTAATATTGACCTAGATGATAATTGGATTATTCAAAAATATGGTAGTATTGAAAACTATGAATCCAATCAAAAAAGCATCCTTGATGCAATTGAAGAATTCACTAAATCACAAGAATAATAAATCCGTCCATTTTTTGTATAAGTATATTATATGTTTTCAAAAAGTGGACGTAATTAAACTTTCCTAAAAACCTCAAATTCCAGCTAGACTTATAGAAATATCTCTATAGGTTTAGTTTCTATTTCACAACTAATAGGGTTTCTTTTTAATCTTCCCACCCTAGAAAAATCCTTGGATTTAACAACGCACGAACTTGGAGGAGGACTACTCTGTAGTAGGTTTGAGTATAGCACAAAGCTACTAAATTTCTACCACAATAGCAACCAAAAACACCCTTTACAAAACATTTTAAAGCTAATAGCCAAAAGTAATTTTTGGCTATTTTTTTATATACAAATTAATCAACTTAAACATTTTATTACTATGCAATTAAAGCAATCCGAAAGAAAACAAGTTAAGCTACGTTTAGGGATAAGTGGAGCTTCTGGCTTTGGTAAAACTAAGTCAGCATTATTATTAGCCTATGGTATGACTAATGATTGGAGCAAAATAGCAGTTATAGACACTGAAAACTCCTCTGCATCATTGTACTCAGATTTAGGAAATTTCTATGTTATAGATATTTCAGCTCCTTATACACCTGAGAGGTATATTGAAGCAATTACCTTATGTGAGAATTCAAATATCTCAGTTGTAATTGTTGATAGTATTACTCATGAATGGAATGGTTCTGGTGGATGTTTAGATATTCACGAAAAACTAGGTGGTAGATTCCAAGATTGGGCAATTGTAACACCAAGACATCAAGCCTTTATTGATAAAATTCTACAATCAAGTTGCCATGTAATAACTACAGCTAGAAGAAAAATTGAGTATGACATTGACAAAGATGCTAATGGTAGATTGAAAGTACAAAAATTTGGTACTAAAGAAATAACTAGAGAAGGCTTTGAATATGAGCTTACAGTCAATTTTGAGTTAATCAATGACAATCATTTAGCTAGAGCAAGTAAGGACAGAACAGGGCTATTTATGAATAAACCAGAGTTTGTGATTAATTCTGCAACTGGCAAAAGGATTTTAGAATGGTGCAATTCTGGCACTAACTTACAAGATGCTAGAGAGAAAATTAAAGCTACTAAAACAGTTGAGGAATTGAAAGTTTTATACAATCAATACAGCTCGTGGCGTGAATTACTAGAGTACGATTTTAAAGTTCAAAAAGACACTATCAACTCGAAAGAATTATTGTTAAACCCTAAATCATTTTCAACAAATGGACACACAACTCATCACTGAAAATTCTACTACCATAATAGAGAATAATGGTAGTACTACAGAAGGAACATTGGTATTACAAAGAGTAAATCCAAATGGTAGTAAAACTATATTGAATTATCCTAAAAGTGAAAATATTGATATAGATAATGAAGTTATGCTACCTAGCAAGATTAATGAGCTTATTGCTGTAGAAACTACTCCAAAACCTACAGAAACAAGCTTATTTGTACCCAAACCATTTATTGAAGCTAATACTTCAGAAATTAGTTTGCACACCTTAAAAAGTGATTGTGTAATACCAGTATTTTCAAAAGATAATGAAAGAACTATTGCACATCAAGAATTTATTGATATTGCATTAGAATCTGCTTTAAAAGTATTTCCACATCATATATTTGATGAACCAGAGGTAAGGGTATCACACCAAATCAAAGGTAGAACTCCTGAGGCAATTCATAAGAATGTAAAAGATTTACTAGACCACGAAAGAACACAATACTTTGAAAGAATGGCTTTTATTATTAGAATACCTAGTATTGTTGATACCATCAATGGTAATGAAATTGCTTTATGTATTGGTGGAGTAAGAAGCTATAATTTAGAGAACTTATACAACAAGAAGACTATTGAAAAGTTCAAGTTTTTTATTGGATTTCAGGTAAAAGTATGTTGTAACCTAGCTGTATCAAGTGATGGATTTGTAGAGGAAATGCGTGTAAGTTCCTATCAAGAATTACAAAGCAAGATTTTAGAAGTGTTGTACAATTTTAATGCAGAAAAGCAATTAGCACAAATGAAGCAACTTTCTGAACACTCACTTACAGAACATCAATTTGCTCAATTATTGGGTAGAACAAGATTGTATCAGCACTTGCCTAAAAAAGACAAGTTGAATATTCCTATACTAAACTTCAATGATGGTCAACTTAATACTATAGCAAAAGACTATTACGAGGACGCTAGTTTCAGCAGAAATGAAAATGGGGATATCAACCTTTGGAATGTATATAATCTCTTTACTCAAGCTAATAAATCAAGCTATATTGATACGTTCTTGGATAGAAATGTAAATGCATTTGATTTCTCAAATGGCTTGTTAAAAACACTAAATGGTAGCTCTAACTATCATTGGTTTTTGAGTTGAGAAGAACCCAATCCCTTAATTGGGGTTGGGTTTACTTTTTTGCAACAATTATTTTTATTCTTATTTATTTCTAATTTTTCAATTGAATTATTGTTCTTTAAATATTTAAAATTAATGTAATCAGAAGTTGTAAAAAGAACAACTAAAAACACAATTAAAGTTGAAATCCATAATTTGATATATAAATTTCTCCTTTTATTTAAGAAACCAATTTCATCATTATATTCACTATCATTTTTGAGAATAATATCAATATCTTCTTTTAAAAGCAAATCTAAACTCCTAGCTTTTATGTTTTCATATTTTTGATTTATTCTACCTTTCTCAAGTGATAAAATCCAAACTGAAAACAACAAAAAAAGAAATGATAGAGTTAATAAACCTAAAGCCATGATAGTTGCTTCTTTGTTAATCAATGAAGTTACATCATTTTTAGCATAAACTTTTAAAACAAAAATTGTAAGATAAAATGAAATGAATACAAAAATTGATTTTTGAAAATTGTTATAAAAAGTCTCTAACGAAGAATTAACTTTACTTGAAACTTGTTCAACTTGTTCATGAATTTTATTTCTAGCTTCAATATACTTTGAAATATTGCCTTTTATATATGTATTATTTGCAGATAATATTGAATTGAATGTACTTTCATTAACTTGAATATCATTTTCTTTAAGGTAAATTGAAAGTATATTTCTTGCAATTCCAATCTTATCTTCAATCTTGTTTTTTTCAGAGTATATCCAATAAAAAATCTTTTCATAAATCTGTAGAGAGTCTGTTTTTAGTTTATCAAACTCTAATTCAAATTCATTTGTTTTAAAACCACTAATTTTTAGAAATATATTACTTTTTTTAAATTCAGATTTATCAAAAATATAAACAAGGATAAAAGAGAGATATATTTTATTGATTAAGTGCACAATAGGATTATCATTAATTATTCTATTCAAATTAAAATCATTTGGAGTAAATTTTAATTCTGACAGATTATTAAAATGACATTGATTACTTATTTTAAATTCATTTTCAACAACTTGATTATTTTTTAAATCTAAGTTATACCCAATATATGACGAGGATAATTGAGTATTATCTTCTGGATTATGAAAAATTATTC
This sequence comes from Flavobacterium sp., assembly GCA_044361155.1. Taxonomy (GTDB): domain Bacteria; phylum Bacteroidota; class Bacteroidia; order Flavobacteriales; family Flavobacteriaceae; genus Flavobacterium. The sequence goes on from JBIKJF010000016.1 coordinate 45,939, forward strand.
CATCTTGAAACTTATTTATAAATTCCTTTAGAAGGTCTTCTAAATTTATTGTATTGATAGTATTTATAAACTCTTTTTCATCATATATGACAACGTTTTTGCCTTTCTTAAAAATTTGTAAGTTTAGGTTTAACTCTGTTAAATCCTCCAAATCTTCAATATCAATATTTGTAAAGTTGGACTGACTAATAGAATAATTAATTTCATCTATTACAAAATTCCACTCATAACCATATTTTATAAGTCCTGAATTGAATTCATCATATAAATCATGGTTGAATTTATTGATTAAGTTTGCATCAACTTTACCAATATATTTTAATTCATAATTGTTCAGATTATCTACAATACTTAATACATTTATTGTTGGGAAAAAATCTGTAATTAATTTTATCATTTTAGCAAATCCTTTAAAAAATCATAACCATCAGAAGATAATATTTTAACATATTTTGAACCATTTTCTTCAACTGGTTCAATTAAGTTTTTAAGATTTTCAACGTAATCATCAATGTTGAGATATAAATTATGAGCCAATCTAATTTTATGCTGAGCACGTTTATTTATTTTTTTCTTTGTAATAACAAACTGTGTATCAAATCCTTTTTTTGTAGGCAGCTCTTCTAGTCTTTTAATTATTTTATCCTTTGGAAACTCTGAATTTATAGGTGTGTAATTCCTAAATACTTCATCAAGTAGCTCAGTATAATTGAACCTATCTTTATTTCTATAATGTCCAATCATTGAATTTCTCAAAATTAAAAAATCTGCGTAGAATTTTTTTCTATGAGGAGTTAAAACTTTATCAATCTCATTTAAAGAAAGTTCTGTATTCTTGTCATCAGTGTTTTTTTGAATTAATTCAAGAAAATCATCCCACCAATACTTACTCGAATTTTTGTCAAATACATAATTAAAAGTAATGTTTTTGCTTTCATCAAAGAACACTAAAATAGCTTTAAAAACTTTTTTCTTTGTATTTAATCCTTTTATTATATCAAAATTAGTTTCACTTAAAACTTCATCATGTTCAACTTTACATATAATTATTTGGTTGATATCATCTGTTACAAAATGTAAATGTAATAAACTACCTTTTTGTATTTCAATATCCAATCTGCTCATTCTTTCTTGAGATTTAGTTTCTTTCTCAAGTAATCTTTTTGCATTATTTAAAATTAGACTATCAAGATTTTCAATATTGTCTAAAATAGAAACAAGAGAACTTTTAATCTCTGTTTGACCATCTTTAAAATTGTACTCTCTTTTATTTGGTTGTTCTAAAATTTCCTTAACTAAAGAATCAATGTATGAGTTTAAATTGATTGATGTTCCATCAAGTTCAATATTACTAACTGAATTATTTTTAACATCAATGTGATGCAAAAAGATGTTTTTTATTTCCATTATGTTGAGTTTAATAGTTATTAAATTTTAATATAATTTCTTCACACAAACCTTTACTTATTCTAATATTACCATTCTCAATTACAGTCACAAACCCAACTTTACATTTCTTCTCTAACTGATTATAATGGAAAGTTCCCTCTTTATCAATTTGGTTTATTCTTGGATAAAGTAGCATACTTTTGTTAGCTTCCCAATGAAGATTATAGGTAAACATTTGTTTTAAATCATCATCAGATGGATTATTAGCATTTATAATTTTCCATTTTGTATCAATAACAAAATTTTCATCTTGGTCATTTGTAATAACAATATCTGGTCTTATGGTTTTGTGTTCCCAAAATTTATCAGAGTTTTGAAATGAAACTTGATAACCTGTTGGTTTATGCTTTTGTAAAATTCTATAAATATACTCTTCCCATAATTTATTCATATCAAACAATAATGTTAGCATATTATCATTTCCTGAATTTAAGTTAGGAGAATAATTTAAAATTATCATTTTAGCTATATCAATAGCCCTCAAATATGGTTGTGTTTTTCTATCATTTACAAGTTTTTCAAAATGATTTTTATTAATCATTATTTGCTGATAATCTTGAAATTCAAATAAAATTCTATTCAATTTGTCTTTTAAGTTATTGTTTACTAAATCCTTTAGAATCAATAATCCTCTATATAGTATTTGATGTATTAAATGGTCTTTATCATATAGCTGATGTTCACAATAAAACCTTTCCTTATGAATTAGATTTTTTTGAATATTTTGAGAGAATACTAATTTTCCTTTTAGAGCATTTTGATTACTCTGAATTCTTCTGTATTTCTTAATCAATCCTTTTTTAATAAGACTTTCTAATTCATTCAAATACATTTCAAAATACACCTCTAAAATAGAATTGTACTTTTTATTCAAATTAGTTTCGGAAACATTATCAACTTGAATGTGTTTACAAACTTTTAGCATATTCAAAAGTACTTTTTGCCAAGTACCTTTATCCGGATTATTACTATTATCAGCTTTAGGCAATATTTCTATAGTTAAACCACCTATTTGAATAACTCCAACATAACTATTAAATAAAACTCCTTTGTGAACTATTGTGTAGTATTTGTTTTGATTCTTTTCATTGAATAGAACCATTGCATCAAAATGATGTTTTTTGAAATCTTGATTTTCATCATATTTCAATTTTTGATACTCAAATACTTGTATGAAGTTCTTTTTACTCATAAATAGAAATAAAATCTTGTGCTTTTAATTCATTGCAATTTTTAATTTGATACACTTTCTTTTCTGTAATAAAATCAACTTCTTCATAGGCTGAGAATTTTGCTAAAATGCCACTATTGTTGTTTTCATTTTTAACTGAAATAAAATTCTCTCCTAAAACCAATCCAATTTTTCCAAAATCTCCAAAGAAATATTCTTCAAGTAAAGGAATGATTTTATTTTTAAAAGCTGTTTTTAATCCATTAAGGTCTTTTAAGTTGATAAAAAATGAATGACCAATTTGATGGTCTTTATCAATTAGCAATTCAATTCTTTGGTTAATCTTATCAAGTAGTTGCTCCAAATCAATTTCTTCTGCATCCTCTAGGGTTACATCAACTAATTTTTCAGGTTTAGAAGGCATTTCAACAAATGAGAATCTTCTTCTTAAAGCTGTATCTAATGATTCTACACTTCTATCAGCAGTATTCATTGTACCAATAATGTAAAGATTATTTGGTACTGAAAATTTATCTTGTGAATAAGGCAAAACAACCTCAATTTCTTCTTTATTTCCTTTTCTTTTGTCTTCTTCAAGTAGTGTAATTAATTCCCCAAAAATGGAAGAAACATTTCCTCTATTTATTTCGTCAATTATTAAAATATATTTTTTTTCAATAGAGTTCCCACTAATTTCAAGATTATGTTTGGTTTTTAAATATTCAATTACACCATTTACATATCCTTCCCAACCATCAAATTCTTGATGACCATTTACTTGTTTATTAAGTTTTTCTTTGGTTATACTTCCTTGCTTATTTTTATTTTCGGAGGTATAAAGATTTAAACTATTTTTTGAATTTACCTTAATATAAAATGACTTTTGGGTTGCTGTTTTTAATTCTAGAAAATCATTGTCATTTGCTAAAATTTCTTTTAATAGATTGTTATAGGATTCATCAAAATTTGATTCAGTTTTTGATATTGCAAAATCTGAAATTTGCTTAAAAATACCATCTTTAACTTCATAAGTAACTCTATTATCTATAGTATCAGGTTTAATACCTTCAATAAAATCTTCATAACTCATACTTTGATGAAAAGTAGTAAAGTGTATTTGATTTGCTAATGCTAACTCATTGTACCTAGCTAAAATAATATCTCTATCTTCTTCTGTAGAATCTAAGTATTCTTTACCATCAATTATCTCAATTGCTAATTTTTTTGTTGTGTAGGTTTTTCCTGTTCCAGGTGCACCATATAAGATTTGGTTTAAAGGAAAGTTTAAATTTGCCATTTGATTTTCTTCATTTTCATTGTTTTGATTTTCTTCTTTGTACATCCAAAAAAATATTTGTGCCTTATATACATCATCATATTTTATAAGATTTAAAATTTCTTTACTTTTTCCTATTTGATTAGTTTCTGATAAATTAATTTCAAAATCATCATGAAGTTTTTGAATTAAGCCACTAAAATGATTAGGTGCATCAACAGCTGTAAAGTCATTTGGAAATAATGCTCTTATAAATCTGTATATCACTGACCAATAATTTCCTCCTATTAGTTCATGAATTAAATTAAAGCATTGTTCTTTATTCCCATTTAGTAAAATGTTTTCTAATAATCTGAAATCACTATTAACCTTATCAAAGATTATTTTTCTTTCATGATTTTTAATTAGCTGTTGTCTTATAGTTGAGAATCCATTGTTTGACATAAATAAATATCTATTCAGAAAATCTTCATTCTCATTTTCAACATACAACTTGAATTCTTTATTTAATTCAGAATAATTTTGAATTTGTTTCTTACTTAATTTATCCTTTAGATGAATTATAGCTTCTGTATACTTTTTAATATTCAAATACCAATCCCAAGTTTCTGGACTTTCATTTTCAATAAAAAAATCATACTTTTTTTGAATAGTATTTGTATTCATAATATTTCTTGATATGTAAAGTAAAAAATCTTGAGCAATCCAATTCCAATGTAAATCTGTTAGTTCATCTATTTCAAAAATTTGTTTGAAAAATTCTGTATCAATGTGATTTTGTTTTAAAGCTTCTCTTGTATTAAAATAAAATATTTGATAAAAATAAAATGCCTTAAATCCTTTCTTTGGAGCAATAGTATCATCTATCTTTAAATACTCATATGAGGGTAATGATTCCCCATCATAAGGACAAAACTTTTTAGGATAGAATAATGACAAAAAAAGACTTGCTTTAGGATAACTATTAAATGAAAATGAACCTGTTTTTTCATCAAACTCTAATTCTTTATTTGAAATCCTTTTTAATACAGCAATATCATCAATTGTCAAATAATCATCATTGAATCTTTTAATTGTAGTTAAAAAATTAATTCCTTTTGTATTTGAACCAACATCAAATTTTTGTTCTTGAGAAAGTTCAATTTTTTGCTTTATAGTTTCATTCGAATCATTAACAAAATCAATATTTTTCTCAACCCATTTAATAAAGTTGAATTTATATATTTCTCGTACTTTTAACCAATCTGTATTATTGATAGCATCATTATACTTTTTGATTTGAGGTAATAGCTTTCTCAAGTTTATTTTTGGTAGTTCATTTTTACCAACAATATTAAAACCTAAATCTCTAAGAGGAATATTTGTTTTATCTCCACCACCCAAAGTATGTAGTTCATCATCAATTTCAATTCCCTGAATTCTTGCAGCCTCTCTAATAATTTCTTTAGGTGGATAATAACCACCATTATATTCAAGGTCATATTTTGTACTTGGTTCTAAATAAGGATTTTCTGTTTCAAACTTTTTTAGGGCTTGTAAAACAGATTCTTTAGTAACAAGTTTTGCTAAATTTTGTTTCATTTTTTACTTTCAATAATATCTTTAAAATCATCAACAAAAGCCAAATTTCTATCTATTTTTTTGCTGACTTCATTTTTATAAGTTGGGTCTAATGCCATTTTAGAAATTGATATTACCTCTAAAATTGGTCTTGAATTAATGAATTCTTCTAGTTCATTCCAACTGTAGTATATTTCATTTCCTTGTCCAACTCCTTTTAAATGGTTGCATTGGTCATTTACAAAGTAGGCTTTATCTCCTCCAAGAGCCAAAGTACTTTTCATGATTTGTTTTCTAAATGTTTGGGTGTATCTGTCATCAAATCCTTCATTTGTTTGCATTGCATTACAGAAGCTCCACCATCTTGAAAAGTAGTATAAATCATTCATTAGAATTTTATCATGAATATTCATATAGCCTTCTGCATTTGTACTATCAACACTATCTAGAAAATAGTAAGCTAATGTAATATCCTTCTTTTCTTCTAAAATTTCTTCTTCATCTGGCATGTATTCTTTGTACCAACTCCAATATTCCACTTTATTAAATAATTGGTCACCATACTTTTGATACAATTGTTTCTTTTGGTAATTTTCATCTACTAATAAGTATCTTGCATCAGCTTTAGTTTTTCTAATAGAACCTAATTGTATGAGTTCATTATCAAAATCAACACCTAATAATTCATTATATTCTTTGGTTGTATAATACCCATAATCAATATTTAGGTTAAGCCTTTCTGATAAGTCAATAGCAAGAGTTTCAACATTGGAAATGTTTAAATTATGTTTGCTTAATATGGAAATATCACAACCCATTTCACTCTGCAACTTTAAAATTATAAGTCAAATAACCTATTTGTGTTTCTGGTGCATCATTAGATTGATTCCATCTTGCTTTTTTAGCACATTCCATTGCTATATCAACTAAACATTTAGAAGTATTTGTTGTTACTCTACCTAATTTAGCATCTATTACATTTCCAGTTCTATTAACTGTTACCTGAATTACAACCTTTCCTTGTTCATTACAACTTGGAGTTTTTTTTGGCATTTCAAGAATTGTTCTTCCTGCTAAATAATTTTCTCTGTTTGCACTTTTACCAACACCTCCATAAGAATTTCCAGAGCCTATACCATTCTCTGAGTTTTCAATTTCAGATTTTTTAGTACCTAATATATTATTTAGAGCATTGTTTGTTTTTTCAGCTTTTGTAATAGATGTAGGTTCTATCTCCTCTGATGTTGTTTCATATTCTGTAGATTGCTCAATATCTTTATTTTCAATAATCTGTGGACTTTCATTTTGGAATTTAAAATCTAATTTCCCTGTGCTTTCTAATTGCTTTTTGACTTCTGCAAATGAGGTTTTTTCTGAAATAATTAAATTCATATAGATTTCATATTTGTTACTGAAATTTATACTCCTTTTGGCTGCTTCTTCTAGTGTTGGATTTTCACCATTTGCAATTAACTGGTATTGAATTTTTTTAATTTGTTCAGGGTTTTGTGCCACTAAAATTTTAGGTAATTTGTAATTCAGATACTCTCTAATATATACTAATTCTTCTGCTCTGTCTTTAAATTCAGTTTTTAAAAAATCATTAGTTTGTTCTGTTAATGAGTCATTATTTGTTGTGCTCTCTATACTTTCAATACCTTCTTTTTTGCAAGAAATTAAAACTAACAACAAACAAAAAATTATTATTTTTTTCATATTTCAATTCAAAATGTTAACTATTCAAAATTTCTTCAATATCTAATTCAATTTCATCATTGTTGCCAAATAATTTATCAGTTAGTTTTTTTATCAACGCATTGAATTCTCTCTCTTCTCTGTCCTCTTGTTCTTTTGTTTTAGGTGGTAGAATTGTACTATTTTCATCTTCTACAAAATAGAAATCAATATCCATTTGACCTGTAAAATAATCATCTGTTAGTAATGTTTCCATCACTACACATTTTGTATCAAAATCTAATGCTTCAAATTCTTGTTTAGTATATTTTTGTATCATAAATGTTTTTTTAAAATCATGGCTTGAATATAAAAATTACCATAAACTGCAACACCACCTTGTGGCAAATAACCCTGTGCAATTTTTTGATTTACTAACTCTTTGAAAGTTGTATTGTTTTGATGTTCTACTAAAATATACTTTTCCATAATTAACTATTTTCAATTATACTAATCTCTTCTTTTGTTAATCCATATAACTCATAAACCATTTTATCTATAGCTTCATCAGTGGTTAAAATTTCATATCTAATTTTCATCACTTTAGTAGCTTCTGAAATAAAATACTCCTCCCACTCAGCTTCTTCTGATAAAGTTAGTTTTACTTTTAGTTTACCTAGTTCTTTAATGAATTCTGGATAACCCAATAAATACCATTCTTGCAATTTTTTTGGTAAGCTCACAACATCAAATTTTCTTTGTATAGTTCTCTGGAATTTTTGGGATTGTTCTTGAAGTTCTTTGTTAAGTGACAGCATTAACTCTGCTTTCTCAATAAAAGGTTTTTGCTCCAACAATGATATTTTTTTTACAGGCAAAGGGTCAATGTAAATGATTTTTACCTGTGCAAAAACTTTACCTCCTTCATTTATTTGAGATTCATACAAAAACCTCATTAGTTTACTATTTAGAATAGAAACTATGAACTTTAGACTGTATTTGTTATTTATTAACAAACCATTATGAACAGTATCAAGTGTATAATATTGTTCATTATCAATCATACAAATTGGATATGCTCCAGTTTGTCTCAATAAAATCTTTTCGCTTGCTTCAAATATGTCTCTCTTTCTTGGTCTATGTAATTGCTTGGTATCATATATTATTAACTGATTCGTATCTTGTAATACATATCTATTGAAATCTGAACCTGTTAATACTTTTTCAGTAATTTCAGATTTTTCAAAAGTTAAATATTTACTATTTCCACCTGTAATGATACCTTGATTAAAATTAATTATCTCCTTTAATGGAATTGTGTTTTTTGATACTCTTTTGATTAACTTATCATTAATAGTAATCAGCATTGATAAATCATCATTTGCTTGAATTTCAGATAATTTAAAGCTATCAATATCATACAATTGATTTTCAAATGATTTAATATTTGAGATTTGTTTAAACTCGTATTTTTCCTTAACATCTTTGTTAAGTAATAAAATAATTGAATCCACAGCTGCATCTTGAAAAACCAAAACACCTTTAAAATCAACTAGTTCTATAATTGTTGAGTTGTTTAATATATATTTTCTAGCTTCTTTGTAGTATTGATTTTTTAGAATTGTGTAAGGAGTAATATATCCAAGAATACCATAAGTTTTTAAAATCTTAATTCCGTGTTCATAAAAAATAGGATATAGATTAATTCTACCAAAAGCAGATTGATAACTCTTTTCTAAATAAATCTTATCATTTTCATTAATGTATTCAGTTGGAACATAAGGAGGATTTCCAATAACCACATCAAAACCACCTTTTTCAAATACTTTAGGAAAGGCTTGTTGCCAATTAAAAGCTTTTTCTCCAGCTACTTCAACAGCTTCAATTAAGGAGTTACCACATTTAATATTGGCACTTAAATCATTTAATTTTCTGTTAGGTTGAGCAGTTCTTAACCATAAAGATAGTTTAGCAATTTCAACACTTTCTTCATTAAGGTCAACTCCAAATAAGTTATTTTCTAAAATACTATTTTCAATATCACTTAAAACCAAAGCATCACCAAATAATTTGGCTTGTAACTCATCTAAATATTTATGTTCTTCAATCAAAAAATCTAATGCTTGGTTCAGGAAAGCTCCACTACCACAAGCTGGGTCACAAATAGTTATTTGTAACAGCCATTTTCTGTATGAATCAATTTTTTCAACTAGACCTTGAATGGTTTTTTTCTGTCTTTTCTTATCAATGGTATAATCTTCTTCATTGATTGATGATTCTAGTTTCTTAGCTTCGCAAAGCTTACCAATTGTATTTTCAACTATGTATTTAGTAATATACTTTGGAGTGTAAAAAACACCATCTTTTTTACGCTTGGTTTTAGATTTATCAATTGCAGTGCCTTCTAATTGGGCTTTTATTTCATCTAGCTCATTTAGAGAGTTTTCAAAAATATGTCCTAAAATATTAACATCAACTTCACTTGCAAAATCATAATGACTTAACTTTTCTGTATGATTGTATAATACTTCATCATCAATTAATAAGCTATCTAATAATTCATCATTTTTGAACAATCCACCATTATAAGCAAATATTTGATGTTCTTCTTTTTCAGTTCCATGTGTTTGACTAAATGCTGGCAAAGCTACTTTAGCACCTACATTCAAGTCATTAAAGTATATTTTATATCTCTCATATAGTGAAACTTCAATACGCATTTGTTGCAATTGTTTCCACTCTTTATTGATTCTAAAAATTAAGTTGGTAGGGAGTAAGTTTCTATCTTCTGCAAAAAATATAAATAAAAATCTATCTAATAATTTTTGTGATTTTTTAAACAACTCTAAAGGTTCATATTGTGGGTTTAGTGCCACCAAATTATGATACAACTCTCTTTTGAAAAGTGAATAATCTTTATAGAGTTTTTTAGTTATTACATCCTCTTCACTAACTGATTCATCTTTTATTTTTTTAGCTATATCAAGATTGATGTTTTCATAAGCTAGACAAAGAAATAATAAATTAAATTCTTCTTGGGTTAGTGTAAATAGGTTGAACTCGATATGTTCAATAGCATTATCAATGTAAAAACGTATTTTTTCAAAGTTTGAAGTAATTACATAAGTACATCCTTTTTGATTGTTTTTGTAACCAAAGGCTTGAGTTTCAATTTTGCCTAAATCTGTTGTATTAGTACCTTTAAGTTCAATAACAGCTTTTACTTTATCTGCAATAATTATAGCACCATCTGCTTTTTTACTATCCTTGATGTTTTTTAATTCAGTAGTTAGATTAAAATTAGCATCAGGATTTAAAGTGTAACCTAAAATAGATACAAACAAATCTCTTAAAAAGCCTTCTTGATATTGTTCTTCCTTGCTATTTCTAATATTATCTTGAATGACAGCATTATGGAAATGATTGGTAAAATCATTCCATTTTTTTGATAAAACTTCTTTGTTTTGGGCTTGTAAATATTTTGAAACTACAGACTTTTGAAATAATGACATTTATTAAAACTTTAAAAGTGTTAAATTTAGGAAAATTATACCACTTTTTATTAATAATTTTTTTCAAAAAAAAAAATTAGATACCAACAACTTTACACACACGCAATCCTACGCACAAAACACCCCCACCACTTCTAAAACCCACTAAATACCCCCACTTATTTGGAGCAAGAAAAGATTTCTTGTGCCATATTTTTTTCATTCAAAATTTTAGCTTGTATAAATTCAAGGTGATAGTTGTAATTTTTGAAGTTCTGAGGAGTGTTTAAAGTTTGGCAAAGTTCAACTCAAAAAAATTAAATCAATGGTACGAATTGTAAACTATTTAAAAAGACAAGCAGAGGATGGTAGAGAATTCTTTGTTTTAGAAATTTCGGGAGGTATTGAAATGGTAAAAAGCCAAACCTCTAATCAGTTTTATGCTACAGCTAAAAAGGCATTTATTTCATCAACATTTGATGAGCAAACTTGTAAAGCTCTTATTGGTACTGAAATGCTAGGTAATGTAGTGAAACAAGAATGTGAACCTTATGAGTATGTAAATAAAGACTCAGGAGAAGTAATGATGTTAAGCTACAGATATGTTTATACACAAGAAGAAGCTACAATATCTAAAGAAGACAAATCTATTCAAAGACTTCTAGCAGAGGAACATACTTTTTCCAGTAATGGACATCACAAAGAAGAATTTGTAATGTAAAATTTAACTCGTCCATTTTCTGTTTAGCTATATAATAGTTTTTCAAATTATGGACGAGTTTTTTATTTTTTATTCCTATGGAAGTAGCTGAAATTAAAGTTTCCTATTCAAATACTAATCCTAATAGAGTTCAAGTCACAAATAGCCAAAAGATGTTTGAAGTGATTATGAAGCATTGGGATTACAACATTTTGGAGTATCAGGAACAAGTGAAAGTAATATTGCTCAACAGGGCAAATATTGTATTAGGTATTTATGAGCTTTCTAAAGGTGGTATATCAGGAACTGTAGTAGATATTAGAATTATTCTAGGTGTAGCTTTAAAATGCAATGCATCTGCTATTATTTTAGTACACAATCATCCAAGTGGTAAGTTAGTTCCAAGTGAACCAGATAAAGCTATTACAAAAAGATTAAAAGAAGCTTGTAATTTACTTGAGGTGTATTTACTAGACCATTTAATTATATCTAAATTTGGGTATTACAGCTTTGCAGATGAAGGCACATTATAACATACACTTTAGAAGTCTAGCTGTATAATGCGTGCGAATGGATGTGTGAATAAGGAGGCTTTTTGGAGTGTTGTTGATTAGTTAAAAAAAATCAAGATATAATAATATAGCCAAAAGTTGTAAAATAACACTTGTTTTATGTTGCAATATGAATACTTTTATTGCCCTAGATACTATTTCCCAAGCAAATAGGTTGTTAACTAACAAATAGCCATTTGAATAAAATTTGTAATTTTACCTTTATAATTATTTACAAATGGCTTTTATTACTAAATCAACATATACAGCTTTAAGAATAAGATATGAGAAGGTTTTTTTAGATGATTTTTTTGAGAAAATTCAAGAACAGGATTGGAGAATTAAGCATTTAATTAAATATTTTGAATTGCAAAGGATTGATTTCAATTGGTACTCTGTTTTAGAAAAAAAGGAATTACACATTTTCAAAGTATTACCAAAGAGGATAGATTCTAAAGAATTCGTGTATAAAAAGGGTGGAAACTATGTTTATCACAGATATAAAGATTGTGAAAACTTTAAAGGTTTTATTGATTACAAAATACCAAATCCTATTAGAGAACATTGCGAAATAATTGAAAATGATGATTTAATTGATGAATATAGAAAATGGTTTATTCAAACATTTACAATTCCAGAGGAAATATCAGATAAATTAATAGTTGAAAAATACAATCAAGAATTTGCTGCTAAATCTAATCTTAGAACAATTATTAAAGAGGAACTCTCTGAAATTAATCAAGGTATTATTTTATATGAAATGGCTCAATTTTTTGACAATTATGAGTTTAATCTTAAAATGAATGAAATTCTCAGAAAAAGAAACAACTGCAAATTAGATAACACCTTAGAGGATAATAAATTCGCCTTGAATTTCAGTGCAATATCTTTAATTTTTGAGTTGTTAAAATGGACTACATTTATTAAAGATAAAAGTAAGCAATATGTAACATTAGATGATTTTGGTTTGAGACAATGTTATACTTGCCAACAAAGATATGAACTCGAAAAAAAATAGTTACTTAGTTAATTTTCAATTTTAATCAAATCATCTAAATTAGTTTCCAAAGCATTAGCTATCCTGTACAATGTATAAATTGTTGGGTTAGTTCTGCCTGATTCTATTCTTGAGATATTAGTTGTATCAATATCTCCATCAATTTTACCTACTAAATCCACTTGAGTTAAACCCTTACTGACTCTGATATCTTGGATTCTTTTACCCACACTTTTTAATAATTCTTGCTTATCCATAACTTGACATATTTGGCAAGTCAAGAAAAGATTTATATGTTTGTAAGTTAATGCCATATATGGCAAGTTTTAATATTTTAAATATGCTGAAAGAGATTAAAAAACTTGTTTCTAATATGTTAGGTTACAGTAAGTTCTTCATTATTATAATTGGAGTATTTGCAGTTCTTGCTCTACTCACTAAAATTGGATTAGAGGTTATTAGAACAATAGTTGAAGTATTAAAAGAATATTGGTATATAACCATTTTAGCATCTCTAACAATTATTTATTTTACAAGTAAGTCAGATGATAAAAAGTAACTTGAATATTAGTGAAATAAAATCTTGGCTTACTGATAATTCAGAGAAAATTAAGCTAGATATTTCAAATTCCAATTGTAATAAATGGGAAAATTGGCTTGAAGATAAATCAACACATATTTATCCTTGTATATGTTCTAAAAGAGAGCAAGACTGCATATTTATTGAAACCTATTACCAATTAGATAGAGTTATACAACTACATCAAAAAGAGGAATACATTAAAATCCTAGTACTAGAATACAAGCAAGTTAGTAATAATAAAATTGCTTTATCTGAATGGTTAAATAAACACAAAAAGTTAGCTTCTGAATTAGCTTTTGATACAGAAATATCAATTATGCTAGAGTTAGAGCCATATCAAACTTCAAAAATCAAACTCAATGAAAAAGAGTTCAAAAATATCATTGAATTTCAAAACATCTTCAATGAATTAGAATACAATCAAAATATTAAATTATAAATAAATGAAAAAAGTATTAAGAATATTGGGAGTATTAATCCTAATCTACATTGTTGTTTTTTCTTGTAATAAACTAATCTCAAAAAAATTAGATGAAGAGATAAAAGATGATGGTAAAGAGTTTTTTGAAAAGGACAATGCAATAACTGATGTAGAAAAAACTGTTGAAATCATAAATAATAAAACTCCATATGATACAGGAGGAGGTATGTATATTATAAGGGTAGATTTTTTGAAGGGCAAAAATGAAATCATTTATAATTATAAAACTATTGAAAAATCAAAAGATGAATTAACAGATAAACAAATTTTAGATTATAAGGAAAATTGGAAGAAAAATGTTTTGGAAACAATTAATAACAATCCTAACAATGAATCATTTGTTAAAGCAAAAGTTAATTTTATTTACAAACTTGAAGATAAAAATGGAATTCCAATTTTAGATTTTAAGATTGAGTTCACAGAATACTCATAAATTAAATTTTAACCACCAATAACATGGTGGTTTTTTTATTCCCAAAAGTTATGAAACAATTAAATATTCCTTTCAAGTTAGGTATGCAATATGATAGTTGGGAGTTTGATTTAGAAGTCACAAAGGATAGAATAGAGGGTTGTGATAGTTACATTTATACAGGTAAAAAGTTTAATAAATTTCTGAAGTATTGTAAATATAAAACTGAACTAATTTTCAGCCTTGATATTTTAGAAGCAGTTTTAATTTCATTTGAAAACTCAAATTCAGATTATAATGAATTATCTGAAATAGTAAACTTAAAATTAAATTGCTTTTCAGAAACTTTAGAAAACAATGAAGTTAATATTTGTAGATTTGTAACTAAATCAAATGAAGTTTGGATTTTAAAAACTACATCAAATTTATATGTTTTAGTTTCTAACAATAGGTATTCAATGAATGTAATTAGCACACTTTTGTAGTACTTGAAAATTCAAAATAGGCATACTATTAGGCATACCCTAAATAATAATTTCTGTAACATAATGCAAATTAATGCAATACACATATAGGTTCGAACCCCTCATCGCCCACAAAAAAAGACAAATTCATTTTTTTTTTGAATTTGTCCTTTTTTTTGTCCTCCGCGAAAAGCCATTAATTGATTTATACATAATTACATCTCGTATATCAAACAAAAAACTCCTCTAAATGAGGAGCTTTTTATTTGATAACATATTGCTTTTTTTATCTTTTTAATGAGAAATGGGCTTTAAATTCTTTTGTTGCTTGTTCTTGATACTGCACCGTAAACCAGTAGTCGGTCGATGGCAAAAACTGACCATTGTAGGTGCCGTCCCAACCCAATCCCTCTGGACTGATTTGCTTGATTAACTTTCCAAAGCGGTCAAATATATGAATTTTTGCGCTAGCGTCCAACCCAACTATATTCCATGTGTCATTTATTCCATCACCATTTG
>JBIKJF010000033.1:0-16396 GCA_044361155.1 Flavobacterium sp.
CAACAAAATAAATTGAAAATAAAAACCTATAAAACAAAAAACACTTGCAAGAACGTTCTTGCAAGTGTTTAATTAATTATTTTTGTCTAATAAATCTGTATCGATTTTTTAGGACTAGTCATAATTTTTAATTACTATAAAAAGAAATAAAATTAAGAAAGACAAACAAATCATAAATTTCATAAAACTTGAAACTAAAAATCCAACAAACGCCCCTATTGCAGCTTTTAAAGCACCTTTTTTATCTTCAAAATTATAAATCAGTTCTCCAATAAAAGCTCCAACAAAAAGACCAATGATGAATCCAATAGGTGGAAAAAACAAACCAATTATTAATCCAATATTGGTTCCCCAAACACCATATTTTGTTCCTCCAAAATACTTTGTACCTTTTGCAGGAATTACGTAATCTAATATAGAAACGGCAGTGGTAAGTAATAAAGTAAATCCTAGTATCCAATAATTATTTTCTACAAAATCAGTCAAATAAAGCAATAACAATCCTATCCAACTAATAGGAGTTCCTGGTAAAGCGGGCAAAAAACTACCAAAAAGACCAACAACACAACAAATAAACCCAAGAATTACTAATACAACATCCATTGAAATAAATTTTTAGTATTTTTGAAGCGAATATGAGAAAAATAATTCAATACTCGGTTTTTTATCTACTACTTTTTTGTTTAACAAGTAGTTCATTCGGTCAAGAAAAAGTTTCAAACGATCAAGATATTGATTTGAAGGAGTTTCTTTATTCCAAATTCAAAAAAGAAGTTAGAGCATACGATAAGAACGACTTTGACAAGTTATTCTTTGCGTTTTTTCAAAAACAAAATGATAAGGCTATTACTATAACCAAAGAAGAATTTTATACTTATACTATCAAAATTGCCTGTTATTCTGAAAAACTTGGTTTATTGTATAAAGACCAAAAAGAAGAATCCTCGAAGGCAAAAGAAGATTGGTTTAACCGAAGTTATTCTGATTATTTGAATTCTAAAAAATAACATTTTGAAGAAAATTTCCGTTTTACTATTAGTTGTTTTTTTTCAATCTTGTCAATATTTTGAGAAGCAAGTTCCTAGTGAAAAAGAGTTGCTAGAAAAACAACTAAAAGAAATCAATTGGGAAGAAGTAGATGAATA
The DNA here is from genome assembly GCA_044361155.1 of Flavobacterium sp. Lineage (GTDB taxonomy): Bacteria > Bacteroidota > Bacteroidia > Flavobacteriales > Flavobacteriaceae > Flavobacterium. The sequence continues at coordinate 1,146 of JBIKJF010000033.1, forward strand.
TCCATCAGTTGATGCTTGTGATAGTTTAACCGATAGAGAAGCTCGAAAACAATGTTTCTTCGATTTTCTTAAAACCAAAATTCAAGAAAAAATGGGCGTTGATTCTTTATCTATTTTATATCCAGAGCTCGATACAATCGAGGTAAGAGTAACTGTAAACCCTGATAAATCTATGTCATTCGAGCCACAATTCCCTAAAGATTCTATAGTTTATGATAAAGTAAAAATAGATAGTATTTTAAAGATTAAGTTAGTCGATTTGCCTCAAGTAAATCCAGCGATAAAACGTGGAATACCAGTGAAAACGCAATTCATTTTACCTGTTATACTTAAAGCAGAAAAGTAATTTTAAGAATCTAGTTCCAGCTCTCCATTACAAGTTTTTATTAAAAAGCAAGTTTGTCTAAGACAAAAAAAGAGCTTCCTTTGGTCGCTTTTTTTATCAAGAAAAATTATATTTTTTCAATAAAAAGGTTTTCATTATTATCGGTGCTAGGTCAATCGTTTTCAATAAAACTATTTCTTAAAATTTCTATTCTTCCAAGTAAAACCTCCAACAAGCGAATAAAGTCCAACAAAACTCGAAAAGAAAGGATAAACCAAACTACTCGCCAGCGGAAAAATAAATTTACCTTTTCTCAAATATTGATTTGACTTCAACAGCAATAAATAATCCACAAAATACTTTACTGAAAAGATAATTAGTAAAGTTTTCCAGTTAAGAGAATTTGTGGTTAATAAATACAAGCCAACAATCAAACTCAAGTTCATAGCCAGTACCAAAACCGCCAAACTTTTAGAATAATATCCAGAATATCCTGTTGTTTTACTTGCCCATCGAACACGTTGCATAAACAATTTGAACAAATCATTTTCGGGTTTTGTTTTTACAATTGTATCGGTATTTTTTAAATAATGCACTTTATCAGCATGATTTTTCAATGCTTTTTGCAATAAAAAAACATCGTCACCACTTGCCATTTTGTTGTTTCCACCAAAACCTCCAATTTCATTAAAAAGTTTTTTAGTGTAAGCAAAATTTGCTCCGTTGCACATAAATGGTTTTCCAATGCCAAAACTTCCAATCGTAGTTCCTTGCAAACTCAATAAATCCAATTGCTGAAACTGATGAAACCAATTGTTTTTTGTTTTATAAACCACAGCGCCAACAACCATTTCGACAGTATTTTTTTGAATAAAATTATCTAAAGTCAATAGCCAGTTTTTATTTACTGTGCAATCGGCATCAGTTGTTACAACCCAATCGTGTTTCAAAATTGGGATTGCTCTAGAAATTGCATCTTTTTTTGGTGAATTGGATAAACGTAAATTTTCTAAAAGCGTCGTTTCAATCAATCCATTTTCCATTCTCCATTTGATATAAACGCGTTCAGAAGCATCGGTTGAAAAATCATCAACGAGAATAATTTCAAATAAATCCTTTGGATAATTTAGCTTAGAAATTGATTTTAAAAGTTTCGGTAAATTCTTTTCTTCATTCCTAAACGGAACAATTATCGAGAATTTTGTAACAGGTTTTTCATCGGTTCTAACAAAAGTTTTGACCTTATCAAACCCAAATATAAGTTGCAAAATAAACACAACATAAATTACCAAAACAACGAATACTATAATTTCAATCATAAGTAAAGATTTTACACGAATTTACATAAATTATAAGATTTCACGAAATATAAATCTTAATGAACTTAACTTCCTTAATGGTTTAAAACGTTGCTTTTTGGTGGCAAAACCTTAAAAATCATAACATAATAACTTCCAAAAACTACTGGTAAAACCACATTTAAAAACCACATCAGCATGGTTACAAAAACCACAATCCATTCGTTAACGCCAAGCAATCCAAAGAAATAAATCGCTAAACTTCCTTTTAATGCAAAGTCCAAAAACTGAAAACTCGGAACAACTGAAGCTAAAAAATAGACAGTTGTAATAGTTGCTATTAAAGTTGAATAAGGCAAATCGACATCAAATGCCAAAAACAAAAAATAGTATTGATGCGAAAAAACCAAATAACGACAAAATCCTAAAATTAAATTCTTACGATGAATTTTCTTCGGAATTTCATTAATTTTTTCAATTAAATCTTCAATAGAATAGTCTTTAATTTTGATTTTTTTAGTGAAATAAGAAAACAGAAAGAAGACAATTGTAAAAGCTATTATTCCAAAACTCCAAAGCCAATAGCCTAAAATCATCATGCCCAGAATACCAAAAATTCCTGTAGCAACAATTTGAACGCCGTTGCAAATTAAGTTCAGAAAAATAATTTTTTTAGTATCTTTTTTTTCAAAATACAATGCTTTTCCTGCATATTCACCAACGCCAACCGGAGTAAAAACGCCCAAAGTTAAAGCGGCAAGAACTTGTTTCGTAGCTTCATTTACAGAAATAGGTTTTACAACTTGTGCCAAATTTTGCCATTTCAGAATTTCAAAAAAACGATTCAAAAAACTAAAAAATAAGATAAAAGAAATTCCAGCAAACGATTGATTTTTATGAAATAAAACCAAAAATTTATCCCATTCCAATTTGTCATTTGTAGCCAATTGATTGTAGATAAAATAAAATGCACCAACAACAATCAAAAGTTTGACTGAAAAAACCAAGAATTGTTTAGCTTTGTGAGGAATTGTAATCATTGGTACAAAGAAACAAACTTTAAACTTTTAAACCTTAAACTTTAAACTAATTCATTGGCAAACGAAAGAATAATTTTAGGAATCGACCCAGGAACAACCATAATGGGTTTCGGATTGATAAAAGTAGTCAACAAGAAAATGGAATTTCTGCAGTTGAATGAGTTGATATTGAGTAAATACGACGATCATTATACCAAACTAAAAGTCATTTTTGAAAGAACCATCGAGTTAATAGAAACCCATCATCCAGACGAAATTGCAATCGAAGCACCATTTTTTGGAAAAAACGTGCAATCGATGTTAAAACTTGGTAGAGCTCAAGGTGTTGCTATGGCTGCAGGATTATCGCGTCAAATTCCAATTACAGAATACGAACCCAAGAAAATAAAAATGGCCATCACCGGAAACGGAAACGCTAGCAAAGAACAAGTTGCCAAAATGCTACAACAACTTTTAGGATTGAAAACCTTACCAAAAAACCTTGATTCTACCGATGGATTAGCGGCAGCCGTTTGTCATTTCTTCAACTCTGGAAAAGTGGTTGGCGAAAAAAGTTATTCAGGTTGGGATGCTTTTGTGAAAAATAATGAATCTCGAGTTAAAAAATAGTTTATAGTCTCAGTTTTCAGTCTTAGTACTGCAAACTGCAACTGCGACTGAACACTAAATAAATGTCAGGAATCTACATACACATCCCTTTTTGCAAGCAAGCTTGTCACTATTGCGACTTTCATTTTTCTACTTCATTGAAGAAAATGGATGAGATGGTTTTGGCATTGGCTAAAGAAATTCAAATGCGCAAAAGTGAGTTTCAAGACGAAGTTGTAGAAACCATTTATTTTGGTGGAGGAACGCCTTCTATATTAACCATTGAAGATTTAAGATTATTGATTGATGCCGTTTATTCTAATTATAAAGTTGTTGAAAATCCTGAAATTACGGTCGAAGCTAATCCTGATGATTTATCGAAAGAACGAATTATCGAATTATCAAATAACAAAATAAATCGTTTATCTATCGGAATTCAATCGTTTTTTGAAGATGATTTGAAAATGATGAATCGCGCTCATAATTCTGCGGAAGCTAAAGAATGTCTCGAATTTGCAACTCAATATTTCGATAATATTTCAGTCGACTTAATTTATGGAATTCCGAATATGAGCAACGAAAAATGGCTTCAGAATATTGAAACCGCATTGTCTTTTAATATTCCACATATTTCAAGTTATGCTTTGACGGTGGAACCAAAAACCGCTTTGCATTCGTTTATCCAAAAAGGAATTATTCCACAGCCAGACGATGAAGTGGCTCAGGAACATTTTCAGATTTTGGTCGATAAACTATCTGAAAATGATTTTATTCACTACGAATTGTCCAATTTCGGAAAGGAAAATTATTTTTCTAAAAACAATTCGAGTTATTGGTTGGGCAAAAAATACATCGGAATTGGTCCTTCAGCTCATAGTTATAATGGAGAAAAACGAGGTTGGAATGTGTCAAATAATTCTTTATATCTGAAATCAATTCAGGAAAACAAACTACCATCAGAAACCGAAATTTTATCTATAACCGATAGATATAATGAATATGTTATGACAGGTATGCGAACTATTTGGGGAATTTCTTTAGACCGAATTGAAACTGAATTTGGCAAAATATATTTAGATTATCTCAACCAACAAGCTGCAAAATACATTGAAGATCATTTACTTTTTGTTGATGAAAACATTTTACGAACTACAAAAAAAGGAAAGTTTTTGAGTGACGGAATTGCTTCCGACTTATTCATGCTGAACTAGTTTCAGCATCTGTTGAATTTTAAGAAGAACGTATGAACTAGTTTCAGCATCTGTTGAACGTAAGAAAACTAAATATGATCAAAGGATACAGATATATAACGACAAATAAAAACTTTTCGGTTTTATATATTGGTGCTACGAAAGATTTGAAATACAGGATAGAATGTCATAAAGATGGAACTGGAGCTGTCTTTACAAAAAAATATAGCGCTTCTATTTTAATATATTTTGAGGAGTTTGATGATTATAGAGATGCATTTGCAAGAGAAAAACAATTAAAGAATTGGCATAAAGATTGGAAATGGAATTTAGCAAAACTTTCAAATCCTGAATTAAAAGATTTATATTTGGAGTTATAAATTAGCGTCTTTTTAACAGGTTTACGTAAAGTTGAAAAGATGCTGAAACAAGTTCAGCATAAATGATAGCAAAAATACAAAATTTCGAAATCGACCTATCAAAACCTATTGATATTTCCATTCCATTATCCAATACTGATAAAAACCCAATTGCGTGGTACATCCAAAAGCCAGAAATCGAACCAGTAGTTTTTGGAGATTGGATTGGAAAAGTTTCTGAAGGAAGTTCGACCAATTTCAACAATATTTTTTTCAATCCACACGGACACGGAACGCACACCGAATGTCTCGGACACATTACACGAGAATTTTATTCTATAAATCAATGTTTGAAACAGTTTTTCTTCATAGCTGAATTAATTTCTATTGAACCAGAAGATATAGATGGGGATTTGGTAATTACAAAAAATCAAATTGAAAAAGCTTTACATAAAGGTTTAAAAGATGCTGAAACAAGTTCAGCATTAATCATAAGAACAGTACCAAATTTAGAATCGAAAAAACATAAAAATTACTCCAAAACCAATCCGCCCTATTTAGCAGAAGAAGCTGCGATTTTTATCAGAGAAATCGGAATTCAACATCTATTACTAGATTTACCAAGTGTTGATAGAGAAGAGGACGAAGGAAAACTATTGGCACACAAAGCATTTTGGAATGTAAAAGATGTAAATAAATTAAACGATGACGCTCGATTGAACTGCACCATAACCGAAATGATTTTTGTAGACAATGAAGTTCTCGATGGGAGGTATCTTCTTAATTTACAAATTTCATCATTTGAGAATGATGCAAGTCCGAGTAAACCAATTCTTTACAAATTGTTTTAAATTACCATAGTAGTGATTAAAAAATAAATTTGGTTGATAGAAAATTAGATTCACCTTCGGATACAATTTTGTTTATAATTGCTTTATTTTCTTGCGTTTCTTTGGTTGCAACAACGGTTCTTATGGAAAATGAACGTAGGGCGTCGTAAACAGAAAGGGTCCCCTCGGCTGAATCTTTTCTACCCGTGAAAGGAAAAGTATCGGGTCCACGTTGGCATTGTACATTCAAATTTACTCTTGAAACTTGATTGACCAAACCATCAATTAAGTGCGAAATCTCTTTTGTATCTGTTCCAAAAATACTAACTTGTTGTCCATAGTTGGATGTTATCATATATTCTATTGGTTCTTGCATATCAGTAAACGAAACTACTGGAACAAGAGGTCCAAATTGTTCTTCTCTATACAACTTCATTCCTTCTTTAACAGGATAAATTACAGCTGGAAAAAACAAAGAACCATTTTGAATGGCACCGTTTTGATTTATAATTTTGGCTCCTTGTTTTTCGGCATCAGCAATACATTCATTTAAATATTGCGGCTTTTTTTCTTCTGGCAAAGGCGTAATTTGTACTTTTTCATCCCAGGGCATTCCAAATTTTAATGCATCAACTTTTTCACAGAATTTTTTTAGAAACTCCTCCTTAATATTTTCATGAACAAATAAAATTTTTAGCGCTGTACATCGTTGACCATTGAAAGATAAACTTCCTAAAACGCACTCTTCGACAGCATTTTCGATATTAGCATTTTCTAATATTATAGCCGGATTTTTAGCATCCAATCCTAAAATAGCTCGTAACCTATTTACTTTTGGGTGTGCTTTTTTAATATCAGAGGCTACTTTACTTGAGCCAATTAAAGTTAAAACGTTTATTTTTCCAGTGTTCATTAAGGGTTCAATGATTTCACTTCCTTTTCCGTAAAGGTAATTTACAACACCTTTTGGAAAACTCTTTTCTATAGCTTTAGATAAACAATAATGCAATAAACATCCGTGTTTTGGTGGTTTAAACAAAATTACATTGCCCATTATAAGTGCTGGAATTAGTAAAGTATAGGTTTCGTTTAACGGATAATTGTAAGGACCAATGCATAATGTAATTCCTAAAGGGGATCTTCTTATTTGACCAATTACTCCTTCTTCTATGGTAAATGAAGACGATTTTCTTTCGAGTTTTTTTAAAGATTCAATAGTATCATAAATGTATTTAATAGTTCTGTCAAATTCTTTTTCGGCATCTTTTTCAGATTTTCCAATTTCCCACATAAGCAAATCGACCACTTCAGATTTTAGAGCAATCATTTCTTTGATAAAATGTTCTACATGTGAAATTCGTTTTTCAACCGAAAGAAGTGGCCATTCTCCAAATCCGTTATTATAAGCTTTTTCTGCACTTTCAAGACATTCAAAAGCTTCTAGCAATCCTGTTTTTGGAATTTTACCAAGTACAATTTGTTCTATACTATTGTCAATTGTTGGCTTGCAAATAGCAGAATAGATTGTGTTAAAAGTTCCATTCCATTGTTTAAATTTTCCGTTAACTAAATATTCCTCTTGATTGATTACAGGAATAGTTTTATTTTTAACAGATGAAAAAACATCCAATAAATGTTTTGTAGTAATAGAATTTTGCATAAACAGTAGGTAAAAAAAATTAAGTTAAATCAAATGTAACTTCTTTAAAGTCAATTCAAGTTCGACAATTCATAAAAGATAATTAATTTTGAAAATGGACATTCAACAACTCTACGAATTTTGTTTAGCTAAAAAAGGAGTAACAGAACATTTTCCTTTTGATGATACTACTTTAGTATTTAAAGTTGGTGGAAAAATGTTTTGTTTAATGTCTTTAAAAGAATGGGAATACGGAATCCCCTCTCTAAATTTAAAATGCGATCCCGACAGATCGCTAGAGCTTCGAGCCCAATATGAATCTATAAATCCAGGTTATCATATGAATAAGATTCATTGGAATACTGTCGATTTTAATGGTGATGTTTCTAATAAAATGATTTGCGAATTAATAAAGCATTCGTACGATTTGGTTTTTAATAGTTTGTCTAAAAAAATTCAAATTAGCCTAAACAACTATTAAGTAAGACAAATACTACAATAATTTTTTTGTGTTTTTTCTTACTATTTGTAAACTATGCTATTCTTGTTGTAGAATTACATTTACAAATAAAAATTATTTTTTTTTCACAGTTTATAGTTTTGAATAAAAAAAACCGCTCACCGACACATTTATTCCATTGGTCGACACTTTATACGACTCTAACGAAAATAAATGGTTAATCAATCAAATTAAATTTACTTTTGAAATTGGATAAATATACTAAAAAAAAAAAATGATTAAATCTTTAAATATACTCTTAATTGAAGATGATACTATAGAGATAATGAAATTTACTAGAGTATTAAAAACGCTTAATTATAATCATAAAATTATAGAAGCTAATAATGGAGAAGAAGCACTCCAAATTTTAAAGGTTAAGGAAATTATTCCTGATATAATCTTATTGGATTTAAATATGCCAAAACTCAACGGTATGGAATTTTTAAGAATTCTTAAAAATGATAATCAATTAAAATTTATTCCATCAATTATTATTACTACGTCGAGTAATCACAGAGATTTGATGGAATGTTATAAAATTGGTATTGCGGGTTATTTGCTTAAACCATTAAAGTATGATGATTATATGGAACGAATCAAAAAGTTACTAGACTATTGGAGTGTAAACGAACTAATTTCAAGATAATTTATATAAGTATATGTATGGTATTGTAAACAAAGCTATTCAAGATTTGGTGATCACAAATTTTGGTGAACAAAAGTGGCATGAAATAAGAGAACGCAGCGGTATAGAGGAGGATTTCTTTATAAGTAGTGAAGCTTATGATGACGATATCACTTATAACTTAGCTTGCGCAGTTTCTGAAGAAATGAACATGACCGTGAGTGATGTCTTGATAGCTTTTGGTGAATGGTGGGTCATGAAAACAACAAAAGAAAAATATGCCGGATTGATGGAATCTGGTGGTACTACATTAAAAGAGTTTTTGGTAAACTTACCTTTATTTCATAACCGAGTGATGCTTATTTACCCAAAACTTACGCCGCCAGAATTTAAAGTTAGTGAAGTTTCAGAAAAAAGTCTTAAACTCCATTACTTTTCTAAAAGAGAAGGATTGCAAGAATTTGTGAGAGGTTTAATTCAGGGCTTGGGGAAAATGTTCAATACGCCTGTAGAAATAGATTTATTGCAAACTCGTGACGATGGAGATTCTCATGAAATTTTTAAAGTAAGTTGGTAAATTAAAGAGTATGTTTCAGTTCAAGTTTAATAAAGATGAGTTTAATTCAATCTTTCCATTTTTTATTTTAATTGATCAAAACTTAGAGATAAGATGCATCGGAAAATCACTCGAAAAATTGATTTCTCCCAATTATATTGGTCAAAATTTTGCTGATATATTTGAATTTCAAAGACCCCATTTTGATTTTATTTCATCAGATAACTTTTATCTTACGTTCAATCAACTTATTATTTTTAGTCCGAAGTCAAATACAAATTTATCGTTACGAGGACAATTTAATAAAATAGATAATTCTTATCTCTTTGTTGGTTCGCCCTGGTTTGGTACTATTCAAGATGTGGTTGAAAATAAATTAACACTTCACGATTTTGCTTTCCACGATCCGTTACTAGATTTATTACATGTCTTAAAAAACCAAGAAATTCATAATCAAGAATTACAAGAGCTTCTACAAACGGTTAATAATCAGCGAAAGCAACTAAAAAAGGATAAGGAAGAACTAAATAAATTATCATTAGTAGCCAGTGCCAATAATAATGGTGTAGTATTTACAAAACCCAGTGGTGAAATTTTTTGGTGTAACGAAGCTTACGAAAATTTAACAGGTTTTACTAAAGAAGAAATATTAGGTAAAACTCCTGCAGAAATTGGAAAACTGCCCGATTCTAATCTAGAAGAAGTAAAAAAAATGGTTGAAGCTTTCAAAAATAATGAACCATTTGATGTAGAGATTTTACATAAAACAAAGTCGGGAAGCACGTTTTGGTCTCGTACTAAAGGACAACCAATTAAAGATCATAACGGAAATACAATTCAATATTTTGCAATGATTGATGATGTTTCGCAAGAAAAAATTAAGGAAGAACGTTTACGAATTTTATCATCAATTGCAGATGTTAACATTAATGCAGTAATAATTTGTGATAAAAATGGTCACATAGAGTGGGTTAATAATAGTTTCGAAAAAATTACAGGATATAAACTAGAGGAAGTACTTGGTAAATCTCCCGGTTCATTACTTCAAGGCGAAGAAACATGTCGCGAAACTATAAAGTATTTAAGAGGTCAAATAAAAGCAGGACAACCATTTAACTGTGAAATTTTGAATTATTCTAAAACAAAAAACAAATATTGGATTCGGATACAAGGACAACCCTTAAAAGACAAGAATGGCGAATTACTAAAATATTTTGCAATTGAAGAAGACATTAGTTTAGAAAAAAATTACTACGAAAGTATAAAATCAGAGAAAGAAAAATACAGCAACATTATTGCTAACATGAACATGGGATTGTTAGAAGTTGATAATAACGATACAATTTTATTAGCAAATCAATCTTTTTGTGAAATGAGTGGATATTCGTTACTTGAGTTAATAGGCACAAAAGCCTACAATTTATTATCCAATATTGGTGATAAAAAAGTAATTCAAACTAAAAATCAGTTGCGAAGTTCGGGCATTTCAGATTCTTACGAGGTTACCGCTAAAACCAAAGACGGTCAAACCAAATTCTGGATGATCAGTGGTGCGCCTAATTTTAATGTAAGTGGAGAAATAGTTGGCTCCATAGGTGTTCATTTAGATATAACACAACAAAAATCCTTAGAACTTCAAAAAGAACAACTATTAATCCGATTAGAAAAGCAAAATGAGCAGCTAAACGAGTATGCTCAAATTGTTTCACACGATTTAAAATCGCCATTGCGAAGCATTCATTCTTTAATATCTTGGATTAAAGAAGATAATTTAGATGAGTTTAGCGAACAATCTATAGAATATTTACAATTGATAGAAAACAAAGTAGAAAAAATGGATCACTTAATTCAAGGAATCTTGACGTATTCTAAAATGGATACGTTAGACCTTTCTAGTGAGAAAATAGATGTAAATGATGTAGTAAAAAATATCATCAATATTATTCATATTCCAGAAAATATTCAAGTGAGCATTAAAAATCTATTACCAACAATTATTGCAGATAAATACAGAATCCAACAATTATTTCAAAATTTAATTGGCAATGCAGTGATTTACATTGATAAACCACACGGATTTGTAGAAGTAGATTTTACAGAAGAAAAAGAGCATTTTGTTTTTTCAATAAAAGATAACGGTCCAGGAATTGCATTAGAAAATCAAGAAAAAATATTTAAAGTTTTTCAATCGTTTACCAAAAATGAAAAATCTACTGGAATTGGTTTGTCAATAGTTAAAAGAATTATAGATAACTACAAAGGTGAAATTTGGATTGAGAGTCAACTAACTATTGGAACAACTTTTTACGTAAAACTACCCAAAAAATATAATTAAAATGAGTTCTTTTTATTTAAATAGTCCATTAGATTTAAAAAATGTAATGCAATCAATTCAAAATGAGACATCGGTTCAATCGCTAATGGTTTGTGTTACCGACAAAAGTTGTACCAATGTAATAGCCTTAATTGATGACCTAAATTCACTTCAATTACCTTTTTTTGGTGGAATTTTTCCTGAAATTATCTTCGATAATAAAAGACAGCAAGAAGGAGTTTTAATTATTACGTTAGATTATAAAGTCGATAATTATCTTGTAAAGCTTGATGATGAAGCCGAAATTGGTAATCAAATTGAGCATATTTGCGATACTATTCAACCAAATGCCAATACCACTTGGGTTTATGTTGATTGTTTTAACAGTAATAAAACAGTATTTATAGAATCGTTATATCAAAATTTGGGCTATACTTTTACTTATGTTGGAGGCGGAGCAGGCTCGCTTTCGTTTGAACAAATCCCTTCTGTTTTTAATAATTCAGGAATATATAAAAACGCAGCCATTTTAGCTTTTGCTACTACCAATTTGTCGCTAGGAGTTGCTCACGGTTGGAGTCCGATTTCAGAAAAATTAAAAGTTACAAAAACCAACGGTAATAATATCATTTCTATAGACTGGAAACCAGCAGTTGCGGTTTATACGGCTATCGTCGAGCAACATTCTAATAGTAAATTTGAAGAACAAGGTTTTTTCGAATTAGCCAAATCGTATCCTTTAGGAATGGTAAAAGTTGGTGGCGATATTATTGTTAGAGATCCAATTATGATTAAAGACAACGAACTTGTTATTGTTGACAAAGTTAATGAAGGCGAGTTTGTGCAAATTCTAAATGGCGACATGAATTCACTACTTTCTGGTGCGAAAAACGCCAAACTATTGGCTCATGGAACTTCTAATAATAAAAACGTTTTTTGCATCGATTGCATATCAAGAGTGCTCTATATGAACGATGATTTTCAGAGCGAAATTGATATTATAAAAGGAAATCAAACGTTAAACGGAGTTTTAACTATTGGCGAGATAGCTAACAATAGCCAAACTTTCCTCGAAATTTTTAATAAAACAACAGTTGTCATTACATGGTAAGTACAATCGATTTTAATAGTATTCTTTTAAGTTTAATTTACAAAATTTCTTCGCTAAAAACAGAAGAAGAGTTAATTAAAAAAGCAACGCCTGATATTTTAAAGAAGTTTAATTGCTTTGCTGGAGTAGTTGTGACTTTTTCTAATAATGAAGAAAAAATGATTATTCCCAAAAATTTCATCAATAACCCAAAATGGATCAGTTTAAAAGAGCAAATTTTAAGTAAGTTTCAACAAGAGCAATTTGATAAGTACGAAATTGTTGAGGATGAGTATAATTATTATTATGCTTTTAGATTGTCAAAATACGGATTGCTAATTCTTGGCAGTGCACAGCGATTTGAAGAAGGTTCGTTTCACGAAATGTATAACTTGGCCGAATATTTTGGTAAGAATTTAACCAATGCAGCTTACGGATTAGAACGCTCAGAAAAAGATAAAATTATTGCACAACAAATTAAATTACAAGATTTATTGATTCAAATTTCTACCAAATACATCAACGCCGATTTATCTGATTTAAACACTATGATTAATCAATCACTCAAGCAGATGGGCGAGTTTGTTGAGGCAGACAGAAGTTATATTTTTGACTATGATTTTGTGAAAAGCACCACAAGTAACACCCACGAATGGTGTGCAGAAGGTATTGAACCTGAGATTCAAAATCTACAAGAAACGCCAATAGAATATATTCCGCAGTGGGTTGAAGCACATAAAAAAAATGAGGCTTTTTATATTCAAGATTTAAGCAAGTTACCAGATGATGGTGAATTTGGACTAAAAGCAATTCTAGAACCACAAGGAATAAAAAGTTTAATTGCTATTCCGATGATAAAAGCAGATGAATTGATTGGTTTTGTTGGTTTTGATGCTGTAAAAAAGAAACACGAATATTCTGACAGTGAAAAAAATATTCTTTTTGTGTTTTCTAATATGTTAGTCAATGTGATACAGCGAAAAGAAAGTGAAGAACAAATTAAAGAGCAAGAAGCCAAAAAAGAAATTTTATTGCGTAATCTAGAAAAGAAAAATAAAGAATTAAACGATTATGCGCACGCCGTTTCTCACGATTTGAAAGCACCTCTACGAAATATTAACGCATTAATCAACTGGGTAAAAGAGGATAATCAAGATAAATTTGATGAATCTACAAAAGAATCATTTGATATGGTTTTGTTTAATGTAGAAAAAATGGACAATCTTATAAAAGGTATTTTAGATTATTCATCTGTAGATAAAATGGAATCTATAAGTTCTAAACTTGATTTAAACGAACTTGTTTCAGAGTCTTTGCGAGGCATTCTAATTCCAACAAATTTTAAAATAATGCTTGCTTCTAATTTTCCAATAATTCACGGGAACGCTTATCGTATTAAGCAAATTTTTCAAAACCTTATTCAAAATGCAGTGTTGTATAATCAAAATGAAAACCCTGTAATCGAGTTAGGATTTACAGAAGATATAAACCGATATGAGTTTTATGTTAAAGATAATGGTCAAGGAATTAAAGCAGAATATCAAGAAAAAATCTTCAACTCTTTTATAAAACTTCACAATAACTTTAATTCATCTGGTTTGGGTCTTTCAATAGTAAAGAAAATAGTAGAATCTCTTGGAGGGAAAATTTGGCTTTTAAGCGAAGAAAATATGGGTGCAACTTTTTACTTTACCTTATTAAAAGATCATGGAGCAGCCTAATTCAGATTATATAAATCAACTCTCTGGCGATAATATAGAGTTCAAATTAAAAGTTATTACAATCTTAAAAAAAGAATTGCCTGAAGAAGTAGCATTATATCAAAATCAAATTCAAAGTAAAAATTTAAAATTGGCCGCAGAAAGTGTGCACAAACTGAAACATAAAATTTCTATTCTTGGTCTTGAAAAAAGTTACTATATTGCCGAAGATTATGAACATAATTTAAAAGAAAGTACTACTATTTTGCAATCTGATTTTGAAGAAATTTTAAAGCGAATGCAAGATTTTGTAACTGCATTATAAACCCTAACTAGACTTATGAATTGCATCATTATTGACGATGAAGAAATGGCAAGAGCTATTATTGCTCAAATGATTTATTATCATAAAGAATTGAAATTAACACAAGAATTTTCTAATGCCATGCAAGCTATTAAATTTCTAAATCAAAACGAAGTTGATTTGATATTTTTAGATATTCACATGCCCGATTTTACCGGTTTTGATTTTATTCAAACCATAAAAAATCCACCAAAAGTTATTTTGGTAACGTCTGATAAAAACTTTGCAATCGAAGCTTTCGAATACGAATGTATTGTTGATTATTTAGTAAAACCAATTACCGAAGAGCGTTTTCAAAAAGCAATCGTAAAAGCAAATGCTGCTCAATTTTCTCCTTCGTCTTCAAAAGAAATCAAAGCGGTTACAGAAGATAATGCTAACGAATTTTATATCAATATCGATAGAAGACTAATTAAAATTGAATTCAATTCGGTAACTGTTGTTGAAGCCAAAGGCGATTATATTCACATAAAAACCGATGTTAAAAATTACGTTGTGCATTCTACTTTAAAGAAAATAGAAGATAAATTACCTAAAGATTTATTTTTAAAAGTACATCGCTCTTTTATTATCAATACCAAAAAAATCATTGATATTGAAGACAATTCGGTGCTTATTGCCAAAGACGTAATTCCAGTAAGTCGCGCCAATCGTCCTGAATTGATGAAACGATTGAACTTATTGTAAATTGGTTTTAAAAACAGTGACTAGTCCTAAAAAATCGATACAGATTTATTAGACAAAAATAATTAATTAAACACTTGCAAGAACGTTCTTGCAAGTGTTTTTTGTTTTATAGGTTTTTATTTTCAATTTATTTTGTTGATGCAT
>JBIKJF010000034.1:0-16375 GCA_044361155.1 Flavobacterium sp.
TTTGCGGTTCGCTACACTGACGGCTAACTCATAAATACACGCAACTCGATAGCTATAAAAATTTGTAATTTATTGTTTTATAATACTTTAGTTACAACAATTTATAAAAGCGCAATGCGTCTATTTTTTTTTAATCAAATATATAAATTTAATCAACCTAATTTATCTATCGTACTAATTATTTTTCTAATACTAGTATCACTAACAGTGGTTTAGAGTAGCTTGGTCTTAATGTCTTTGTGTTCAATAAGTTCGTGAATAAGCAAATAAGGAGTAAGAAAATTTCCATTTATAATAATTTGTATCCAATCAATAATTAAACCTAGTTTTAAACAAATGAATAACAGATAAGGCCAATATTATAAATATATTTCAGGTAGGATTGTATTAAACAGAAGAACATTGCAGAAAAATAGAAGAAGCAAACCATCGCTTATAAGTGTAAACCAAAGTGTCGTAAAGTGATTATCATTATAAAGCTCAATTAGTTTGTTATTAAACTCATCTATAAGATACAATGTTATTTTGCTTATTACATCATTTGTCAAGATGATATCCGTAATCAGAATAATTTGCTTTTGCTTCTTTGATAAAAGTTTAAATTTTATTCCATTATATATTTCATTCTAAAGTGTCTCTTCTTTTTTTAAAACTACACCAATGTTGTTTTTAATAATTTCTTTTCCGTTAGATGCTATAGTTTCTGTTTTGAGTGATCGAGTTGTAGTTAAAATTACAATGGTGTCGTTAGTTGTATTTTGTATTTTACCTTTTAAAATCTAGTTTTTTTTGCATTTCACAAACTAAAAAACTTTGATAAGTAGTATCATTATAAGATTTAAATCGGTTATCAAATTGTAACATTTTAATGATACTTGTTTCTTCTCTAGGTAGTTTTTATTTCACTCTTTTAGTCTGAAAATTAGTCAGTTAATAAAATGTTAATCTAGACATATTTTCATAATTAAAACATTTTTAAAGTAAAATCAAATGTCAAATTGACCTAAAAAATCAATTGGTATATAATTTGTTTTTTGGGAAGTACAACTAATAGATGTTTAATTAAAAAAATATAGAATTATGAACTTAGTAAAAAGAAACACTGTTCCATTTCCATCAATTATTGATGAATTATTAAAGCCAGATTGGTTAGGAGGAATCCAAAATACTACTGCCAACGTTCCTGCTGTTAACATCAAAGAAACAGATACAAGTTTCGGAATAGAATTGGCGGCTCCAGGTAAGAAAAAAGAAGATTTCATTATCGAAATCGATCATAACGTGCTAAAAATTTCTTCTGAAGTAAAAACAGAAAAACAGGAAATAGAAGGCAAATATACTAGAAGAGAGTTTAGTTATTCTTCTTTTGGGAGAGCGTTCACATTGCCTGAAACAATAAATACAGAAAATTGCAGCGCAAAATACGAAAATGGTGTTTTGTATGTAGCGTTACCTAAAAGAGAAGAAGCACTCCCAAAACCAAAACGTTTGATTGAAATTGGTTAAATAATTGTTGATTAGAATGAAAAACGCAACCTTAAAAAGTTGCGTTTTTTTATAATTTCTCTTGCAATGATTTTATTTCATCTCGATATTTAGCAGCTTGCATAAAATCTAATTCTTTGGCTGCTTTTTCCATAGCTTTTTTAGATTCACGAATTTTCTTTTCGATTTCAGGTTTTGATAAGTACAAACTTTCGGGTTCGGCAGCTTTTAGAACTTGGTTTTCATAATATTGTGTAGAAACCGAATTACCTGCTAAAGCACTTCCTAAACTTTTGTTTAAAGCTTTTGGTTCTAAACCATGTTTGGTATTATAATTCATTTGTTTTTCACGACGATAATTCGTTTCGTCTATGGTTTTTTGCATTGAAGCAGTAATTTTATCACCATACATAATGGCTTTTCCATTTACGTTACGAGCGGCACGACCAACATTTTGCGTAAGCGAACGATGACTTCTTAAAAATCCTTCTTTGTCAGCGTCAAGAATAGCAACTAAAGAAACTTCAGGTAAATCCAAACCTTCTCGAAGTAAGTTTACTCCAATTAACACATCAAACAAACCTTTTCGTAAATCTTGCATGATTTCCACACGCTCTAAAGTATCAACATCAGAATGAATGTATCGGCAACGGATGGAAACTTTCGTCAAGTATTTCGTCAATTCTTCCGCCATTCTTTTGGTTAAAGTGGTTACCAAAACGCGTTCGTCAACTTCACATCGTTGCTGAATTTCCTCAATTAAATCGTCAATTTGATTCAAACTCGGACGCACTTCAATAATTGGATCTAATAAACCTGTAGGACGAATAACTTGCTCGACATAAACTCCTTCCGATTTTTGTAATTCATAATCGGCTGGAGTTGCTGAAACATAAATTACTTGGTTTTGCATGCTTTCGAATTCTTCAAACTTCAAAGGCCGATTGTCCATTGCCGCCGGAAGACGGAAACCATATTCAACCAAATTCTCTTTTCGACTTCTATCGCCGCCATACATGGCATGTACTTGCGAAATGGTTACGTGACTTTCATCAACAACCATCAAGAAATCATCCGGAAAATAATCTAACAAACAAAAAGGTCGTGTTCCCGGTAAACGTCGGTCTAAATAACGAGAATAATTTTCAATTCCAGAGCAATAACCTAGTTCGCGAATCATTTCTAAATCGAAATTGGTGCGTTCTTCTAGTCGTTTTGCTTCTAAATGTTTGCCAATTTCTTTGAAATAATCGACTTGTTTTACCAAATCTTGTTGGATATCCCAAATAGCAGCTTGTAAAACATCTGGTGAAGTCACAAACATATTCGCTGGATAAATATTCAGTTTTTCGTATTTTTCTAAAACTTGTGAACTTCTGGCATCAAAGGCTTCAATTTCTTCGATTTCATCACCAAAAAAGTGAATTCTAAAAGGTTCGTCGCCATAACTCGGAAAGATATCAACGGTATCACCTTTAATTCTGAACGTTCCTGGCGTAAACTCAGCTTCGGTTCTTGAATATAAACTTTGAACCAATCGATGTAGTAATTTGGTTCGAGAAATCACTTGATTTTTTTCTATTGAAACTACATTTTTTTGAAACTCTATTGGATTTCCAATTCCGTAAAGGCAAGATACAGAAGAAATTACAATAATATCACGACGACCAGAAAGTAGGGCAGAAGTAGTACTTAAACGAAGTTTTTCAAGTTCTTCATTGATAGATAAATCTTTTTCAATATAAGTTCCTGTTACAGGAATAAACGCTTCTGGCTGGTAATAATCATAGTAAGAAACGAAATATTGTACCGAGTTATTTGGAAAAAACTGCTTAAATTCTGAATATAATTGTGCGGCTAATGTCTTGTTGTGCGCCAAAACCAATGTAGGTTTTTCCACATTTTGAATTACATTGGCAACAGTAAATGTCTTTCCCGAACCAGTAACTCCTAATAAAGTTTGATACTTTTCACCATTGAGAATTCCTGTTGAAAGTTTTTCAATGGCTTGTGGCTGATCGCCTGTAGGTTCGTAAGAAGAGATTACTTGGAATTTCATTTTGGCAAAATTTCAGAAGAACAAAGTTACAAAGTTTGATAGTTATTCAGCAGAAAACTTCCATTCTTTCTTTTGCTTTTCGCTTAAGAAAGTCCAAGCTACAAAACGGCTTGTTTTTTGACCTTGTACCATTTCGATTGTTTTTATTTCTGCAGCACCAACTTTGTTTAAGGTTTTATATATGCTTCGTAAATTATCTTTTTTTGAAACTAAAGTAGTAAACCAAAAAACTTGTAATGGATATTTTACACTTTCGTAAATCATTTGAGTGATGAAACCAATTTCACCGCCACTGCACCAAAGTTCGGTATTTTGACCACCAAAATTTAAAATTGGTCTTTCCGATTTTTCTTGCTCTAAATTGTTAATTTTTCTTAGAGCGCTTTTTGTTGCTTCATCTTGCGAAGAATGAAAAGGGGGATTGCATATTGTGAAAGCAAATTTATCTTCGGGAAGAATAATATTTTTGAAAATATATCGTGATTCGACCTGCAATTGCAAACTGATAGCGTCAATTAAATGCGGATTTTTAGCAATAATTTTTTTGCAATTTTGAAGTGCGTTTTCATCGATATCAGTTCCAACAAAACTCCATTGGTATTCATGATTTCCAATTATTGGATAGATACAATTTGCACCGATGCCAACATCTAAGCCAATTACATTTTCACCTTCGGGAATAATTTTGTTATTTGAATCAGCTAATAAATCGGCTAAATAGTGAATATAATCAGCTCTTCCTGGAATTGGCGGACACAAATAATTTTTGGGTATTTCCCAATATTGCATTCCATAATTTGAAACTAGAATTGCTTTATTAAGAGCCTTAACCGCATCAGGATTTGCAAAATCGATAGTTTCTACACTATGTTCGTTGATGAAAATATAATTTTTTAAAATAGGATAATTGTAAACTAATTTTTCAAAATCGTATCGAAATCTGTTAGGGTTTCTAGGATGTAATGTTGTTTTTTCTAAGATTGTTTTGTTCTTCATTTTGTCATTTCTCAATACCAAATATAAAAAAAGCAGCGGAGACTGCAAAAGATTTAATCAAAACATTCCATTAATAGTAAATCACCATCATAATGTTCAATTTTTACTAAACCATCTTCTGCAACATGATTGCTGCTCCCTGTTCGGTATCCGATAGTAAGTTCTTCATTATTTAAAGGGAAAAACAAATTTTGGGTTGAAATTCCAGTTACCTTACCGATAGGAATTAACGAAATAGGTGTATTCTTTAAATACCACTTTTGATAGATGTTTGGTAACAAAAATATTTTTGAATGATCGTCGAGTATAACAATTTTTAATTTAGTACGATAACTTACAATAGTGGTAATATTTGTTATGGTATGATCAGCTCTCTTCCCTGTTGCCCAAACTACGTTTACAGCTTTATGACCTTTTTCAATTAGATAATCAAATGCCTTTTCTAGATCAGTTTTGTCTTGATTTGGTGTGTGAACAATTTCTAATGGGAACTGCTTTTCTTTATAAAACTCAGGATTGAAATTGTTGTCAAAATCGCCTAAAAGTACATCTACTTTGATATCTAATTGTAAAACTCTCTCAATAGCATTGTCTAAAACAACAACTATCGGTGACCATTCTAGTAACTGTCCTAAAAGTTCAAAACTGCAAGAAGCGCCGTTAGCAATAATTAATGCAGGCTCTTGGTCGTCGCGAACTATATGGTGAGATGACATTTCTTATCTTTTTAAACTAAAATGACCTTTAATTTGTTCGCCCGATTCTAGTACTGCATGAAACCAATAATCTGATGCTGGTACTTTTTCACCTTTATAATTACCATCCCATCCCAAGTCGTTGGGTTGCAGGTTATATAAAAGTTTTCCGAATCTATCAAAAACATGTAACTTTTTAATATTAAGAAAACTGCCCGAAAGATTCCAGTAATCGTTGTAACCATCGTTGTTTGGGGTGAAGTATTTTGGATAGCCAATAACAGAAAATACGTCAGATGCAACACCGCAACCATTCGAGTCTTTTACATAAATGGTATGATCACCAGGTGTAACCGATAAAAATGTGGCGCTAACCTGATAAGGCCCTTCACTGTTATCGAGTGCGTAAACATAATTTCCTGTTCCAGAAGGGTTAATTATTAAGTTATAATTTCCTATCTCTCCTTGTAAAACAAACGAAAATTCTGCAATTTCAGAACTATTTACTGTAATAGTTCTTGAATCTGTACAATTGTACTGATTTGTCGCTGTAACTGTATAAATACCAATTTCATTAATTTGAATAGATTCTGTTGTTGCTCCAGTAGACCAAGTATAAGTTAAGTTTTCGCTCGGATTTGTATTTCCTGCATTGATTGCAATGGTTTGAGGAAAAGAGTTTAAACAATAGAAAATATCATCATCAGGTTGTAATGTCGGATTTGGATTTACAATTAAATCGAATGATACTATTTGATAGCAATCATTTCCGCTTCGAGATTGCATTCTGGCAAAAACTGTTTGAGGATTTGACGTATTTGTAATTGTCGTAATTTTATTAGAGTTATCAGAAGCATCATCGACGGATAAATGATAGCTTATAATGTAATTTTCTGATGACTGACTACCATAGATTTCATTATTTTTTTCTAATAAATTGAAGGTAGCTGTTGATGAATTAGAACATAGTTGAAAGTTTGTAGGTACTATAGGAACTGGTGAAGGAACAATTTGTACTTGTTTAGTAAATGTTCGTGAACTTGTCGAAGTTTGTATAACTAAAGTAACTTGATAGATTCCTATATTGGCATAAGTGTGACTTGGATTTAAAATGGTAGTAGTATTATTTGACGACATAATATCTCCGAAATTCCAGTTTACCGATACAATATCGTTTATATCAGGTAGCTGAAAATTGGTTGATTCTCCAACACAAAAGTTTGTAGCAATAAAACTAACGTCAAGATAAGACGATATAAAAGCAGGTAGTCCATACAAGCAATTATTAAATTCTAAATCAACGGCATTAAGTTCAAAATTACAACCAGTTCCAATAATATTTGGATTATTTATTGCGGCTAATAAAGGTAGTTTATTTCGGGCTATATAAATTTTTTGATTTGGTGCTAATTGCAGCGCAGCTAATGTACCTTCATCATTTGTTCCTGAACTATCATATTCACCAACTAATGTTTTCGATTGGTTGATAATGGTCTCATCTTGACTTTCAATATTAAATTGATAAATCTTTGACTTTTTATCATCATAATCAATAACCGACATGTAAAGAAGTTTACTATTTGAGGAAAATTCTAATCCATAAGCCCCCATATTATTTATGCCAACAACAGAAGTTGATGTAAGGTTAAGTTGTCCGGTTAAATTATTAAAATTGAAAAGTTGCATAGCACTATTACTATTGGCATTTGCAATGGCTATAAATTGGCCATCAGGTGAAGATTTAAGATACCCAATTGTTCTCTGCGTGTCGTTGTTTATAGTCAAACCAACATTAGAAGTAATTGGGGTATTTATTCCTGTGGGAGTAATTTCATAAACAACAAATTGGTTACTATTATACCGATGAGATATTAGCCAAAAGTTTACACCATTGCTGTGACGTACAGATGTTATTTTTTCTAAAGACGGTGAGAACAAAAGTATATTTTTGGTCGTTATAGCTCCCAATCCGCCATCAAGATTTAAATCAATTATACTATATCGAAGTCCGTTTGTTTGACCTAATTGGTCGACTGTAAATACATAATATTTAGAGTTATCGTTTGGCGTTGGTACAATTATTGCCGATTGTGTACTAGAAGGGTTACCAAGAAGTCCAGTTCCATTATCCATGATTTGATGATTTCTATTCCAAACTGATACACCATCGGTGTAGAACAATAGATTACCAAATTCGTCAGAAAGTGTTGCGCAACCCTCAGTGGTATCAATCTGACTATCTAATAAAGGCATCGGATTTGGACCTAAATTAAAATTAAGCCCTGCTTTATCGCCGAAATACCATATACCAGCCGGACTTTGCGCATTGGCCCAAAAAGTAGTAAGAAATAAAAAAGTTAATATTTTTTTCATAGATAATTGCAAATATAAATTAAATGCTACGAAAAATTAAATTAATTTTATTGTACAATATAATCTAATTTATCAATTTCACTCACGCTAAAAAAGCCTAAAGGATAATTGGCGTCGTCAATAGTATTGATAATGTTTCCTCGCAAAGTGGCAGGTGGTGTGGCAAAAGGGCTACCACCAGAGGAACCTGAAATACTTAATAATTTATTCATATAATTGTAATATCGGCCTGAGATACCTGTTAGGCTAAACGACAAAATATGTCCTTGTGCCAAATCTTCGTTCGTATAAAATCCGAACATTTGGTTTCCTTGAAAAAACTCATCCTTTATAACACCGTATTCGGGAACAACCAAAGTTGAATTTTTAACGCCAATTAAATATTTGTTAATTTCTGAACCATTATCTTGATAGAAAAATTTTACTTGAATTTCATCACCTCCAAAACCTTGTACTACTGTTTGCTGAATATCTTCTATATTGGGAGTCGCCAAAAGTTTTTCTGATGAGGTATAAATTTGACCAGCATATTGAACCATTAGTGTATACGTTTCGTTTATCACTGGCACAAAATCTGTGCAAAGATATTCACCAGTATTTGGAATTTCAGTAAAAGTAAAAATGGTGTTCGAACTGTTTGTTATTGAAACTATTGCCCCAGAGACTGTTGGTATGATAGCACTATAATAACTAGTAGTTGTTGTTAATTTTATTTTTTGTTCGTTTCCTAATGTTCCTTTTTCCCACCTAATACTCGCGTCAATAACTAATTTTGGTAGCGCCGTATTTAGGTCAACTTTTATTTCATCTTCGCAACTTATATGCAAAATTGAAATTGAAAAAAGGACGAGTAGTTTGTATAGTGTTTTCATTTTTTTTTTAAAATTTTATGTTATACGTTACACCTGGCACAATGCCAAAAATTGAAAGTCGTATAGATTCGTTTGCCGCAGTTTCTTGGTTTTGCCTAAAACTTATTGAAGCAGCATTTTTTCTTCCGTAAAGATTGTATATACTAAAAACCCATTCTGTTTTCCATTTTCTAAATTCGTTTTTCTTCGGAATAAGAGTTGCCGCGATGTCGAGATGGTGAAATAGTGGTAACCTATTTTCATTTCGTAAACCATAACTTGGAATTCTGATACCTAAATATTCGTATTGTCCGTTTGGAAACGTTACAGGTTGTCCTGTTTGCAATGTAAAGTTTGCTCCAAAGTTCCATTTTTTATTTAGCTTGTAAGCTGTTGTAATAGCTAAATTATGCATTTTATCAAAAGCAGATCGATACCAATTTCCGTTATTAATTCCGGTTTCTAGTGGAGTTCTTCCCGGTGTTCTTTGTTCCGATTTTGAAAGGGTATAAGAAATCCAGCCATTAAATTTCCCAGTGTTTTTTCGCAATAGAATTTCTAGTCCATAAGACCTTAACTCACCGTTTAATACTACTTGCTCTATGGCTTCATTTGCAATCAAATCGGCACCATCAATATAGTCTAATCTATTTTTAATTTTTTTATAAAAGCTTTCTACTTCTATAGTATAGGTATCGTCTTTTAAGTTTGTAAAATAGCCTACAGCTAGTTGATCGGCTAGTTGCGGTTGAATAAACTGATCACTTGGTGTCCAAACATCCAAAGGAGTAGGAGATGCCGTGTTTGAAATTAATTGAAGGTACTGTACCATTCTATTATAACTGAATTTTACAGATTTTTCATCAGCAATTTGGTAGGCGATGGCAAAACGTGGTTCTAAATTATCAAAACTTGCAATGGTTTCGTTTCTTCCAAAAAATTCAGTACCAATTGGAGTCGCTTTTTCGTAAATCTTTAATTCATTATCAAAAACTACCGCCTGATTGTTGCTATAAATATTTTGTGTTGCGCTACCAAGTCTATAAAAAAGGCTGTACCTAAAACCGTATTGGATAGAAACTGTACTGCTTATTTTTTGTTCTGCTTCTAAATAGAATGCGGGTTCGAATGCAAATTTTTTCTCTAATTGTCTAGAATTTATGCCGGAATCGGGTCGGCTTGGTTCAATTTTACCAGGATTGAAATCATAATAAATTGCATTGGCGCCATAAGTCAACTTGATTTTATCTGATAAATAGTGTTTAAAATCATATTTTAAATTATAATTTTTTATTCCTGAGTCCCAATTGAAACCAACAAAATCAAGATTTAAACCATAATAGTAATCACTGTAAATTAAGGACAAATTTGAAAATAATTTATTCGAAAATAAATGATTCCAGCGCAAATTAAGAGTTGAATTTCCGTAGGTATTTGTAAAACTTTGGTTGATATCGAACACATCCCTCCCAAAATAACCTGAAAGGTACAAACTATTATTTTTATCTAAATTATATTTTAATTTAGTATTTAAATCATAAAAATAGGCTGAGTTAGGATTGTCTGAAAGTTTTAAAAACAAATGTGCATATGATGCTCGCCCTCCAACTAAAAACGAACCTTTGTCTTTTACAATTGGTCCTTCTGCAAGAATTCTACTCGAAATTAGTCCGATACCACCATTGACATGAAAATCTTTGCTGTTACCATCTTTTTGATAAATATCTAAAACAGAGGATGCTCGTCCACCAAATCGTGACGGAATACCACCTTTATAAAGTTTTAAATCCTTTATAGCATCTGGATTAAAAACTGAAAATAGTCCGAATAAATGTGAGGAATTATAAATTGTAGCCTCGTCTAAAAGAATCAAATTTTGATCGGCGCCGCCTCCACGAACATTGAAACCCGATTGACCTTCGCCTGCATTTGTTACACCTGGTAAAAATAAAATTGATTTTAATACATCAACTTCACCCAAAACAACAGGCATTTGCTTTATGGTGGCAATAGATAATTTATTGACACTCATTTCTGGTTTTCTAGTATTTGATTTGGTTTTTTCAGTAATTATAACCTCTTCGAGTGTTTCTCCAATTTCAGATAAATTGTAATCTTTATTCAAGTTTTTTATAAGATCTATTTTTTCGTTAATTGTTTCATATCCAACATAACTAATTACTATTTCATATTCTCCTTTAGGTAAGGTTAACGAGAAAAAACCATATTCATTTGATGTTGTAAACATTTTGGTGCCTTTTACAATAACATTTACACCGATAAGAGTCTCATTATTTATTTTATCAGAAATAGTTCCGCTCAACGTAAATCTATCTTGAGAAAAAGATAGAAATGTTGAAAATACTAAAATAAAAAGTAAATAGTTCTTTTTCAAATTCATTGGAATGGTTTTTGCATACAAAGTACTGAAATATATTACTAGCATTTTGATAATATATGTTAATGATTGGTTAATTGTAGATTTTAGGTAGTATAAAATTAAATACTTTTACACACAACGATTATTAATTTTACAAATGACAAAATTAATCTTTTTTATTGTAGCACTTTTTTCAACTTCTATTTTTTATGGACAATTTGATTCGTCTAATAAGAAGATAAAAATTGGAATTGTTCAAGATAAAAAAAGTAATAAATCGGCAGACCTACCTATTAATAAAAATCCAACTCCACCTGTAATTGAATTTGAAAGTTCTATCTTAAATAAAAAAGATGATAATTTGTATAAGAGTATTTCTAATGTGCCAAAAGTTGGAGAAAATTTAGAAAAAAAGCAATATGAGGTAAAGAGCGTCACCGATTTATATACTGAAAAGTTGCAATCTAAACTTGCTCAAGAAGGTATTACTCGTGAGATTGTGAATAGTGATGTTTTTTTAGGTGATTATAACATTTATACAAAAGAGTTAAATGTTTCTGCTCGTGATTACAGCGCAATTGATGGCGACATGGTAAGAATTTGGATTAATGGTGAAATTGTAACAAAAACAATTGATTTAGATTCAAATTATAAAACACACAATTATATTTTGAAAGAAGGATTGAATATAATTCAAATTGAGGCTCTAAATATCGGATTGTCTTTTCCAAATACAGGGCAGTTTTCTTTTGTAGATGGAAATGGAAAAAAAATAACCGAACAGTTTTGGGGATTAAATCAGGGATTTAGAGCCATAATTAAAGTTTATAAAAAGCAAGGTTTAGAATAAAAAAAATCCAACTATTAGTTGGATTTTTTTTATAGATTACGCTATTTACTTTAGCTTATTTTCCTGTCTAAATTTTCTTTGATTACGGCTAAGAAATCTTCTGTTGATAAATAATCAGCATCGGTTAAGCCTTCTGGTTTTAACAACATTGCCAAATCTTTTGTCATTTTACCACTTTCTACAGTTTCAATACAAACTTGTTCCAAAGATGCACAAAAATTTATTAGATCTTGGTTGTTATCTAATTTACCTCTATGTTCTAAGCCTCTTGTCCATGCAAAAATGGAAGCAATTGGATTGGTAGAAGTTTTCTTTCCTTGTTGGTGTTGACGGTAATGACGTGTTACTGTTCCGTGAGCCGCTTCAGATTCAACTGTTTTTCCATCTGGAGTTACAAGTACTGAAGTCATTAAACCAAGTGATCCAAAACCTTGAGCAACAGTATCGGACTGAACATCACCATCATAATTTTTACAAGCCCATACAAACCCGCCGTTCCATTTCATGACAGAAGCAACCATGTCATCAATTAGACGGTGTTCGTAAACAATTCCATTTGCTTCAAAATCAGTTTTATAAAATTGTTGATATACTTCTTCAAAAATATCTTTAAATCTACCATCGTAGGCTTTTAAAATAGTATTTTTGGTAGAAAGATATAGTGGCCATTTTTTAGATAAAGCCATTTGAAAAGAAGAATGTGCAAATCCGAATATACTTTCATCGGTGTTGTACATTGACATTGCTACACCATCACCTTTAAAATCGTATACTTTCCATTCTGTAGTCTCACCAGCTTCATTTGTAAAAGACATTGTTAAAGTTCCTTTTCCTTTAATTACTTTATCGGTAGCTTTGTATTGATCACCAAAAGCATGACGCCCTATAACAATTGGTCTGGTCCATCCTTGGACATATCTTGGTACATTACGCATTATAATTGGTTCACGAAAAACTGTTCCTCCAACTATATTGCGTATGGTTCCGTTTGGAGATTTCCACATTTCAGACAGATTAAATTCTTTCACTCGTTCTTCATCGGGAGTAATAGTAGCACATTTAATTCCGACATTGTATTTTTTTATTGCTTCTGCAGAGTCAATTGTGATTTGATCTTTGGTAGCCTCTCTACTTTCAATTCCCAAATCATAATATTTAATGTCTATATCAAGATAAGGAAGGATTAGTTGTTCTTTAATGAAGCTCCAAATAATTCTTGTCATTTCGTCGCCATCCAATTCTACTATTGGATTAACTACTTTAATTTTTGCCATAACTTAAAAGTTTAATTTCATTGCGTTCCATTTAGTTTGGATGCGCCTCGTATGTTGTTTGTATATAAAAATTCGCGGAAACAAATATAAGAATAAGTACTTAAATTTATTACAGCTGTATAGCGAAATCGATTGATTTATGAATTTGATATTTTAAAGTACTTTAATTATGAATTTGATAAATTAAGATTGAGTTTTTTACAAAAAAAATCCTTTCGTTTTTAGGGAAAGGATTTTTTTTATTTGCTAAAAAAAGAAAACTAGTTTTTATATCTTTTTTCTTTAATTTTAGCTTTTTTACCAGTAAGTTCTCTAAAGTAATAGATTCTTGCTCTTCTAACTTTACCTCTTTGGTTTACTTCTACTTTTTGAAGAGCAGGCATGTTTACAGGGAAGATACGTTCTACACCAACGGCTCCAGACATTTTACGAATTGTAAAGGTTTCTGTTGCTCCTGCGCCTTTTCTTTGAATAACAACTCCTTTAAAAAACTGAGTTCTAGTTTTTTCACCCTCTTTAATTTCGTAATAAACAGTGATAGTATCACCAGCTCCGAATGTAGGGAAATCTTTTTTTGTTGATAATTCGTTATTAACGAAATCTACTAAATTTGCCATTTTAATTGCTAATTATTGTTTAAATTTTGAACAACATTCACGTGTTTCGCCAGAGGTTAATCAAATGTGGGTGCAAAAATATAAATAAAATTTCAATAATCAAATTTCAAATCTCAATATTTTCAAGTTTGTGATTCAGAATTTCAAAATTACTCCAGTAAATCAGGACGCCTATTTTTTGTATGTTCAAATGCCATATCTTCTCTCCATTGATCGATTTTGGAAAAATGCCCGCTTGTTAATACATCTGGAACTTTCCAACCTTTATAATCTGCTGGTCTAGTGTAAACTGGTCCAGATAGTAAACCGTCTTGAAAACTATCAGTAAGTGCCGATGTTTCATCAGATAATACTCCCGGAATTAAACGAATTATGGCATCGCAAAATACGATAGCTCCAATTTCACCTCCACTTAAAACATAATCGCCAATAGAAATCTCTTTAGTAATAAAATGGTCTCTAACTCTTTGGTCAACTCCTTTATAATGTCCGCATAAGATTATAATGTTTTTATACATCGATGCAGTATTTGCCATCTTTTGATTTAAAGTTTCTCCATCAGGAGACATATATACGATTTCATCGTATTTTCTTTCGCTCTTTAAATGCGCTATACAATCGTCAATAGGTTGAATGGTCATTACCATGCCAGCACCACCTCCAAAAGGATAATCATCAACCGATTTTTGTTTGTTTGTGGTATAATCTCTCAAATTGTGAAAATGAACTTCTACTAATCCTTTATCAATAGCACGTTTCATAATTGATGCTTCAAAAGGACTTCTAAGTAAATCAGGTAAAATGGTAACAATATCTATTCGCATTGGGCAAAGATAAATATTATTTTTTAGTTCCTTGTATAGAATAAACTATTGGAATCTTATTTCCAAAATGTTTTATTCTAAATTTATTGGGTTCAAATTCTTCAGTTTCATTGAAGCAGTTGTATGGTGAATAATCATATTCATTAAAACAATTAATCTCTAAACCATGATTAATTAATGAATTCAGTAATTCAGATGTTGGGTGATTCCATGTTATTGTTTGTGTTGAAAGTTCAGCTTCTTTATCAGCATATGTTCCAGATTCATTTTCAATAATTGGCTCGATATTGAAATAGTTATAAAAAATTTCTTTGAAATCATTATCAAACATCCAAACCACAGGATGAAAGTCTGCCATTATAAATTTTCCAGCAGGGTTTAAAAAATGTGAAATAACTTTTGCCCATTTATCTAAATCAGGAAACCATCCAATAGTTCCATAACTTGTAAAAACAATATCAAATTTTTCATCAATAAACTTCGGAGCTTCATAAATATCACAGCATACAAATGTGGTATCTAAATTCAATTTAGCAGCAAATTCTCTTGCTCTTTCAATGGCTTTATCAGACATATCAACACCAGTTGCTTTTGCACCCATTCTAGAAAATGTCATCGTATCTTGACCAAAATGGCATTGTAAATGCAAAATACGTTTTCCTGTTACATCACCAAGTAAATCTAATTCAATTGAATTTAAGGTAGACTTTCCATCCAAAAAACCTTGCATATCATAGAATTCAGACGCAATATGAAAATCAGTTTTATTGTTCCAAGTTTTTTTGTTTATGTTTATGTAATCCAATTTATTTTCCATTTCAAAATATTTTAAAATCAAATGTACTATTTAAATCGAAACAATTAAAATTTTGTAATTTTGCACTTCAAATAAAAATACAATAGAATGGAAAACGGAATATATGCTAAATTCAATACCTCTAAAGGTTTAATTTTAGTAAAACTTACACACGATTTAACACCAGGTACAGTTGGTAATTTTGTAGGATTGGCAGAAGGTCAATTAGAAAACACGGCAAAACCAATGGGAAAACCATATTACGACGGATTAAAATTTCATAGAGTAATTCCAGATTTTATGATTCAAGGAGGTTGTCCTCAAGGAATTGGTACAGGTGATGGAGGATACAAATTTGATGACGAATTTCATCCAAGTTTGAAGCATGATAGACCAGGAGTTTTGTCAATGGCAAATGCAGGTCCAGGAACTAACGGAACTCAATTCTTTATAACACATGTTCCAACAAGCTGGTTAGATGGAAAACACACCGTTTTTGGTCATGTTGTAGAAGGTCAAGATGTTGTAGATGTTGTTGCTCAAGGTGATTTAATAGAGTCTTTACAAATTGTTAGAGTAGGAGAAGAGGCTGAAAAATGGAATGCAATTGAAGCATTCAGAACATTTGAAGGTTCAAGATTGAGAAAATTAGAAGAAGCTAAAAAGCAAGCAGAAGAAGCAATGGAAAAATTAGCTGCTGGTTTTGATAAAACAGAAAGTGGTTTACGATATAAAATCATCCAAAAAGGTAATGGTAAAAAAGCAGAGGCAGGAAAAACAGTTTCTGTTCACTACACAGGACAATTAGATAATGGAAAAACTTTCGATTCATCATATCCAAGAAAAAAACCAATTGAATTTCCATTAGGAAAAGGTCATGTTATTGAAGGTTGGGATGAAGGAATTCAATTGTTAGAAGTTGGTGATAAAGCACGTTTTGTAATCCCATCATATTTAGGATATGGAGCAAGTGGTGCTGGTGGAGTAATTCCACCAAATGCAACTTTAGTTTTTGACGTTGAACTAATGGACGTTAAGTAAATAGTTTAAATTATGACTAGTCCTAAAAAATCGATACAGATTTATTAGACAAAAATAATTAATTAAACACTTGCAAGAACGTTCTTGCAAGTGTTTTTTGTTTTATAGGTTTTTATTTTCAATTTATTTTGTTG
>JBIKJF010000053.1:0-4359 GCA_044361155.1 Flavobacterium sp.
AGAATTTATTAATAAAGTTTTATCATCGGATTTAACATAAATAGAAGCGTTTGTGTTGCAGGGATTTGGAAATAAACTAAAAGTGAAATTCTGAGAAATTGTTTTTGATGTAATATTTGTTATCCTGAAGGAATCCCCTTCAGAGGTTAGCCAAAAATAAGGCTGTTGGTCAGCAGATACTTCAGTAGGCGAGCTGTAGGTTATTGAAGCAAAACCATGCAACAATTTTCCTGATTTCTGGCATCGGGCGATAAATGACATGGGAATTGTTTCCAGGCGCAGTTTTCGCGTAACCACATACTCTGCGCTACAGGCAGGTTTTAGTGTTTCCAAAGGGGCTTTGGAATTAAGCATCCTTTTTCTAGAATCACCATCGGTGTAACTGTAAATTCCTGATATCAACCAGTAATCAGTTTCCTTCAAATCAACATTTGAAGTTCTAAGTCCCCTTTCCTGTAGGTATGCCGGATCATCCCAGACCCAGTCAGATGTTTTTACCAAGTTTCCATTAGCTGGAAGATGTTGAAAAGCCTCCCTGGCACTCAAACCGTAAAATTCAGTTTCCCAATCCGTAGCAACGTTATAGAACAAAGAAATAATTGGATTGTAATAAACTTGCTGATAGGGAAGTAGTCGAATTGCTTCAATGTTTGGAACTACTATTCCAATTAGAGCAATAACAACTACAAAGAAGTGTTTATCCTTAAAAATTTTTAACAAAAAATATACTCCAAGAGCAGCAAAAAAAGCTATCGCTGGATATATAAAGAGTATATGACGCAGCCCATTGTAAATAGGAGAATTAGTAAGAAGTAAATAAAAAGGTAAAAGTGAAAATTGAATAAAAAATAAACTAGATAAAATAAACAAATCTGTTTTAGGAGATCTTAATATTATCAGCAAGTAGTAAAGTAAACCAATTATTGAGAATAACCAAATTAGTAGTGGAGTTTGAGCAAAGTACCATTTGAAAAAGTAACTAAAATTAAATGATGGCTCTAATAATTGACCAGCAGTTAAAATCAAGCCATTCCATGGAAAATTAGTAGATGTTAAAAAAGTAGTTTTAAAAGATTCAATCGGAGAACTAATAAATTGAGGCAATAAAATGAAGAAGGACACAAGTGTTGGAATTATGGTAAGTAAAAAGATTTTTAGAATTAGTGTACTCGATTTTTTTAAAACAAATTTAATGTAGAATAAAGATAAAAAACATGTTGCTAATACGGGCAATAATAATGCTGGACGAGTTCCTAACACAAATAGTAAACCAAAAAATATGATTCCTAAATACTTTACTTTAAAAGTATTATTCTTTAAAGAAATAGTGACCACAAAGCAACCCAATGTTGCCAATGTATAACCTACGGCAGAAGGTGTATCTTTTATGTTATGAAAACTATTCCCTGTCCACAAAGGTATAGACATCAATAAAACTATGCTCAGGTAACCAATTTTTGGTGTGGATTTAATCTTGTTATTCAGTAGCAGAAAACTAATTGACCCAATTACTCCTACTCCAGCAATCAAGAAGTGGTTTAACTGAAAGGTAAGAGGACTATTTATATAGAAGTTAATAGGACCATTTCCTACTATGAAATTTCCTAATCTTAGTAAAATTCCAATCAATGGTCCATATGTGTAGCTGTGAACAGAATCATCTTGCGTGATATAGCTAAAATTATTTAACCAAAGTTGTGCCTGGTTTAGGTGAAACGGTTCATCGATATTCATTCCTATGTTAAAAGTGCTAATTAACAGTTCAATAATTTTAAAAATTAAGAATGATATGAATCCAAAAATAATAATACTAGATTTATTAGACTTAAAATACTTCAAAAATAGTTTGTTAGTCATAAAGCAATCACTTTATCAATTGTTGCATAGCCAACAAAAACCTAGACCTTATAAACTAATTGATTTACGACGATTGTCCGTATTAGAGGGAATTCCAACCTGAAGCTCTTTCTGGTTTACTGATATTTTCTGCTAGAAACTTAGAAGTTTCTGACCCAATTCGTCTAGCCTCTCCAATGCCTTTGATCTTTCTAAAGGAATTAAAAGCTAATAACACAAAAATTAAAGCAATAGCAATCATGATTGCTGCCACTAAAAGAAATGAAATCCAGCCAGGAAGGCCTAGTTGAATAAATCCGTAGGCAAGAGCAATGAGTAAAAATAGTAAAGAAACATTTAAGAGTAAAAATGCTGTGAATATAAAACCAACTCCAAGCCCCAGTTTTTTCACAGAAGTGGTAAGACTCTTTTTTGCTATATCTATTTCACCTTTTACTATGGTGGCAAAATCTTCCACAGCCTGAAGAATCATGCGTGGAACTGAAGCCTTTTCTGAATCCGACATTTAACTCTTTTCCTTGGATATAAGTATCTCAGAAGCAGTTACGGGCAAATAAGGTTGCCTACTTTATTGCTGATTACTAGTCACTATCAGTACTTGTTGATAGTCCTTGACCAATTAAATTCATCACCGTTGGATCAGCCAAGGTTGTGACATCACCAAGGGATCTATTTTCTGCCACATCTCGAAGAAGTCTTCTCATAATTTTTCCAGATCGTGTCTTTGGCAATTCTGCAACTATCAGAATTTTCTTAGGTTTTGCAATTGCCCCAATTTCTTTTGCAACATGATTTCTTAATTCCTTAACAGTTTCTGGCCCTTCAAGGGAACCTTGGCGAAGAATTACGAAAGCAACAATTGCTTGCCCAGTTAAATCATCATTTGCACCAACTACGGCAGCTTCTGCCACCATTGGATTAGAAACAAGAGCACTTTCTACTTCAGTTGTTGAGATTCGATGTCCTGAAACATTCATCACATCATCTACGCGACCCAGTAACCACATACAACCATCGTTATCTAATTTTGCTCCATCACCGGCAAAATATTTTCCGGGAAATCTTGACCAATAAGTTTCTTTGAATCTTTCAGGATCGCCCCAAATGCCACGTAACATACCTGGCCAAGGTTCAGTGATAGCTAAATAACCACCATGACCATTTCCAACCGCAATTCCTTCTTCATTAATAACTTCAGCACTAATTCCAGGAAGAGCAGTCATGGCTGAACCTGGTTTGCATTTAGAAACACCTGGAAGAGGAGAAATCATGAGACCGCCAGTTTCTGTTTGCCACCAAGTGTCAACTATTGGAGTTTTATTTGAACCAATGTGTTCGCGATACCAAATCCAAGCTTCAGGATTAATTGGTTCTCCAACGGAGCCTAAAACTCTTAACGATGACATATCAAATTTTGCTGGAATGTCATCGCCCCATTTCATAAATGTTCTTATTGCGGTTGGGGCAGTGTAAAGAATAGTTACTTTATATTTTTGAATTAATTCCCAAAATCTTCCCTTATGTGGAGAATCAGGAGTTCCTTCATAAATTAATTGTGTTGCTCTATTTGCTAATGGTCCATAAACAACATAAGAATGACCAGTAATCCAGCCCACATCTGCAGTACACCAGTAAATGTCTTTATCTGGTTTTAAATCAAAAACATTGAAATGGGTAAATGCAGTTTGGGTCAGATATCCACCACTGGTGTGCAAAATACCTTTAGGTTTTCCGGTAGTTCCAGAGGTGTAGAGAATAAAAAGTGGCGTTTCTGAATCAAAGTTTTCAGGAATGTGAGTGGTTGATTGCTTATCAACAATTTCATGCCACCAAATGTCTTTATCTTTATTCCAATTGATTTCATTGTTTGTTCTTTTTACCACTAAAACTTTTTCCACACTTGGAGTATTTTGAACAGCTTCATCAACTGCTGGTTTTAAAGGAAGTACTACACCTTTACGATTTCCACCATCTGAGGTAATTACTAATTTGCTTGAGCATCATCAATTCGAGATCTCAAAGCTTCAGCACTAAAGCCACCAAAGACCACGGAATGAATAGCACCAATTCGAGCACATGCAAGCATTGCGAATGCTGCTTCAGGAATCATTGGCAAATAGATTGCTACACGATCCCCAAATCCAACTCCTAGTTCAAGTAGAGCATTTGTTGTTTTACAAACTTCATCCTGTAATTGTTGATAAGTGATTGTTCTAGTGTCCCCTGGTTCACCTTCAAAATAAAAGGCGACTTGGTTGCCATGTCCCTGCTCGACATGTCTATCAACACAGTTATATGAAACGTTTAACTTGCCATCAAGAAACCATTTGGCAAAAGGAGCATTTGACCAATCAAGTGTCTTTGTCCAAGGAGTTGCCCAAGTTAAACGATTTGCTTGTTTATCCCAGAATTTAAGTCGGTCCTCTTTAGCTTCGTCATACATTGATTTTTGAGCATTAGCATTAGTTGCAAATTCTTGAGTTGGTTCATAAATTCTTGATT
>JBIKJF010000017.1:0-59877 GCA_044361155.1 Flavobacterium sp.
TACATACTCTCATTTATTAGGAAATGTTAGATTTGATAACGGTGGATTTCATCAAATAACACTTGGAATAAACCTGTTTTGCAATCCTGATAAATATCACTGTAATTGTCCGGCGGTGAATTAAGTGGAGAAATACAAACATACCAAAGTACATAGTTTTGTAATCAAATTAGTTGCTAAAATTGCTGCATGACAGCTTAAAATATTATTTTTTAAAAGTTTATTGAGACGAGTTTCAATAAACTTTTTTTATTGATAACTACACAAAAAATAGGGAAATCGTAGAAGGTTTGAAACTATTGATGGAGATTAATAAATAGGTGGAATATTGTTCCGTTATTTATATAAAAGACTTTAAATTCAATTTTCTGTATTGCTGTATACTAGCTTTTGTATAATCAAGTGCAATAAGTCAAAAAAGTTATCTTTTTATAGTCAAATGTCTCAAAAGATGACAGAATGTCGAATATTTATGTACGGTTTCCTTTGCTATTTTGGTAGCTAAACATAATGCAGCACTCCGGTTTAGACTTACTAAGATGGCATTGATTTGAAGGTTTTCGCTCCAATTTTTGGAAAAAAGTTATTGTTTTGTGACACTGTAGTACTAAATGGTAAACACAAAAAATCCGTAATAACTTGATAATCAAGTGTATTACGGAAATTTTTTGTGGTACCTCCAGGGATCGAACCAGGGACACATGGATTTTCAGTCCATTGCTCTACCATCTGAGCTAAGGTACCGTGCTAATGCGGGTGCAAATATAGCACGATTTTTAATTTATCCAAAACAATTTTTAAAAAAAATCTATTTGTAACTTTGCATTTCTAAACTTAGACTTATGATTTTAGTTATTGATGTTGGAAATACACAAATCAAAGCAGCTGTATTTGAAGAGGATACGATGCAATTTAAAGAAATAATTTCTTATTCTGAATGGCAAAATGCAATCAAAATAATTTTAAATAATTTTAAAAATATTCACAATATAGTTGTTGCATCAGTTGGAAAGCTGTCTAGTGCGGATTTTTTGAACTTAAATCGTAACGTAAAAGTTACCTTTATTTCTAAAACGTTTAATTTTCCATTTCGTAATTTATATGAAACGCCAGCAACATTAGGTATTGATAGAATGGTATTAGCAACGGGCGCAGTTCTGCAGTTTCCTAAAATAAATAGATTAGTTATTGATGCTGGAACTTGCATAACTTATGACTACATTGATTCAAATAATAATTATTTAGGAGGTGCAATTTCTCCAGGAATAAGGTTAAGATATCAATCTTTACATAATTATACAGCCAAATTACCTTTACTAACTCTTGAAGAGCCTATTTCAATTATCGGTCAATCTACAATACAATCTATTCACTCAGGCGTTGTACACGGTGTAGTTAATGAAATCGATGCTTTTATTGAAGTCTTTATGGCTAAAAACGAAAACTTTATAATAATTTTAACGGGAGGGGACACAGATTTTTTGGCTAAACGATTAAAAAATACCATATTTGCCAATCCAAATTTTCTGTTAGAAAGTCTGAACCAAACATTTCAATTCAATCAAAATGATTAAAAAAATTAGCACAAGCTTTATACTATTATTTTTATCGCTTTTTTCTTTTGCACAACAAAGTACATCTTCGCCTTACTCTTTTTATGGTATAGGTGATGTTCGTTTAAAAGGCACTGTTGATACTAGAGCGATGGGCGGAATATCGTCAATACCTGACAGTATCCATATCAATTTACAAAATCCTGCCTTGCTATCGGGTATAAAATTAACAACATTTGGCATTGGCGGAACCTATAATTCATCAAAATTAAACACCAATACACAGTCTGAAAAAAACCAACGTTTTGCTTTAGATTATCTTTCTGTTGCAATTCCTTCAAATAAACTAGGTATTGCTTTCGGATTAATTCCGTTCACGGCAGTGGGATATAAGGTACAAACGGTTTCAACAGTAGATGATGCCGTCCGAATTTTTCGTTTTGAAGGTAATGGAGGTGTGAATCGTGTTTACACCACTTTTAGTTATCAATTAAGTAAGAAATTGAGTATAGGAGCAGACCTACAGTACAATTTCGGAAATATAGAAACCACAAGTTTGACAAGACAATTAGGAGTTGAACTTAGCTCAAAAGAAACAAACTTAACAACTGTTGGAGGTATGAGTTTTAATACGGCAATTGCTTTTCAATCTAAATTAAATAAGAAATTAAGTATATTTAGTTCTGTAGTTTATACGCCCGAAGCTAATTTAAATCTCAATAATTCAAGAACTTTATCAACAATTCTATTTAATTCTATCGGAAATGAAGCAGTTGTTGATCAACAAGATTTGGCTGTACGCGATTCAAATTTAAAACTTCCTTCTAAATTGTTATTTGGTACCGCTATAGGTCAAGTTAGAAAATGGATTTTAGGTGCCGAACTAACATTACAGGACAATCAAAATTTCGGTAACCGATTTAAAGATATTACCAATGCAACATACAAGAACGGGACTAAATTTTCTTTTGGGGGTTATTATATACCTAAATTTAATTCGTTTTCTAGTTATTGGAAACGAGTGACCTATAGAGGAGGTTTGCGAATTGAAAATACCGGAATGATTGTAAATGGGCAATCTATAAAAGATAATGCGGTTACATTAGGTTTTGGAATGCCTCTTGGAGGAACATTCTCTAATGTTAATATCGGAATGGAATTTGGAAAAAGAGGAACTACTAACGCCGATTTAGTAGAAGAAAATTATGCTAATATTTCGGTAGGTTTTTCGTTTAACGATAGATGGTTCCAGAAAAGAAAATTTGATTAATTTTAAAGTTTATAAGATGAAGAAGTTTTTATTAATGCTAAGCGTGCTCTATATAGGCAAAGGTTATGCTCAGGAAGTAAATTGTGCAGATAAACTTAATGAAATAACTACTTTATCAAATGAAAAAGAATTTGCCAAAGCAACTTTATTGCTTAAAGAAATTGTAAAGAAATGTCCTGCATATAGTGAGAAAAATTATTTGATTGGAATTGATGTATTGCAATACAACATTGATAATTCAACCGAAGAAAATTTAGAAAAAAATGTAAGCGACTTTGCCAAACTTTTAGATCAATATGATTTAAGTTTTCCGAGTAATAAAAACGGAAATTTAGTTAAAAAGGCAATGACTTTTTACGATAACAAGATTGGCGAGGAAAAGCAAGTCTTTATTTGGCTAGACAATGCCTTTAACAAAGACAAAAGTCAGTTTACTGATGCAAATGCTATGTTCATTTATTTTAAGTTGTATTATGATCAGTTTTTAGTGAAAAGTAATGGTTCAACTAATGATTTAATTGACAAATACAATGAAATACTTTTTTTAATTGATGAGAACGCAAAAAAAATTCCTAATAAGAGTATAGATTTTAGAAATGCTACTTTTGCTGCAAAAGGCATTATGAAAGAGTATTTAAT
The DNA here is from genome assembly GCA_044361155.1 of Flavobacterium sp. Taxonomy (GTDB): domain Bacteria; phylum Bacteroidota; class Bacteroidia; order Flavobacteriales; family Flavobacteriaceae; genus Flavobacterium. Next base: position 3,463 of record JBIKJF010000017.1, read on the forward strand.
ACCAGAAAATTTACTTTTGTATGCTGAAAATGGCTTTGATAAAAATGCATCAAATAGTGTTTGGCTTGAAAAAACATTACAATTACTGGTAGATAAATTACCTTCAAAAGCTATTTTTGGTAAGCTTGCAGTTGCCTACAATAAACTAAAACCATCTTCAAAATCGTCTTATTATCTTGCTGAATTTAATTTAAAAACCAATAAAATAAATGATGGAATAAAATATTTGGAAGAAGCGATTAACCTCTCTGTTAGCCAAATCGAGAAGGCTACATTTGCTTATATTGCAGCTAGTGTTTTAGTAAATTTTGATAAGCCCAAAGCCAAAAATATGGTTCAAATAGCTATTGATGCTGATACTACAAATGGGAAATATTTTATATTTTTAGCTAGTTTGTATGCAAATAGTACTTCAGAATGTGCAAAAACTACAGAACAAAGTAACGCAATTTATAAATTGGCATCTTCTACTGTTTTAAAAGCTGGTTTGGTAGATGCAAATTTGAAAGCGACTTCCGAACAATTATCTAAAAAATATTTGAGTTCAATTTCAAATCAAAAGAGTAAATCGGTGAAAATTGATTGTTGGATTAATGAGGTAGTTCAATTTTAATGCTAATGTGTTTTTTAAAAAAATTAATCGTTACGCCACTTTTGGCACTTCTTGCATTGGCTTTTTTTTCATGTGAAAGTAACTTTAAAGAAGTGCAAAAGTCAAATATTTCTGAATTTGCACCAACGGGCGAGGCAGATTCGGTAAATATAAAATATACTGATTCTGGACGAATCAAATCAATATTGATTAGTCCTAAGCTTTTAGATTATGCCACCTTAGATTTTCCTTTTACAGAATTTCCGAAAGGAATTTCCGTAACATTATTTGATGAAAAAGGCAAAAAGACTTTTGTAACATCAAAATATGCCATTTCCTACAAAAAAACAGAATTAATAGATTTGCAAGGAAGTGTTAAAATTACAAATGAGAGTGGACAATTGTTTGAAACAGAACAATTGTTTTTTGATCAAAAGAATGAATGGTTTTATACTGAAAAAAGATATAAATTTACTGATCCTAAAGGAGTTTCTTTTGGCGATGGGGTTGATTTTAGTAAAGACTTTAAAATAATAAATTCGCAGCGAGTTTCTGGCGAAATTGAAAACGAAAAATAGTTATGAATTATTTAAAAATTACAAAATATATATATTTTGCAATAGGTGTTATAATGGTTGTAGATGCTGCTGTTAATTGGAACAAAGAACAAAAACCTTATTTAAGTCTTATGCTTGCTGCAATGTCTTTTTTTCTATATTTCTTTAGAAACAAATTTGGGAAAAAATTTGAAGACCGTAAAAACCGAAACAATTCCAATAATCAGAACAAATAAAAATGGAGATTGCAGTAATTATAATATGTTTATTACTTTCTGCTTTTTTTTCTGGAATGGAAATTGCCTACATTTCTAGCAACAAAATCTATCTTGAAATTGAAAAAAAACAAGATACATTTCTATCCAATATTTTAACAAAAATAACAGAAAAACCTTCAAAGTTTATAGCTACTATGCTCGTTGGGAATAATATAGCGATAGTTGTTTACGGGTTTTTTATGGGCGATTTATTAATGAAGTGGGTTACAACTTTGGAATATCAATTTTCTGAATTTTCTAATGTATTGTTTCAAACCTTTATTTCAACATTAATAGTGTTAGTAACTTCAGAGTTTTTGCCTAAAGTTTTTTTTCAAATTTATGCTAATAGTTTAATTAAGGTATTTGCAGTTCCGAGTTACTTTTTTTACATTATTTTTAATTATATTTCAACATTTATAATTTGGATTTCTGATTTTATTTTAAAGAAATTTTTTAAAACAGAAGGCGATTATGTCCCTTCGTTCTTTAGTAAAATCGAGCTTGGAAATTACATCAATGAGCAAATGAGTACTGTAGATCGTAATGACGAGGTAGACTCTGAAATTCAAATTTTTCAAAATGCATTAGAATTCTCGGGGGTAAAAGCTAGAGATATCATGACGCCAAGAACAGAATTAGTTGCGGTAGAATTGCACGGTTCTGTTGCGCAACTTCGTGAATTGTTTGTTACAACGGGTTATTCAAAAATTTTAGTATATCAAAACTCGTTAGATGATATTATTGGTTATGTTCATTCTTTTGAATTGTTTAAAAAACCTCGAAGCATAAAAGCAATTATGATTGCAGTAGAGTTTGTGCCCGAAACAATTTTTATAAAAGATGTTCTAAATCTATTGACTAAAAAAAGAAAAAGTATTGCCGTAATATTAGATGAGTATGGCGGAACATCAGGAATAATAACTGTTGAAGATATTATCGAAGAACTTTTTGGTGAAATAGAAGACGAACATGATAATGATGAAGAGTTAATTGAAAACGTGGTTGACGAAGCAAATTATATTTTTTCGGCAAGATTGGAAGTGGATTATTTAAATGAAGAGTATAAGCTGTCGATTCCTGAAAGTGATTCATACGGCACATTAGGCGGATTTATACTTAATTTTTCTAAAGAAATTCCTCAAAACGGTGAAAAAATTACAATAGAAAACTTTCATTTTGTAATAGAACAAGCTTCTAATACTAAGATAGATTTGGTAAAAATGACATTATTAGGCAAAAATTAAAAAAAAAATTGCTTTTTTATTGAAATTATAACCTCACTTTTATAATTATTTCGCAGATAATTGTATTTTCGCAAACTGAATTAAAAATTAACATATATAGCAATGGCAGTTTTACAAAAAATTAGAAATCGTTCAGGCTTACTTTTACTAATAATTGGTTTCGCATTATTAGCATTCGTAGTTCAAGATTTGTTTAGCAATGGATTTAGCAGTCAATCTAATGACGTAGGAAGTATTGACGGAAAAGATGTGTCTTTTGAAGACTTTAGAATAAAAGTAGCTAATGTTGAAAAGGGAGGATCGCAAAATGGGCAAACAGTTTCGTCGGTTCAAGCGGCTAATCAAGTTTGGGAACAAGAAGTAGCAATTACTTTATTATCAAAACAATTTGAAAAAGCTGGAATTCGCACAAGTGAGAACCATGTATTAGATGTTTTCAAGAAAGATCAAAATATTGGTCAAAATCCTATGTTTCAAAATGAGTTGGGGAAATTTGATATTAAAAAATTAAAAGAATATTTTAATAATAATCCCGAACAAAAAGAAGCCTTTAAGGCAAGAGAGAAAGATGCTGAAATAAATTCTAAATTTCAAATATACAGTTCACTTATTAGAGCAGGAATGATTGCGACTAAAGCCGACGGTAAGTTTAAATATGAATTAGAATCCAATAAAGTAGACTTTGATTATGTTTCTGTATTATTTTCTACTGTAAAAGACAGTGATGTAAAAGTTACAGACCAAGATATTACGGATTATATGAAGAAAAACGAGAAAAGATTTAAATCGGATGAAACTCGTGAAATAGAATATGTATTAATAGAAGACAAACCATCTGCCAAAGATGAAGAAGAAATGAAAGCTAAAATCAATGCACTTTTATCTGGCAATGTTGTTTACAATACTCAAACTGGTAAAAATGATACATTACCAAGTTTTAGAAATGCGTCTAATGTAATTGAGTTTATTGGCGCTAATTCAGATAAAGCTTATGATTCTACGTATGTAACAAAGCAAGATTTACCAGCCGAGCATGCAGAAAATTTATTTTCATTACCATCGGGAGAAATCTATGGTCCGTATGTAGATGGTAAATACTATTGTTTGTCTAAAGCTATGGGAAGAAAAGCTGGAGCAAAAGCTAAAGCAAGTCACATCCTTATTAGTTGGGAAGGAACTCAAGTACCAAACAAAAAAGAGAAAAGAACAAAAGAAGAAGCAAAAGCAAAAGCAGATAATTTATTAGCTCAGGTTTTGGCTAATCCAGGAAATTTTATGATGTTGGCACTTACAAATTCTGATGATTCTTCGGCACAACAAGGTGGAGATTTAGGTTATTTTCAGCCAAATCAAATGGTGAAACCTTTCAACGATTTTGTATTTAACAATTCGGTTGGAAAAATTGGTTTAGTTGAAACAGAGTTTGGTTACCATATTATTAATGTTACAGACAAACAAGATGCTATACGTTTGGCTACAGTAGCTCAAAAAATTGATCCATCTGAGGCAACTATTAATGAGGTTTACACAAAAGCCACAAAATTTGAAATGGATGCAACAGGAAAAGATTTTGCAGCAGTCGCTAAAGCAGCAAAACTAACTGTAAATCCTGCAATAAAGGCTAAACCAATGGATGAAGCTTTTGGAATGGCAGGAAATCAAAGAGGTATCATTAAATGGGCTTACGCTGAGGACACTAATATTGGTGATGTTAAAAGATTTGAAGTTGTAAATGTTGGAAACATTATCGCAAAACTTAAAAAAGTAAACGAAAAAGGATTAATGACTGTTGAGGAGGCAAAACCAATGGTAGAGTCTATTATTAAAAATCAGAAAAAATCAGAAAAAATAAAAGCAAAAATGTCAGGTGCAAGTTTAGAAGCTATTGCTAAAGCTAATGCAACTACAGTTCAAAATGCTGCAGGAGTTACAATAGAAAATGCAGTATTAGCAAATGTTGGTTTAGAACCTAAAGTGGTAGGTACTGCTTTCGGATCGAAAGCAAATGCAATATCTGCTCCTATTGATGGTAATGCTGGAGTTTATGTAATAAAAACAAAGTCTGTTGTTAAAGCAGCAAAACTTCCAAACTATGATGCTTATGTTGCTAAGTTAAAGGGTGCTGCGGCTCAGTCTAGCGGACGTGTTATACCTGCACTTAAAAATGATGCTAAAATTGAAGATAATAGATTTAATTTCTATTAATTGTAGTACAACGTTATAAATTTAAAAACCCGTCTAGTTAATCTAAGCTAGACGGTTTTTTTTGTACTTATAAAATCATGTCTTTATATTTAATTACAACAGCATAGCCTTTTGCATTAAAATAGCTTGTCGGATTTTCTTTAGAAATAGCCATTACAAAATCGCCACCCCAAGCACCAAGACTTTTTATTACACCTTTAAAGTCAGGAAATAAAGCTTCTTGAATAGTTTGTTGTTCTAAAATGTTACTCATTTCAATTTCGTGTTGTAATAATGCATTAGCAAATTCTTTCGGTTCTGCTGCATTTACAACAGTTTGTGTAATGTGATTTATTTTATTTATAGTTTTTAAAATAGTTGCTTGTTTTTCTAAATATGATGCAATGGCAGATTTACTACTTTGTTTTTTATTAAGGTAAACAAAAAAGATTTTTTCAGAAAATGCAGGATTAAAATTTATTTTTTCAAACAAAGGTTGTTCGTTAATTAACTGATAAATTATTGCAGAATCGTTTTGGGCACAAGCAATGTCATAACCACTACCACCAAAACTGTTTTTTAAAAGCGTAAAAGCATCAATTTGTAGCCATTGAGCAATATTGTTAATTAAAGTTGATGATGTGCCTAAACCCCAAAATTTTGGAAATGTGAGTGCTGTTTCAATGTCAAATCCGTTAGAGTTTTTTAAAAAATCTGGATTTAATAAAAACGCCTCATGCAAAATATCGATAAGTGTATTTCTGATTTTATTGTCTGATTCGTTGTTTTTTTTAAGAATTTCAGAAAAAGTTAATACATCTTCAAACCAAATACTAGAATCATAATCATAACTTTTCCAATTAATAAGTTTGTCATTTCCTTGTTTAACTTCAAGTTTTTGACCAAACTTTGTGGGCAAAGCCAATGCTTTTGCTCCATCAAGAACAACATATTCTCCTGTAATTAATAATTTCCCGTTGCTATAGAATTCTTTTTTCATAGTATTTGCCACAAAGTCGCTAAGGCGCAAAGTTTATTTTATTATTTGTCACACTGAGCTTGTCGAAGTGCTTTTCACAAATTATTTTCTTAAATTCTCAATCAATTCAACAACTGATGCGTGTGAAACCGTATTGTTTTCAAAATGTTTTGCAATGGCATTTCGTTCTTCTTTTGTGGCATGAAACTGATTTAAAATATTATTTAAATGCATTTTCATATGGCCTTCTTGAATTCCGGTTGTGGTTAACGAACGCAAAGCAGCAAAATTTTGAGCTAATCCTGTAACTGCAACAATCTGCATTAGTTCGTGTGCCGTTGGTTTTCCTAAAATTTGTAACGCCATTTTCACCAATGGATGTAATGAAGTTAATCCTCCAACAGTTCCAAGCGCTAACGGTAATTCAATCCAAAAAGTGAAAATCCCGTTTTCTATTTTTGCATGCGATAAACTAGAATAGCTTCCATTTCTTGAGGCATAAGCATGAACACCAGCTTCTACTGCTCTAAAATCATTTCCCGTTGCTAATACTACAGAATCAACTCCATTCATGATTCCTTTATTATGTGTAACAGCTCTAAAAGGTTCTATTTCTGCAATGTTAACTGCTTGTATAAATTTCTCTGCAAATTCTTGTGGATTCTCAATTTTCTTTTCGGCCAAATCTTCAATTTTACATGAAACTTCTGCACGAACAATACAATTGGGAACATAATTAGAAAGAATGCTCATCACCACTTGAATGTTTTTTTCTTCTTCAGAAAAACCATCATAATTTTGAGCTTCTACTTTTAATGTTTTAGCAAATTGCTCTAAACAAGAGTTAATAAAATTTGCTCCCATGGAATCTTTCGTTTCAAAAGTAGCATGCAGTTGAAAGTAGTTTTCTAATTCATTGGTTTTATTTCTTAGTTCAATATCCAAAATTCCACCACCACGCTTTTGCATGTTTTTGGTGATGTTTTCGGTTTCTAAAAAGAATTTTGATTTTGTTGTATGGAAGAAATTTTCTAATTTTTGAACATCACCTTTATAAATAAAATGTACCTGTCCAATTTTTTCAGAATTCAAAACCGTTGCTTTAAATCCGCCACGAGTACTCCAATATTTAGCCGATTTTGCGGCTGCAGCAACAACAGAACTCTCTTCAATCACCATTGGAACCGAATAATAGTTGTTATTGATTAGAAAATTCGGAGCAATTCCCATTGGTAAATAGAAATTGGTAATCGTGTTTTCAATAAATTCATCATGCAATTGTTGCAATTTAGAATCAGAATTCCAATATTGTTTTATAGTAGCAATAGCTTCTGATGGATTGGTAAAGTATTCAGTAGCAATCCAATTGATTTTATCTTCTTTTGATAGTTTTGAAAATCCGGCAACAGCGTTATTCATGTTCAAATGATTATATCTTATTTTTAGCAAAGATACGCTTTAGAATTAATTCTTATATTTTGTTTTGGAGGAATTTAAAAATACTAAAAACTGCATTTAACATAAAAATATGCCATTATTTGGGAATTTTTCACTAAAATTGAACTCGTTTTATAATCAATCAAGAAAATGAAAATTACTAAAATTATTACGCTCTTTCTTTTAACAACTTTTTCTGTTGTTGCACAGCAAAAAATTTCGGTAGAAGAAATCTACACAGGTGCTTTTCGTGCCAAAGGAATGGATGCATTACAATCCATGAAAAACACCAATCAGTACACGGTTTTAAATTCGGATAGAGCTACAAAAAGCCAGCAAATCGATCTTTATGATTTTGCTACACTAAAAAAAGTTTCTACATTAATAGATACTAAAAACTTCAAGGAATTATCAGATAATGGAATCCATAGTTACGTATTCAGTAATGATGAAAAGCAAATTTTAATTGCTAATAATTCTAACCAAATTTTCCGTCATTCTTTTACAGCAGATTACTTTTTATATGATACAAAATCTCAAAAAATTTCAGGATTTTTAGGTCAAGTTCAAGAGCCAACTTTTTCTCCGGACGGAACAAAAATTGCGTTTGCAAAAACTAATGATTTGTATATTTATGACATAGCATCAAGAAATACAACTCGTGTTACTAATGATGGTGTGAAAAATGCTGTTATTAACGGAATTACTGATTGGGTATACGAAGAAGAATTTGCCTTTGTTCGTGCTTTCGATTGGAGTACGGATAGTAAAAAACTAGCTTACATTCGTTTCGACGAAAGCGAAGTACCACAATTTTCAATGGATATGTACAAAAAGGACTTGTATCCAACTTCAGAAACGTTTAAATATCCAAAAGCTGGTGAGAAAAATGCTTTAGTTTCATTGCATATTTATAATTTAGGTGGCAATATTTCTCAACCAATTAATTTAGGAAATTATTCTGATTTCTATATTGCAAGAATGAAATGGACTAATGATGCTAATTTAGTTTCAGTTCAAGTTCTTAATCGTCATCAAGATAATTTAGATTTGATTTTTGTTGATGCAACTACAGCTAGTCCAAAAGTAGTTTTGAATGAAAAAGATAAAGCTTATGTTGATGTAACGGATAATTTAACGTTCTTGAAAGACAACAGTTTCATTTGGACTTCAGAAAAAGATGGTTACAATCACATTTATTTATACGATAAAAACGGAAAACTAAAAAATCAAGTTACCAAAGGAAATTGGGAAGTAACTTCTTATTATGGTTTTGACGAAAAAACTAAAACGGTTTTCTACCAATCAGTAGAAAAAGGCTCTATTTTGAGAGACGTTTATAAAATTTCGCTTGACGGAAAAAAGAAAGTAAAATTATCTTCACAAGTTGGAACAAATGCAGCGACTTTCAGTCCAGATTTTACTTATTTCATTAATACTTTTTCTAGTGCAACTGTTCCGCCAACTTATACTTTGAATAGTTCTAAAGACGGAAAACAAGCTCAAGAAATTGTAAACAACACAGCTTTGGTTGATAAATTAAAAAAATATGATTTACCAGCAAAAGAGTTTTTCGAACTTACAACTGAAAAAGGTCACAAACTAAATGCTTGGATGATCAAACCGAAAGATTTTGATGCTACTAAAAAATATCCAGTTTTTATGTTTCAATATTCAGGTCCAGGTTCGCAAGAAGTGGCCAATAATTGGTTAGATACCAACGACATGTGGTTCATGATGTTGTCTCAACAAGGTTATATCATTGCTTGTGTTGACGGTCGTGGAACAGGTTTTAAAGGCGCGGCTTTCAAGAAATGTACTCAAAAAGAGTTGGGGAAATTTGAAGTAGAAGATCAAATCGATGCTGCAAAAGTTATAGGAAACTATGCTTATGTAGATAAATCTAGAATTGGTATATTTGGATGGTCTTATGGCGGATTCATGTCGAGCAACTGTTTGTTCAAAGGTGCAGATGTTTTCAAAATGGCAATTGCCGTTGCTCCAGTTACTAATTGGAGATTTTATGATAGCATTTACACTGAAAGATACATGACAACACCACAAGAAAACGCTAGTGGCTATGATGACAATTCGCCAATCAATCATGTGAGTAAATTAAAAGGAAACTTTTTACTAATTCATGGAACAGCGGATGATAACGTTCATGTTCAAAATTCAATGCAAATGATTGAAGCGTTAGTTCAAGCTAATAAGCAGTTCGATTGGGCAATTTATCCTGACAAAAACCATGGAATATTTGGTGGAAAAACAAGAATTCAGTTGTACAATAAAATGACGAATTACATAAAAGAGAAATTGTAATAACTCATCACAATTTGTGATGACATAATTTAATTGACTATGATAAACTATCAAGAAATAATTAAACGTGATCCAAATAAAAGATTTGGTAAACCATGTATTAGAGAAACACGAATTGCAGTTTATGATGTTTTGAATTGGCTTGCGAATGAAATGTCAATTAAAGAAATAATTTCTGACTATCCTGAATTGACAGAAAAAGATATTTTAGCGTGCTTAGCATATGCAGCAGATAAAGAACATAAAATTGAAAGCGTTTAATGAAATTGCTATTTGATCAAAATATTTCGTTTAGAATTGAGAAAAAATTATCTTTGATTTTTAGCGAATCAAAACATGTTTCAAGTTTGAATCTAATGGGCGTTAATGATATTGAAATTTGGAATTTTGCTAAAAAAGAGAATTTTGTAATAGTTACTTTTGACTCTGATTTTTATGATATTAGTTTAATTAACGGATGTCCTCCAAAAATAGTTTGGATAAGGAAAGGGAATTTAACTACAAATCAAATAATAACAATTCTCGAAGAAAAACATTTATTAATAAGAAATTTTATTAAAAATCCTGAAAAACAAGACATTGCATGTCTTGAAATTGACTAACAAATGAAACTATAATCAACTAAATAAAAACTAAAACAAATTAAAATGAGTGAACAAGTAAAAACAGGACATCCAAAAGGACTTTGGGTATTATTTGGAACCGAAATGTGGGAAAGGTTCAACTTCTACGGAATGCGAGCTATCTTAACCTTATTTATGGTGAATTCGCTAATGATGAAAGAAGAAGAAGCGTCTATTATTTATGGAGGTTTTCTGGGTCTTTGTTATTTAACTCCAATGTTAGGAGGTTTTATTTCAGACCGTTTTTTCGGAAATAGAAATTGTATAATGCTTGGAGGTGCAATGATGGCAATTGGACAATTGATGTTGTTTTTTAGCGCAAGTGTTTTTAGTACTAATCTTGGTTTAGCCAATACACTAATGTGGACCGCATTAGGGATTATCGTTTTTGGAAATGGATTTTTTAAACCGAATATTTCGTCAATGGTTGGAAGTCTATATCCTAAGCAAGAAAAGTCAAAATTAGATACTGCTTTCACAATTTTTTATATGGGAATAAATATCGGCGCATTTTTAGGACAATTTATATGTCCACTTATCGGCGACGTAAAGGATGTTGGAGGAATTAGAGATGTGCATGCCTTTAAATGGGGATTTTTAGCAGCGTCTATTGCAATGTTAATCGGAACTGCAATTTTCTTTTTCTTAAAAAATAAGTATGTAGTTACACCAGAAGGTAAATCAATTGGAGGAATGCCATCTGGAAATGATTCTGCTGACTACGAAGAAGGCGAATCGCAAAAAGCAGAGTTCTCTATGAAGTCAATCATTACTGCGATTGCAGTTTTTGCTGCTATTTTCTTTGTTTTTAATTACTTTACAGAAGGTGATAATGTTGTGAAAACAATTATTTATCCTTTTATTTATGCAAGTGGGGTAGCTCTTGCAACATTAATATTACTTGATAGTACATTAACAAAAATTGAAACACAACGTATTTGGGTAATTTACATTATGTCGTTTTTTATTATCTTTTTCTGGGCAGCTTTTGAACAAGCAGGTTCATCCTTAACTTTTATCGCAGATAATCAAACAGATAGAAATATATTAGGTTGGAATATGCCACCGTCGATGGTGCAAATCTTTAACGGAATTTTCGTTGTTATGTTTGCCTTTCCATTTAGTGTTCTTTGGGATAAATTACGCGCAAATAATAGAGAACCGCTTTCAACAGTAAAACAATCGATAGGCTTGCTATTAATTGCCGTAAGTTATTTTATCATCGCAAATAATGTGAAAGATTTAGGAAACTCGGGTTTACTAGCAATCAAATGGTTGATTTTATTGTATTTAATTCAAACATTTGCTGAACTTTGTTTATCTCCTATAGGATTATCACTAGTAGGAAAGTTAGCACCAAAACGATTTGCATCACTTGCTTATGGTGTTTTCTTTATTTCAAGTGCCGCTGGATACGCACTTTCAGGAACGTTAGGCTCAATTTTACCAGCAACTGGCGATAAATTTAAGAAAGCATCCGAGCTAGGAATTGATTTGCAAGGTGTTTTAGACAAATCAATTACACCAACTCCAGAACAACTTAAATTATTAGCTGATAATCAAATTAATGATCATTATAAAGTTTTCGCTGGTTTTGAAATTACCAACTTGTATGAATTTTTTATGGTGTTTGTTGTTCTTTGCGGAATTGCTTCTGTTATATTGTTCTTATTGACACCTGTAATCAAGAAAATGATGCATGGCGTACGCTAGTAATTATTTAAAAATATTTTTATATCTTTCAAACCTACAAGAAATCCTTGTAGGTTTGTTTTTTTAAATTGAATTATTATGTGGAAAAGTCATCCTAAAGCATTGCCTTACTTATTTTTATCTGAAATGTGGGAACGTTTTGGTTATTATTTAATGATTGGAATTTTTACGCTCTATCTTAAAGATGTAGAAGCAGGATTTGCAATGACTGAAAAAGAAGCTTCCGATTTATACGGAACTTTCATCGCTTTAGTATTTTTAACGCCATTCATCGGTGGTTTAGTTGCCGATAGGTATTTGGGTTACAAAAAATCAATCGTCATTGGAGGAATAATGATGAGTGCAGGTTATTTTTTGATGGGAATTCATAGTTTGCCAATGCTCTATTTAGCCATGACTTTAGTAATCGTTGGGAACGGCTTTTTCAAACCAAACATCTCAACTTTACTAGGTAATTTCTACGACGAAGACCAATACAAAGAGAAGAAAGACGAAGGTTACAACATTTTCTACATGGGAATAAATGTTGGTGCTTTCATTTGTAACTTTTTTGGCGCTGCTTTGCAAATTTTATTAGGTTGGCAATATGCGTTCATGGCTGCAGGAGTCGGAATGTTTATTGGTGTTATTGTTTTTTTATTAGGAACAAAACATTATGGTGACAAAACCGATAAAAAAGGAATTCAAGAAGGCGACATGCCATTTTCTAAAATTGTATTATACATTTTAGTTCCGTCAGTGGTTTTTGGAGTTATTGGTTGGTTGATTAAAGGAGTGCAATCAGATGTAAATCTTGATAGTGCCATTTTTGGTTCTGATAGTACAGATGCCTTTATTTTTGCTTGTCTTCCAGTAGTTTACTTTTATGGAAGTTTGTTTTTTAAAGCAAAACCAGAGGAAAAACGACCAATTGGAGCATTACTTTCCATATTTGCAGTTGTGATTTTATTTTGGGCAGTTTTCAAATTAAATGGATCGGCATTGACAACATGGGCAGATAGATACACCGATAGAGAAATAAGTGGAACGACTCAAACTGTTTTTAGTAATTTAAAATTGGCAAAAGATATCGAATACAAAAAGGATTCAACCGAATTATACGATGCAAGTTTCCGACTTCAAAAAGAAAATGGAAAAGTAGTAAAGGAAGTAAACTACCCTGTTTATTTTAGAAATGTTGAAAAAAATAAGTTACCTCAAGAAGGTTCGACAGTTTCAATTTGGGCGACTAATTTAAGTCAGTCTATAAACCCAGGTTGGGTTATTATTTTGACACCTTTGGTTGTTGCCTTTTTTACTTTTTTAAGAAGTAGAAAAAAAGAACCATCAACTCCAACAAAAATAGCTTTCGGATTATTAATTTCAGCTTTATCTGTTTTAGTGATGGTCGCTGCAGTTCATATTGGAAATAACGGAATGGAGAAAGTATCCGTTTGGTGGTTGGTTGCTAATTACGGAATTATAACCATTGGAGAACTATTCCTAAGTCCAATGGGATTATCGATTGTATCTAAATTATCTCCCAAAAATATTACTGCATTAATGATGGGTGGATGGTTTTTATCCACATCCATCGGAAATAAATTATCAGGAGTTTTAGCAAGTATGTGGGATCAATATGACGATAAAGCTAATTTCTTTTGGGTAAACTTCGGATTGTTAATGTTTGCAACTTTATTAATGTTTGCCTTAGTGAAAAACTTAAATAAAGTAATGAAAGACCACGGAATCAATTAATTATGGAAATCAATCAGTCAATAGAACAAATTCAAAATTTTAAAGGAAAATATCCAAAACAACTTTGGTATTTATTCTTTAGCGAAATGTGGGAACGCTTTAGTTTCTATGGAATGAGAGGAATGTTAGCAGTATTTATGGTTAGTCAACTAAATATGGACGAAACCACTGCTAATCTTCAGTATGGAGCAACTCAAGCATGGGTTTATGCTTTTACTTTTATTGGTGGATTGTTTGCCGATAAAATCCTTGGATTGAGAAAATCGCTTTTTTGGGGTGGAATTTTGATGATTGTTGGAAGTGTAATATTAGCATTTAGCCCAAAAGATTTATTTTTTACAGGAATTGGTTTTACAATTGTTGGAACAGGTTTTTTCAAACCAAATATTTCATCAATGGTTGGTCAACTATATAAAGATAATGATATTAGACGTGATGCAGGTTTTTCTCTTTTCTATGCCGGAATTAATTTAGGAGCATTACTTGGCGGATATGTTTGCATCGCTGTTGCTAACGGCGCACTTTGGCAAGGGTTTGTGCCCGAAAATCTGCGTTGGAATTACGCCTTTGGTTTTGCAGCTATAGTTATGGTTATTAGTTTACTAACTTTTACACAGACACAAAAAAGTTTGGGCGAAATAGGATTATCTCCACTTAAAAATATTGAGAATTCTAAAAGAAAAATATATGAAATTGCAACCTATATTGGTTCGTTAATTTTAATTCCAATTATAATATTAATGGTTGCCAACACCGTTTATACAGATTATTTCATGATGATAATTGGACCAGTTTCTATTCTGTATTTATTTTATGAAATGCGAAATTTTTCGATAGCTGAAAACAAAAAACTTATAGCAGCATTAGTATTTATTATTTTTTCCATTTTCTTTTGGGCGTTTTACGAGCAAAGTGGAGGTTCTTTAAGTTTATTTGCAGCAAATAATTTGAATACTAATTTTTTAGGTATTGAACTTGATCCAAATGGAGTAAATAATTCTTCAGGAGCATTTTTTGTAATTGTTTTTGCAGCTTTACTTGGCGTTTTATGGATTTGGATGGCAAAAAGAAAAATTGAACCCAATACTGTTGTTAAGTTTGGATTAGGTTTTCTATTCTTAGCAGGTGGTTTTTGGGTGTTTTATTACACAAAGTTTTTTGCAGGTGCTGATGGTAAAACATCACTGAATTTATTCACTCTTGGTTGGTTTGTCATCACTTTTGGTGAATTATGTTTATCTCCAATTGGAATGAGTGCTATGACGAAATTATCACCACAAAAACTTCAAGCAGTAATTATGGGAATGTGGTTTTTAGCAAGCGCTTATGGTCAATATTTCGCTGGATTACTTGGAGCAAATATAGCAGAAGCTTCTAAAGATGCAACCAATTTAGAAAAGTTAAACGTATATGCAGACGGTTATTATCAATTGTCAATTTACGCTTTAGTTGCCGGAATACTTTTAATAGCAATTTCGCCTCAACTTAAAAAACTTGTGTAAGAAGTCAAATAATTTTTATATTTTCGGCATTATTTTTGAATTACAGTTTCCGATTTGATTAAATGAAATTAACATTAACAATTATATCGATTACGAAAAAACCATAAAGTATTACAAGATAACATATAATATTGATCAAAAAATTATACAAATATGAAAAAAATAGTTATTACACTACTCTTAGTTGTTGTTTCTACAACGCTTCAAGCGCAAGACAAACTTACCTGGCACAATAACATTGATGAAGCTATAAAAGTTTCTAAATTTGAAAACAAACCTTTATTCTTGTTTTTTACGGGGAGTGATTGGTGTGGTTGGTGCATCCGTTTGCAAAAAGAAGTTTTTAAAACGCCAGAGTTTGAAGCTTGGGCGAAAGATAAAGTGGTGCTTGTCGAATTAGATTTTCCGAGAAGAACGCCGCAAGCTGACGCTTTAAAGATTCAAAATAACCAATTGCAACAGTTTTTTCAAGTGAGAGGCTATCCAACTGTTTGGTTTACAAAAGCAGGCGCACCTGTTGATGGCAAAACTAGCTTTGAACAATTAGGATCTTCAGGGTACGTTGCCGGAGGACCTGCTGTTTGGTTAGATGGTGCCAATAAAATTGTAGATAAATTTATTCCTTACACAAAGGAAGAGCAAAAAAATAGTAAAAAGAAATAATTGCTATCGTATTCTGTAAAATCCCTTTTCTGACGTATCATGAAAAGGGATTTTTTCTTTTCTACAAGTAGCTTTCCACGCGTTTACATACGATTTAAAATTAGAAGCGTCTACTACGACCTGTTTTGGTTGACCTGATAGAAATAGGCGCTCAAGATTTATTTTAGGCGATTGCGTAATAATTAAAACATCTGGATTAATTCCTTTTGGATAGCTTGCTGTGCTATCTATCAAAAATATTTTCTTATTTTTAAAATAATATAAATTTGAGAGTTCTCTCTTTTCGTTTATTTCGCAATAATTGGCAAGTAAATACGATTTTAAAGCCAAATTAGCGTCAACATTGTTTAAAGTGCTGTCGTTGGCAAAAAGCGTGATTTCATTTCCTTTTCGATTCGTAATGATTGTGCTTTTTCTTTCTGTAAAGACGATAAACTCACTTACATTTTGGCTAATATATTTGGTATAAAGTAAGGAACCTTGTAAGAAAATAATTGCAATTAAACATACTACTATTTTTTTGAAAGTTGGTTTTTTTAACCATAGTATCGTCGAAAAAATGATCAAATACCAGCCCACCATTACATAGAAATTTAACGGGATATCTTTCAAAATAAAATTTTCAAACGATGCGACCCACGCAATAATTTTATTTAATAACCAAATGCTTATTTCTAATAATTTCATCATTGGGAGCCAAACAAAATCGAACGCTGCCAAAATCATAACTAGCACCCCAAGGGCAAGTATAAAGCTCAAAAAAGGTAAAATAATAAGATTGGTAACAAAAAATAAGCCTGGAAACTGATGGAAATAATACACACTAATTGGAAATGCACCTATTTGTGCCGCAAATGAAACAGTAATGATTTCCCAAAAGTAATTTACTACTTTATTTTTGGGTTGCCAAATAGAAGCTAAAAGTGGTTGAAACCAAACAATAAAAAATAATGCAATATAACTTAACTGAAAACCTATGTCGAATATGAATGATGGTTCGAATAACAATATAAACATAGCAGAAACCAAAAGCGTGTGGTAAATATTCACACTTCGTTTTAGAAACATTC
Organism: Flavobacterium sp.; assembly: GCA_044361155.1. Lineage (GTDB taxonomy): Bacteria > Bacteroidota > Bacteroidia > Flavobacteriales > Flavobacteriaceae > Flavobacterium. The sequence goes on from JBIKJF010000017.1 coordinate 20,346, forward strand.
CAATAGCCACAAATGAAAACATCGTTACCGATCTTAGAACCGAAGGTGCTAATCCAGCAAGAATTCCAAAAGCCCATAAAGATGCTAAAACAATAATCAATTTTAAAAGCAATCCTCTTTTAGAATTTGCAATTGGTTTCAATAGAGTGGTAACAAAAAGTAATATAAATCCAACATGCAATCCAGAGACCGAAAGTATATGAACTGCTCCAGCATATTGGTAATCTCTAACAACATCTTTAGAAATATCTTGTTGTTGTCCAAGTATTAAGGCAATTACAACACTCAATTCTCTTTTATTGAAGTTGTTAATCTCAAGGTTATGAATAATTTTATTTCGTAGCTTTGACGCATAATAATTTAGGCTTTTCTCTACTTTTTCGTCAATAATTAAGTCATCAGCTTTGGCGTAAATTTGGGCATAAATTTGTTTGTTTTCGAGATATTTACCGTAGTCAAACTGATTTGGATTAAACGGATTTCTATTTTTGTAAAACATGCCGTTTACCTTTAAATGTGTGCCTGTTTCTAAATTGGGTAATTTTTCCTCTCTTTTCAGATTAAGAATAACAGAGCCGAAACTTTTTAGGTTATTAATTCTTTTGATTGTTGCTACATATCGATCGTTTTTTGAAGTAACTTTTAATCTTTCTTCAACAATTAATGTAAAGGAATACATTCCTTCAGAAGTTAAAGCCTGATTTACGTAATGATGAGGTTGTAATTTTTGATTGCTTAACGCTAAAGCAAAAACTCCGATTAAAAATGCGGTTACCAAGGTAATTATTCCGAAATAAAAACGATTTTTTTGTTTTTTTATAGTCCAAAAGTAAGTTACAATTAACGCTATAAGTGATAGTAGTAAAAGAAACAAAATTCCATTAAAACTTGGTTTTACAACCTGAGAATAAAGAATCCCAAATATAAAACTAATCGATATTCTAACTAACGGAAATTGTGCTACTTTCATTTTTATAAAAGTATAAAAAAAAAGTAGTATTCTTACAAAAAAAATTAGTCTATCAATCTAGTGATGTGAGAAAATGTTTTAAGATAATATTCTTCAGTTAATGAAGAAATAATCACGCCTTTCTTTGTAGAGGAATGAATGAATTTTAAATCACCGTTTTTATTTTCGATAACTAGGCCAACATGATTTATTTTAGACGAACCTCCAGTTTTAAAGAAGATTAAATCGGCTTTTTGCGCATGCTCCTTTTTAATTTGTGTTCCTTTTTTCGACATTTCGATTGATGTTCTAGGTAAAACAATTTCTTCTTTTTTGAATGTAGTATAAACCAATCCCGAACAATCGAGCCCGTTTTTTGTAGTTCCTCCAAACTTATAGGGCGTGCCGAGCTTTTCTTTTGCGCTTTCCACTAAGTTATCACGAAGAACAATTATTTTTTTATTAGCACTAGTAACATAAGGCTGCGACGATTTACATGATGCAAAAAGAAACAGTACAATTAAAAAAAAAAGAATATGTTTCAATTTAAAGTTCTTTTATGTTTTCTACAATAAGTCTCGCGGTTTTTTCACTTGCGCCTTTCCCACCAAGTTTTTGCTCAAGTTCATTGTACTTTTTGAGTAACTGTTTTCTGTGATTTTCATCAAGAATTTTGGTCAATTCAGATTTAACTCTTTTAGGATTGCATTCTTCCTGAATTAATTCGGTCACTACTTCTTCATCCATTATTAAATTTACCAACGAAATGTATTTTAAAGAAATAATTCGTTTTGCAATCTGATAAGAAATCCATCCGCCTTTGTAGACAACTACTTCTGGAACTTTGAAAAGAGCCGTTTCTAAAGTTGCCGTTCCAGAGGTAACTAAAGCAGCATGAGAATTACTAAGTAAATCATAGGTTTTATTAGAAATGAACTTTATATTTTTTCCATTTAAAAATGACTCGTAAAAAGAATATTCTTGACTAGGAGCGCCAGCAATCACAAATTGATACTCGGGGAAATCATCTACAATACTTAGCATTACCGAAAGCATTTTAGAAATTTCTTGCTTCCTACTACCTGGTAAAAGAGCAATTACTGGTTTTTCATCTAAATTATGTTCTTTTCTAAATGCGTCTGAAAGAATTAGTTTGTGATCATTAATAGCGTCTATTAGCGGATGGCCAACAAATTCTGCTGGAAAACTGTGTTTGATTTCATAAAATTCTTTTTCGAATGGTAAAATCACATAAAGTTTGTCAAAGTCGCGCTTAATGTCTTTTATTCGGCTTTCTTTCCAAGCCCAAATTTGAGGTGAAATATAATAGTGTGTTTTTGTCCCTCTTTTTTTTGCCCATTTTGCAATGCGCATATTAAAGCCAGGATAATCAATAAAAATAATTACATCAGGATTGAATTTTTCTATATCCGATTTGCAAAATTTAATGTTGTTTAAAATAGTTTTTAAGTTCATTAAAACTTCGGCAAAACCCATGAAAGCCAATTCGCGATAATGCTTTACCAAAGTGCCACCAACATTTTGCATTAAATCGCCTCCCCAAAATCTAAATTCAGCTGTTGTATCTTCTCTCAACAAGGCTTTCATCAAATTAGAACCATGTAAATCGCCCGAGGCTTCACCAGCTATAATATAGTATTTCATGAAGAAAAAAAAAGAAACGATTTTAGACATTAAAATCGTTTCTTTTATAAATTTTTTTAAGTTTATATTTTAGTAAAAACCACAGTGGCACCTGTAGAATTAATTACTGTTGTTCCGTTTGTGTTTTCTAAATATTCTATAAAATCTGGACCATAGAATGAAATGGTGTTTCCGTTTTTGATAAATTCCTCTGATGAGTTTTCAATAGTAAAAATTAAATTCGGACCAGCCTCTATCCATGTTCCAGGGAATGCACTAGGCTCTATGCAATTAGAAGTATAGGAATTAGTTACTGCCCCTGGGTTATTTAAATTTACTTCGGCAATTTGTAGTTGATAAATTAAAGAACCATTTTCAGAAAGAATGATTTTTGAATCAGATGGACAGCCTGATTCTAAAATAAAGTTCTTAGAACTAACTCCGTCATTATTAAAATCAAGAGCATCATCTGTCGTTATTGATGTTAGAATGTAAGTTCCAGTTGTAGTAGATTCATCTTCTTTTGAACAACTTAACGATAATAGAGAAATTAAACCTAGTGTAAAAATTTTTTTCATTTTATAATAATTTAAAGTTACAATTAGAAACAAAAATACTACAATTAGTTAAATAAAGTATAAAAAGCCAAAATAATCGTAGCCAGTAAAACACCACGCGCCATGAATTCTTTATTTCTTTTCAATAAAACAAAGAAGATTACAATATTAAAAACTGCTCCAAGCGCAACAATTTTTCCAAGTATCCCTTCATTTTTAATTATCGAAAAATCTTTTATCAAATCATACTCAGTTTGAAATTTTAAGAATGAATAGGATCCAATAAACGCCGATAATAATCCAATAAGTAATCCGATAAATAATTCTGTTTTCTTCATTTTAAAAATGTTTATTAAAATTAAAGTTCCCACGTATTTAAGGTCTGAATTGCGTGATGTGCTGTTAAATCAAATTGAACTGGTACAATTGAAATATAGCCATTAGCTAATGCAAATTCATCCGTGTCTTCGCCTTTATCTTGATTTACGAATTCACCAGTTAACCAGTAATATTCTCTTCCAAAGGGAGTAACGCGTTTGTCGAATTTTTCTTGCCACATTGCTTTTGCCTGTCTACAAATTCTGATTCCTTTTATTTCTTCTGTTTTTAACTTCGGAAAATTAACATTCAAAACGGTAGCGGTGGGCATTCCATTTTTTAAGACCTGCAAAACTATTTTCTTTACAAAAGGTTTAATTTGCTTAAAATCGGCATTCCAATCATAGTCACAAAGTGAAAATCCTATGGCAGGGATTCCTTCAATTCCGGCTTCTACAGCAGCACTCATGGTTCCTGAATAGATTACGTTTATAGAAGAATTTGATCCATGATTAATGCCCGAAACACATAAATCGGGTTTCTGTTTCAAAATTTCATTCACACCCATTTTTACGCAATCTACAGGAGTTCCAGAACAACTGTATTCTAAAATATCGGCATTTTCTGCAGAAATTTTATTCAAATGTAAAGTGTTGTTGATAGTAATAGCATGGCCCATCGCACTCTGCGGACTATCTGGCGCAACTACAACCACTGTTCCTATTTCACTCATGACCGAAATTAAAGCTCTAATTCCGGGTGCAGAGATGCTATCGTCGTTGGTAACTAATATTAATGGTTTCTTGTTCATAGAATTATATTATAGCAAAAGTAATTAATTTACTGCTTAAAATACAATTCAAATTTATAACTTTGTTGCAACAGCATTTTTTTATGTTTCAATTTAGTTTTTAACAAAAAATTATGCGATGTAGTGATTTTGTGGCATACTTTTATATGTAATTTAGTAGAAAAAATTAATGAATACAATTATACAGTTTATGAAAAGGAATTATAAGGTTCTATTGATAATAGCGGCGTTGGCAATTGGTTTGTGGAGTTTTATCCCGAAACAAGAGAAAAATGACCCAGAAAAGGATAAACTTTTATTAGAGTTATTAGCTTATGTGCTAGAAAAAGGTCATTACAGTCCAGTTGCATTTGATGATAATTTCTCTAAGGGAGTTTATAACGATTACATCGAAGCTTTAGATCCTTCTAAACGTTTCTTTTTACAATCGGATATAGATGAGTTTTCTATGTATCAATCAAAAATTGATGATCAAATTGTAAATAAAGAGTTGACATTTTTTGATCTAACCTATACTAGGTTGATGAAGAGAATGGAGGAGAGTAAGTCTTATTACAAATCGGTTTTAGACAGTCCTTTTGATTATACCATTGATGAAGATTTTAATACAGATTATAAAAATACGGCTTATGCCAACAGTGTTTCAGAGTTAAAGGAAAAATGGAGAAAACAGCTAAAATTGTCCACCTTATCTAATTTTGTTGACAAACAAAAGTTTGAGGAAGACAAAATAAAAAATAAGAATAAAACGCCAGAGCAGAAGCTAGAGGAATATAAAGTTAAAATGGGTTCCAGATTAACTCCCGAATTAGAACAAAAATTCATCGAAAACAATGCTAAAATTGATAATGAAGCAGCTAAATCGGACGAAACATTAGAAAAAGAAAGTAGAGAAAGTACGCTAAAATCTTTGAATGATTATTTTGGTGTTATAAAAGATCTAGAACGAAAAGATTGGTTTTCGGTATTCATTAATGCAATCGCCTCTAGATTTGATCCACATACTTCCTATATGGCGCCCGAAGAAAAAGAGCGATTCGACCAGAGTATGAGCGGAAAATTACAAGGAATTGGAGCAAGACTGCAAAAGAAAAATGATTTTACAGAAATAACAGAATTAATATCGGGAGGTCCGGCTTGGAGGGGAAAAGAATTGGAAGCTGGCGATATTGTTTTGAAAGTAGCACAAGGCGATAAAGAAGCTATTGAGGTTGTAGGTATGCGTCTAGATGATGTTGTGAAAAAAATTAAGGGTCCAAAAGGAACAGAAGTTCGTCTTACTGTTAAAAAAACGGATGGTACAATAAAAGTTATTTCAATTATTAGAGACGAAGTTGAACTTGAAGAAACCTACGCAAAATCTAGTATTATCGAAAAAGATGGAGTAAAATTCGGATTGATTTATTTACCAAAATTTTATATAGATTTTGAAGATAAGAGCAGTCGTGATGCAGGAAAAGATATTGCAATAGAAGTAGAGCGATTAAAACAAGAAGGCGTAAAGGGCATCATTATGGATGTGAGAGATAATGGTGGCGGTTCTTTAAAAACAGTTGTTGATATTGCAGGTTTATTTATAGGGCAAGGACCTGTTGTTCAAGTAAAATCTGCTGCGGGACGGAAAGAAATTCTTTACGATAAAGATCCTCAAATTCAATGGGATGGACCTCTAGTAATTATGCAAAATAGTTTTTCAGCTTCGGCTTCAGAAATCTTAGCTGCTGCAATGCAAGATTATAAAAGAGCTATTGTCATTGGTAGTAATCATTCCTACGGGAAAGGAACGGTACAAAATGTGATAGATTTTAACCAATTTGTAAGAGGTAGTAATGTTGGAGATTTGGGCTCGCTTAAAACCACCATTCAAAAGTTCTATAGAATTAATGGAGGCTCTACGCAGCTAGAAGGTGTAAAAAGTGACATAGTAATGCCCGACCGTTTTGCCTATTTAAAAATGGGTGAGCGGGATATAGATAACGCAATGCCATGGGATAAAATAGATAAAGCCGAATATCAAATATGGGATAAACAAACTAATTTTGAAAAGGCAATTGCCAACAGCAAGAATAGAATATCCCGTAATCCTCAGTTTAATCTTATCGACGAAAATGCGAAATGGCTTGATGAAAGAAACAAAGTAAATATTTATAGTTTAAATCTAGAGAAGTTTAAAAGCGAACAGAAGAAACTTGAAGAAACTAATAAAAAGTACAAATCACTTTCAGATTATACTAGTAACTTGCTGTTTAATTCCTTGCCTTATGAAAAAGAATTAATGAAAAATGATATCTCATTAAAGGAAAAAAGAGAAGATTGGTTTCAAAGTTTATCTAAAGATATTTATGTCGAAGAAGCTTTAAGTATTTTAAAAGATTTACAACCAGATGCAAAAAAAGAAGTGACAAACAAGATTAAAAAAGAGAAATTAATTAAGTCTTAAAATTTTTAAAATGAAAAGGTCTTCGATAGTGAAGACCTTTTTTTATTTTTAATCTATTAGTAGATGAATTTTTGAAAAATGTTAAGTAAAATCTACCTTAATTTATCCAATTTTCTTTGTAATTTTAGAATGTTAGTTTTAATTTCTGAAATTTTTAATTGTTGTTTACTGATTCGGATATTTTCCTTTTCGACATCAACAGGTGAAAGTTTTTCCCTAGATTTATTTTTTTCTAGTTTCTCTTCCATTTTTACTAAATCTTTTTGTGCTTTTTCTAATTTGCTTTCTGATTTAGAAATTGCTTTTTTTGCAGACTGAAGTCTTTTTTGTTCTTGCTTAATTTTTTTCTGAGCTTTTTCCGCTGCTTTTCTTTCTTTTTCTGCCGCTTTCTGAGCTTTTTCTGCTTTCTTTTCTGCTTTCTTTTCTGCTTTCTTTTCTGCTTTTTTAGCATCACTTAAAGCTTTTTCTATTATGGCTTCTCCCTTTTCTTTTTGTTTTAAAGCTTGTTTATCTTCTTTAAGTTGTTGTTCGAGTTTAGCCTTTTCTTCTACTTTAAGTTGTTCTAATTTTTGAATTCTAATAGCTACAGAATCAATTTGTTTTTGACCGATTTCTTGTGCATTAAACTCTTGAAAACCCATCAAAACAATAGTTATTAAAAATAATTTAATCTTCATTTTTTAAATTTTTAGTATTAATTTCTATTCATATCTTTACCCAATAACAAATATCATTCCTAATAATAATGATTTATCAAAATTACTACAGCTACGAATTTATATTCACCAAAAAAAGTATTTTTTTTTTGCTACTAGTCATCATGTTTTCTTGTAAAAGATACGAGGATATCCCCCGAAATATGGGCTTTAATTCGAGCAATACTTCAACAGATTTAACTAATTTTAATTTTTATCCATCATCTACTTACAACGAAATAATTTATCATGATAATTATCGCTTGTCTTATGCTGAAAAGTATGAACAAGCAGAATGGGTTGCATACGAACTTAAAAAAAGTCATATTAATACAATTAATAATTTTGATAGACCTTTTTTTATAGAAGATCCTAAAGTTAAATCAGGTTCGGCAGATTGGCGCAATTACAAACAATCTGGTTATGATAAAGGTCATTTCTGTCCAGCTGGAGATAGAAAATTTTCTAAAGATGCTTTTGATGAAACTTTTTATACTTCAAATATCGCTCCGCAACGTCGTGTTTTTAATAATGGCGTATGGAATAGATTAGAACAAAAAGTTAGGTATTGGGCGATCAAATATGATGGAATATATGTTGTAACAGGCGGTGTTTTTTCTAAAAACATGAAAACTATTGGTGATGAGAATGTTGCTGTTCCTGAGGTATTTTATAAAGTACTTTTAGATACATCACAAAATGAAACAAAAATGATTGCTTTTGCAGTTCCCCATGAAGATAGTGACAAACCTCTTTATAAATTTGTGATTACAGTTGATGATTTAGAAAAAATTACTGGAATAGATTTTTTTCCAAATCTTAATGATAATTTAGAACAAAAATTAGAAAGTAATGCCAATTATAAATCATGGAGTTTCAAATAAATTTACCATTCATTTACTTTATTTGCATCCATTTTTAGAAAGATAAAAAGTAAGATGGTAAAGCCCCATAAACCAGATCCTCCATATGAGAAAAAAGGAAGAGGCACACCAATGGTTGGAAAAATTCCTATAACCATGGCAATATTTACAACGAAATGTATGAAAATTATTCCAGCAACACAATAGCCATAAACTCGACTGAATTTGGTTTTTTGTCGCTCTGCTAGATAAATTATTCTTAAAATCAAGCTTACAAAAAGACCTATTACAAAAATCGAACCCACGAATCCCCATTCTTCCCCGACTGTTGTGAAAATATAATCGGTATGTTGCTCTGGTACAAATCCGCCTTTGGTTTGTGTTCCTTCAAGGTATCCTTTCCCTATTAGTCCTCCCGAACCAATTGCAATCTCTGATTGATTAGTATTATATCCAACTCCTTTTAAATCTACTTCTTTGCCCAGTAAAATATTGAATCGATCGCGATGGTGTTGTTTAAATACATTGTCAAACACATAATTGACCGAGAATGAAAAGGCAGAGATCATTCCTAGAAGGATTAAGCTTGCCAGTATATTTCGATCAATCAATCGGCTTCTAAAGTAATTTATAATCAAAATAAATGCAGTAATACCTATTACAATAAATGGATTGTTGGTAACAAGTGTTAATACAAATAATAAAATTGCAATAAAACCTGTTAAAAGATACCATCCTGGCATTCCTTCCCTATAAAGAACAATAAAAAAAACACTGTAAATCAGGGCGCTTCCAGGATCGGGTTGCGGCAGAATTAGCAGTACGGGAAGTAACACAATGATTAAAACTTGAATTTGACGGTTTACGTCTTTTAAGTTAATTTGAACATCACTTAGATATTTTGCTAACGCTAATGAAGTTGCTGCTTTAGCAAATTCTGAAGGTTGTAAAGTGAAACTGCCTATAGCGTACCAACATCGTTGTCCTGCAATAGTTTTTCCGAAGAGGAATAATCCAATCAATGATAAAAGGGAAATTATAAAAATAACGATAGAAAATTTTTCGTAAAATTTGGCTTCAACAAATAGTACAATGAAAATAAGAGGAATAGTAAACAAGATAAAAAGCAGCTGTTTTCCGTAAACTTGTGTAAAATCGAAGACAGAAACATCTTCACCAACAGAAGAAAGTGATGATGAGTAGATATTTAGCCAACCCATAATAACAAGTGTTATGTATATTATGATGCTAATCCAATCAATATTTTTAGAAATGTCTTGGTCTTTCATCCTAGATTAGATATTTATACTATCCTTTTTTATTAGTACCTTTTTTTGTTTAGCTATGGAGTCTAATTTTTTCTTTGCAAATACAATACTATCTCTTCTTTTAGAAATACTATCTTGTTGTTTTTTTGGTAGTAATTTGTCGTATTGTGCTTTTAAACTACCATTAAGCATTCTTTTTTCAAAATCTACACGTGTAATTTTTTTGTTTAAATATTTTTCAATCATTAAGGTAGTTATTGGGCCAGCCCAGCGTGCGCCCCAGTAACCATTTTCTACAAATACAGCTATTGCAATTTTTGGATTATGCTTTGGAGCAAAAGCAACAAAAATAGAGTGATCTTGAAGCTTTACTCGTTTACCGTTTATTTTTGCAAAGTTTTCGGCTGTTCCTGTTTTACCGCAAATTTCAATTCCCACAGCTCCAAGTCCTCCAGCTGTTCCGCCACGTCCATAAACGGCATTCATTCCTTCTACAATTGGATCGAAATATTTTCTATCAATAGAGGTGACGTGTTTTGTTCTAAAACTTTTGTCGATTAAATTTCCTTCAATTTTTTTAACGATATGAGGTGTGTAATAATAACCTCGATTGGCGATTGCAGCCATAAAATTAGCCAATTGTATAGGTGTCATCGATACCTCACCTTGTCCGATAGCATTAGAAAGATTGGCTTTACCGTCCCATTTCCATCCAGCATAGATTTTATCATAATATCTACCTGATGGAATATAACCTTTTCTTCCGGTTGGCAAATCATATCCCATAAATTGTCCAAGGCCAAACGAGTTTAAGTGTTTTGCCCAAACATCTACACCATAAGATCTATTTTTATACTTGTTTACAGTCTTTATATAGGAATTTGCAAAGTAAGAATTGCAGGATTGATAAATGGCTCTATGTAGCTGCACAGCACCACCAGAGCAGTGACATTTCATAAATCTACCTCTGGCGTAGCTAAATCCGCGACGACAATAAAAATGAGTACTATCTGTAATAACACCCTCTTGAAGAGCGATTAAACCTGTAAGTATTTTAAAAGGTGATCCTGGCGGATATTCTGCAAGTAATCCGCGATCGTATAAAGGTTTAGCAATGGAATCTCGGTACAGTTTTGTGTAATTTTTAGATCGTTGTCTTCCAACAAGTGTTGCAGGATCGTAAGATGGAGCAGTAACTAATGCAAGTATTTCGCCTGTTTTTGGTTCGATAGCGACAATTCCACCTCGTTTATTAATCATTAATTCTTCACCATATTTTTGAAGTTCGGCATCAATAGTTAAAGTAATATCTTTTCCTTGTTTAGCAATGGTATCAAATTTCCCTTCTTTATAAGAACCAATTTCTCTATTAAATTTATCTCTAAGAATATATTTAACTCCCTTTTGACCTCTAAGCACTGCTTCATATTCTTCTTCAACACCTTGTTTTCCTAATAAATCGCCACCTTTATAATATGGATTTTCTTCAATTATTTTTTCGTTGGCTTGTGTTATAAACCCAAAAACATTGGCCGCATAGTTAATCTGGTAATCTCGAAGTGAACGTTTTTGAATATAAAATCCTTCAAACCGTCTCAATTTTTCTTGAAATGCGGCATATTCAAGTTTATTTAATTGCGTTAAAAATACTGATGGTAGTCTTGGACTATATATTTTAGCTTTTTCTATTTTTTTAATAAAATCTTCTTTTGTAATGTTCAATAATTTACAAAAAACTAAAGTATCAATGTTTTTTACATCACGAGGTACCACCATAATATCATAAGATGGCTGATTGGCAACAAGAAGTTTTCCGTTTCTATCATAAATATAACCTCGTTCAGGATAGGTGTAGTTTATTTTAATAGCATTATTTTCCGATTTCAACTTGAACGAATCATCAATTACTTGCAAATAAAAAAGACGTATCAATAACAACGATGCTGTAATGATAACCAATGTTGGAAGAAGAATCTTTCTCATCGTTTGCTTGGCTTAATTAAATAAATAATTAAAATACTTATGATTATTGTAAAAACCGTACTTATTAATGTACGTAGAATAATACTCCAGAAAAACTCAAACGTGAATATTTCTAGAACGAATAAAACGGTATGATGCAGTACCACCGAAATTAAGATAAACGAAAAACGTTCAGGCGTTAAAACATCGTTTAGTCGCACTGTTTGGTACTCATAACTTAATCCGAATGAAAATTTAAAAATAGCAGGTCTAAAATAAGCCAAAAGCACACATGATGCTGCATGAACACCGCCTGAATTCAAGAATAAGTCCATGGTTAATCCTAATAGAAAACTAGCCAATAGCAAACCTGATTTATTGCCATTTACAGGATATAAAATTATGAAAAGCAAATAGGGAAAAGGATTTATGTAGCCCAGAAAATTAAAATTATTGAAAATAGTAATTTGTGCTGCAAGCAACAAGATAAAACGAGCCATATTGTATAATAAGGTGCTATTCATCTTTTTTTGTAGTTTTCTCTAATGCATTTATTTCGTTTGTATCTCGATTTTTCACAATATAAACATAACCTAAACTTGTCATGTCATTAAATAGACGAACTTCTAAAGTATAAAAATTGGTTTCATTATCGATGTATACTTTTTCGATGGTACCAATATTTATGTTTTCAGGAAAAATAGTCGATTGTCCTCCTGTAACAATAGTATCTCCTTTTTTTACTGCGGCAAGTCGAGGTACATCGGTAAGTTGCACAAATCCTGTATTTTTTCCATTCCAAATTAAGGAGCCAAAATGTCCAGATTTTTTTATTTTAGCGTTAATTGGTGATTTTACATTTAAAATGCTCAATACTGTTGCATAATTAGTAGAGGTGTTTTCTACTACACCAACAATTCCAAGACTATTTATCACACCCATATCTTGCTTTATGCCTTCTTTTGAACCTTTGTTTAAAGTAAGATAATTTTCGTGCACATTGTAAGAATTTTTTATAACTTTTGCAGTTACAAGTGTAATTTTATTTACGCCACTTAGGGTGTCAAAAAGAATTTTGGTTGTATCTTTTAGATTAAAAAGAAGTCCTTTTAATCGTGCATTTTCCTTGGCTAACTCATCATTTTGAACTTTTAAGTTAAAGTACTCCTCTATGTTGTTCATTTTTTCATAAACGCCACCCGACAGAAAATTGGCCGAACTTAATACTTTACTTTTATGATAAGAATGCGATTGAATTGTTAGTGAAATAGATATAACCATAAGCAGCAAAAACAGCATACGGTAGCTGTTTTTAAAAATAAAATTAAATATTTGCTGCATCTTTAAAAAGTTATAAAAGTTCAAATTTCAAATTCCGAAGCAGATTGAGTAACACTAATTGGAATTTGGAATTTAAAAAAATTGAATTTTATTTAATTAATATGCTTCTAAATTTAGGGATGTTCTTTAAGGCCATGCCGGTTCCTCTAACAACAGCTTTCAAAGGGTCTTCTGCTATATAAACAGGTAAGTCTGTTTTTAAGGAAATACGCTTATCTAAACCCCTTAACATCGATCCGCCTCCTGCTAAATAAATACCAGTATTATAAATATCGGCAGCTAGTTCTGGTGGCGTTTGTGATAAAGTTTCCATAATTGCATCTTCAATTCGCTGAATAGATTTATCAAGTGCTTTGGCAATCTCTCTGAAAGAAACTTCAACTTGCTTTGGTTTACCAGTAAGTAAATCTCGACCTTGCACAGACATATCGTCTGGTGGAGATTCTAATTGGTCTGTTGCAGCACCAACTTGTATTTTTATTTTTTCTGCAGTAGTTTCTCCAACAAATAAATTGTGTTGGGTTCGCATGTAATAAATGATATCATTTGTGAAAACATCACCCGCAATTTTTACTGATTTGTCGCAGACAATTCCGCCAAGAGCAATTACTGCAATTTCTGTAGTTCCGCCACCGATATCTACAATCATATTTCCCTTTGGTTGCATAATATCAATACCGATACCTATTGCTGCAGCCATAGGCTCATGAATAAGATATACTTCTTTTCCGTTTACTCTTTCACAACTTTCTTTTACTGCTCGCATTTCTACTTCAGTAATTCCAGAAGGAATGCAAACAACCATTCTTAAAGCAGGGGTAAACATTTTTTTCTTTAAGGCAGGAATACTTTTAATAAACATACTAATCATCTTTTCTGACGCATCAAAATCGGCTATAACTCCGTCTTTAAGTGGTCGAATGGTTTTTATGTTTTCATGAGTTTTACCTTGCATCATGTTGGCTTCTTTTCCAACAGCGATTATTTTCCCAGATATTCTATCTCTTGCAACAATAGAAGGACTATCAATAACAACTTTGTCGTTGTGAATGATTAGTGTATTAGCGGTACCAAGGTCAATTGCGATATCCTCGGTCATGAAATCAAAAAATCCCATATTCAAAAAAGGGTGTTTAGTTTGTTAATTTTTTATAAGTCTACAAAAATAATAAAATTAATGTTTAAAATGACGTGTTCCTGTAAATACCATTGCAACTTTATTTTCGTTACAATAATTGATGCTTAATTCATCTTTTATCGAGCCACCAGGCTGAATAACAGCTGTTATACCAGCATGATGTGCTATTTCAACGCAATCAGGAAAAGGGAAAAAAGCGTCGCTAGCCATAACAGCACCATTTAAATCAAATCCGAATGCATTTGCTTTTTCGATGGCTTGTTTTAAGGCATCTATTCGCGAAGTTTGGCCTGTTCCAGAGGCTACCAAAGTGTTGTTTTTTGCGAAAACAATTGTATTTGATTTGGTGTTTTTACAAATTTTTGAAGCAAATAATAAATCGTCTACTTCTTGATTTGTGGGTGTTGTACTAGTAACGTTTTTAAGGTCTTGTTTAGTATCTGTTCTAGTGTTTTTATCTTGAACTAATAATCCGTTTAAACAAGTTCTTACTTGGCGTTGAGGTAAAGGTACATCATTTATAGTTAATATAATTCTATTTTTCTTTTCCTGTAAAATTAGTACTGCTTCATGGTCATATTTTGGAGCTATAACAACTTCACAGAACAATTCGTTGATCTCTTTTGCGGTTGCAGTATCAATCGTTCCGTTTGCCATTAACACGCCACCAAAAGCAGATGTAGGATCGCAAGCTAATGCAGCAAGATAGGCCTCTTTCATTGTTTTTCTTGTTGCCAATCCGCATGCATTATTGTGTTTTAAAATTGCAAAAGTTGGCTCGTTGTTTTTAAATTCTTCGATCAAATTTACAGCCGCGTCTACATCAAGCAAATTATTATACGATAATTCTTTACCATGTAGTTTTGTAAACATGGCGTCAAAATCACCAAAGAAAAATCCTTTTTGATGCGGATTTTCTCCGTAACGCAATACTTGACCGTTTGTAATACTTTCTTTGTAATAAGTATCTTCTGTGTTAAAATAATTAAAAATAGCTGTATCATAATTTGATGAAACATGAAAAGCTCTCGTTGCCAAATACTTTCGTTGCTCCAAAGTTGTTGCGCCATTTCCATCAGTAATTAGTTGTAAGAACAATTCATATTCTTCAACAGATGGAACGATAACAGTATCTTTAAAGTTTTTTGCAGCAGCACGAATTAAGGAGATACCACCAATATCGATTTTTTCAATAACATCGGTTTCATTCGCACCAGAAGCCACTGTTTTTTCAAAAGGATATAAATCGACAATTACCAAATCTATTTGAGGAATGTCAAATTGTTGCATTTGTTCTAAATCGGTTGCATTATCTTGACGGTTTAAGATACCACCAAAAATTTTAGGATGTAATGTTTTTACCCGTCCACCAAGAATTTCTGGAAAAGCGGTGATGTCTTCAACAGGAAGTACTGGAATTCCTAGATTTTTAATAAATTCTTCGGTACCGCCAGTAGAATAAAAAGTAACATTTTGCTTATGTAATTGGCGAATGATTGGTTCTAAACCTTCTTTAGAAAAAACCGAAACTAATGCAGATTTAATTGTTTTTGTTGTGCTCATTATGTTGTGTAGTTAAGTACGCAAAAGTAGTATAATTAATCTTATTTTTTTTCAGAATGACGTAGTTTTATTCTAACAATTTATTTCAAAAAAGTTATCTAATTATCATTTCTAGTTTCATGAACCACCCAGCTCCGCAAAGTGTTCTAATTAAGATAATTGTTCTACCCCAGCCCCCGCTCCCGCGCGAATCCTTTCGCGTGGCAACTGTAAAATGGATTATATTATTTATATTTGGTAAACTTTAAACAGAAGTATATACATGAGTAGAAATTATAAATTTCATAATCCTGAAGGCTTGTATTTTGTCAGCTTTGCTGTTGTTGGCTGGTTAGATGTTTTTACAAGAAATGAATATAAAGATTTAATACTTGAAAGTTTAGAATTTTGTCAAAAAAACAGAGGAATGGAAATTCATACATGGTGTATTATGACCAATCATGTTCATCTAATTTTTAGGAGTACTGAAAATCAAAAGCCAGAACTTTTATTAGGTGATTTTAAAAGATTTACGAGTAGAAGTGTAATTAAAGCCATACAAGAAAACCCAAAGGAAAGTAGAAAAGAATTTTTTTTAGATTATTTTAAAAAGGAAGCAGAAAAAACTTCAAATACAACCAATTATCAATTTTGGCGTCATGACAATAAGCCAATTGAATTATGGAGTAACGAGGTAATTCAGCAAAAAATAGATTATATTCATAATAACCCTGTAGAAGAAGGAATTGTTTTTAGACCTGAAGATTATAAATACAGTAGCGCTTCAGATTAAGCAGGTGAGAAAGGATTGTTAGAGAATATTATGGTATTTCAGTATTGTAAATTGTAATGCCACGCGAAGGGATTCGCGCGGGAGCGGGGGATTATAAATACAGTAGCGCTTCAGATTACGCAGGTGAGAAAGGATTGTTAGAGAATATTATGGTATTTCAGTATTATAAATTGTAATTCCACGCGAAGGGATTCGCGCGGGAGCGGGGGGATATTTTGGCAAAGACATAATTAATGTTCAAGGTATTGTTCATCCTTTTTACTCTGAAAAGCTCATAGATTTTTTATTGGATTGTGGAATAACGGGATTACAGGTTCATTATGACAGTTCTATTCAATTAGAATTTGTTTAAACTTCTCAACAAGTAATGTAAGATAAAAGATAATGTAAATCTTAAGTTATTATTATAAATAAAAACCCCAGCTCCGAAAAGTATTCTAATTAAGATAATTGTTCCTATGAAAAGCTGCGCAAACGTCTCCTGACTTTGCGCAATTTTTCTTATTTTTTATAAAAAGCAGTTCTTCTAAGTGTTCTAATTGGAGTCTAACTTTTTGGTGCAGGTGCAGCTTTCATAGGTTTCTATACTTTAAAAATTACCGCGTTTTTGGTAAATTTTTTATGTTTTTTAATTTACAATAACCATCACCTTATTTGTACTTAGTGATACTTTCAATATATTCGGTCAATTCGTCTGTTGAAGATGAAAAGCTGAAAGCATCATTTACCAAAAAGTAATTGTTCTTGTCAACACATTTTGAATATGCAAATTTGGCATAATCAAGTTTGTTTTCTTCAAATGAAAATAAATTTACAATTTCTATAATTTGATCGGTCGACAAACAATTGGACGTTGTAAATTGTTTGGCAACTTTCATTTTAGATTCGGCAAAAGACTGTTTCTCAACAGAAGATTTTGCTCTTTGAAAATCGGAAGTCGACATCTTAAAGGTACAGTTTTTTGCGGTATTTTCAATAGGAGCCGCAGTAACGGGTTTTTCTGTAACTATTTCATCCTTCAAAACTTTTGGTCGTCCTGGCTTTACAGGAGTATCTGTTTTGGTAGTAACCGACGTATTTAGTCCACCTATATTAACGTTAACATTAATATTGTCTTCAGATTCTTCAATTTTTGTATTGATGCCAATTCCAAGTGTGTTAACATCAACAGTTTTGGTTTCCGTTTTGGTAGTTTTTGTTTCTGTTTTAGTAGTATTTTTTGTCGGAATCGCTATCGGATTTTCTATTTCGTGGTATTTTACTACTTCGGTTCCTTTAGATGAATTTACATCATAATCAAAACTATTCATCGCCATTTTCATTTTACCTTTTCTATCTCTCTTAAGATTGAACGTAACATTAGTTCTTTTTTCATCATAATCTAACAAGTAGACATTTTGGTTAAGAGATGCAATACTTTGATCTTCAAAAATGATTTTTACCAGATAATTGGGTTTTTCTAAATCGGTGACTTTTACATTAGTAGAAGGCGCATCATTTTGTCTAACACCATTTACAATTACATAAAAACGTTCGCCTTCTTGCGAAAATACTGTTATTGAGCTAGTTTGTGCAAAAAATAACTGTGTAGTAAATAAAAAAAGGAGTAGTAATTTTGTTTTCATCTGTTTCTGTTTTTATTGTTGAATTGGTTTCACTAAATTTGGAATGATATACGATTGCGGTGCGAAATTTATTTGACGACCATAAATCATTTTTACATCAATAAGTTGTTTTTTAAGCGCTGGAATCTCATCGGCATAATCTAAAATTTTATCGGCAAGTTCATCGGCTCTATCTTTATACGTACAAACCAATTTGGTATAGTTATTTGCTGAAACAATTTCAAGATCGCCACCAAAACTTTTATCTGATTTTAATTTAGCTCTTAAAGTTCTTAAATCTCTAAAACTTCCCGAATTATAAAATCGAAGTTCATAGGGTGTACCCGAATTGATCCAGTTGCCAATATAACCTGTAAACATACCAATAAGCTTAGAAAAGTTTAAATCTACGGCTTGATTTATAGCTTGAGCAGTATTTGTTGTGGTACCACTTTTTGGCAGACTTTCTAATGTTATGGTACCCAAACCTTCACCAGTGCAATTATCGAAGGCTCTTGCTTGAAAACCAACTTTTTTTCCTTGAACAATATCAAAAGCTCCTTTTACTTCTGATGTTGTTAGTTGACTTACCAAAATAATAAATTGGGCGTTAGATAAAACTGCCAATTGTTGTGCATAGCTTAATGATGCATTACTGTCTTGCATTAAATTGCTTCTTTCGTTTTGTAACGTTTTTAGTCTAGACTGCTCTACGTAGCGATAGGAGCGCTCAGCCAAAAAACCATTGATCCTATCGACAGCAAGTTGCAGTTCTTTTTTATCATTCTCATTTTGAACCGAAGGATCTACTGTTACAAGAAATCTCACGCCTCCAATGGTTTTACTTAATAATTTAAAATCGGCCTCTAAACTGTTGGTGGTAACATCAGCTTGAATGGTAATTTCAAAGCGATCGGGAAATGGAATTTCTTTTATAATGTTATATTTTTTTATATATCCCGACGTATTTGAGGCAATAGCATCAGAAATAATCATATAATTTTCAACACGCGTTTCTGAACGCAAATTAACGCCCACTGCTTGAGATATTGCATTTCGAAGCGCGTCTTGTAATGCGTCAGATCTATTCAAACCTGTTCCTTTGGCTTCTACAGATTGCTGAGCAAAGTTTAAATTGGTCACAAAAAATAGTAGTGAGAGTACTAGATGTTTCATTATATAAATGTAATTTTGATTCGAGTAAAAGCGCACTATTAATGCTTTCTTTATTTTGATACTAGTTTAGATTTTAAGCTATATATTAAAATCGTTTTAGAAAATAAGTTTAAATAAGGCAGCACCAACATCTTGCGCAATTCGGGCAACCCTGTTCCAAAAAACTTTTTTAGATGATTTTTCTGGGATTTTAAATTCGCCTTTCCCAGTCTGAATCATGTTGATAACATCGACACCTTTCTGATTTCCTAAGGCTTGTAGTATGTCTTTACCCATTTGCAAATATTGCGGAAACTTTCCTTCTTTTAGTCTAAAGTGTTGTGAAAAATCAAACAGAACTTTTCCATTATCATCAACAATAACAGGATACATCGATGGGTCGAATTGTCCCTGATTTTCTAAATTAAAAAGTATTGGGTTAGAACCATCAATTCCATCACCGCTGTCCGACCCTTCTTGCGCAAGCAATAGTGATTGCTCAAATCCGTTTTTAGATCTTGCTTGACTCAATGTCTGCTCGTCTAGCGTTGTAGCCAAACTTTCTTTACCATAAATAGGCATTCTTAATCGCACTTCTACAAATCCATTCTTCTCTTTAGCTTCACCAATTTGTTGTGCATCTTTTACAACGCCTTCTACTCTAGAGTAAACATAATCACTAGTTGTAATCATATCTTGCACAGTAGTTTCACCTACTATTTGAACACCTTTGACAATTTCTAAAAGGTTTCTCTGTGCTATAACTACGGCGCCTCGTGTAGCCATCAATTTAGCCTGTGCACTGTTTTTAAATCGTTCATTATCAATAACAGATTGACCAACTGCTTCAATATATTGTTGTGTCCAGTTTACGTTACCATTAGGTTTTGTTATTAATAAATCTTTTCCGTTTTTAATAAAATCATCGATTTTTATTTGTTTAATAGGAGCGGGAGTAGTCTGAGGTTGTACTAGTATTTCTGTTGGGTCTTTCAAAATTGGTGCTACTTTATTTATAGCTTTTCTCTGAGCTTTCAAGGCGCGCTTTTGCTCTTTTTTTACGGTTTTTGTTTGAGCGTAGGTAATTTCTACTTTAGAAAAGAACGAAAACAAAACTGCCATGGCAATAATAGAGTATTTCTTGGTCATAATTTAAGTTTTTAGGCACTAGGTAAGTTTAATATTAATAAGTTTTATTTTTAAAATTGTAATTTATTTTAACAATCTAAAGCAAAATTAATTAGGATTATTAATAATTTACAAATATATTAAATTAAAAATTAAACTAATATTTCATAACAAACTTGAAGATTGTAATACATAATAGCAATATTTTGTAATATGTTTAAATGGCGGTGTAAATTCAAAACCAAATAAAATTTATTGATTATTCAATTAAAATGTATAAATCAGATAATCTTCAGTTAAAACAAAATTACAAATATTGTGCCACTCTAGAAATATGTTTTTTTCGACAAAATTATAAATAAGATTTCATTTTATTTTTGGAGGTTTTTATAGTTGCTAAAGTTGAAATTAATGATACATTGATGAGTTTCTAAAAGATTTTTTTTCATAATCAAAAACGAATTATTTATGATCAATTTATTAGATTAATGCTTGTAGCTTACAGTTATAATATAAAATTTATATTGATGATGATAGGTATTGTATCTAAACTAAATAACTATAGTTGTAAATAATAGCCGGTTTCTGTCAAAAAAATTATTATCGCTCATATTTTGTAACAATTTTCAATTTTTAGTTACTAATACTTTAAATTTGTCCGACGAAAATCTAAACCCTTATGATTGTTTACCTTCGATTATTAAAAGAAAGTTTTGGTTTTGCTATGGATGCTTTGCGTAAAAATAAACTACGCACGTTGTTGTCATTACTTGGCGTTACTATTGGTATTTTCTCTATTATAGCTGTGCTTGCTGCTGTAGATTCTTTAGATAAAAAAATAAAAAAAGAACTGAGTAGTCTTGATAAAAACACCATTTATCTGGCCAAATTCTCTTTTGGACCATCGGAAATTCCACGTTGGAAACGCGACCAATTTCCAAATGTTACTTACGACGAATATGAAATTTTGAAATCGACTTTACCAGAGGCGCAAGAATTGGCTTTTCAATATTTTGTAGGTAGGGAAACTATAAAGCAAGAAGATAAAATTGTTAGTGATGTAAATATTGTCCCTGTTTCTCACGAGTTCATTAATATTCAGGGGTTAGAATTCACTTCGGGAAGGTTTTACAACGAATCTGAGTCTAATTCGGGGAATGCTGTGGCTGTTGTAGGTGACGAAATTGCAAAAGGATTGTTTGAAGGATTTGATCCCATTGGCAAAGAAATAAGATTGTATGGCAAAAAATTTATTGTTATCGGTGTGCTAAAAAAGCAAGGTGAAGGCTTGTTTGGTGACAGCAATGATACGTCGGTTTTTATTCCGGTTAATTTTTTAAGAAAATTATATGGTGAAAATAACAAATTTATGACTCCTGTAATTCTTATTAAACCTCAAAAAGGAGTAGATATGGCAGCATTTAAGGCTAATTTAACGCAAAAATTAAGAAGCTACCGAGGTGTTAAAACGGGCGAAATTGATAATTTTTACATCAATGTATTGTCTGGATTTACTGATTTATTAGATGGATTTATAACCAATATGAACCTCGGTGGATGGTTTATTGCTGGTTTCTCATTGTTAGTTGGCGGATTTGGTGTAGCAAATATTATGTTTGTTTCTGTAAAAGAACGAACTAATTTAATAGGAATTCAAAAATCATTGGGTGCCAAAAATAAGTTCATTTTATTTCAATTTCTTTTTGAAGCCGTTATTCTGTGTATTATAGGAGGATTTATCGGAATAGGATTGGTTTGGATAATATCAATTGTACTCACGCAAGCACTAGAATTTGAGTTTATTTTAAGCTTTTTCAATATTTGTTTAGGAACAGGTTTAGCTGCCATTATAGGATTGATTTCTGGAATTTTACCTGCAATTTCGGCTTCTAATCTAGATCCTGTTGAAGCAATAAGAAGCGGAATGTAAGGTTGCAGTTAATAGGCTTTAGGAGAAGAATTTATATAAAAAAAAACACAAAGTTATATGCTTTGTGTTTTAAGTATTTAAGTAGTATTGATTTACCTTATTTCTTGATTTAAAATTAAATCAATATATAAATTTATCTTATCTTTAAGTTCTTTTCTCGGAGTTATAAAATCTAAGAAACCATGTTCTAATAAAAATTCAGATGTTTGAAATCCTTCGGGTAAATCTTTACCTGTTGTATCGCGCACTACCCTTGGTCCGGCAAATCCTATTAAAGCTCCAGGTTCTGCAATATTAATATCTCCTAGCATAGCGTATGATGCGGTCGTTCCTCCTGTAGTAGGGTCGGTGCACAACGAAATATAAGGTATTTTTGCTTCGGCTAATTGTGCTAATTTTGCAGAGGTTTTTGCTAATTGCATCAAGGAAAATGCTGCTTCCATCATTCGCGCACCACCAGATTTCGAAATCATTAAAAATGGCACGTTATGTTGGATAGAATAATCAATTCCTCGTGCAATTTTTTCTCCAACAACAGCTCCCATCGACCCGCCAATGAAGGCAAAGTCCATACAACAAACTACCAAATCTTTTCCTTTAGATTTTCCAACGCCCGTTCTTACCGCATCTTTCAATTTGGTTTTATCCATGACATCTTTCAAACGATCGGAATATTTTTTGGTATCAACAAAATTTAAAGGATCTTTAGAGGTCATTTTTGCATCTAATTCTTTAAATTCATTGTTGTCAAACAGTATTTCAAAATACTCTTTACTGCCAATTCTAACATGAAAATCGTCTTCAGGGCTCACCCAAAGATTTCTTGCTAGTTCGTCGGTATCAATAATTTTACCTGTTGGCGATTTATACCACAATCCTTTAGGAACATCTTTTTTGTCTTCAGTTGCGGTGGTAATTCCTTTTTCTTTTCTTTTAAACCAAGCCATAATTTATTGTATAATGTAAAATGTAAAATTGTATTATGTAGTTTGCTTATACATTATACAATCAACAATATACAGTGTTATAATGTGTTCACGTTATTTAAGTCAGCAAATGCTTGTTCTAATCTTGTGTTAAAGGTTACTTCTCCTTCACGAATCCATTTTCTTGGATCATAATGTTTTTTATTAGGTGAGTCTGCACCGTCTGGACTTCCAATTTGAGTTTTTAAATAATCAATTTTAGAAACCATATAATCTCTAATTCCTTCGGTGAAGGCAAATTGTAAATCGGTATCGATATTCATTTTTATAACACCATAACCAATTGCTTCTCTAATTTCTTCTAAGGTAGAGCCTGATCCGCCATGAAATACAAAATCTACTGGGTTTACCCTAGTGTTGAATTTATTTTGAACGTATTCTTGTGAATTTTTTAAGATTTTTGGCGTCAATTTTACGTTCCCTGGCTTGTAAACTCCATGAACATTTCCGAAAGAAGCTGCTATAGTAAATCTAGGGCTAACTTTTAAAAGTTCTTCATAAGCATAAGCAACTTCAGATGGTTGTGTGTATAACTTTGAACTATCAACGTCAGTGTTATCAACACCATCTTCTTCACCACCGGTAATTCCTAGTTCAATTTCTAAGGTCATTCCCATTTTACTCATACGAGCTAAATAATTCTTACAAATTTCAATATTCTCTTCTATTGGTTCTTCAGAAAGGTCAATCATATGCGATGAGAATAGTGATTTACCAGTTTCTGCAAAGAATTTTTCTGATGCATCAAGCAAACCGTCTATCCAAGGTAATAATTTTTTAGCACAATGATCAGTATGTAAAATTACGGTTGCGCCATAAGCTGCTGCCAAAGTATGAATGTGTTTTGCACCGGCAATAGCTCCTAATATAGCAGCTTGCTCACCTGTATTAGAAAGTCCTTTTCCGGCATTAAATTGTGCTCCACCATTAGAAAACTGAATAATAACAGGAGCATTTAGCTTTGCTGCAGTTTCTAAAACACCGTTTATGGTACTTGTACCTATAACGTTAACTGCCGGTAAAGCAAATCCTTTTTCTTTAGCGTAAGCAAATATTGCTTGTACTTCATCGCCTGTTGCAACTCCTGGTTTTATGTTGTGTGACATTTTTATTGAATTATAGTTAAGTTTACAAAAGTAATAATTTCTAATTTTAGAACGGATAATTTATTCCAATATTTAATACTGATTTTGATAAATTGATTTCTTTTAACCATCTATCGTTTTCTGGACGTGACGGATTGTAGGTTTTAAAACCGAGGTCAAATCGAACTACAAATAGTCCTTGATCATAACGAATGCCTAATCCGCTTCCAACAGCAATTTCTTTAATAGATTCTAGTCCCTTAAATTGGTACGATTCGTCTTCAGTATCATCAAGAAAGTTCCAAATATTTCCCATATCGGCAAAAAAAGCGCCGTTAAATTTGTCAAAAATATTAAATCTAAATTCGGCATTTAACGCTATTTTAAAATTAGCTTCGTTAAAATCATTAATTCCGCCACTACTTCCTGGTCCAAGACTGTAGGGTTGCCAAGCTCTGTTATCGTTAGAACCACCAGAAAAGTAACTTCGAGGAAACGGAATAGTTCCTGAATTGCCATAAGGTACTGCCAAACCTGTAAAAGTTCTAATAGCAAACTCTTTCTTTCTTTTTAAATCCCAGTGTTTTATGTACTCAAATTCTCCTTTTATATATTGTGAATATTCAACATCAAAAATTGTATTGGCAGCGGTTTGATTATTTAATTGTTTTGATGCTCTAGCGAAAATAGAAAGCACATTTCCTGCTGACTCTATTTTTGTTTTAATTGCGAAAAAACTTGCATCGATATCCTCTTTTTTAGTTGTTTTTGAAAAAGTAAAACTTGATGCAAATATCAAGTTGTTCTCGGTAAGGCGCCTTTTTCTTTCATTGATACTTCTTATAGCTTTTAAATCATCGGCTGTTGTTAGCACAGTAGGGGCGGGACCTAATACATCGTTCAAAAATCCGTTTGTACCAGATTCTATTATTAATTGATTATTAGAAAAATAGTCCTGATTTACAGACGGGTATAAATTAGCTAAGTTGTTTAACGAATTGTATGACGATTGATAAATATTAAAATAGTTCCCAACGTTTACATTTTTTACAAACTGAATATTAAAAAGGTCTAAACGCATTGTCATTCCTTTTTTAGGAAACCAATTGTAAGAAAAGGTACTGGTAAAATTTTGTTTGTCTAAACCAATATTTCTTTGACTTGCAAAGCCAATTGCAATAGTAGTTGAAGGAATCATATTTTTAGGCACAATTTTACCTGTATTTATCGGAGATAGTATTCTTGGGAAGCTCAACTTGGCATCAACTCCAATTTCAGAAATATTAAAAAAGTTATTGCTTATATTGGCTAAATCTCTAGAGGCTCCGACATTACCTCTAAAACCAATTTCAAAAGTCTCGGCACCATTAAAAACGTTTCTTATTCCGAGAGATGCATAACCCGAAATACCAAAATCTTGAATATTGGAGTGCGTAAAATCTATAGAGGGATTGAACGTGTATTTTTTTCGTGGTGTTAGAAAAACATTAGCAATCAAATAGGCATCATTTTTTGGATCTACTTGATACTGTATCGATGGATAATTGAATACTTTTAAATTACTTAAATATTTGGTAGTTAAGTTGTTTTTGTCGTCTGAATAGTAATTTCCCTTGTTAATAAAAATAGCATCGGTTATCGATTTTGGTCGGTATTTTAATTTCTTTTCGCTATAAATCATAAAGTCTTTATAAGCTACGCTATCGGTAATTATAACTTGATTTTTACTTGGTGTATGGTCTGTAAAAATAGCAACTTTACTTATCTTATATAATTTAAATGGCTTGGTAAATGTTGAATCATTTTTTGAATACGAATAATCTTTGATAACTAATTCTAAATTAACTTTTTTGTTGGTGTCAATGGTATCTTTAACATAGCTTATATAATTTTGTTGAAAAAAAAAGGCACCACTGTTTCTAAAATCATAGTTAATCCTAGCTCTTTCATTATCTAAATCTTCTATGTTGTACTGTTTGTTATGTTTTAAGAAGGAGTTGTTCTTTTTTAGATTGTATAAAGAATCTAAGGCTGGCGAATAAATTGTTGTTTTTAGACTATCTATTAAAAAAGCTTTTCCGAGTTGCAAATCATATTGCAAACCAATTGTTTTTTGCTTTGTGGTATCTGTTGTATAGTTAATTTTTACATCAAAATATCCTTTTTGATAATAAAGTGCTCGTAGTTTTCGCATCGATTTTTCGGCACTTACCGAATCAAAAAGTACGGGAGCTTCTCCGTTATTAATCAAGAATTTACTTAATCCAGAGACCAAAAAAGATTGCCCTAATCTATTGACTTGTTTTTTAGATAAAAGGCCATTTAGAAATGTTGCAGTTTTCGGATTTCTTTTCAGCCATTCTTTATAGCTAGAATCACTTTTTTGTTTGGCTAAATTAAATAAGTTTAATCGTAATTTGTATCCAAGAATGGCGCTGTTCGGTTTTTGCGACAATTGATTAAAAGCGGCTTCATCTGAAATACGTTTGCCATCAATCGAGATTTCAGATTTAGTTAATAATCGCTTACCCTCTGGAACTCGTTTGGTAGAATTACAAGCAACAATTATTATAGCAATTAAAATAAATAATGATATTTTTGTAAAGCGTTTTTTCAAGGGATACAAAATTTAATTCAAAAGTACATTTTTTTATGGTTAGTAAAAACCAAATCAAGTTAATTACAAGTTTACAGCAAAAAAAATTTCGTCAAACACATCAATTGTTTGTTGCTGAAGGTGCAAAAGTAATTCAAGAATTGTTACAATCAAATTTCGTGCTAGAACATTTGTATGTAACAGAGCAACTTTTTCATGATATTGATTCAGAAAAAAAATCAATGATTTCTGAAACCGATTTAAAAAGAATTTCGTCCTTGAACACAGTCAATAATTGTTTAGCAGTTTTCAAAATTCCGACGGTAGTTTCTGGTAATTCTGATGGACTAATTTTGGCGCTAGATAATATTAGAGATCCGGGAAACCTTGGAGCTATAATACGCTTATGCGATTGGTTTGGAATAACACAAATTGTGTGCTCAGAGCAAACCGTAGATAGTTATAACCCTAAAGTGATTCAAGCTACAATGGGTTCAATAGCACGTGTTACTATAAAATATCTAGATTTAGCAAAGTTTTTATCTAAAGCAACTGTTCCTGTTTTTGGTACGTTTATGGACGGAAATAATGTTTTTAAAGAAAACTTACCAAGTAACGGAATTTTGGTTTTTGGAAATGAAGCAAATGGTATATCAAGTACCATAGAATCACTTGTTACAAACAAATTGTGTATACCAAGGTTTGGACCTTTACAACAAACAGAGAGTTTGAATGTTGCTACTGCCACAGCAATTTTTCTAAGCGAATTTAAAAGAAATTCTAGTGAAATGTAAAGTTTATAAAAACGGCTCTTGTTCTTAAGGCATCAATATTTGAAGTCCACGGGCTATTGGGGTCGTTGTCTCTAATGAGCTCATCGTTCATTCCAAAAACACCTCTTATAGAGGGTGAGAATTTGAAATATTCTAAATAAAAATCTACTCCAAATCCCAACTCGTAGTTTCTTGTCCAAGGAAGCATTCTAAATCGTTGTTGCTCGTTGTCTTCAATGGCTTTATTATTTGCAGATAAATTTAAAGTTGCAGAAACACCGCCAACCAAATAGGGGCGAACGTTACCAATTCTTTGAGATGAAAACTTTAGCAATAGCGGAAAATGAATGTAGGTAGATTTCACCTCTCTTAATGCATCTAGTTTTTTTTCAAATCCGGGATAGTTTAAATTTCTCTGTGTGTAATATAAGCCGGGTTCAAATCGCAAATCTATGTATTCGTGCAGTCGTAAATTACCGACCAATCCTACATTAAAACCAGTAATACTTTCAACGCTTATATCAACATCTTGAGGTGTTTTGTAGTCAATTTTAAAATCGTACATATTAAAACCTAAGAAATATCCCCAATGTACTCTTTGTCTATCAAAATTCTCTAGATTAATAATTGGATCTTTTCCAAACATTCCCTTAAATTGAGCTTGAATTGGAAGTGAATTTAAAATTAATAAAACAAATAAATACTTTCTCATTTTTGGTACAAAATTAAAAATCCTAATTTTTACGGATTAGAATCATTTTTTAGAAGCCGAATATATAGTTGCTACACCAAATGTTTGTGGGATTGCTACAACATCAATAAACCCAATTTTTCTTAAAATATTGTTTAAATTTTCTCCAAAAGGGAAAACAGAAGCCGATTCTGATAGATATCCGTAAGCAACATCATCTTTTGAGAAAATTTTTCCAATAATAGGCAAAATATTTTTAGTATAAAAACTATAACCTTGCTTAAAAGGAGTTTTGGTGGGAACAGAGGTTTCTAAAATTACAAAAATGCCATTTGGTTTTAAGACTCTTAAAATTTCGGAAAGTCCTCTTTCAAGCGTTTCAAAATTTCTAATTCCAAAAGATACAGTAATGGCATCAAAAAAATCATCTGGAAAAGGCATGTTTTCGCTGTCGCCAATTACCATTTCAATGATATTCTCTAATTTTCTTTCGGCTATTTTTTTCTTGCCAACTTCAAGCATTCCTGCAGAAATGTCTAACCCAATTATTTTTTTTGCATTAGTTTTAGTCATTAGTATGGCCAAATCTCCTGTTCCTGTTGCAATGTCTAAAATATTTTCTGGATTCTTATCAGAAATCAATTTCAAAACTTTTTTACGCCATTTAATATCAATACCAAATGAAATAACGCGGTTTAATCCATCATAATTTCCCGAAATGGTATCAAACATTTGGGTTACTTGCTCTTTCTTTCCAAGAGTAGAGTCTTTATATGGTGTAACATTTTTTGACATTTTCTGTGCAATTTTAAGTTTGCAAAAATACAAATAATTAAAATTGAATAGCCTATAAACAAAACTTAAAAATAAAAGTTCTTAATTATCTATGTATTAATAGAAGACGTACGCTTTTAAAATAGAAAAAATTATCGTTTTAAATACGTTTGAAATGTAAAATCAAAATTGTGTTTTTCGTCTTTTTGATGATGTTCTTCAAATACTAATTTCCAAATATTATGGTCAATTTCTGGAAAATAAGTATCGGCTTCAAACGAAGAATGTACTTTTGTGATTTCAATTTTATCAGCACTGTGGATAGCTTGTTTGTATATTTCGCCACCGCCAATTACATAAATATCCTCATTATGCGGAGCCATTGCTAGGGCTTTTTCTATACTTGAGGCAATCAAACATCCTTCATAGTTATGATTTTTTTGCCGCGTGATAATAATATGTGTTCTGTTAGGTAAAGGTTTTGGAAAACTCTCGAAGGTCTTTCTTCCCATAATGATGTAATGTCCTGAGGTAAGTGCTTTAAATCGTTTAAAGTCGTTAGGTAAATGCCAAATTAAGTGGTTGTCTTTTCCTAAAGCATTATTTTCTGCAACTGCGGCTATTAAAATTATCATGGTTTTATATTCTCAATTTCGTTTTTTAATTTCTCAATTTTGTTTTCTTGCATGGCCATCAATCTGTTTATTTGCTCTCTTTCCCAGTTTTTATTCATAAAACTATCGGTAATAAAAACTTTTATAAAATGTAAAATAAAAATAAAAAACCAAACTGTTATTAGCCAAATATAC
The DNA here is from genome assembly GCA_044361155.1 of Flavobacterium sp. Taxonomy (GTDB): domain Bacteria; phylum Bacteroidota; class Bacteroidia; order Flavobacteriales; family Flavobacteriaceae; genus Flavobacterium. Next base: position 50,198 of record JBIKJF010000017.1, read on the forward strand.
CAGTTTGTTGGCGCTCCCAAATTAATAAGCTTGTTAGCTATGAAAAAGAAAATACTTCCTATAAAGAACATAATAAAATGAAAATACAAACTCTTTTTTTGTTTGATTCTTCTTCTTGCATATTCATATATTTCGTGTTGTTCGCTATTCATAAGTCGAAATTTAGATTTTAAAGGTAGCAAATATTTTTTAAACACAAATGTAGCAATTAGAAATAGTATACAAAGAAAACGTTTTCTTATTTTAATTTTCTTACTTAATTTGCTTTATAATAGCAATTTGTATAAAATTTATACATGATTTTGTCAAAATCATAATTCGTATCTTTCATGTAATTTGTTTTAAAATATTGCTTTACTTTGTCTCATTAATCTATAAATGAATTAGTTATGTCTATAAAGAAACAATTTATTAAAACTAAACCAGTTTGTAAAGTTACCTTTTCTTTAGATGCTAAAGAAGCACAAACCGCAGCTGTAGTAGGTGATTTTAATAATTGGAACCCTGCTGAAGGCGAATTATCAAAATTGAAAAATAGAACTTTCAAAGGTGCGTTTGATATGCCAAAAGATAACTCATACGAGTTTAAATATATCGTTGATGGCGCTTATGTAAATGAACCTGAGGCAGATAGCTTTATATGGAACGACTTTGCAAATGCAGAAAACAGCGTATTAGAAGTATAATATTAGGTTTAAGTTTGTTTGAAAATCCGTTTAATTGATGATCATTAAACGGATTTTTTTTCAAAATAAACGCGCCACTTCTTGATTTACAAATTCTAAAAATCTTTCGTCATCTGCTGTAAATGGATAAATAACGTGACTATCGATATCAATTTGACCAATATTAGTACCGTGTACAAAAAGCGGAATAACAATTTCTGATTTTACCGTAAAACTGCAAGCAATATAATTATCTTGAGCACTAACGTCAGAAACAACAAAATTAGAATTAGATTCGGCCACTTGTCCGCAAATTCCTTTGCCAAATGGTATTTCAGTATGGTCGGTTGCCGCTCCAACATAGGGTCCAAGATGTAAGGTTTTACTTTGGTGGTTGGCAAAGTAAAATCCTACCCAGTTATAATAATCGACACTATCTGATAAAAACTGGCATAACGACTGCAATTTTTCATCTCTAGTAGCATTTTCTTTAGATAGAATTGCAACAACTTTAGGTTTTAAACTTTCAAAATTCATAGTTCTATATTTTTTTAGCAAAAGTAATTATTGCGCTTCCATACTTTTGTATAAATTTGTTAAAAATTATAAATTGAAAAAATATCTAAACCAATACAAACCTTTTTTATTTTTTTTAGCCAAATTTTTTGGAACATATCTTGTGCTAACTTTCGCATATCAGTCTTATCTTGAAGGGTTTGATGTAAAAAAGTTTGATGTTGACGGTGTAACCAAACTGGTAGCAAATCAATCTAAAGAGCTCTTGTCTTTGTTTGATGATAGTTCTTATACCAAACCTAATTTGAAAGAACCAAGTGTAAATCTGTTTTATCAGAACGTCTGGGTGGCTAGAATAGTAGAAGGTTGTAATGCAGTAAGTATAATTATTTTGTTTATTAGCTTTATTTTTGCTTTTACGGGAAAATTTAAGCAAACGGTTCTTTTTATGATTGTTGGAAGTAGTATTATTTATTTTTTTAATATTATTAGAATTTCGTTATTATGCATGGCGATTTTTCATTACAAACAATTTCAAGAGTTACTACATAGTGTTATTTTCCCCCTTTTTATTTATGGAATTGTATTTATTTTGTGGGTAATTTGGGTAAACAAATATTCTTTATATGCTAAAAAATAAAACCAATGTCGGACTGATTATCATTTTAATAATTTTTTTAATTTGTATTAGAGTTTTTGAAAACAGCTTGTTTTATGATCCTTTTCTATCTTATTTTAAAGGAGATTATTTAACGAATCGTTTACCAATTTATAATCCAATAAAATTATTTTTAAGCTTAGGTTTTCGTTTTTATATTAATTCGATACTATCTTTGATATTGCTATATTTACTTTTTAGAGATTCTAAAATTGTAAAGTTTGCAATGTTACTTTACATTGTTTTAGGAACGATATTAATGATTAGTTTCTTCTTTACATTAAAGTTTTTTGGTGAAGAAAGTAAAATGACCTTGTTTTACATAAGAAGATTTATTATTCAGCCACTATTTTTAATGGTTTTTATACCAGCATTTTATTACCAAAAGAAGGTAAATTAATCTAAAAGAAAAGGTTCTGTTAGTTTGTGTTTAAATGAAAATAAAACTAGTCCGACTATTCATTTAATGTTAAATCGTTCAAACAAAGCAACGCTTTATCCTTCAATAGAATTTACAGGTGATCCCATTTTTGTAGCTATTTAGTCTTGAGTTAATTTATTTTATCACAAACCAAAGTAAGAAAATCAAGTTCTCTATTGCTTAAGTCAATTTTTGTTTTATTGCTTTGTTTTTTAAATTAGGCAATGTTTCTTACCCTTTTTAAAATTTTAGAAACATTATTATATCCTATTTTTAGCAATATTGGTAGTTGCAAACTTTAGGTCGTGAGCCGTACAATTTTTTTTTAAAATTCTCGGGCACTAGAATTATGCTTCGTCAATATTTTTTTCACCAAAAGAATAATTTTTATAATATAAGTATTGTTTTTCAGTTTGTTATGTTTCAAAGTCTAGATTGGTTGCAAATTTAACTTTGTTAATTATCACAATTTTCTGCATACTATTAACTAAGGTCTGTAAGTTTTGCGCAGAAGATTCGGTCGTAGTATTATTTTTGCTTGTTGCCGTCTCGTTTTTTCAACTAAAATTAATCATAGAGCTTGAAAAATTTGAAACTGATAGTAGAATAAAAGTGAGAAAACATTCTTACTAGGTTTTTTAAACAAGTTTAAGACAAAACAGTAGAGCTTATTTCTTTGAATACATGTATAATAATGACATAAAAAAGAACAAATTTTAAACACGTTTAGTGTTTTGGGAAATGAAAATGGCGTTGTTGGTTAATCTGAGATTTTAGTCGATAATATTTAGCTTGTAAGGATAGCCCTCTGAGCAGTGATTGCCGCAAACAATAATAATTAAACCACAGATGCCGTTGAGCAAACAAAAATAAATTGTTTAGACCGACTACTGTATGGAGGTTGAAATTTTTACATAGATATTACATTGCCATTTTTAATAACAAAAGATAGAAATGGTCAAGATTTACTTACTTCTTTTACTTGCTTTTCGCATAGAGTAGCCAAAGATATTAAATGATTTTGCAATGATATTCATACATCATCAGGAAATATTATTCTAGGTTTTTATTCGTATAGTAGTTTTACTATAGAAAATAGAAAGTTTAGTTTTTCTTCAAGGAAACATAAATTATACTATGGGTTCAAAGGCTTTTTATCACCACCTCTCTATAAATCACAACAATACTTTTTCACACTATAAAGTAGTCTTAGGATTAACTCTCGAAAACAAATATAGATTCATTGCAAATCTTTTAGCTTTTGGAGGTGAAGAGAGCGTAAGAAGAGAAAAAATTCCTATCGAAATAAAGTTATTACAATAATTTTTTAAGTCCTTTTATTAAATAAATACTAAAAGTACTTTTTTATACATCTATTAAGATAAGATTTAAAACTTTCTACTACCTTTGCGATATGCAATTTAAGAAACATATAATTTTATTTTTAGCTTTTTCTCTGCTGCTTTCCAGTTCAGGATTGGCTTTTAATGTGCATTACTGCGGTGAAAAAATTGCTGCAATTTCTTCTGTTTTTACTTCAAAAGAAGTTTGTGACGATAGTAAAAATACACTTTCTAATGAACTTGCAAAAAAACCAGAAAGTGCTTGTTGCTCAAAAAAGAAGATAAATCATAAAAAATGTTGCTCTAATAAAGAAGTAAATCTAAAAGATAAATATGATAAATTTACCTCAAAGCTTATCTCATTCGACATAGATTTACAGTATTTTTTTACACCATGGATGCTAATTAGTTTTTCATTGGGAGCAACAATTCAAAAATCTCAAAGTGTTGGTTATTATTGCAATGCAAATGCGCCACCACTTTATAAAATTTTCTGTCAGTTACTTTTTTATGCATAATTATATCGACATTCATTCTGTATTTTCCGTTTTGGAAGACATTTTTTTTTATGAATAACGATTAATTATACTAAATGAAAAAAATAATAATATTTCTGTTTTTAGCTTTTTATACCGTTTCATTTTCGCAAGAAAATTTAGATGAGGTTAAAATCGAAAGCAAAAAGAAAGGAATCACAAAATCACTTAAAAAAACAACAAACACTTCGGTAGTTTCTAGTAAAGAATTACTTAAAGCAGCTTGTTGTAACTTGGCCGAAAGCTTTGAAACCAATCCGTCAATCGATGTTAATTTTTCTGATGCTTTAACAGGAACCAAACAGATTAAGATGTTGGGTTTAACGTCGCCCTATCTTTTAATCACCGAAGAAAATATTCCGTCGGTTCGGGGCGCCTCTCAAGCATACGGACTATCTTTTACTCCAGGAACTTGGATTGATAATATTCAAATCACAAAGGGAGCAGGTAGCGTTGTCAATGGTTATGAAAGTATATCGGGTCAAATAAATACCGAATTAATAAAACCTTGCGATGATATTCCTTTTTTCTTAAATTTTTATGGTTCTACAGATAGTAGATATGAGGTGAATACGCATTTTAATAAAAAAATAGATAAAAATTGGGCATCAAGTTTATTTATTCATGCCAATACGCGCGTGCAACGTATAGATATGAACGACGACATGTTTTTAGACAATCCGCTAGGAAAGCAGATTAATATCTCCAACAGATGGCAATACGCAAACGCTGAAACAGGGTTCGTGTCTTTTTTAAGTTTACGATTTCTAAAAGATGAAAAGCAAACAGGTGAAGTCGATTTTCGTCCAGAAAGAGATAAACTGACTACTAATTTTTGGGGTTCAGAAATAAATACTGAACGTATAGATTTAACTACAAAAATAGGCTATGTTTTTAAAGATATGCCTTATCAAAGTATTGGCTTTCAAAATGTTTTTTCTACTCATAAGCAAAATTCCTATTTTGGTTTAAATCTTTATGACATAGAGCAAGACAGCTTTTATTCTAATTTAATTTTTAATTCTATAATCAATAATACTAGAAACAAATTTTCTACTGGATTAAATTTTTCTTTAGATAAATATGCAGAGTTTGTAAATCTTGCCGATGTTAGTAGAATTGATGCGTCATTAGGTGCTTTTTTTGAATATACTTTTGATAATGGTAGTAATTTTAGCTACATACTGGGTGGGAGATTAGATACTCACAACAGATTGGGCATTTTTTTTACACCTAGAGTACATGCTAAATACAATCCTTGGGAGCAAGGTGTGTTAAGATTTTCTGCAGGGAGAGGAAAGAGAGCTGCAAATATTTATGCCGAAAATCAGCAACTATTTGCTAGTTCAAGGGTTTTTTCAGTACTATCTACATCGGGAAATATCTATGGTTTGGATCCTGAAATTGCATGGAATTACGGACTTAGCTATACTCAAAAATTCACTTTATTTGGTAAAAAGTCTGATGCTACAATAGATTTTTATAGAACCGATTTTCAAAATCAAGCTGTAGTAGATGTTATGAATTCACCACAACAAGTTTTGTTTTATAATCTTAGTGGTAAATCGTTTGCAAATAGTTTTCAATTGGATTACAATATCGAACTAAAACAACATTTAAATTTACGAACAGCTTTTAAGTATTACGATATAGCAACCGATTATTTGTCTGGAACTTTTCAAAGGCCATTACAAGCGAAGCATAGAGTTTTTGCTAATATTGAATATGAAACGCATTTAAGCGACGAAGGTCAACAATGGCGTTTTGATGCTACAGTAAATTGGACAGGAAAACAACAACTACCTACTACAGCATCAAATCAGATACAAGATAGATTTTCAGAATTTTCACCTTCATTTACAACGTTAAACATGCAAGTTACCTTACAACACTCGAGTACTTTAGAGTTTTATTTTGGTGTTGAAAACCTCGGCAATTATAGACAACTTGATGCAATTATTGGTGAACATAATCCTTTCGGAAATTTCTTTGATAGTTCGATTGTTTATGCTCCAATTTTCGGTCAGATGTTTTATGGAGGATTACGATTTAAAATAAAGTAGTAAGAATTTTTAATAATTAAAATTTAAAAATGAGCTTATCAAGGATAAAAGTCAAATTCAAAAACTAATAACAAAATAGTATGAAGAATATAATTTTTGGAATGTTGGTATTTATAGTAGCACTTTCTGCACAAGGACAAGAAAAGAAAAATAAAAATGCTAAACACGACATCGAAGTGAACGGCAATTGCGAAATGTGTCAGAAGCGTATCGAGAAAGCTGCCTTTTCAGTAAAAGGTGTTAAAAGCGCAGTATATCATATTGACGACAAAATACTGCATTTGATTATTAACGAAGACAAATGTTCTATTTTAGATGTAAAAAAAGCTGTTGCAAAGGTTGGTCACGACACCGATGAGGTAAAAGCTACTATAGCGGCCTATGATAATCTTCATAGTTGTTGTCATTACGAAAGAAAATAACAAAAATTTAATAGTATAAAATAAGAATTATGGTTACTTTCACGACCTCAAACAAAACTTAACTTTTTTATGGATCAATTTGATTGGAAACAACTATTAAACCCCGAATTTTATATACTTCTTGAACTTGGAGGTATTAAAATTGGATTGTATGTTGTCTTATTTATAGTTTTTGCGGAAACAGGTTTGTTGGCTGGGTTTTTTCTACCAGGCGACAGTTTACTTTTCTTGTGCGGAATTTATAGTGAATTACTTATGAATGAAATTTCTACAGGAAATGATTTTTTAAATGTAGTTCTCTTATCTACTTTGGTTTCTATAATGGGTATTGTTGGGAATATGATTGGATACTGGTTTGGTAAAAAAAGTGGCACCTATTTATACAAAAGAGAAGATAGCTTTTTCTTTAAGAAGAAATATCTTTATCAATCCCAAGATTTTTTTGAAAAACACGGAAGCAAAGCAATTGTTTTTGCCCGATTTTTACCAGTATTAAGAACATTTGCACCTGTAATTGCTGGAATTGTTTCTATGGAAAAGAAGAAATTTATGTTTTATAATATTCTAGGTTCTATTTTATGGTCGTTTTCTTTAATATTTGCAGGTCATTATTTGTACGAGTTGTTCCTATCTCAATTTAATATAGATTTAAAGCATTATATTGAGTTTATTGTAATTGGGATTGTATTGTTTACAACCGTTCCTGTAATTCTTAAGTTTGTTAAGAAAAGAGTATAACCTTTTTTGAAGTAAAAAATCCGTCAAGTTTTGATTCTTGACGGATTTTTTTGCTTATAATTTAAATTTTGATGTTAAAATTATCTATAAAAGATTACATCATTCCAGGCATTCCACCGCCCATTGGCATTCCACTGCCTGCATTTTCTTCTTTTATGTCTATTAAAGCACATTCTGTCGTAAGAATCATTCCGGCCACAGAAGCAGCATTTTCTAGAGCTACTCTAGTTACTTTTTTAGGATCAATGATTCCTGCTTTCAACATGTCTACATATTCATCTGTTTTGGCATTATAACCAAAATTATCTTTACCATCGGTTACTTTTGCTACAACTACAGAACCTTCAAGCCCGGCATTTTCAACAATAGTTCGTAAAGGGGATTCTATAGCTCGAGATACAATTTGAATTCCTGTGGCTTCATCTGCATTGTCTGCTTTTATAGAAGCCAAAGAAGTTTTTGCACGTAACAAAGCAACTCCGCCACCAGCAACTATGCCTTCTTCAACTGCAGCACGTGTTGCATGTAAAGCATCGTCAACTCTGTCTTTTTTCTCTTTCATTTCAACTTCCGATGCCGCACCAACGTAAAGAACAGCTACACCTCCAGCTAATTTAGCCAAACGTTCTTGTAATTTTTCTTTATCATAATCAGAAGTCGTTGTTTCCATTTGACCTTTGATTTGGTTGACTCTATTTTTGATTAAATCAGCATTTCCTGCACCATTAACAATGGTAGTGTTATCTTTATCAATACTAACTTTTTCTGCAGTTCCGAGCATTTCTAAAGTTGCATTTTCTAAAGTGTAACCACTTTCTTCTGCAATTACGGTTCCACCAGTTAAGATAGCAATATCTTCTAACATTGCTTTTCTTCTGTCCCCAAATCCTGGAGCTTTTACGGCTGCAATTTTTAATGCGCCACGAAGTTTGTTTACAACTAAAGTTGATAAAGCTTCACCATCAACATCTTCCGCAATAATCAACAATGGTTTTCCCGATTGTGCTACTGGTTCTAAAACTGGAAGTAACTCTTTTAAAGAAGATACTTTTTTATCATAAAGAAGAATGTAGGGATTTTCTAATTCTACATTCATCTTCTCAGGATTAGTAACAAAATAAGGTGATAAATATCCCCTATCAAATTGCATTCCTTCAACAACATCTACATAAGTATCAGTTCCTTTAGCTTCTTCAACCGTAATTACACCTTCTTTGCCAACTTTTCCAAATGCAGTTGCAATTAAATCGCCAATAACTTCGTCATTGTTTGCAGAGATTGAAGCTACTTGTTTAATTTTTTCAGAAGAGGATCCAACTTCTTGCGCTTGTTTTCCTAAATCTTTTACAATTGCTTCAACAGCTTTATCGATTCCTCTCTTTAAGTCCATCGGATTTGCGCCTGCTGCAACGTTTTTCAATCCTTCTTTCACAATTGCTTGTGCTAAAACGGTAGCTGTTGTTGTACCATCACCTGCTAAATCGTTAGTTTTAGAAGCAACTTCTTTCACCATTTGAGCCCCCATATTTTCTAATGGATCTTTCAGTTCTATTTCTTTTGCAACCGAAACACCATCTTTAGTTACTGTTGGTCCACCAAATGATTTAGAAATAATTACATTTCTTCCTTTTGGCCCCAAGGTAACTTTTACTGCGTTTGCCAATGCATCAACTCCACGTTTTAAACCATCACGTGCTTCAATATCGAATTTTATATCTTTTGCCATTTTATATTTAATTTTTTATATTAATACTGTATTAATCAAATCTTAATTCTACTTAAATAATTGCCAAAATATCGTCTTCTCTCATTATCAGAAAATCTTTCCCATCAAGTTTAAGGTCGGTGCCTGCATATTTGCCATAAAGTACAATATCGCCTACTTTTACGGTCATTGGTTCGTCTTTTTTTCCATTTCCTACTGCAACAACAGTTCCTTTTTGAGGTTTTTCTTTGGCTGTATCAGGAATTATAATTCCCGACGCTGTCTGAGTTTCAGCAGCAGCTGGTTCCACAATTACGCGGTCTGAAAGCGGTTTAATGTTTAATGCCATAATTTGTATGTTTTATTTTGAAATTAATTTGTTTATAATACACTTCGTGTTCAGAAATTATGCCAATCAAATAAAACTGACAATTTTTCAGCGAAGATAGGTAAAGTTGGCACTTGCTTTAGTATTGATATGTATTATTGACTAGTCCTAAAAAATCGATACAGATTTATTAGACAAAAATAATTAATTAAACACTTGCAAGAACGTTCTTGCAAGTGTTTTTTGTTTTATAGGTTTTTATTTTCAATTTATTTTGTTGATGCA
>JBIKJF010000042.1:0-4272 GCA_044361155.1 Flavobacterium sp.
GAAAGGCGGATATGGCGTTAAGCGACAAGGTGTCGCTGAGTTCGGATACAATCGTGAGGGCGGCAGAATAGGTGTCGAGATTCGAGAATGCCCGTGTCCCAAGATCAGAGTATACGGGCCCGAAAGGGTCAAGCGGAAATCCAGTTAGCGACGCCGGCAAGGCAGACTGGAATCCGTTGCCTCTTACCCTGCGCTTCACATAGTCGCCCGCCAGCGTAACTGTGGTGCCCCCCTTGACCCACCGGAGAGAGCCCCGCACGCCGGTGTCCTCGATGCCATCGAATGCATCACGGGCCGGATCGAGTGCGTCTTTGTTATAGCCATCCCGTCGATTGTGCATCGCGCTAAGACGAAACAGCAAGGTATCTCCGACAATCGGGCCGGTTATAGAGGCACGCGCGCGGAACGCTTGCCGTGTCCCTATTTCCACTTCTCCGCTGGATTTGAAAGTGTCCGCAGGCGCGGCCGTGATAATGGAGATCGCTCCGGCTGCAGCGCTACGCCCAAACAGCGAGCCCTGTGGTCCTTTGATGATTTCCACACGCTCAATATCAAACAGGCCTGCGGCCACCTGCCCAGTTCTGCCAGCATAGACCCCGTCGACAAAAAAGGCCACGGCCGGATCCGCACCTATGCCGAAATCGTTCGTGCCGATCCCGCGGATGGTGAGGTTGGGAACACCGTTCACCTGAGCACCGACCACGCCGGGGGTAATGGCGGCAACCCGTACGGCATCATTCAAGTTCAATCGGGTGATGGCGACCTGATCCAAAGCTGAGATACTGATCGGCACATCCTGCAATCGCTGTTCCACCTTCTGTGCCGTGACGATGATTTCCTTTATGCCGCCGTCGTTATCGTCTTCCTGCGCAGACTGCGCCAGAGCAGGGCAGACTGCTGCGAATCCTGAGGCAATCAGAGCAACCCGACAAGATCCGTGGGCCCAGCGACGGACCCTGCTTGCATTGAATCTAGACATCTATCCCCTCCCTGGATCAGGCCTATGCCCTACTCCCCGTCGAGGTTCATAAATCTCTTCACCACACTTTTAATCAATATAAATTGAGCAAACTTTAGTTTGACGATTATTGAATTGAACGGCATTCGCAAGGCATGGCCTTACCCAGCATCGCCGAAGCAGACCTCAGACTATTGCGAGTGTTCCGGACGGTCGTGGCCTGCGGCGGTTTCTCTAGTGCGCAAGCAGAACTCAACATCGGCATTTCAACCATCACCGTACATATACAAAGCCTTGAGCAGCGCCTCGGCTACAAGCTTTGCATGCGTGGACGATCCGGATTTCGGCTTACAGACCAGGGACGAGCTGTCTATGCGGCATCAGAAAGGCTCTTCTCTGCGCTTGAAGCCTTCAGGCTCGACGTCAACAACAGCAGCGCCGTGATTTCTGGAGAGATCCGGATCGCGATGATTGATAATCTCATCTCGCATCCAGAAAGCGGTATTGCGGAGGCGTTTGCGCGCTTCCGCGCCCGGGGGCCAAAATGCACCTTGCGGGTCGAGGTTTTGCGGGCAACTGAAGTCGAGGTTCAAGTCGCGAACGGCAGTTTCGACATCGGCATAGGGGTATTCCCTCGAACCCCTGATGGCGTGATAACCGTTCCCTTATTTCGTGAGACACATCGGCTATACTGCGGGCGAAACCACCCTCTGTTCGAGCACTCCGGCTTGGGCACGATGGAGTCGAGCGACCTTGCGGAATTTGATTACGTCGACCGCGGCGTTCTCGAGTTCAATGTGAATAGTGCACCGATCCGGTTCGCTCGAGTCGGGGCGAGGGCGTCGAGCATAGAAGCAATGGCTATTCTGATCCTCTCGGGATCATTTTTGGGCTACCTTCCCGATCATTTTGCCGGTTCGTGGGTGTCATCAGGAGATCTGCGTGTAATCAACGCGAACTCTGACCACTCGGCGCCTATTTCTGCGATCTATCAGCGCAAGCGAGAACAGCCCAATTTGGTGAGCGCATTTGTGGAAGATATGATTGCTACCAGCAAAGCTTCCTAGCACCGCGCGGCAGGTGACATATGTCGATCTGGATCCTTGCGCAAAGACGGGACAGTGAGAAGGCTGAGCAACGGTGGACTTCGACGGGTAGCTCTCAAACACGTGGAGTTCGACAAACGGACGATAGCAAGTTTGTCCCTGTACTCGCTAGCCGTGGGCTACCTTCACTAATGCCTCTGCCTTTGCCGGCGGAAGCATCAAGGCGGCAAGACGGGCGAAAACGGCTGTGCGGCAGCGGACGAGCAGGTCGCGATCCTCGATCATCCCAGCCACCCACTGCCAATGGTGGCATACTGGGCGGCTATAAGATCGCTGGCCAGAAGGGTGATGCTCGTGCGGTGTTCGAGCAAGCCCGCGTCGCGGAAGCTTCCGAGTGCGAGGCGGTATTCGTCATGCGGAATTTGTTGGTTCGTCCGTGCGGCGTCGTTCTCGCCACGGCTTGCGATGAAGAACGGGCGGACCATTTTGCGAGTAAAAGGAGGGTGCGCCAGCACCTCCGCGATGTTCCCCGTCAGCACCAATGGCACAGATTTGATGTTGTGATTTAAGGAGTGTTTTGGTCTCATCGTAGTGACGAAGGAACGAAGATGAGACCAAAACATGTTGGCCAACCCAAGGCCTCTGCCGAGCGTGTCGTAAAGGATATTCGGCGTGCAACCCGTCGGCATTTTTCTGCTGAAGACAAGATCAGGATCGTGCTGGAAGGCCTGCGCGGAGAGGACAGCATAGCCGAGCTGTGCCGCAAGGAGGGCATTGCGCAGAGCCTGTATTACACCTGGTCCAAGGAGTTCATGGAGGCTGGCAAGCGCAGGCTTGCAGGTGATACTGCCCGTGCAGCGACCAGCGGCGATGTGCAGGATCTGCGCCGTGAGGCCCGTGCCTTGAAGGAGTGCGTGGCTGACCTGACCCTTGAGAACCGGTTGCTTAAAAAAAGCATGATCGCGGATGGGGGAGACGACGAATGAGGTATCCAGCTTCGGAGAAGCTCGAGATCATCAGGATCGTCGAGCAGTCGCATCTGCCTGCCAAGCAGACCCTCGATAAACTGGGCGTCGCCCGCCGGACCTTCTACCGCTGGTATGACCGCTATCTGGAAGGCGGGCCTGAAGCGTTGGCCGATAAGCCATCAAGCCCGGCCCGTGTGTGGAACCGTATCCCGAAGGTAATCCATGACCAGATCATCGATCTGGCCCTGGAGCAGTCAGAGCTGTCACCGCGTGAACTGGCGTGGCGGTTCACCGACGAACGGCGTTACTTCGTGTCGGAAGCTACGGTTTACAGGCTTTTAAAGGCTCATGACCTGATTACCAGTCCGGCCTATGTTGTTGTGAAGGCAGCCAATGAGTTCCACACAAAGACCGCCCGTCCCAACGAGATGTGGCAGACAGACTTCACCTACTTCAAGATCATTGGCTGGGGCTGGATGTACCTGTCGACCGTACTCGACGACTTCTCGCGCTATATCATCGCATGGAGGCTGTGCAGCAATATGCGCGCCGAGGATGTCACCGACACGCTGGATATGGCCTTGCAGGCCTCTGGCTGCTTGTCGGCAACCGTGAAACATAAGCCGCGGCTGCTCAGCGACAATGGTCCCAGCTATATCGCGGGCACTGTCAGACGAATGTGGCACGGCGTGCTCAGCAATGGTAACCAACGCGGATGAGCCGCAAATCCAGAACTGCGCCACCGAGCCCCTTCCGCTATTTCAACAGCTCGCCGGAGGTAATCCGGCTCGTTGTGATGATGTACGTCAAATACCCGCTGTCACTTCGGAACGTCGAAGATCTGCTGGCCGAACGCGGGATCGACATTTGCCACGAGACATTGCGTTTCTGGTGGAACAGGTTTGGACCAATGTTCGCCGCCGAGATCCGCAACAAGGCCGCTGCACTGAAATTCCTCAAGAAAATGATGAAGCGCCACGGAAAGTCCAAGGTCATCGTCACCGACAGGCTACGGTCCTATGGCGCCGCCATGAAGGAAATTGGCAGTGCCGATGTCCAGGAGACAGGCCGCTGGCTGAACAACCGGGCGGAGAATTCCCATCAACCGTTCCGACGACGCGAGCGGGCCATGCTGCGATTTCGAAGGATGCACACCATTCAGAAATTCAGTTCGATCCATGCCTCCGTCCACAAACTCGTCAACCAGGAACGCCACCTCGTCAGCCGCTATATCTACAAAGAACGACGCTCCGCCGCACTGGCGGAGTGGCAGGCAGTCATGGGATAAGCTCAAGTCCGC
>JBIKJF010000052.1:0-4255 GCA_044361155.1 Flavobacterium sp.
GATCGGTCAATCGGTCGTGATCGACAACAAGGGTGGTGCCAGCGGTAACTTGGCTTACCAACAAGTGGCCCGCAGCCCCAAAGATGGCCACACTTTGCTGGTGTCGTACTCGGGTTACCACATTGCCAACCCCATCCTCATGAGCAAACTGCCATGGGAGTTGAAAGATTTGACCCCAGTGGGCTTGATCACGGTGGCCACCAACGTGGTGGCGGTGCACCCCTCGGTGCCGGCCAACAACATGCGGGATTTCATCGCCTATTTGAAGCAGAACCCGGGCAAGCTGAACTACGCGTCTCAGGGCAACGGCTCGGTTTCACACATCGGCACCGAAATCTTCAAGCAGCAAACCGCCGTGGATTTGGTGCATGTGCCCTACAAAGGTTCGGGCCAAGCCATTGCTGACGTGTTGGGGGGCCAAGTGCAGGTGTTCATGACCACACCACCTTCGGTGATGCAACACATCCAGGCGGGCAAGCTCAAGGCGCTGGCAGTGACCGGCAAAAAACGCCACCCCGGCATGCCCCAAGTGCCCACCATGGCCGAAGCGGGTTACCCCAACATTGACCTGGAAGCTTGGGTGGCTCTTTATGCCCCAGCAGGCACACCCACAGCCACCGTGAACCAACTGGCCGATGCCGTCAAGCGCAGCCTGGACTTGCCAGAGAGCAAGCAGCGCGCTGACCAAGCCGGCATTGAGGTGCGCTTTCTGGCCCCGGCCGACATGACCAAACTGCTGGACCGCGAAATCGCCGACTGGACCCAGGCCATCAAGACCGCCAACATCAAGCTGGATTGACGCCTTCAGTGGTGGGGGCTGGGCGACATCGGTGGCAACACAAGCGCCCAACACAGCCGGGTGCATCTGAGACTGCTTCTGCTCAATGGGTCGCCTGCTTGCGGCGCATAGCGCGCACGGCTTTAGCCTGTCCATCCATCATCTGCACCATCTCCAGCGCCAGCCCATCGGGTGGTGTACTGACCCAAATGGTGTGCAACTCGGTAACCTGATACAAACCAAAAGCGGTACCGACTGCGTCCGGACTGCATTTTCTTCATTGCGACGCAACCAAAGGACAGAACATGGGATTTTTCAACAGTATTCTCGAAAAAATAGGCATGAAAGATGCCGCTGCAGCGCCCGTCCTCGCGACGCCCACCACACCAGAATCAAGCTCAGCCGCGCCAGCCGCACCAGCCGAACCCACAACGGCCCCGATCGCAGTGGTTGACGTGGTCGCGCTGCTGACTGAGAAAGCAGCGGCTCACCCCGACAAGCTCAACTGGAAAACCTCCATTGTCGACCTGCTCAAGCTTCTCGGACTCGACAGCAGCTTGGCTGCACGCAAAGAACTCGCTCAAGAGTTGAACTGCCCCGATGACAAAATGGCTGACTCCGCACAGATGAACATGTGGCTTCACAAAAATGTGCTGGCTCATATCGCGGCCAACGGGGGCAACATCCCCAAAGAACTGCTCTGAACCTCACCACAGGCACGCCGAGCTAATTTGCGTCGCCAGATCCAATCCACGCCCCCTCGCGTGATCGTGGTGAACCACGCTTGGGGCATGGACTTGAGTTTTTTCACAGACGCGCAACAACGCACCCATGCCGCCGTCGGCATCCTGCACCACAGCAGCCGTTTGGTCACGCGCCTGCACATACTCACTCCACCCAGAAAAACGCGCCATGGCAAAACGGCAGGATCGAGCGTTTGTTTGGCACGCTCAAGCTCTTGCTCAAACAACTCGCCATGCCCAATGGCGCTGCACTGCAAGTGGCCTTGGATGAGTTCAAAGTTTTCTACAACCACGCCAGGCCCCACCAAAACCTGCAGGGGCTTACCCCAGCCGAACACTTTGCAGGTCTCAGGCCCACAGACCTTCGGCAAATGCCAGTCAAGCAAGTCACCGAGGTGCAAGCCTTGGCTGGACTGATGCGCGGCTACTGGATCAAAAGGTAGCGCCCGTTCGACCCAGAACCCTGCCAATCGATCAACTCAGACTTTCCGCACCAGGGGACCAGGGCTGATGCCTGCGTGAAATCCTGAATTGGCAACAAAACAGGCACAACGCAGCACACCAGCCGTGCATTCACCCCATCAAAATCCATCCCCCCAGAGGCTGAACTTTGAAAAAACAGGGTTGAAATTCACCGAAGAAACTGATCCGGACAGCGGAGATGACAGCGGACTGAAAAAAACCCGCACAGGCTGGGCCTGTGCGGGTTTTGATCTCTCAACAATCAAGGGGCATCAAGCGATAGACAACTCCAGTCGCCGCCCCATGGCACTCAAAGCCTCAGCAATGGTGTCAATCTTGGTTTTGTGGTCCAGCTTCAACAAACGGTTGACCTCTTGCGGCAAAACTTGCATCTTGCGCGCCAAATCAGCCGGGCGAATATGCTGAGCCAACATCTCATTGAGCAGCAACACCTTGGCGCCGATGCTGGGTGACAGCTCAACCAACTGCTCACCGCGTTTGGCTTTGCTGGGTAGCGGCACAGGTCGCTGGTCTTCAAAATAAAAGTCCATAGCTGTGACCAATGCGTCACGCGCCATTTCCATGGCTTCTGTCATGTCATCACCTTGGGTCATGGCCTCAGGTATATCGCGAAAAGTCACGACAAAACCCCCTGATGGGTCTGGCTTGAAAGTAGCCGGGTAGTTCATGGTCAATCTCCGTTCTGGAAGCTCCAGGTAGGATGTGATTTGCCCGCCGTCTCCAGTGGGGCTGGGTTCACTTCAAACCCAATTGTTTTTTGACGCCGTCAACAAGGGGTTGTTTAAGTTCCTTGCTGGGGTGCCTTGGCAAAATGCTTTGTTTGCCGTTGCAGTACACCTTGAGGTGTCTGGTGCCGTCTTTGAATGTTGCACCGTGTTTGGTCAGCCACCGTACGAATTCGCTTTGCTTCACATCATGCTCGACCTTCTTGTTGTTGAGAGGGTTTTATTGTAAACATGATTGTTTATATTTCGCAAGCAATTTTGTTTAAAAAAAACCCGCACGGGCTGAGACGGTGCGGGCGAAGGCATGGCCGGTGTGGCCACGCAGGGAGGTCAGGTTCGCGTAAAGACCCGTCGGACATAGATACGAGAAGGCTTCAATTCGCGGGACTTGACCTTTTCTTTGTAGATCAATGCAGCAGCAACATCGACCTCGGTTTTTCCAAAAATATCAGCCTCAGAGACAGATGGATCAAGCTCGATGGGCAAGCTCAAGCACTTGCCAAGTCAACCGATGGAGCGGGCACTGCCCAAATACAACGTGCTAATTCACCGCTGCCTCTGATGTCAAGTTCCACACTAAACGACGAGGAGCCTACACGAGCCCCTTGATGATGGGACGGTCGGGGTCGCCGTTTTCTAATGAGTTTTCATCTTTGGAGCAGTAGCGGTTCCAGTGGAAGCTGACTACTCAGCCCGACACTCAATCCTTCGCACTCTTCCAAGTCCCCGGAGCCAGCAACTTGACCCGCAAAATGCGGTTGTCCACAAAGCTGTAAAGCACATGCACAGATAACTCTTGGAAATGCCACACGGCGTAACCCGTCAACTCACCGTCTTGGCGCTTGGCTGGCTTGGCTGTGATCTTTTGAAACAGCGTGTGTGGGCTGTCCTCAAAACTCAAACCAAAAGGCATTGCACCAGCCCACTGCACGGCGTTGTCATGGTGGTTGCCGAAGAATGACATCGCCCGCAACAAGGGCTCTCCTGCATCCGCGCTCACATGCAGCGTGACGCCATGACTTTGGCTCAGGTCAATGGTGCCGTCTTCCAGGCCTTCTTCCAAGGCATCGTCGTTCAAGTATTGGCCCCACGCCGATCGCCATTCAGGCGCTGCCACATTGCCACCCCAATGCTGCGCCATCCATTGCGCACTGGGCACAGCTTGCGCATCCTTCGGTGGCTCAGCACGCTGGGCCAGTTGTCGGCACACCAATTTGTCTGGGCGCTGCTGCCGCCCGCCGCTGTAATGCACGGTGATTCGATACCCCGGCGCATCCCAAGTGTCACTGACGTCACTGCTGTGCAGGCTTGCGGCCAACTCAGCAAGGCGCGTGCGCACTTTGTCACGCGCATCGTCCCAACGCACACCAAATGGCAGTGCTTGGGCATAAGGGGCGACATCGTCAAAGCCTGCGTAAAAGTAAACCTGCGTGAACAGCAGTGCACCCTTGCCCCACAGCTGAGGTAATTCACCCTTGTGGTAGTTTTCTTCGGAGAAGCCCAACTCCACACCCGCTCGGCGCACC
>JBIKJF010000038.1:0-4249 GCA_044361155.1 Flavobacterium sp.
CGGACAAAAGTTAGTTGCCCACCTTATCAACAAGCCATATTGCGTATAAATTAACTCGATAAAAAACCAACATATAACCCTTATTCAAAGTTGTTGAAAACTTTATGATGCTTTACATAGGAACGGCTGTTGGCAGTAGTTTTTTAACTTAGTTGAAACTATTTCTTAATTCAATTATATTTCTATTTGATTCGTCCAATGTAACTAAACCTCTGAAAGGTCTGTCTAAATCGAATATAAATAAGACTGTAACTGAAATCATCATACAGAAACCAAATTCAACTAGCCAGTCAATACTTCCTTTTAAAGCTGCTGAATAACCAGAGTAAAAAGAAGTAATACAAGCTAAAACAAATAGTAACCAAATAATACTGTCAGGGACTTTTGCTTTCTCTCCTGCTGCTCTAGTTGTAGTAATATCAATCATTTCGTTTAATGCAGGAATCATTTGACGAGTTGCATCTGTATTAGTATGATCAAATGACAGTCTTGTAGCTCTTTGCCATAACCGCTTCGAAATAGAATTAGCATGCATATTTGAAAGCCTTAGTTTTTCTATATTTCTACCAGCTTTATAATACTCTATTCTACACTCAATATACTGTTGAAAGTCTTGTCTAAAGACTAATCGTTCTTTTTCTGCATATAAGTCAGCACGTAATAAAGCTGTACTAATCGCATTTGATTCTTCAACAATATTTTGCCTACGATTATCATATCTGCTAACACTCATTCCAAAAGTAAAAGCCAATAGCAGAAATAGTAATCCAGAAAGAGAACTAAAACTTGAACTTAATTCCTTTACTGTATCAAGTTTAAGTTTTTTTAATTTTATATTACCTACTTTATAACCGAGGAAAGTTAGAGTAAGTACTGTTAACATAAGTATTAATGCTATTTTCCAAGCGTCGAATTCATTTAGATAGGACATTCTTATTTATCTTTACTTTAATTCAAATTATCGTCCAAAATATTCTTCTTCCTTCTCAATTTACTATTCAGAATGAAATATCCAATGCAAAAGGATAAAACTAAAATCGCTATCCCTAACTCAGTTTCAAATTCAGTATGTTTGACATCCATAACAATTACTTTTCTTGAGATTGCAGTTAATGCAATCAGTAGAATTATTTTAACTTTTCGTAGAATATTTTCATTATCTCCTCTGAACGTTTCCAAAATTTCTAACGCAATTATGATATTGAAGAATAAAGGAACACCTGATAGTGCAATTGATTTATTATCTAGAATTGAGGCATTACAGACTTCAGTATAGAATAAATGTATGAGATCGAATGTCTCATAAATCACAAATAAGATTATTAGAAGTGATAATGTATAATATATTGTCTTTTCAGATAGGTGAATTATTTTATCTATAAAATTCATTTTTAAAATTTAATTATGTTAGTAAAATAGTTACTTCTTTTTTATTTGTTTAGATAAAGGTGTTACATTTTTTACAACGTTTTCCTTTTTGATATCATCATTAACTATTTGCTCCTCAATTGTGGAAAAATCAATTGACTTAAGGTCTATTTTTCGAACTTGCCTATTCCACATGGTATGGTAGTAATATACTTTGTTTTTCAAATCAGATGAAGAGGTAACTTGCGTTGCACTTACAATGTCTGTTGGTAAATTTTCTTTTGGGACTTGAGCTCCTAAAGGAATATTGAAGTTATCCAAAATTCTAAACGATTCGAAAACGGCATCAAGTGTTGTTTCTAAAGGACGACACGAAGCTGTAAATGCAGCGGCTCTTACAAATCTGGAAGGTGGAGTAAAATCTCCAGGTAACCCAATCAATCCAGAACCTCCACCCAATGGTTTTAAACTATTTCCCTCAAGATTCATTGGACTATTAGGGCTTGTTGATAGATTAAGATAATTTCTTTGATTAATTAAATGCCAGTCATAAGTTGGTGAATTTGTTATTACACCAATGTATGGGTCGTAAATTTTCACTTCGCCTTTATTTACAATTTCAATGATTTTGCTATTCCCACTTGGGTCAACAATTTTAAAATGGAACGGTAAATCAGCACCTCCAAAATCTTTATTTTCAACACTTACAACAACTATTTCATTTAAATGCAATAAAATTTCATCAACAGTTTTAAATGAGGAAAGCATCCATTGCATTAAGTCACCGACGCTCATAGATTTCGCTGCATTATTTTTATTGTATATCGAATATTCCGCAAATCCAGGTAGATAATAAACGCCAACATACAGGCCTTCTTCATTTAGTCCGTCTGGACCATAAGGCTGGCCATAAGCGGTAAGTGTTACAAAACCATATTTACCTTTCCAAGTTTTACCGTTTGAACCTTCAGGTGTTTGAGCCTTGAATTCTTTATTTCTTGGTACAATTAAAAGCTGGTTGTGTTGTGCGTCACTCAATGCCCATTCTACAGTTCTTGCCACTACAACTCCACCATCTTTTGATTTTAAAGTTATGCCAGTACAAGCATATATGGGCGATGAAATCAAGGAGAAAATAATAAGGGTAATGATGCTGTTTCTAATTAAATAATTTTTTTTCATTCTTTTTAGGTTTTCTATTTACTTCGTCTTTTTGTCATGTCCTAAAATACGTTGACCATTTTTAGGTTATTAATTAAGTCAAAAATACGGATTTGTAATCGGAACATTGATAACTTTTTTTAAAAAATTCCCTTCGGGTTTTAAAAAGTTACCAACATTCCTTACGCAACCTTTCGTGCTTAGGATTTATAAGGTTGTAGGTTGTACTTGCGATGTACCTCTTGTGGAGTTTTTAGCTCTAAACTCCAATGTAAACGCTCGTTATTGTAAATTTTTACAGCTTCAGCAATCATTTTATTAGCGATTTTGATGTTTTTAATTGTGTTTTTTAATCCGAATTCATATTTTAAAATTCCATTAATTCTCTCGGCAACAGCGTTTTCGTATGGATCATATTGTTGGGTTGTGCTTAATGTAAACCCTTTATTTTGAGCAAATTCAGAGAAATCTGGGCAGCAATATTGTATTCCTCTATCGGAATGATGAATGATGTTTTTATGTTTGTGAATGCATTTTTTGTAAGCCATTGCTAAGGCTTCTTTGACTAATGAAACCTTCATATTATCATCTAATTTCCAACCCATTATTTTCTTCGAATACGCATCTGTTACAAGAGCTTAATAGGAGTGACCACCATCGACTTTGATATAGGTGATGTCGCTTACAAAGACTTGTTCTGCGTGACTCAAAGTCAAATCTTTGAGTAGGTTAGGTGATTTAAAAAAGAAGTGTTTAGAATCGGTTGTGATATGAAAACGTTTTGTTTTCTTAACCAATAAACTATAACTTCGAAGTAAATCAAAAAGTGCATCTCTTCCCATTTTGATATTGTTTTTTATCAAATCATTTTCAATGTGTTCCATAAGTTTTCTGGTGCCTGTTTTAGGCATTTTGATTCTGATTTTGCGCACTAAATCGAGAACAACTTTGTTTCGTTGTTCTTTGATAAAATCAGATTTAATTCTTTGGTAATAAGCTTGTTTACTTATTCCGAAGCATTGATAGAGCCACTTTGTTTTGAAAGGTTTAGTCGCTTTTTCTCTATCTCTTTTGCTAATGCTTCGGGCAAATACTTTTTTGAAAGATGCTCTCCTGTAATGTTTTCAAAATCAGCAATAATATCTTGTTGAAAGTCTTTTACAAACTCCAGTTCTTCAATGCGTTGGCGTAGTTTTTTTAATTCGTCGTTTTTGCTCATGGCTTTAGATTTTGATTCAAAGTTAGACAATTTCTTAATCCAATAAGCAAGAGTTCCACGAGAAATGCCATATTTTTTGCAGGCATAATTGGCTGAAATTTGTCCGTTATTAATTTCATCAATGATAGAAAGTTTGAGATCAAAACTTATTTTTTGATACTCATTTTTTCGACAGGGTTGTTTTTTCGGTGTTTCCATAGGATACTAAAAGTGTTTAATTTTTAGTCAACCTATTTTAGGACGAGAGGTTTTTCAAAATAACAGCTAACGTTTTGCAGCTTGGCGAAGTGGCGGATTTAGAAGTACTTACTTTCAATTTAGCACTAAAATTCATTTGAAAACCGAATGTTCAATTTAGCACTAAACCCGCCATTTTGCCAAGCATCTATGTAAAAGCATAACTTTGAATTTCCTAAAAACGAAGATTATGCAATTACATGATGCCTTAACTATTCCAAAGATATTCATTGGATTAGATATTCACAAAAAAAGTTGGACTGT
>JBIKJF010000007.1:0-150793 GCA_044361155.1 Flavobacterium sp.
ACAGTCCAACTTTTTTTGTGAATATCTAATCCAATGAATATCTTTGGAATAGTTAAGGCATCATGTAATTGCATAATCTTCGTTTTTAGGAAATTCAAAGTTATGCTTTTACATAGATGCTTGGCAATATGGCGGGTTTAGGCTTAATTTAAAGTTGGTTTTGTATCTGAAAGTTCAGTCATTAACCGAAAGTTTAGGCTTCCTTAATCCGCCAAATCGCCAAGCGGCATCACGTTGGCAGAAATGGCAGGAAACCGCACAATAAAATAGAATATTAATAATCTAAAAATAATTAACAATGAAAAAAACGCCTAAAAAAATCCCAATGGTGATTACATTATTATTTGTAAGTGCAACAATATTTGCACAAGAAGTAAAAAAAGAAACAGAAACTGTGAAAACAAAAATGGACTTGTTCAGTTCAAAAACTGGAACAATAACTAAGTTTGTGGACACAAACCTGCCAAGTTTAAAAACTGCGTATGGTGTTGCAGAAACAAAAATAAGAAAAATAATTAATGGTGTTACTTCAGCATATTTCTTTCAAATAACAAATAAAGGGAAATATGGCAGTAGTACAGCATCAATTGAATATAGCGATTTAATCGAGGTTTTAAAGGCATTAAAAGCATTGCAATCAGAAGTTGAAAAAGACATTGCAACAAATCCTAACTATTTAGAAAATAAGTTTGTAACAGTTGACGGTTTTCAAGTTGGTTATTACGTTAGTGGTGGAAAAGCAATTTGGTATTTAAAATTAGAAAAGTACGGTTCAGATAATACAGTTTTTATTGATAATGGTGCGACAATCGAAACTGCATTCACAGAAGCTAGAAATAAAATTGACGAACTTAAAAAATAAAATATATTATGGATTTAAAAGACTTATTAAAACAAATTGCTGACAGAACAAAGCACAAAGAAAACATTCAAACAGAAGAAGCTACAAAAAACGCATTTGTAATGCCATTTTTACAAAGTTTAGGTTACGATGTTTTTAATCCATTAGAAGTTGTACCAGAATTTATTGCAGATATTGGAATAAAAAAAGGCGAAAAAATTGATTACGCAAT
The DNA here is from genome assembly GCA_044361155.1 of Flavobacterium sp. Lineage (GTDB taxonomy): Bacteria > Bacteroidota > Bacteroidia > Flavobacteriales > Flavobacteriaceae > Flavobacterium. The sequence goes on from JBIKJF010000007.1 coordinate 1,074, forward strand.
TTTTAAGGATGGACAACCAACAATTTTAATAGAATGTAAAGATTGGCGTCAAAACTTAAATGTACACGATGGGCAATTATTAAGATATTTTCACGTATCAAAAGCAAAATTTGGTTTGTTAACAAATGGAATAACTTATAGATTTTATTCAGATTTAGTTTCTCCAAACAAAATGGATGAAAAACCATTTTTAGAGTTCAACATTACAGATATTAAAGACAACCAAATTGAGGAATTGAAAAAATTTCATAAAGCTAACTTTGACGCTGAAAGCATTGTAAATACAGCAAGTGAAATGAAATTTATGAATGAACTCAAACATTTACTAAATAATGAACTTACTAATCCATCACCAGAATTTGTTAGACATTTTGCTAAACAAGTTTATCCAAGTGTTATAACTGCAAAAATTTTAGAACAATTCACAGAGTTGACCAAAAAATCTGTGCAACATTATATTAGTGATTTAATAACAGAGAGACTAAAAACTGCATTATCAAAAGAAGACGAAAAAAATAAAGTTGAAAATTCTGCCGAAATTACAGCCGAGCAAAATCTTGAAGATATTAGCAAAATAAATACAACTGAGGAAGAACTTGAAGGATTTTTAATAGTTAAAACAATATTAAGACAAAAAGTTCCCTCAACAAGAATAACTTACAGAGATGCACAATCATATTTTTCAGTGTTTCTTGATGATAACAACAGAAAACCAGTTTGTCGTTTATATTTCAATGGAAATAAAAAATTCATTGGGACATTTGATGAAAACAAAAAAGAAACAAAAAACGAAATAGAAACTTTAGACGATATTTTTAATTATTCTGCCGAACTTTTAAAAACAATTGAACTATACGAATAAAAGCAACTATCTGCCAACCAAATATTTATGAAATGGCGGGTTTAGTGCTAAATTGAACATTTGTTTATCAAAGTAAGTTTAGTGCTAAATTGAAAGTAAAGGCTTATTTAGTCCGCAACCTCGTAAAGCGCGGGAACGTCAGGCTGTGAAAAAACCCTATTTTCTTCCAAATTACCAATTTCAATAACGCGATACTTTCAATTTAAGCTACGTTAAATTTTGATGTATTTTGAGTAGTTCTAAAAGTTATTTGAGCTAAAAACAGCTTTAAAAAGGTCGTTTCTTACAAATTTTTTACTATATTTGTTTGAACGATTGTGAAGTTTTTTCACAGTCTGGCGTTGGTAGAAATTTAAAAAAACTGCACGAAAGAACATTATCGTAAAAAATTCATTATTTTTGTTTTTGTAATTTATAAGTAATGCAATATCCAAGATACGAATATTCAACTGAAGCTGAATTAAATATTTTTGAATTTGTAAGTATTGGTCCGAAAGGAAAAATAATCAAATTAGTGCAATACACAGAAATGAACATAAAAGGTTATTATAATCTAGCTTTTGGAGATTTAGACGTAAAAACGAGAGAAATAAATGATGGTGTAATAACGAATAATGGAGACGCAACAAAAGTTTTAGCAACTGTTGTTTCTACAGTTTATGCATTTACAGGTAAATATCAAGATGCTTATATTTTTGCAACTGGAAGTAATGATGCAAGAACAAGATTATACAGAATGGGTATTACAAATAATTTAGAAGAGTTGAAAAATGATTTTTATGTATATGGGTTAAGAAATGATGAAACATTTGAACCTTTTATAGTTGGAGAAGATTATTTAGGTTTTTTAATAACAAGAAAAAATTAAAATTATGAAAGTTGAAGATTTAAATAAAGCAAAAATACCAGTAGTTAAAATAAATAAAAAACTGGAAGAATTTAAAGGGAAAATATTGTTTCCTGAAAAACTTGAATTAGCAAATAAAATGCTAGATAAAGTAAAATTACCAAAAGTAGAAACTTCAAAATAACCTTCTGCCAACTGCAGTTACAAGAAATTGCTAGGTATGGCATTTATAAGAATTGGCAATTGTTGAATCAAAGTTTTGCCTACATTTGTAATTGTCAGTGAATGAAGTACGCAACTTCTTGTAGCTGCCAAACGTCAGGATGTAAAAAAAAAACCTATTTTCTGCCAAATTACCAATTTTAATAACGCGATACTTTCAATTTAAGCTACGTTAAATTTTGATGTATTTTGAGTAGTTCTAAAAGTTATTTGGGCTAAAAACAGCTTTAAATAGGTCGTTTTTTGCGTAATGTGTTATGAGCATTCGGGCGAATATCCTCCAAAAGCTATGATATTATTCGTGAAATTTAATTATTACTTTATGATTCGTGAAAATTTGTGCCATTCGTGTCAAAATAAAAAAACTGCTCCGTTTCCAAAGCAGTTTTTAAACTAATTAAACTAAAATAAACTATAATTTTCCGTTTTTGATTTCGTCAACAATCTCAGGATTTAAAAGTGTTGAGATATCTCCAAAGTTCGAGAAGTCACCTTCTGCAATTTTTCTTAAAATTCTACGCATAATTTTTCCTGAACGTGTTTTTGGTAAACCACTCACAAACTGAATTTTATCCAATTTCGCAATTGGTCCAATTTGATCAGAAATTTGTTGATTAATTTCTTTTGCCAAATTATCTCTATCACGACCTTCACCTCTTTCTTTTAAGATAACAAATCCGTAAAGCGCATTTCCTTTAATATCATGTGGGAAACCAACGATAGCACTTTCTGCCACAGCTGGATGTTCGTTGATAGCATCTTCAATAGGCGCTGTTCCTAAATTATGACCAGAAACAATGATTACGTCGTCTACTCTACCGGTAATTCTGTAGTAACCTACTTCATCGCGCAAAGCTCCGTCACCTGTAAAATATTTTCCTGGGAAAGCTGTAAAATAAGTTTCTTTATAACGTTGATGATCACCCCAAATAGTTCTAGCCATCGATGGCCATGGGAATTTGATACACAAACTTCCTGTTACTTGGTTTCCTTCAATTTCGTTTCGCAATTCGTCCATTAAAACGGGTTGAATTCCTGGTAATGGTAGCGAAGCATATGTTGGTTTTGTTGGCGTTACAAACGGAAGTGGCGAAATCATGATACTTCCTGTTTCGGTTTGCCACCATGTATCTACTAGCGGACAGCGCTTTCCTCCCACGTGATCGTTGTACCAATGCCAAGCTTCTTCGTTTATTGGCTCACCAACCGAACCAATTACTTTAAGTGAACTTAACGGAAAACGTTGCACGTAATCTAAACTTTCTTTTGCCAAAGCACGAATAGCAGTTGGTGCCGTATAGAATTGATTCACTTGATGTTTTTCTATTACTTCCCAAAAACGACTGAAATCTGGATAGGAAGGAACGCCTTCAAAAATTACGGTTGTGGCACCATTTAAAAGTGGTCCGTAAAGAATATAAGAATGTCCGGTGATCCAACCAATATCGGCAGTACACCAATAAATATCATTTTCTTTATAATTGAATACATTTTTAAATGAGTAGGCAGTTTGCACCATATAACCTGCAGTAGTATGCACCATTCCTTTAGGTTTTCCGGTTGACCCCGAAGTGTAAAGAATAAATAACGGATCTTCTGCATCCATAATTTCGGCAACACAATTTGGAATTGCGGCGTCCATTAACGGTTGCAACCATTGGTCACGACCTTCTTTCATGGTTACTTTAGAGTTGGTTCTTTTTACAACCAGAACTTTTTCAACGCAAGGTGATTTTTCTAAAGCTTCATCAACAATTCCTTTTAGGTCGATGGCTTTATTTCCGCGGTAACTTCCGTCAGATGTAATAACCATTTTACATTCAGAATCATTAATACGTGCCGAAACAGCCGAAGATGAAAATCCAGCAAAAACTACTGAATGGATAGCGCCAATTCGAGCACAAGCCAAAACAGAAACAGCCAATTCTGGAATCATTGGAAGATAAATACAAACTCTATCTCCTTTTTTAACACCTTGTTCACGCAGTACATTAGCCATTCTTGAAACCCTTGCGTATAATTCGTTGTAAGAAATATGTTGTGCTTCTTCGCTAGGATCGTTTGGCTCGAAAATGATAGCAGTCTTATCGCCTTTTTTAGCTAAATGTCTGTCAATACAGTTTTTAGTGATGTTCACTTTTGCATCAACAAACCATTTAAACTTGGCTTCTTGCATATCAAATTCAATTACTTTTTCCCATTTTTGATACCAAGTAAAGTTTTCATCAGCTATTCTGTCCCAAAATTTTCTTGGTTCACGTACTGATTTTTTATACATTTTAAAGTAATGTTCTAAATTCTCAATTGTATAGTAACTCATTTTCTTAATTGATTAGTAATTAGTGACTAATATATAGCCGTTTGATTGGTAAATATAAAAAATCTACAAATGCAAAAAAGATATTTCTTGCTAAATTAGTATATATAATGTAAAAATCGGAAGTATCAACTGATAATTCTGCCGTCTTTCATTTCAATAATTCTATCGCTTTTTTTAGCAAAATCTTCATCATGGGTTACTGCAATAATTGTTTGACCAAAATTTCGAGTCAATTCTTGAAAAATGTCAAAAACGATGTTAGTATTTTTACTATCTAAATTTCCTGTTGGTTCGTCTCCCATGATTATTAAAGGATCGTTAATCAAAGCTCGGGCAATAGCGACACGTTGTTGCTGCCCGCCTGAAAGTTTGCTAGTTAGCTTTAACGCTTGGTCTTGCAAACCTAGTATTTCCAATTTTTGATAAGCACGTGTCTCGATTTCTTTTTCGGTTAATATACCTAGTTTTAAAGCAGGAATCATAACGTTGCGCAAACAAGAAAATTCCGGAAGTAAATAATGAAATTGAAATACAAATCCGATTTTTTCGTTTCTGATTTCTGCCAATTGATCATTTGATAAGCCCGTCATTACTTGGCTATCTATATATAATTCTCCTTTATAATCGGTATCCATAGTTGACAATATATATAAAAGTGTCGATTTGCCACTACCCGATTTTCCTACCATTGAAAGAAATTCGCCTTTTTTTACATCAAATGAGATTTCTTTCAATACTTGAAATCCTATTGGTTCGAGGAAAAATTTGTTTATGTTTTTGGTTTCAAGGATGTTCATTTCTATTTTCTTAAAATTTCAACAGGATCAACATGTGCTGCTTTCTTCGCCGGAATATAACCTGCGAAAAAGGTAATAAACAATCCAATGGCAACACCTTGTACAAATTTTTTGAACTCGTAATCAATTGGAAAATACCCAATATCGCCACCAATGTATATATTTCTCAAAATTGTAATAAGTATGATTGCTATGATAATTCCACCAAAAATACCAATAATTCCGATGGAAACGGCTTGAGTTACAAATATTTTGATAACATCTTTTCCTTTAAACCCCATAGCTTTTAGTATAGCAATATCATTTATTTTTTGAGAAACTGTCATGTTTAATATGTTGTAAATTCCGAATCCTGCCACTAATAGAATTGTATAGGAAACAAAAGTGATAACTATTTTTCGCATTCTATTTCCCGCTACATAAGACGCATTGGCTTCTTTCCAGCCTTCAGCTTTATAACCAGTTATTGCTTCAATTTTTATGGCTACATTTTCTGCATCCTCTGCGTCGATTACATTAACATTTATGTCGGTGATATAAATGCTGCCTTCTTTCAAAAGTTGTTGCGCTGTTGCAATATTAATGTAGGATTTTGTTTTATCAATGATAGAATTATTTGTTTTGAAAATACCTACGACCTTAAAGCTGCGATTGATTCCTTTGGAAGAGGTAAGATTTAGATTGTCATTCACAGCTAAATTCATTTTTTCGGCAATTCCACTACCTATTAAAATTCCATTTTGATTGAATTTTAATAAATCAAAATTTCCTTCTACCATAAACGATTTTATATCAAACATTACATTTGCTTCATCAGGTTTAATACCTACTGATAATCCTGAAATTTGTGACTTACCGTTATTGTAAAAAACACTAGTGTTTACTTGAGTAGTTACAGTAGTTACATTTTTCAGTTTCAAAATGGTTTCAATTACTAAATTCGGATTGATAATTGTATTGTTAGCTGGAACGGTTTTCGGATTGATTATTATGGGAGTTGCATTCGTTTTTTCAATCAACGGTTTGCTTATTTCATTGTCTTTGTAAACTTTAATGTGTGAGGTTGATTTGAACATAGATAAATTAGCACTTTTGTCAAAACCTACCAACATACAATTCATAAAAATATAAATTGACATTCCTAAAACAACTCCCATAACAGCGACAGCCGTGAGTTTTTTGTTAGATAGTACATAAGTTTTCGCAATTGCTATATTGATGTTCACTTCTTTTAGTTTTTATTTTTAATGTTAGAAGTTTTAGTTACAACTAAAAACTCAACACTTATAACTTGTAATTGTTTAGGGTTTTAAAGGTAAAAGAAGATCCTCTTTGGTTACGCCTTCTAGAACTTCAACGTATTCCGTTGAAATAATTCCGGGTTTTATAATTATACTTTCGTCTTTGCCTTTTACGTTTACTTTATTTCCAAATCCAACGTAATTTCTCGGAATTAGTAATGCATTTTTCTTTTCTCCAACCAAAATATTCGCTTCCAATTGTGTTCCGAAAAGTGAATTTTCTATAGGTTTATCAAAAGTTACTTTACAAATAAAGGATTGCGTTTGTTGGTCAAATGCCGAAAGTATTTCAGAAACTTTTCCGTTTAAAAGACTATTTTTATTGGTATTTAGTTTTATAAAAACGATTTGTCCTAATTTTACTTTTCCAATGCTGTTTTCATCAACGTTTAAAACGGCTTCTACTTTAGTTTGATTGGCAATGGTTGCAATGATGTCTCCTTTTTTTACGTAATCACCATTGTTTTTTAGTTTTTTGATAACCGTTCCGCTTTCTGTTACGATAATCGAATTATATTTTTTAATAACTTGATTACTTTTCAGTTGACCCTTGGTAGTAATTTGTTGCTGTTTTGCTTGTTGCAAAATAATTTTATACTGTTTTTTTAGGGAACTCAAATTAGTTAACGAATTTTTAGCCGTTAATTGTACATTTTCATATTCTACTTTTGAACCAATATTTTGCTGATTCAATCGTTCGTAGCGCTCGGCTTGCTTTTTGTCTTGCAAATATTTACTTTCGGCAAACTTAATATTTTGTTCTAATTGTACTAAAGCGGGAGCATCGGATGTTACATTTTTATTAGAAATCACTAATTGTTCTTGCGAAGTTTCTGCATTAATTTTGTTGATTTCATTTTCTAATGTTGCGATTGTTTTTCCTTTGGCGACCGTATTTCCTATTTCAAAATTGGCATTTTGCAAAACCCCTTCCGTTTGTGCTGCAAGATTGTAGAGTTCAACCCATTCTAATTGACCTGATGCAAAAACCAATTCTTTGATGTCTCGTTTTATTGGTTGGACTTCCTCACTTTTTCCGCATGAAAAAAGCGTTAAACCTATTACTATGGTAAGTATTTTTCTCATTACGATACTAATTTTATAGTTGTATTCATGATTTTATTTCCTTGACTAAGCAAATCGATTTTTAATTAGAAGAATTTACATATTAGCATCATCAATCATAAATTTCCCACTAGAACTTGAATTTATTCTTTAATTTCAATAGTATTTGTAAATTGATGGTCTAATTTTCCAAACCTAATAATTTTCTATAGCAATTGAATTTTATTGAGAACAATTTTCATAACATATTAATTGATTTTTTCAGATTCATCAAACAAACCTTCTGATAAAACTGCTAAAATAAAATGAGGATTTTTGATAAAAAACTGAAATTGACACATCCTTTATATCTTTTAGTAGAAACTTTTTCTAGTAGATTATATGTTTTTTTTTGTCTTTTGAAGTGGTTTCTAACTTAAAATGAATAAATTAGTAAGTACTCAATTCATAAATATACGATAATAAAGCCATTAAAAGCAAATGTTGCTTTTTTTAACTTGATTTTATCTAAACGAACCTATTTTAGCATTTTCAAAATCCTCTCTAACTTCATATATAATAGCTTCATCATCAATAGTTGAAGGGATTTGAAAATTTTCTCCATCGGCAATGCTTCTTAGTAATTTACGTAAAATTTTACCTGATCTTGTTTTTGGTAATCTTTGAACTAGAACAACATCACGCAATGAAGCTACGGCACCGATTTGTTGTCGAACTAGTTGCACTACTTCATGTTGCAGTTGGAAATGCTCGATATCTTCACCTGATTTATTAACTACCAAAGCTAATGGGACTTGACCTTTCAATTCGTCATTAATACCAATAACGGCGCATTCTGCAACCGAATGATGTGACGAAACTATTTCTTCCATTTCGGCTGTAGAAAGTCTATGACCTGCTACATTGATAACATCATCTACTCTTCCAGTGATAAAAATATAGTCTTCATCATCTTTAAATCCGCCATCGCCTGAGAAATAGTAACCTGGAAATTTATTTAGATAACCTGCTTTGAAACGCTCGTTATCTTTCCATAAATCTAACATGGTTCCAGGTGGCAATGGCAATTTGATAACTACATAACCTTCTTCATTTGGACCTAATTCCTGTCCGTTTTCTCCAAAAATTCTGATGTCGTAACCTGTAACAGCTTTTCCAGCAGAACCTGGCTTTATGGGTAAATACTCCACGCCCATCATGTTTGCAATCATAGGCCAACCCGATTCTGTTTGCCACCAATGGTCAATTGCAGGAACTGGAATATGTTCGCGATACCATTCTAAAGTGGCTACATCACAACGTTCACCTGCTAAGAATTGTGTTCTCAAACAAAACAAATCATATTGTTTGATAAATTCACCATTTGGATCTTCTTTCTTGATAGCACGAATGGCTGTTGGAGCAGTAAACATGATACTTACTTTATGCTCAGCAATCACTCTCCAAAATGTACTAGCATCTGGAGTTCTGATTGGTTTTCCTTCAAATATTACTGTTGTATTTCTATTAATTAATGGTCCGTAAACGATATAACTATGTCCAACTACCCAACCCACATCAGATGCTGCCCAAAAAACTTCGTCTTGTTTGGCACCATAAATATATTGCATTGAAAATTTAAGTGACGTAGCATAACCGCCTGTATCTCTTACAATTCCTTTTGGTTTCCCTGTTGTTCCAGAAGTATATAAAACATATAAAGGATGTATTGCATTTACAGGAATACAAGGCACTTCTTCTGAACCATAAACTAGTGCATCATAATCAACATCATATTTTTTAAAAGGAATTCTTGCTCCTAATTTTCTATTGAAAACGATTACTTTTTTAGGTTTGTGTTCGGACAATTCAATTGCTTCGTCAACTAAAGGTTTGTAGGCGATTAATCTATCGATTTCTATTCCTGAAGAAGCGGTTATGATAGCTCTTGGCTTGCAATCGTCAATTCTTATAGCTAATTCGTGTGGTGCAAAACCTCCAAAAACAACTGAATGCGTTACTCCTATTCGTGCACAAGCCAACATTGCAAAAGCTGCTTGTGGAATCATAGGCATATAAATTACAGTCGTATCGCCTTTTTTCAATCCTAAAGAAATCATTCCGCCAGCTAGTTTAGCTACTTCTGCTTTGACTTCGTTATAAGTATATCGCTTTACATTTTGAGTTACTGGCGAATCGTATATGATTGCCGTTTGATCTCCATAACCATCTTGAATATGCTTATCTAAAGCTAAATAACACATATTTAATTCTCCATCTTTAAACCATAATGGATAATCGTTTTCATCTTTTGATAAAATGGTAGATGGTTTTGTATACCACTCTATTTGGTCTGCTTGCTCTTTCCAAAAAGCTTCAGGAGATTGAATACTTTGGTTGTAAAATTCTTGGTAATTCATTAGTATTGATTGGTTTGCGGTTGTTTTAATTACATAAGTAAATGTAAATAATTAATCAATACGAGTTAAAATATTCTTGCTAAATAGGTATATACGAAATCGTTTGCGTTAATATAAAAAAGAAGAAAGAGCTATTCTACAATACTATTAAATCATTAACGCAGTAAGATTTAATACGATTTAAACATTAATGAAATTAGGAAAGTAACTCCATCACTTGATCTACCACTTTTTTGATTGAAAAAGGTTTTGTTAGATAGGCATCAGCACCAAGTGCCATTCCTTTTTCAATGTCACTTTCTTTATTTTTAGCAGAAAGAAAAATTACTTTGGTGTGTTTTAAGTTGTCGTCTTTTCTAATTTGCTCAATGGTAGCATAACCATCAACCATAGGCATCATTACGTCAAGAATGATCATGTCTGGACAATTGGTTTTCACAATATCCAAAGCTTCTTGTCCGTCGCGTGCAATGAATACTTCAAAATTGTTTTTTTTGAAAGTATATTCCAATGCCATTACTATATTAGGTTCGTCATCTACTATTAAAATCTTTTTCATTTCTTATATTTCTATATTCTTGTTTTTCGGTAAGGTAAACACAATACAAGCACCTTTTATACTTGGTTGTGCCCAAATTTTACCTTTATGATGTTCAATTATTTGTTTGCAAATAGCTAATCCTAATCCGCTACCAACAGGTTTTTTAATATTCTGATTGGTCGATTGATAGAATTTTTCAAATATGGCTTCAAAATCATTTGGGTTAATCCCTTTTCCGTTATCATGTACGAAAGTATGAATAAAATTATCTTTTTCAATAATTTGAATCGTAATTAATCCTTCACTATCGGGACAAAATTTGATAGCATTTGATAATAAATTAGTTACAACTTGTACAATTCTATCTTCGTCGTAGTAAGCATTGATTTTATCTTTACTTTCAATATGAATTGTAATTTTTTTGTTTCTAATAAGTTGCTGTAAAGGTTCGATAGATTTTTCGACAGTTTCCACCAGATTATTTTTACTTGGATTGATGGTTTGCTTTCCGGTTTCAAACTTTTCTAAATCCAAAATTTTATCAATCAAACGATTCAGTCTGTCCGATTCAGAAATGATGTTTTGAAGAAATTGTTTTTTCAAATCTTCTGGAATTTCGTCATCATCGTGCAAAATCTCGCTTGCTGCACGAATTGCAGTAATTGGTGTACGAAGTTCGTGAGTTACCGTATCTAAAAACTCATCTTTTTGTTTGTCTTTTATTATCAAAGATGCATTGGCATTCTGTAATTTGGCTGTGATTTCTTTTAATTCGTTAGAAGTTTCAGTCAGCTTTTTATTAATGATGATGTTTTCTTTCGATTCCTCTAATATTTTTAAAACTTCAGGTAAAGTAATTTTTTCTTCTTTTACAACACTCGAAATCAATATTCTAGCCGAAGCCGTTCCGATATGACCTGTAAGAAGATTTTCCGCAAATTTGATTAATCTGGCATCAGCAAGTTCAATATTTTTATCAACATTATATTTTACATTGAAAATATTCATGGCACGTTTAGTTCGTTCTTCACCAAGAAAACGAATCAATACTTTTTCAATATCATTTCTGTAAGCGGTTCCTTTCCAAATAAATGCGTCTTCATGATTGGTAATGTATTTGTTTATGTCAACAAACATTTCGGCATAATTACGTTCACGATAATTTCCTTTAAAACTTACAGAAACTGCGAAATATGTCAAGGAATTAAACAACAAACTCCAAAATAATGCATGTGGCACTGGTTGCAAATAGTCCAAACCAAAAAGTTGAAAGGGTTTTAGTAAATGAAATCCCATGAAACCTTCTGAAATAAAATTGCTAGAACTGTTCGTAATTCCAATAGCATAAGGAATTAGTAAAGTATAGATGCAAATGGCAAAACCTACCAAGATACTATAGACAGCTCCTAATCGCGAACCTCTTCTCCAAAATAAAGCTCCAAAAAAAGCTGGTGCTAATTGCGAAATAATTACAAAAGCAACTAAACCAATTGAAACTAAATTATAATCTAATCCGAAAAATCTATAGATGAAATAAGACAAGATGATTAATGAAAAGATTCCTATTTTTCTACTTTTCAAGATGCTTTTGCTACTAATTGCATCAACATTGTTTAGTTTTCCTAATAAATTGTAAGGAATTAAAATATTATTGGTAATCATGGTTGAAAGTCCGATAGATGAAACAACAATCATTGAAATTGCTGCTGAAAATCCACCAAGAAATACCATTACTGTTAATGTTTTTTCATCAAAAAATTGCGGAATTAACAGCGAATAAGTATCTGAATTTACATTTTTTCCATCAAACAAAATATTTCCACCCCAAGCTATTGGATATACAAAAATATTAAACAATAAAAGATACAATGGAAATAACCAAACGGAAGTATTGATATGATTTTCGCGATTGTTTTCAATTACCGAAACTTGAAATTGTCTTGGCAAAAGAAAAATAGCAAACATAGAAAGCACGCAAAGTAAAAACCAATTGATTGCTTGAGGCAAACCTCCAATGGTGTTTTTTTCTTTAAAATGTTCTAATAAACTTGCTTTTTGGTAAATATCATCAAAACCATCAAAAACAAAAAAGGTAACATAAACACCAATGATTACAAAGAATACTAATTTTAAAACACTCTCCATTGCAACAGCAGTAACAATTCCTTTTCTTTTTTCGGAAGCATCGACATATCGAGTTCCGTAATAAGAAGCAAAAAGTGCTAATGCAACTGCTACAAGTGTTGTAGTGTCATCAAAAATATTTTTACTTGTTGGCGTGTTGGTCACTACGTGAAAAGTTTCTGAAATGGCTTTGAGTTGTAATGAAATATAAGGAATGATTCCTGTAAGACATATAACTGTAACAATTGCTCCAAGAAATCTACTATTTCCATAGCGTAGCGAAATAAAATCGGCTATACTTGAAATTTTATTAACTCTTGAAATTCGAATAATTTTTCGAAGAATTAATATCCATGAAGGTGCAATAATTATTGGTCCGAGATAAATTGGAAGATAACTCAAACCGCTATCAGCAGCAACTCCAATACTTCCGTAATAAGTCCAAGCAGTGCAATAAACTGCTAATGATAAAGTATAAACATAAGGATTATTTGTCCATTTACTATTTCCTTTTTTTTCTGCCCAATGTGCGATGTAAAAAAGAACCGCTAAATATCCTGAAAGAACTACTAGAAGCGCTATACTATTCATTGTATCGTTTTACAATTAAAAGTGAAACCAATAATGAAAACAACCAAATAGAGAAAAAGTAAATGTAAACTACAGGAAAACCAAGAAAATTTTGTGCAGAATCAAATAGCAATGCAATAGGAAGATTAAAACCTATTAACAAGACTATAGAAACGATAACTAATTTTTGTTGATGTCTTTTTTTCATTTTATGCTGAATTTACTTGTTCTGAATTCATTTCAGAATTTCAGTATCATATTTAGCCACGAATTACACAAATTAACACAAATTCAAGTTGGATAATTTTCACGAATTTACACAAAGTTTTCAAACTCTTAAACTTCTAAACATATAAACTTTTAAACCTTCTGTTATAAATGCTCAAAAGCCCTTAAGTGAATAAGAGCTTCTGAGACTAACCAATAAAATTATTTAATCTTCGTATTCATCGGTGATTGCATACCAACCAAAAATGGTTAAACCAGTAACAATCATAGGTAATAATATGAAGAAAACAATAATTCCAAAAACTAAATCGTCTTGTTTTCCTGTAGTTAATTTATAACCAAAGATTCCAATTGAAAAGTAAGCAACTGCTGCAGCAAGAGCAATCCAAACAATTCCTAAATATTTTTTTAATGCGTTCATAGTTTTATATTTTAGTCGTGAAGAGTATTAATTTTTCTATCAATGTAAATCATTCCGATAACGAAACAAACTGCGGCAATACCAATTGGATACCATAACCCTTCAAGGTAAAATTCTACATCACCAGCTTCTTTTGCATTCGTTACAAAGTAAGTTGAAATTGCAGGAAGCAATCCTCCAAAGATACCATTTCCAACGTGATAAGGCAATGACATCGACGTATATCTAATTTTAACTGGGAACATTTCTACAAGGAATGCAGCAATTGGACCATAAACCATTGTTACAAATATTACTTGAATGAAAACCATCAAAATTAAGAACCAACGATCACTATTGTTAATCATTTTGGTAACTTTAGTTTCAATTTTATCTTTTCCTTTGTCGTCTACCATTACTTTTCCAGCTTCAAAATGGATAGTTTTGATTTCTTCAACTGTAGTCCCATCAGTGTAAGCTTTTGTAGTTGTGTAAATAGAATCCATTTTTGTAGCATCAACTTCTTTAATTGAAGGTACCACTTTAGTTTGAGCAACAATTTCGCTTTTCTTAGTTAAATCTGTTGAATTATACATTGCTCTATAAATTGGACGATATAATAAAATCGCTAATAACATTCCTGTCATCATAATTGATTTTCTACCCCATTTATCACTTAACCATCCAAAGAACACAAAAAATGGAGTTCCAAGAATTAAAGCAACACCTAGTAACATATCAACTTGAGAAGAATCAATACTTTGAACCGTTTTTAAGAAATTCATTGCATAGAATTGTCCAGTGTACCAAACAACACCTTGACCCATTGTAGCACCAAATAATGCTAGAAGAACGAATTTTAAATTGAATTTATTTCCGAAACTTTCTTTTAATGGATTAGTAGAAGTTTTTCCTTCAGCTTTAGTTTTAGCAAAAACTGGAGATTCATCCATATTTTTACGAATCAAATACGAAACATAAACCATTAAGATTGATACCCAAAATGGTACTCTCCAACCCCATTCGTCAAATGCTTCTTTTGATAAAGACGCTTTAGTAATTAAGATTACCATTAATGAAATGAATAAACCAACTGTAGCTGTTGTTTGAATCCATGATGTCCAATATCCTTTTTCTCCTGGTGGTGCATGTTCTGCTACATAAGTTGCGGCTCCACCATATTCACCTCCAAGTGCTAAACCTTGAAGTAAACGAAGAATTAATACTAAAATCGGAGCAGCAAAACCAATAGTTTCATAACTTGGAATACATCCAATTACAAACGTTGCTCCACCCATTAACATTAACGTTACCATGAACGTATATTTTCTTCCAATTAAATCACCTAATCTACCAAAGAAAAGTGCTCCAAAAGGACGTACTACGAAACCAGCAGCAAATGTTGCTAACGTTGACAAGAAAGCAGCTGTTGGATTATCAGTTGGAAAGAATTTGGTTGATAACACTACGGCTAAACTACCGAAGATGTAAAAATCATACCATTCAATCATTGTTCCCATTGAGGAAGCGGAAATTACTTTCCAAATACCTTTTGATGATTTATTTTCGCTCATATTTAAAATTATTTAGTTAATTAATTAATGTTTAAAAAGAATAAACTGCAGAAACAGTTGCTCTAAAATTACCTACTACATTTTCGGCTCCAGAAATAGATAAATCGTTTTGTGTTTTTCCGTGAGTAGCTGCTGTATATTCAACTTCTGGTGTTAATCTGAATTTATTTTGTTTAAAATCTACTCTTGCAGAAGCTCTCCACATATCTTTAACACCTCGGGCTGCATTGATTCCTCTTGCGTAAATATTAGCTGGTGCAATTCGTGACGAGGTTCCTTCTTGATTTGTATAACCAAAGAAAAGTCCAGGAGCAGTTTTTTTGCTGTTGCTAGCAATATCAATCCAAACGGAATTAGTCTTAATTCCTTCGTATGTAACTGGATTTGTTCCATTTGCGTAACTAGCATATCCGCCTAACATAACCAAATGATGTAAGTTTTCTCCTGAGATTCCATAAAGTTTTACATGAAATTTTTCATTATTATATTTCATATAGGCTACAATTGATGTTGAATTTAAAGTTTCAGAAGATTTTTTAATTACGGCTGGTACTGCAGGATTGGAACCTGATGCAGGTATTGCGGGAGAGATCACCGACTCAATTAATGGTTTATTTGGGTAAAATTCAGCTCCTAGACCAGCTAAAACTGATTTGTTTCTAAATTCAATTTTACCATGCATTGCTGGTAATACACTATTATAGACCGGAGAGTTTTGATTTCCATCTGCTGGAAACGCTCCAAATTCCCTATCTTTATAAGCAATAAAAGAAAATTTGAATTTATCATTCAATTTTTGATCAATTCTAAATTGTGTAGCCCATCCAAAAGGATTAAAGGGAATTCCGGTAGAGAAGTTTGCAACACCAGGAAAAACCTCAGGTATAAAAGTAGGATACCAGGTTTGACCAAAAGTTATTGCTGTTTTTTTCCAATCAAGTTTAGCATAGGCGTGACGCAATCTAAGTAAACCTATAGATTGTTGTGTATTTCCAAAAAAGTCACCTTCTAGAACTCCATATACTTTCGCTCCCCAAACATCAGGTCCCGATGCTTTAACACCAAGTCTAGATACTACAGATAAAAAATTTGAGGCACCTGCTTGATTAATGTCTTTTCCATCACTATCTAATTTTTCATCTAGTGGCCATAAATTTAAATGATATTCTCTCACCTGTGCCGATTGTCTTGTATCCCAACTATAATCAACACGTGCAAATCCAAATACATCCACTTTAAAAGGTATTTCTTGAGCTTTTTGCTCTTGTGAAAATACTAGGGATGCCCAAAGAATTACTACAATTAATATTTTTTTCATAAGGTTAAAAATTTGGTTAGTATTTTATTTTTACTTGGCCAAATTCTAAAATTTTGCTAATGAAAAAAATTATAGTATATATTTATGTAAACACTATAGTTAATCCTTAAAGCGTTCCCATTTTATTAGCATAAACTTATCACCTAGTTCCGTTATTATCATTCCAGCTCCTTTTAGTTGTTCTTTATTTTTTAAAAATTCTACTAGTTCTAAATGGTTGTAGATCTTATATGTAGGATGATAATCGGTATGACTGGGTTTTGTTACTTTATACTCTTTAACCCAATTACTAACAGTTACGTGAGAAACACCAATAATACGCTCTATTTCTCTAAAACTCAAACCTTCCAAATAAAGTTGTAAAGCCTTAGTAACATAGTAACTATCAATCTTTTTTCCGAGTTTGTTTACTGTAAAGTAATAACTACATTTTTTACACAAAAACCTTTGTCTATCTTTGATGATGCCACTTTTTACAATGTTGTTACTTTGACATTTTGGACACGCTAAAATCTCCATATATATAAATTTTGCATAAATATACTAATTTAGCAATTATCCAAAAACATTTTTAATATTTTTTTTAATTTAAAATTGTATTGTATACAATTTTGTTGGGAAATAATTTCATTTATACTAATTTTTTGATAATAAATACATTTTCAATGTTTTAAATTATCCATTCAATATAAAAATTATAAAGTTGATAATTTTTACCAATCGATTTTAGAATATTCCTTATAATTTTATTTAATTTGTAAAAACAATACAACAAAATGCAATTTGATCCCAAAAAATTAGAGCAGTCTGCTATTTACAAACTTCTAACAGGTTCTGTAATTCCGAGGCCAATAGGCTGGATATCTACTATTGATGAGGATGGAATTAATAATTTGGCCCCATTCTCCTATTTCAATATTTTAGGAGATGATCCACCGCATGTAATGTTTTCTACTAGAAGAGATAACAATAGTAATAAAGATACTTTAAATAATGTATTAACAAATAAACAATTTGTAGTAAATATGGTTACAGAAAACATTGTTGAGGTTATGAACACAACTGCATCTAGTGTAAGTTCAGATATTGATGAATTTGAACTTGCTAACGTAACACCAATTCCATCAAAGCTTGTACAACCAATGCGTGTCAAAGAAAGCCCGATTCATTTTGAATGCGAAATGGTATATCATTATTTTCTTCAAGACCATAAACAAGGTGGCGCATGTGTTGTTATAGGAAGAATTGTAATGATGCATTTTGATGATGATGTACTCTTAGATAATTACAAAATTAATATGGAAAATTACAGGCCAGTTTCAAGATTAGGAGGTTCATATTATAGTAAAATAGGAGAGCTATTTTCTATCAAAAGAAGTTAAATAAATAAAAGAAAGTATCTTATAAGAGATACTGAAACAAGTTCAGAGATTCTGAACTAAATTCAGAATAAAATGAAAATAGCAGTAATTGGTGGTGGTCCAGGAGGTCTTTATTTTTCAATTCTTACAAAAAAAGCAATGCCACATTGCCAAATCGATATTTACGAACGTAATAAATCGGACGACAGTTTTGGCTTTGGTGTAGTATTTTCTGATGAAACTTTGGGAGAATTTCTAAAGCGCGACATGCAATCGTATGAACTCATTCGTAGCAAATTTGCCTATTGGGATGATATTATAATTGCTCGTGACGGACAAACTGTAAACATTGCAGGAAATGGATTTTGCGGATGTTCTAGAAAAACTTTACTACAATTATTGCAACAAAGATGTATCGAAGAAGGCGTAAATTTGAATTTCGAACACAATGTAGATGATTTAAGTCAATTTGAAGATGCTGATATTATTATTGCGTCTGATGGAATTGGAAGTCAAATACGTACAAAATTTGCATCAGAATTTGGAACCAAAATCGAGCTAAAGAAAAATCGATTTGTGTGGTTGGGCTCAACAAAACCATTAGATGCATTTACTTATTTTTTTAGAAATACTGAACATGGTTTAATCGTAGCACATTCCTATCAATATGAAGCCGGAATGAGCACTTGGATATTTGAATGTTCCGAAGATACTTGGCAAAAATTCGAATTTGAAGTTACTAACGAAGAAGATACTATTACCAAAATTACTGAAATTTTCAAAGAAGAACTCGATGGTCATCCACTAATTTCTAACAAATCACATTGGCGTCAATTTCCACATGTAACCAATGAAAACTGGTATCATAAAAATATCGTTTTACTTGGTGATGCTAAAGCGACTGCACATTATTCAATTGGTTCGGGAACAAAATTAGCGATGGATTCTGCTATAGGTTTGTTTGATGCCTTGATAGCAAATCCAAATGATGTACAAGCAGTTTTTCAACATTATGACAAATCCAGAAGAAATATTGTAGAAATGATTCAGTATGCTGCTTTGGTTTCGTTAGATTGGTTTGAAAATATGAACCGTCATAATCAACATCCTTTTTATCAATTTGCTTTCGGATGTATGACACGTGCTAAAAAAGTAACTTATGAAAACTTGCGTTTGCGTGATAAATCATTTACAGATAAAGTTTTAGAAGAATTTTTGTTGCCTTCGAGTGCCTCAGGCAACAAAAATGAAGCGTTGCCTGAGGCTCTCGAAGGCAAAAGCGCTGCATTTTTAACTTTTAAACTTGGAGATTTAGAATTACAAAATCGAATTGCAATGTCATCAATGGGACAATATTCAGCAGAGAACGGATTGGTAAACGATTGGCATTTTCAACATTATACCTCAAGAGCCATTGGTGGTTTAGGATTAATTTTGACAGAAATGACTGCTGTTTCAAAAACTGGACGTATTACTTTAGGTTGTTCAGGTATATATAATAAAAATCAAATAGTTGAATGGAAACGAATCAATGATTTTATTCATAAAAACACACAAACTAAAATCGGAATTCAGTTAGGACATTCTGGCAGAAAAGGTTGTTCAAAAATTCCTTGGGAAGATAGTTTTTCTGGAGAAAGTTGGGAATTACTTTCCGCGTCTGCAATTCCATTTAATGAAAATACTGCAACACCAAAAGAAATGACTTTGGAAGACATGGATTTGGTTACTTCGCAATTTGTTCAAGCCACAATAAATTCAGAAAAAGCAGGATTTGATATGATCGAATTACAAGCGCATCACGGATTTTTACTAGCTTCTTTCCTATCACCTTTAACAAATAGTAGAAGAGACGAATTTGGAGGAAGTATAGAAAACCGATTAAAGTTTCCTTTACGAGTTTTCAATGAAATACGTGCTGCTTTCCCAAAAGAAAAACCAATGTCAGTTCGAATTTCAGCAACTGATTGGGCAGAAAACGGAATTTCCGAAGATGATGTAATCACAATTGCAACTGCTTTTAAAGTCGCTGGAGCAGATATAATCAATGTTTCGACAGGAAATACGGTTGCAAATCAGAAACCAATTATTGGTAGAATGTGGCAAACACCATTTTCTGACGCAGTAAGAAATACAGTTCATATTCCAACAATTACGGCTGGTTACATTCAAGATATTGATCAAATTAATACAATAATTTTGAATGGTCGTGCCGATTTAGTAGCTTTAGGACGACCATTATTATTGGATACAAATTTGGTTAGAAATGCACAAGCATATGAACAATATCAGTCAAATGAAATTCCAAATCAATATAAAATGGGAATTTCACATTTATATCCATTAAAAGCTATTGAAAGAAAACAAGTTGAAGGAATGAAAAAAGCTCTGAAACCGAAGAGTAATAAGAAGTAAAAGATGTATAATGTATAATTGTATATTGTAAAATTGAGTCAATATACAATTATAGGATATACAATATACAATTTTTCAAATGAAACACTACGAAGATAATTTTGCACATATAAATCTACCAAGTATAGACTTGCAACCTAATTATGTATTTACTGATTTACCGCAATTTCAACATCCTGAAATGCTGAATTGTGTTGAAAAATTATTGGATAATCATATTAAAGAAGGTCGAGGAAACAACATATGCATTAGAACATTTGAAGAAACTTGGACATATCAAGATTTATTTGAAAAAGCCAACCAAATTGCGCATGTTTTAATCGATGATTTAGGTTTAAAATCTGGCAATCGAGTACTAATTCGTTCAGCTAACAACCCAATGATGGTGGCTTGTTGGTTTGCAATATTAAAAGCTGGCGGAATTGTTGTAGCCACTATGCCTCTGCTTCGTTTTAAAGAATTGACAACAATTATAGATTGTGCCGAAATTTCACATGCTTTTTGCGACAAGGAATTGGAAGAAGAAATGCATTTAGTAAAATCTGATTTTTTAAAAAAAACTTGTTTCTATGGTAATTCTCAATTGGAAGAATTAATGGCTTCTAAACTAAAAACATTTGATAATTATCACTCAAAATCAGATTCTGTTGCATTAATTGGATTCACATCTGGAACTACAGGTTTGCCCAAAATGACGTCACATTATCATAAAGATATTTTGAATATTTGCGAATGTTTTCCACAATATTCGATACAACCCACTCAAAATGATATTTTTACAGGAAGCCCACCATTAGGTTTTACCTTTGGATTAGGCGGATTGGTTTTGTTTCCCATGTATTTTGGTGCTTCTACTTTTTTAATCGAAAAACCTAGTCCAGATTTACTTTTAAAAGCCATTCAAGATTATAAAATTACAATCTGTTTTACAGCACCAACAGCTTGGAGAATTATTACTACTAAAGTTAAAGAATTTGATATTTCTAGCTTACGCAAATGTGTTTCTGCTGGCGAAACCCTACCATTAAAGGTTTGGCAAGATTGGTACGATGCAACTGGTTTGAAAATCATCGATGGAATTGGAGCGACTGAAATGCTACATATTTTTATTTCCTCTAATGAAGAAAACATGAAACCTGGCGCAACAGGTTTAGCGGTTACTGGTTATGAAGCGAAAGTTATTGATGAAAAAGGAGATGAACTTCCAAGAAATGAAGCCGGAAGATTAGCAGTAAGAGGAATTACAGGTTGTAAATATTTAAATCGAGAAGACAAGCAACAGAAATACGTTGAAAACGGATGGAACATTACCGGTGATATTTTTCGTCAAGATGAAGAAGGATATTTTTGGTTTGTGGCTCGTGGCGATGATATGATAATTTCTTCTGGTTACAATATAGCTGCAATTGAAGTAGAATCTGTACTTTTAACACACGAAAATATATTAGAGTGCGCAGTTGTCGGACTACCTGATGAGGAACGTGGAATGTTGGTTTGTGCACACATTGTTTTAAAAAATCAAATTAAAGAATGTGAAGAATTAAAAATCCAAATACAAAATTGGTTTAAAAATACAGCAGCACCTTATAAATATCCAAGAGTAATTAATTTTATAGAAAGTTTACCAAAAACAGAAACAGGAAAAATTCAACGATTTAAGTTGAAATAGTATCAAAATAATAATCTTAAAATTAAGATATAAAAGTATGCAATTTATAAAACAAGAAAAAATCCGTTTCAAACACATCGACTACGCAGGAATAGTATTCTATCCTCGTTTTCTAGAAATGCTCAATGATTTAGTAGAAGATTGGTTTGAAGAAGCATTAGAAAGACCATTCTCCAAAATGCACGAAACCAACGGAATTCCGACGGTAGATTTGAAAGTACAATTCAAAAATGCTGCTCGAATTGGAGAGAATCTAACCAAAAAACTTTGGGTAAAAGAACTAAAAACTTCATCTATAATTTGCGGATTCCAATTTGTTAATCAACACGAACAGACTGTTTTAGAAGGAGAAGTAACTTTGGTAAATGTAAAAATACAAGACGATAGACAAAGTATTAAAGCCGAACCTTTTAATGACGAAATGAAAGAAAAAATTTCAAAATATATCAGTCTTAATTCTTAATACTTTCATCTTATACTAATTAAATGGACTTTAAAAAATTCAGAGCCGCCACCGTTCAAACATCACCAGTTTTTCTGAATGTAGAAAAAACTATTGATAAAGCTATTTTTTTCATTAGAGAAGCAAGTCAAAACGGAGCGCAGTTAATTGCATTTCCAGAGGTTTTCATCGCTGGTTATCCTTATTGGAATTGGATCATGACACCTGTTCAAGGCAGTAAATGGTACGAACAATTGTATAAAAATTCTGTTGCAGTTTCAGACGAATCGATGAAACCATTATTCAAAGCTGCAAAAGACTACAATATACATATCGTTATCGGAATTAACGAACGTGGTGATTCATATGGCGAAATTTACAATACTAATTTAATAATCGATAACAGCGGAACTCTAATTGGAAAACACCGGAAACTTGTTCCGACTTGGGCTGAAAAATTAACTTGGACAAGTGGCGATGGCTCTTCTTTAAAAGTGTACAATACCGAGATTGGACCAATTGGAACGTTAGCTTGCGGAGAAAACACGAATACATTAGCACGTTTCACACTACTTTCTCAAGGCGAATTAATTCACATTGCAAATTACATTTCCTTGCCAGTCGCACCACCAGATTACAATATGGCTGAAGCAATTAAAATTCGTGCAGCAGCTCATTCATTTGAAGGAAAGTTATTTACCATAGTTTCTTGTTCTACAATTTCTCAAGAAATAAAAGACGCTTTACGAGAGGATGTTCCAAATGTTGATGAACTTTTAACCAGAAAAAATTCTGCTTTCTCAGGATTTATTGGTCCAAATGGTGCTGTAATTGGAGAACCTTTGATTGATGATGAAGGAATGGTTTACGCCGATATTGATTTGGAAAAATGCATCCAACCAAAACAAATGCACGACATTCTAGGACATTATAATAGATTTGATATTTTTGACTTAAGAGTAAATATTGCAGCTACTCGAAAAATTACGTTTATTGATAATCACGAGGAATTTAATAAAAGATAATAAAATGATGACTTCGAGAGCTTCAGTCGACATTTTTTTTAAATAATAATTATGGAAGATAAATTTTCAGACGACGTTATTGGTCGCGCAAGAGTACAAGATTCTCCTGAATTAATTGCCTATTACAAAGAACTAGAAACACTTGGTGCTGGTGCATTATGGACTGTTGCCAATGATATCGAACCTTGGGAACCAAGAAGTTCATCAGTTCCAATGCTTTGGAAATATGATGATTTACGCGAATTAGTTTTAAAATCCTCTGAGTTAGTTACACCTGAACAAGCAGGAAGACGCGTGGTTTATCTAGTTAATGATAAACGAAAAGACGTTTCTGCAGCTGTTGGTTGGTTGTATACAGGAATTCAAGTAACTCGTCCGGGCGAAAGTACTTCGGCTCATCGTCATCGTGCTTCTGCCCTACGCTTTATTATGGAAGGCGAAAAAGGATACACCGTTGTTGATGGCAATAAAATAATGCTCGAAGTAAATGATTTTGTTATCACACCCAATTCAACTTGGCACGAACACGGTGTT
Source organism: Flavobacterium sp. (assembly GCA_044361155.1). GTDB lineage: Bacteria > Bacteroidota > Bacteroidia > Flavobacteriales > Flavobacteriaceae > Flavobacterium. The sequence continues at coordinate 25,088 of JBIKJF010000007.1, forward strand.
GAAGAAGGTGGAAAAACTTGCATTTGGCAAGATGGTTTGGATATTCCACTAGTTAATGCTTTAGAAGCAAATGATTATGCTGTTTATGATGGAAAACAAGAATTAGTTAAACCATTAAATTATTCGCCAATAACTTACGCTTGCGCAGGATTGATTCCAGCTGATAAAACTTGGGACAAACCTTATTCACCTTTATTCAAATATTCTTGGAAAAATGTTTATCCGTTTTTGTTAGAAACTCAAAAACTCAATGAAGTCAATGCTTTTGATGGTATTTTTATGCAATATTCCAATCCATTAACTGGTGGACATGTGATGCAAACTATGGGTGCTGCGATGCAATTATTACCAGCAGGTTTCAAGGGAAAAGCTCACAAACACACTGGTTCATTTGTATATCAATGTGCTAAAGGAAAAGGATATTCCATAATTAATGGAAAACGTTTTGATTGGAAAGAACGAGATATTTTCTGTGTTCCAAGTTGGGCATGGCATGAACATCACAATTCATCCGAAACTGAAGATGCTTGCTTGTTCAATTTCAATGATTTACCAGTAATTGAAGGATTGGGATTATATCAATCAAGTGAATTGGAAGAAAATAATGGTCATCAGAAAATAGATTAAAGAGAATAGAAAATAGACTTTTAACTTGACGCCTTTGCGTCTTACCGGCTTAAATATGAAACTACTTACCTACAAAACAAACGACTCCGAACCAAGATTAGGATTCATTCACAACAACCAAGTTATTGATATGGAAGATTTTGGAGAAATATCAAATTTTCCTCTACCAACTTCAATGTTAGAACTAATCGACATGGGATTTGAATTAGTCGAAGAACTTAACGATATGATTGCTGAAACTGAGCAATCTTTTTTCGATGAAATCGCCTATGAAATGGACGAAGTAACTTTCCTTGCTCCTATTCCAAAGCCAATAAAAAACATCATCGGAATTGGTTTGAACTATACAGAGCACGTTGCAGAAAGTGCAAGAACATTAGACACCACAGGAAAATTACCTCAAAAACCAATCATATTTTCAAAACCGCCAACGACTGTTACTGCCACCAATACAGAAATCATAAAAAATACAAAACTAACCGAACAATTAGATTGGGAAGTGGAATTGGCAGTTGTTATTGGTAAAAAAGGAAAATATGTTCCAAAAGCCGATGCAATGGATTATGTTTTTGGTTATACAGTAATTAATGATATTTCAGCTCGTGATTGCCGTCGTGAAGGACAATGGATTGTCTCAAAAGGACAAGATACGTTTGCACCAATGGGACCAATTTTAGTAACAAAAGACGAAATCGAAAATCCACATAACTTGAATTTATCTTTAAAAGTTAATGGAATTGAAAAGCAAAATTCAAATACCAAATTCTTATTATTCAACATCAATGATTTAATTGAAGATTTGAGTATCGTTTTTACTCTAGAACCAGGTGACATAATTGCTACAGGAACTCCAGCAGGTGTTGGCGCAGGAAGAAATCCTCAAGAATGGTTGTATAATGATGATGTGGTTGAAGCTACTGTTGAAGGAATTGGAACGATTGTGAATACTGTTAAAGAAATTTAAAAAAAGTGTTCAGTAATCAGTGTTCAGTAATCAGTATCTGAGCAACTTTTAAACTTTTAAACCATAAACTTTTAAACTAAAAATGAAATACAGAATAGGACAAATAGTTCCATCTTCAAACGTAACGATGGAAACCGAAATACCAGCAATCTTCCGTTCACGCGAAAACATTTTGCCAGAGCGATTTACGTTTCATAGTAGTAGGATGCGAATGAAAAAAGTAACTAAAGAAGAACTCGAAGCTATGGATGCTATGAGTTTGAAATGCGCTCAAGAACTTTCTGACGCTCATGTTGATGTGATGGGTTATGCTTGTTTGGTAGCTATTATGAGTATGGGACGCGGTTATCATTGCGTTTCGGAAGTAAATTTACACCAAGAAACTGTTGCTAATGACTTTCCTACTCCAATTGTAACTTCAGCTGGAGCTTTAATTAATGGTTTGAAAGTTTTAGGAGCCAAACAAATTTCAATAATTACGCCTTATATGCGACCATTGACTGATATGGTAGTAGATTACATTGAAAACCAAGGTATAAAAGTGAAACAAAGTATTGCTTTGGAAATTCCAGATAATTTGGAAGTTGCGGCACAAAATCCGATGAATTTATTAGAAATTTATAAGCAATTAGATTTGACCGGTATTGATGTTTTAGTAGCATCTGCTTGTGTACAAATGCCATCCTTAGAAGCCATCGATTTAATTCAGGCTGAATGTGGAATTCCAGTAACTTCTGCTGCCGTTTGCACAACATATGAAATGATGAAAAAATTAGGAATCGAAGCTAAATCTGCCATTGGTGGCGAACTATTAAATGGAAAATATTAATTGGAAAACCGTAAACGGAAAATTAGTAACTAATTTAAAGTTCGAATCGCAAACTGAGTTGGTTGAATTCCTTTTGAATGTTGCCCATCTTGCTGATGAAATGAACCATCATCCTGATTGTAAAATTCACAAAGCATTTCAATTACAGATTTCATTATTTACACATGATAAAAATGAAATTACAGATTTAGATTATCAATTAGCTCAAAAGATTGATAGTATAACGACTAAATAAAGAAATATGAAAAGGTTAATTATTTCATCATTGTAATTTTTGTCTCAAAAAAATCAAATTTGGCTATTTTGGAACCTTAATCATTTTTATTTTAATCTTTTCTATTGGTTGGTTAAGAAAATTTTATAATTAAAAAAACTCCCAAATTTAATTTTGGGTATTTCCTTTTATTTTTTTAAAAATTCAAGAACATTTTTTTCTATTCTTTCATTAATGTCTGAAATATCAGCTTTAACAAATTTTTCTCCTAAAATATTTTCGTACAATTCGATGTAACGTTCTGAAACTGATTCGATATATTCGTCGGTCATGTTCGGAATTTGTTGTCCTTCCTTTCCTTGAAAACCATTTTCGATTAACCAACGGCGTACAAATTCTTTTGACAATTGTTTTTGTTCCTCTCCGCTGTCTTGCCGTTCTTGATAACCATCAGCATAAAAATATCTTGAGGAATCGGGAGTATGGATTTCGTCAATCAGTACGATTTTTCCTTCTTTAGTTTTTCCAAATTCATATTTTGTATCCACTAAAATCAATCCGCGGCTGGCTGCAATTTCAGTTCCTCTATGGTATAAAGCACGTGTATATTTTTCTAAAACTAAATAATCTTCTTCAGTAACAATTCCGTTGGATAAAATAGCTTCTCGAGAAATATCTTCATCATGCGAACCATTGTCCGCTTTGGTTGTAGGTGTTATTATTGGAGTTTCGAATTTATCATTTTCCTTCAAACCTTCTTCCATTGTTACACCACAAATGGTACGTTTTCCAAGCGCATATTCACGAGCTGCATGTCCAGAAAGATAACCACGAATTACCATTTCAACTTTAAAAGGTTCGCATAAATGACCAACTGCCACATTTGGATCCGGTGTTACAATTAACCAATTTGGAACAATATCTATAGTTAACTCCATAAATTTTGTTGCAATTTGATTTAAAATTTGACCTTTATAAGGAATTCCTTTTGGCAAAACCACATCAAAAGCAGAAAGTCTGTCGGTTGCTACCATGACTAAAAGTTCGTCATTAATATTGTAAACCTCTCTTACTTTACCGCGATAAACAGAGTTTTGATTGGGAAAATTGAAATTACTTGTAGTTATTGTATTCATTATAATTGTGTGTTGTTTACTTTTGACAAAATCTTAGGTGCTTTTATAGACCTTCTTAATATAAAATCAAAATAGGTTGTTTTGCAAAAGTAAATAAAAAAAGACACTTCTAATAGTGTCTTAAAAATATATTGTAATTGTTTTTAATCGTGATTCTCAATACTCTTATAAGCATCGATTACTTTTTTCACCAATCTATGTCTTACAATATCTTTGTCATCAAGGTAGATGATTCCAATTCCGTCAATATCTTTTAAGACTAAAATTGCTTCTTTCAAACCAGAAATTGTTCTTCTTGGTAAATCAACTTGTCCTGGATCGCCTGTTATTATGAATTTGGCATTTTTTCCCATACGCGTCAAAAACATTTTCATTTGCGAGTGTGTTGTATTTTGCGCTTCATCAAGAATTACAAATGCGTTATCTAAAGTTCGACCACGCATAAAAGCTAATGGTGCGATTTGTATAATTCCTTTCAAAATATAATCTTCCAAGGTTTGCGGCGGCAACATATCTCGCAAAGCATCATATAGCGGTTGCATGTAAGGATCTAATTTTTCTTTCATATCACCAGGAAGAAAACCTAAATTCTCACCAGCTTCCACCGCAGGACGTGTCAGAATGATTCGTTTCACTTGTTTTTCTTTCAATGCTTTTACAGCAAGAGCTACACCTGTGTAAGTTTTACCTGTTCCAGCAGGACCAACGGCAAAAACCATGTCGTTTTTAAATACCGATTCTACTAATTTGTGTTGATTGGGAGTCATTGCTTTAATCAACTTACCTCCTATTCCATGAACCAAAATTTTGTCATGATCAGGCATTTTTTGTTCTTCTTGTGAATTGCTTTGAATCACTCTATCAATAACGTTGGTATCAATATTGTTATAACGAGTAAAATGTAACATCAATCGATTAAAACGGTTTTCAAATTCGTCTAATTCTTCTTTTTCGCCAAATGCCTTCAGTGTTGTGCCACGAGCAACAATTTTTAACTTCGGGTAGTACTTCTTAATTGTTTCAAGATGAGTGTCTTGTGCACCCCAAAATTCTTTTGGAGCGATGTCGTGTAATTCAATGATACGTTCGTTCAATAGTAAAATTATTAAATTGTAAATTAAAAATTTATTCTAAATCCAACACCGTTTGTATTAACCTTAATTTCAGATTTATAAGTTATATTTCCAGTATATTTAGCAGTGTTGTAATCGGAAACTGCTCCTCTAATTTTTTTCAAAAAACCTATTTTTATTGGAATAGAAATTAAAGTGGTTGCAACTCCTATATTAGTTAACTTTGTTGGATATTTAGTTGCAGAAGTCAATCCAACAATTAAATCAGTAGTTACCATACCAATTCCACCAATAAACATAACATTACCAATAGTTTTTTTTATTCTTCCTTCGTTATATTGATTCATAATCTTAGGATAGTCTTTTAACAAACCACGCATCTCGGCACTTGAAATTCTTTCATTAGTAGTTTTATTTTTAATATTACCCTTAATATTACAAACCAATTGTTGAGAAAAAGAATAAACAAATGCAAAAAAAAAATGAAAATAAAAAAAAATTTTTCATAAATAAGGTAGTTGAAAATGTAAAAAAAATTATAAAATAAAGTAGCTTTGCAATCATTTCAAATTTAATGAAATTTAGCACACAACTTGATTAATTTCATCATATAGTTATAAACAAATTTATGTCAATAATTACCCTTACTACCGATTACGGATTAAAAGACCACTTTGTTGGTGTTTTGAAAGGGAAAATTTTATCGCAAGATATCGAGGCTAAAATTGTAGATATTTCACATGATGTTGATCCGTTTAATGTTAGTGAAGCAAGTTATATTATTAGTTCTGCTTATAATAGCTTTCCTAAAGGAACTGTACATATTGTCGGAATTGATATTGAATTAAGAGAAAACAACCAACATATTGCCATCGAATGGAATGGACATTTTTTTATTGCTGCTGATAATGGGATTTTGAGTATGTTAATTGAAAAAATTAAACCTCAAAAAATGGTTGTAATCAACATTCACGATAGACTTTCGCCTGAAGCAACAGATATGGATGTTTTGCTAACAGTAGCAATTCATATTTCAAAAGGTGGGTCGTTGAGTATTATTGGTAAAGAAATAAAAACTTTGAAAGAAGTAACCGAATTGCAACCTATTGTTTCTGATGATACTAATTCTATAAAAGGTTATATAGTATATCTTGACCGATTTGGAAATGCTGTGACCAATATAACAAGAAAAATGTTTTTAGATGTTTCTAAAGGAAGACCTTATGAAGTAAATTTTAAAAGCAAAAAAATAAAAAGTATTTTCGCAAAATATTCTAATTTTGAATCCCTTTACAAAAAACCACTTTCATCAATCAGTGGAAATGCAGTAGCTATTTTCAATGAAGCTGGTTTTCTAGAAATTGGAATTTATAAAAGTAATCCAAGTGTTGCAACAGCGGCAAGTTTACTCGGAATTACCTATAGAGATGCCATTACCATCAATTTTAATTAAATTTAACTATGTTCGTAAGAATAGTAAAAATGTCCTTTCATGAAGAAAATATTCCAGCATTTTTGGCAAATTTCGAATTAATGAAAAACCACATACGAAACTCGCCAGGAAATCGTTTTCTTGAATTGTATCAAGACAAAAATAATCCTTGCATTTTCTTTACCTACAGTTATTGGGAAACCGAAGACGATTTAGAAAATTATAGAAAATCAGCATTATTTGACGAAGTTTGGAAATTTACAAAAAAACTGTTCAATGATAAACCAGAAGCTTGGAGTGTAGATAAATTAGTTAGTTTAGTTTAATATGGTTTAAAATTGTTAAAATATGTTCTTGTAACAAATTAAATTTTTAAACTCTTAAACATTTAAACTTTTAAACATAAAATGAATGAAATCAATATTATTAAGAGAAATTAAATCCTTTTTTGGTTCGCCAATAGGATATTTAGTAATCGCCATTTTCTTATTACTCAACGGATTATTTCTTTGGGTATTTGAAGGCGATTTCAATATTTTAAATAGCGGTTTTGCCGATTTAAGTCCGTTTTTTACCTTATCGCCTTGGATATTAATTTTCCTAATTCCTGCAGTAACCATGAGAAGTTTTTCTGATGAGAAAAAGCAAGGAACAATTGAGCTTTTAATGACCAAACCAATATCGATTTGGAAAATCGTTAGCGGAAAGTTCTTTGGCGCGTTTTTACTAATTGTAATTGCTATTATTCCAACATTCATATACGTATATGTGATTTATGGCTTAGGAATGCCAGCAGGAAATATTGATATGGGAAGCACAATGGGTTCTTATTTCGGACTATTATTTTTAATTGCTGCCTATACTTCTATCGGAGTTTTTACATCTACAATTTCAGAAAATCAAATTGTAGCTTTTATCGTTTCGGTTTTCTTGTGTTTTGTTTTCTATTTCGGATTTCAAGGTGTGGCTTCTCAATTTAAAAGTATAGAAGACATCATTGCACTTTTAGGAATGGATTATCACTTTAAAAGTATGAGTCGTGGTGTAATTGATACACGTGATGTACTTTACTTTGTAAGCATCACCATTGTATTTTTATCATTGACAGTTTATAAATTAAAATCGCTAAAATCATAATGGAAAATAAGAAGTCTAACTTAAAAGTACTACTTACAACTATTGCAATTTTAGTTGTATTAAATTTTGCTGGAAACTTTTTCTTTAAGCGTTTCGATTTAACTGCTGACAATCGTTATACACTTTCTGAAACTTCTTTAAACATTATAAACGAAGCGAAAGAGCCTCTATATGTGGATGTGTTTTTGGAGGGAAATTTTCCAGGTGAATTCAAAAAACTGCAAACCGAAACCCAGCAATTGCTTGAGGAATTTAAAGCTTACAATCCCAATATTATCTTTCAATTTGTAAATCCGATAGAAAATGAAGATGAGCGTGAAGCAGTGATGCAGTCGTTTTATGTACGAGGATTAACACCTTTAAATGTAACCCTCGACGAAAAAGGAAAGCAAACACAAGAAGTAGTTTTTCCATGGGCAGTTGTTACTTATGGAACAAAAAGTACTAAAGTACCTTTGTTAAAAAACATGATGGGCGCTTCAACAGCAGAAAAAGTAGTGAGTTCTGTGCAACATTTAGAGTATGCTTTTGCTAATGGTTTCAATACTATTTTAAAATCTAAAGAAAAGAAGATTGCCATTATAAAAGGAAATGGAGAGTTGGAAGACCGATCGATAGCAGATTTTTTAAAAACTACACGTGAGAATTATTTTATCGCCCCATTTACTTTAGATTCTGTTTCAAAAAGTCCACAAAGTTCTTTAAAAGCTTTAAAAAAGTATGATTTAGCTATAATTGCAAAACCAACCCAAGCTTTTTCAGATGAAGAGAAACAAGTTCTTGATCAATTTATCATTAATGGCGGAAAAACATTGTGGTTAATAGACCAAGTTGCTATGGAAATGGATAGTTTGATGCAAACAGGAGAAAATCTAGCCTATCCTAAAGATTTAAATTTGAATGATTTGTTTTTTAAATATGGTGTCCGAATAAAACCCGACCTAGTAAAAGATTTACAAGCTACGCCAATAGCTCTTGCAACAGGTCAACAAGGCAGTGCCTCGCAATATACACAATATCCATGGTTGTATTCACCAGCCGTTTACTCAGATTCTAAGCATCCTATTGTAAGTAATCTCGACGCATTAAAATTTGAATTTACCAATCCGATAGAGGTTTTAAATAATGATATAAAAAAAACTGTTTTATTGGCTTCGTCAAAGTATTCAAAAGTTGTGGGAACTCCAGTTGAAATAGCACTTAATATGGTGGCTGAAAAGCCCGATATGAACGAATATAAAAACAGAATTTCAGTTCCTGTTGCTGTATTACTCGAAGGTAAGTTTAGATCTGTTTATGAAAATCGTGTGTTACCTTTCAAAGAATCGAGCTTCTCTCCTCTTGGCAAGAATTCTAAAATGATTATAATTTCTGATGGAGATGTAATAAAAAATCAATTAGATAAAGATTACCAACCTCTTGAACTTGGTTATGATAAGTGGACCAATAATCTTTACGCCAATAAAGAATTTTTGATGAATTGCGTAAATTATTTACTAGACGATAACGGACTTATTAACATTAGAAGCAAAGAAGTTGACTTACCTATTTTAGATAAAGAAAAGGTTTTTGAAGAATACACATTTTCACAAATCATAACTGTCGGAGTTCCAATTGTAATTTTAGCGGTATTCGGTTTAATATTCACTTTTCTAAGAAAAAGAAAGTATAATAAGTAATGTTAATAAAAATCTTTTTGAAATCTATTTCTTTAAGATATATTTGTAAAAAATAAAGAAAATGAAATGCCTCAAAAAGTATTGTTTTTGAGAAATACTTCTAAGGCATTGTATCTTCCAATAAAAATTAAATAAAAATTACGGATGAAATTTATTGTATCGAGCTCGTATTTATTAAAACAGCTACAAGTTTTAGGTAGTGTTATCAATAGTAGCAATACTTTACCTATTCTAGATAACTTTTTATTTGAATTAAATAAAAAAACGCTAACGGTTTCTTCTTCAGATTTAGAAACTACTATGTCGGCTACTTTAGAAATAGAATCAACAGATAAAGGAAGTGTTGCCGTTCCTGCAAAGCTATTATTAGATATTTTAAAAACTTTTCCAGAACAACCACTAACGTTTACTATAGAAGAAAATAGTACGGTAGAAATTAGTTCTAATTCTGGTAAATATGCTATAGCTTATGCGCCAGGAGATGAATTTCCAAAATCGGTAGCTCTAGAAGACCCATCGTCAACATTAGTTCCGGCAGAGGTTTTGGCAACTGCAATTAGTAAAACTATATTTGCAGCAGGAAACGATGATTTGCGTCCTGTTATGAGTGGTGTTTTCTTTCAATTTTCACCAGAAGGTTTAATTTTTGTTGCAACAGATGCTCACAAATTAGTTAAATATGCTCGTACAGATGTAAAAGCATCTCAAGTGGCTGATTTTATAATGCCTAAGAAACCATTAAATATTTTGAAAAGTATTTTAGGAGCTTCTGATGCTGAAGTAAAAATTGATTATAACGATGCAAATGCTACATTCTCTTTTGAAAATTATATTTTAACTTGTAGATTAATCGATGGAAAGTATCCAAATTATGAAGCAGTTATTCCAAAAGAAAATCCAAATAAATTATTGATTGATAGAACACAATTCTTTAGTTCAGTTCGTCGTGTGGCAATCTTTTCAAATAAAACAACGCATCAAATTCGTTTAAAAATTGCAGGTGCAGAATTAAATATTTCTGCAGAAGATATTGATTATTCTAATAAAGCAGAAGAACGATTGACGTGTGATTATCAAGGTGACGATATGCAAATTGGTTTTAACTCACGTTTCCTATTAGAAATGTTGAGTAATTTACAATCAGACGAGATTCAATTAGAAATGTCGATGCCAAACCGTGCAGGAATTCTAACACCAGTTGATGGATTAGACGAAGGTGAAACCGTTACAATGCTTGTTATGCCAGTGATGCTTAACAATTAAAAATAAATTAACTAACCCAACCTACGAAATCCGTTTCTAAATATTTTAGAAACGGTTTTTTATATATATATTTGTACAACTAACAAATGGAGAAGCTGAAAATCCATAAGAGTAAGAAAAAACAAAAACTAAATAAAATGAAGAAAAATTTATTAGCAATCGTGATTACACTTGGTATGTTTTCAATTGCCAATGGCCAAAAATTAGATAAATTTGGTGCAGATTTAGGTAAAAAATCGGTAATGGGTAAGGAAATTAGAATTCCTTATACTGACTTAACTAGTTATTTTGGTTACATCAAACCAGGTTCCAAACCAGATGAGGTTAAAGGTGGAAAAAAGATGTATTATATTTATGTATGGATTCCTCTAGCCGCGCCTGAAATTGGAATTAGAATGATTTCTCCAGCTCCAGAAAGTGTAAAACCATCTGATAAAGATTATGTTTCGACAGATTTTACTTCAAATTCTTCTGATAAATCAAACTTTTTCGATACTTGGGTAACTTTAGAAAGAGCGGAAGGAATTCTTAAATTAGAAGATATTGCTACAAAAGCTAAAACAGCAAAATGGAATACTATTGAATCCAATGATGATTCTGGTGAGATGCCTGCTCAACCCTCTGGTAGTAAGTATAACTCGCTTATGAGAATAACAAGCGATACTTCTAATCCTTCTAAAGCAATTGTAATGGGATTATACAGAATAGGATTTACCACTTATAAGACTGGTGAAGTTCAAGGAAGCTTTTTAGCACAACTTGGGGCACCAATTAAACTTCCTGGTGTGGCAATTGCTGTTAAACCAGAAGATTTGACAACAACAGCAAAAAAATAATTTTCTTTTTTACATAAAACCGCAATTCAATATTTGACTTGCGGTTTTTTTTATGTTTAGTGATGAAGTGCTAAAATTGGAACCTCGCTATTGTAAGACATTTTTTCTGTAAAACTTGAAGAAAATAGCGATTCAAAAAAACTTCTTTTATAAGTTAGCATTGCCAAAACATCAATTTCTTGATGTGTAATAAAATCAGAAATAGATTCTTTGACATCTTCATTTGGTAAAATAAAAAAAGTAACAGGCTCTTTTTTAAATTGCTCTTTCCAATCGTCAAATGTTGCTTCAGTATTATCAGTTACTTTTGTTTTTACATAAAGACATTTCACTTTTGCATTGGCTGCTTTTGCAATTTTAATCACTTGTTTCAAAGCTTCTTTATCTTTTTCACGATAACGAGTTGTAAAACCTATAGTTTGAATTTTAGAATATTTACAATCTTTTGGAATACTTAAAACAGGAATGCTCAAATTGACAATGGCTTCGCCAGTATTTGTCCCTAAAAAAGCTTCTTTCCATCCTGTTGCACCGGAAGTTCCCATTACAACATAATCAATTTTGTCTTTTTTAATGATTTCTTTGATGTTGTACATTAAATCACCGTCCATAATCATATGAGACATTTTTATATCTTCAAAATGATTTTCTTCAGCGATAGCTCGAAGTTTTGGAACTTCATCTTTAAATTTTTCAAAATTTGAAAGTTCCAATGAATCAAAAAGTAATTGATAATTTTGTGGTGCAAATTGATTATCCACAATTGGAAGTTCATAAGTATGAAGTAAAAACAGTTCACCGTGAACTAATTTTGCCAAACCCAAAGCGTGAACAAAAGCATTGTTTGACACATCAGAAAAATCGGTTGGAAATAAAATCCTTTTCATTATTTAAAATGTATTGGTTAACTTTTATAAAATTACATTATTAAAAACCAAAAAAACATGATAACTATCATATTTACAATTATTTAACATTTAAAAAAAAAAATCAGAAAAATCTATTGAAATACAAATAGTTATAAAATTTTAAAATTGGTATCTTTGCACTCTTAAAACAAAAAACTGTTATGATTTACAATGATACAATCGTTGCACTAGCTACACCATCAGGTTCTGGTGCGGTTGCCATTATTAGAATGTCAGGAAAAAATGCTATTACAATTGCATCAGAAGTATTTCAATCAGTTTCTGGAAAAAATTTAACAAAACAAAAAACACATTCAATTCATCTTGGAATAATAGTAGATGAAACAAAAATTTATGATCAAGTTTTAGTTTCTATTTTCAAAAATCCAAATTCTTACACAGGTGAGGATGTAATTGAAATTTCGTGTCATGGTTCTGTTTTTATTCAACAACAAATTATTCAACTATTACTTCGTAAAGGTTGCCGAATGGCACAAGCTGGAGAGTTTACACTTCGTGCTTTTCTAAATGGTAAATTAGATTTATCTCAAGCAGAGGCTGTTGCCGATTTAATTTCATCAGATAATGAAGCTTCACATCAAATAGCCATGCAACAAATGCGTGGTGGATTTAGTAATGAAATTGCTAAACTAAGAGAAGAATTATTAAATTTTGCCTCATTAATCGAACTCGAATTAGACTTTGCTGAAGAAGATGTAGAGTTTGCAGATAGAACACAATTTCATGATTTGTTAAATCGAATTGAATTCGTTTTAAAACGATTAATCGATTCATTCGCAGTTGGAAATGTTATAAAAAATGGAATTCCGGTAGCAATTGTTGGCGAACCAAATGTCGGAAAATCAACACTATTGAATGCTTTATTAAATGAGGAAAGAGCTATAGTTTCAGACATTGCTGGTACTACTCGTGATACTATTGAAGATGAATTAGTTATAGATGGAATTGGTTTCAGATTCATTGATACAGCAGGAATTAGAGAAACAAAAGATGTAGTTGAAAGCATTGGAATTAAAAAGACTTTTGAAAAAATAGAACAATCCCAAGTGGTTGTTTATTTATTTGATAGTACCGAGTTTGTAACATCTAGTTCTAAATTTAAAATTGAAATTGAAAAAATAAAAAATCAATTTCCATTGAAACCATTAGTCATCATTGGAAATAAAGCCGATAAATTAACAGAAAATGAAGTAGTCCTTCTGAAATCAGAAATTGAAAACATCTTACTTATTTCTGCCAAAGAAAAAATTGGAATTGAAGATTTAAAAAATCAATTACTTTCTTTTGTAAATACTGGTTCGTTAAGAAACAACGAAACAATCATAACCAATACAAGACATTACGATTCATTACACAAAGCATTAGAAGAAATTCAAAAAGTAAAATTTGGATTAAGTTCAGGAATCCCTTCAGATTTGATTGCAATTGATATTAAACAAGCCTTATATTATTTTGGAGAAATAACAGGTGAAGTTACAAATGATGAGCTTTTAGGGAATATTTTCGCAAACTTCTGTATCGGCAAATAGGAATCCTAAGTTGAAAATATAAATTTATTATGATCTTGGTTTATTAATTCCTCTATCATAAAGCACTATACTTCCTGCAACAGAAACATTTAAACTTTTCTCTGATTTAAATTGTACTAAAAAATGACATTTTTCAATGGCTTGTTTACTCAAACCGTTATCTTCTGCACCTAATAAATAAACACATCGTCTCGGATGATGAAACGTTTCTAAATCTTCGGCAGTTTCATCTAATTCTACACCAACAAGTCTTGCTCCTTTAGGTAAATTTTTAAAGAAGTCCTCAAAATCTTCATAATGAAAATAAGGCATAGATTTCACTGCATTATGAGTATCAGAAGCTTGTTTGGCATATCTGTTTCCTATAGTAAAAATAAAACTTGCTCCCAAATTTTGAGCAGATCGCCACAAAACACCAAGGTTCTCAGGAGTCTTTCCGTTTTGAATTCCTATACCAAAAAATTCATTTGTGAAATTATCATTCATAATGCAAGAATACAAATTGTTTTCAATGGAAATTGTCAATAGTTACTCCACTATAATCTTCTTAACAACAGATTTGGAATCTGAAGTTATTTTAGCAAAATAAATTCCGGCGGTTAGGTCTATAGTAAAAGTTTGTTGCGAATTAAATTTGCTTGCAAAAACCTTAGTTCCTAAACTATTATAAATTTCTAAAGTGCTATCTGTATCGATTCCTGAAATTATAAACGTATTTTTTATGGGATTTGGATACAATACAACTTTAGATTCTAAAAATGAACTGCTCGACAAGCTTGAGCTCCAAGGTTGACCTAAGTTGGCACCAAAAATATAATCAGCCAAATTGGGATAATCTATAAAAGGATTTCTATTTAGTTGCCAAGTATAAATATAATTATTTCTGTTCATTTCAAAATCATCACTAGGATCACTAACATTCCACGTCAATAAAGAAGCTAAGTCACCTATTTGACCCACCGTTGTATCGGGTGGATTTCCATTTACCAAACTTAATGCGTTGTACCGAACAGCCATATAAAATAAAGAACGGGCCACATCACCTCTCCAACTTCCCAAATTTCCGTTTGGACCATTGTAATCTGAACCATAATCTCTGTTACTTCTCAAACTGTTTTCTGGACCATCTTCTGCTCTAATGTGATGAGCATCACCATGACCCGCTAAAATATCATCGGCATTTGTTGGAAGCCAAATATCAATTCCGTCAGCAAAACTTGAAGTTCCGTTTTGGAAAGAACCTCTAGATTGCGGATAAATATGCTCTCTGTTCCATTTGCCAGTGTTGCTATTAGAGTCTTGATAATCGAGTTTTGTTCTTGGCTCTTCTACATACATTAACCAAACCTGACTGCTGTTAGCTGGATTTTGATCTGCAATTCTGATGATATGTTCTACATCGCCATAAGAGTGCGCACGAACTACAGATGGATTGGCAATAATATTCTGTAAAGCTTGCTTTAATGCAGCACCAGATAAACCTTCAAGTGAGTCATAATAACCAGGGGGAGCCGTACTTATAACATTTCCATAAGTTGGCACTAAAGGTGTTCCGAAATTTGAAACTAAGAAATTAGAATCATATACCCTAACAATAATGTTGTTATTATTCAACGAATAAGCAACAGGCAAAGACACTACATTAATTTTTAATTCTTCATCACCTTCTGTAATGCCATCATTCAAAATTTGTAATTGCGTGCTTGCTGAAGATTGACCTACTGGAATAGTTATGGAAACATTACCTGTATAATCGTTTTCATTAAAAGTAGCATTATTTAAAGAAATCAAAAAGTTTAACGGTTGATTGCTAACAGACTGTGAAGTAGAAAAATTTATTGTTAGTAGTTGACCTTCTGTTAATTCCATTGGACTTACAACAGACGTCAAATAATTAAACTGTATCCCGGATCCATCATTATTAACTCCAGGCGTTGGAGGCTTTACTTCATATGTCCCGTTATTTCTTCTTTGAATTGAATTGGAAGTAGAATTTAATGGCTGATTATCTATTGAACATTGCGTAATGCCGAAAATAGTCATCAATGCAGAAGGAAGGGTTGTATTCGTAGAATAAGCTACAGCATCAATGAAATTGGTATTATTTGCCGGAGTATCAATTGGAAAATCGGATGCATTTGCTGCGAATAAAGCAACTACATCTGGACCGTTTTGAATACTATTTAGAGGAAAATAAGGTAATTTGGGCGTTGGAGTTACTTGAGCATTTCCAAAATGTATAATTCCGTTTGCATCAGTAACATATCCATCTAAATCTAGTGAAAAATAACTTAAAGTGCCTAGACCTGTTTGTCCGTTAAAAAAAACCAAAACGTAACCGTCTAGCGAAAAATTGGGTGTAGTAGATTTTATTTCGATAAATTCTTTATTGTCAGAACCCGGATTATCGGCATCAACCTCGTTGATAACTGCCTGACTATAAGATGATGCAAACGATAAGAATAGCAAAAAATATTTAATTTTATTAAGCATTATGTAGATTTTAGATAACAAATTTACTAAATATTCATTAAACTACATGATTTAGCGAAGTAATTTATCCTAAGCTAAATATAATCAAAAACATTTCATAAAGTAGTGTACTATTTTATAAAATTAATATACTTTTGCACAAAATTAATAATCAGAAAAAAATGAAAAAATTAGTAGTATTTGTATTTCTTTCCCTTGTAGTTTTCTCTTGTAGTAAAGTTGGGAAAGGAGAATACATTATATCAGGAACTGCCAAAGGTATTGAAAACGGAAAAACGGTAATTCTTCAAACTCAAGATGAATCGGGAATGATTACACTTTCTGTAGACACAGTTAAAGTAGAAAATGAAAAATTCGAAATCAAAGGTAAAATTAAAGAGCCAGCCATGCATACTTTATTTTTTCCAGATTACAAAAATGGATTTTCTTTAATTGTTGAAAATGGTGAAATTGATGTTGTTGTTGTGAAAGATAGCATGCAAAATTCTAAAATTTCTGGAACCTATAACAATGATGAATTTCAATCATTTAATGACAAAGCAGCCAAAGTTCAAAAGAAAATGATTGCGTTTCAAAATAAGAATATGACCGTCTTTAGAACTGCGCAAGAAAAAAATGATACAGTAACTATTAATAAATTGGTTAAAGAAAATAATGTTTTTCAAGATGAATTGAAAAAAATGTTAGAAGAGTATCCATCTACTCACCCAAAATCTTTTATATCGCTCTATATGTTGAATATGAAATTTAATAGTCCTGATTTTGATTTAGCTAAAATGAAAAAAGAATTCAACAGTTTAGACGAGTCATTAAAAAAATCTAAGCCAGGACGGAAAATACAGGAGCAGATCAACAACATTGAAAAACCAAAAGTTGCTACTAAAACTCCAACATTAAAAATAGCACCAGATTTTTTAGCTAAAAGTCCCGAAGGGAAAACAATTTCTCTAAAAGAAAGTTTAGGGAAAGTAACAATCATTGATTTTTGGGCCTCTTGGTGCGGACCATGTAGAAAAGAAAATCCAAGTGTAGTGGCATTATATAATGAGCTACATTCAAAAGGGCTAAATATTGTTGGAGTTTCTTTGGATGATGATTTAGACAAATGGAAAGAAGCAATTATAAAAGATAAAATTACATGGATTCAGGTTTCTAACTTAAAAAAATGGGCTGATCCCATTGCAAAATTGTATAATGTAGAACAAATTCCGTGTACTTTTATTCTAGATTCCAAAGGAAACATTGTAGCCCAAGATTTAAGAGGTGATGAACTAAAAACAAAGGTTGAGGAACTTTTGGCTGTTAAATAAATTGCAATTTGTTGTTCAATTTTTTTTAATCAGATTTTAGTTCATTCATTACCAAAAGATTAAAAATTAAAGTAAAATATTGTTTAAATATAGTTTGCAAACATGAAAAGTGTTTATATATTTGCATCCTCTTTAAGCACATGGGGAGATACTCAAGCGGCCAACGAGGGCAGACTGTAAATCTGCTGTGAAAACTTCGCAGGTTCGAATCCTGCTCTCCCCACTAAAAAAAAGTCCAGAAATGCTGGACTTTTTTATTTATTTATAAAATGATATTTATTCTAAAATAAAACTCACTGATACATTAGCAATAACTTCAATTTGACCAATTGCTAATGTTTCTCTTGGTATCGCACTATCTTCTGCCATTGCCATCAGTGCTCCTTTGAACATAGGTTGTTGAGGATAATAATTGGTAACATTATCAGTAATTAACAAAGCCTTTCCGATTTTTTGTTCCAAAAAAGATACATAATCTTCTGCTTTCTTTTTAGCTTCTTTCATTGCTAATTTGCGGGCAGCCGACTGATATTCTTCAATTTTAGAAGATCTGAATTCTACGTTATTTATATTATTAATTCCATTATCTACCAAACCCATCATTAAAGCATCATATTTTGAAATATCTTTTAATGTTAGCGTAACATTTTGAGAAGTTCGATAGTTGTATTTCTTTTTTTCATAATCATAGTTTCTATTCAAACTGATGTTTGCAGTTTGAAAATCGGAGGATACTATTCCAAATTTCTTAATGAACTTTATAACTTTATCTACAATTTCATCATTAAGATTTTTTACTTCAATGGCATCTTTTCCTATGCTTTCAATTCCAAAACTGATGACTACATTATCTGGTACTACTTTAATTTTACCTTCGCCCGAAACAGAGATTTGCGGAATTTGTTTTTGTTCTTGTGCTTCTAAGATTGCTGAAATTAACATAATTAAAATTAAAATTGATCTTTTCATTTTTTTTTGTTTAAGTTTAAAGCAGTATTTCAAAAGCTATGCCAAATTATAATTTATTTTGTTTTGCCATAAAGAATAACAGTGCAATAGGAATAGCCAACAAAATAACCATTACTGTATTTTCTATAAGCATTGACGGAACTTTTAGCAATGTTATAAGATAACCTCCTATCGCTCCGCCAAAATGAGCAGTGTGTCCTATATTATCATTTTTAGCTTTCATACCATAAATAGAGTACAATAAATAACCTATTCCGAAAAGATACGCTGGAATAGGAATGGGAATGAAAAATAAATACAAACTCATAGACGGCTCTATTAAAATCGCCGAATATAGTACGCCCGTAACTGCTCCCGATGCTCCTATCGCTCTATAACTAAAATCGTCTTTGTGAAAATATAAGGTTAACAAATTTCCATAAATTAAGCTTCCGAAATAAATTAAAACAAAAGAAAAATTGTTCAGGTTGCTAAAAACAACAGGTGCAAAAAAGTATAATGTTAACATATTAAAAGCCAAATGCGCAATATCGGCATGAAGAAAAGCAGAACTTATCATCCTGAATTGCTCGCCAGATCGAATACTTCCTATATGAAACTCATATTTTCTAAAAAAAAGTATATCATTAAAGCCCTTAAAACTAATTACAACATTAGCTACAATAATCCCGATTAAAAACAAATTAAAATCCATAGTGAAGTTTTTGTAAAAGTAGAAATAGTTCTCTAGGTTTTGTTAAAGAATTCTTATAAAATTACTTTAAAATGTATATTTGTAAAAAAAACTACAAATGCAATTAATTGTATATTTAATTTTATATCCTATTCTTTGGCTTATTTCTGTGATGCCTTTTAGACTACTTTATCTATTTTCAGATTTTGTTTACCTTCTACTCTACCGTATTATTGGATATAGAAAGAAAACTGTGCGAGCTAATTTGAAATTAGCGCTTCCGCATCTGTCAGACAAAGAACGACTTGTTATTGAAAAAAAATCGTACCACCATTTGTGCGATATGTTTTTAGAAATGATAAAAACATTTTCAATTTCTAAAGCAGAAATAGAAAAAAGATTCACTTTCACAAATTTTGACGTTTATCACGATTTAGAAAAAAAGCAAAAAAGTATTGCTTTATTATGTGCACATTATGCTAGTTACGAATGGGTTGTTTCAATGAATCATTATGTAAGCTACAAAGGATTTGGTATTTATAAAAAAATTGCAAATCCACATTTTGATAAATTAGTAAAAAACATTAGATCAAAATTTAAAGCCTATCTAATAACAACTAAAGAAACAAAAACAACAATTGAAGAAAATGTCAAGAATAAAATTTTAGGAATTTACGGTTTTGCAAGTGATCAAACACCAAGATGGTCAGATAAATTGCATTGGCATCATTTTATGGGAATAGAAACTCCTATTCATATTGGTGCAGAATCTTTGGCAAAACAATTTGATATGAATGTAATCTTTTTAAAGGTTAAAAAAATAAGTCGAGGTTACTATCAGGCTACTTTTGAGGTATTGACCGAAGATGTACAATCAATACCTAATTACAAATTATCAGAAGATTTTATGGCAAGAGTTGAACAACAAATATATGAACAGCCAGAGTATTATTTATGGACACACAAACGTTGGAAACACAAAAAAGATCTTAATTAAACTCTACCTTTTAAAGCGTTAAAAACCCAAGCATTTGCCAAAAAACCAACACCAGTAGCTGCAAATCCCCATCCTGCGGTTTCATCATATCTAAATGCACCTAAAGCAATAAGAATCAATCCCATTATAATCATTATAAGGGTTGCCCAACCAAATACAGTGTTCTTATTCATGCCCATAATTCAAATATTTTATAGTTTTTGAGTAGTGCAAATATCTTAATTATTTTTTAAATAAAAATTTTAACTAACATTTCCTTTAATAAATCGTGATTGGATAAAGAATTTGCTCCAACACCTTTACTTTTTGAATCAATGTCTCGAAGCGTGGCCACAATAGAACTAACTTTTTTCATGGGATAGTTTTTTAAAGCAATATCATAATCTTTTAGAAAGAAAGGACTTATTCCAAGTGTAGCTGCAACATTTTTAGGATTTTTATCTTTCAAACCATGGTACTTCAAAAGTTTAACAAAAAAACTAAAAACCAAGCTTGTTGTAACCACCATCGGATTATCTTTTGGATTATCAGCAAAGTACTGTGCAATTTTGTATGCTTTAAGTTGGTTTTTAGAACCCAAAGCATTTTGCAATTCGAAAACATTAAAATCTTTACTAAATCCAATATTTTCTTCGATGTCTTTTGGTTTTATAGTATGACCTTTGGGCAATATAATTTGTAATTTGTTTAGTTCATTGCTAATTCGGCTCAAATCGTTTCCAAGAAATTCAACTAACATGGCGTTTGCTTTGGGTTCGATGGTATAACCTTTACCTTGCAATACTCGAGAAATCCATGTTCCAACTTGATTTTCGTACATTTTTTTACTTTCAAAAATCACACCATGCTTGTCCAAAAGTTTGGTAACCTTTTTACGTTTATCTAAAGTTTTGTATTTGTATGCAAAAACTAAAACCGTTGTAGGTTGTAAATTTTCTAAATAACTTTCAATCTTATCAATCGTGCGTGCTAGTTCTTGAGCTTCTCTAACAACAACTACTTGCTTATCGGACATCATTGGAAAACGTTTTGCATTTCCAATAACATCTTCAATGGTTACATCGCGTCCATATAGAACAGTTTGATTAAAATCTCGTTCATGTTCTTGTAGAACATTTTGCTCTATATATTCTGTTAACTTATCAATATAATAAGGCTCTTCACCCATTAAAAAGTAAATCGGTTTTATATTTCCGGCTTTGATATCGTTAATGATTTTTACTACTTCATCCATTATTTATAGTTTATAGTTAGTGGTTTATTGTTATTGAATTTTAAACCTTTCATTTCACAATTGTTTAAACTTTCTTATAAAAGCTCCAATTTTGTTTTTTAGTATTTCTACTTTTAAAGAAATATTTTCAAATTCATTTTTAGTAATCAATTTTTTATCTAAAGTACTATACAATTGAAATTTTAATTCTCCAAAAGAACCTTTTAAAAAACTTAAAAAATTTATAAACTCTTTTTCCATTTCTTTCAAAACCTTCAGCAACATTATTCATAATCGAACCAGAACTTCTGTCCAATTGATCTTTTAATGAATATATTTTACCTAAATTTGTTGTCTCAAACAAATGTTCAATGTCAATACAAATCTCTCTTGGCTTATTCTAAATTTCTAAATCTTCATATTTTTATATTTTTATATTTTTGCCATACATCCAAAAACAATTAACAAAAACTATAAACAACAAATTTTGCAAAAACTTAATTTTCCAACATTTACATTTCGATTCAAAAATAGTGAAAATAAAGTAGCTATCTTCGATGAAATAAGGAAAAAATTCATACAACTTTCACCAGAAGAATGGGTGCGTCAGCACGTAGTTAGTTTTTTAATACAAGAACAAAACTATCCAAAATCTTATATTAACGTTGAAAAAATTATCAAAATAAATGATTTAGATAAGCGTTATGATATTGTTGTTTATCAGCCAAATGGAAATTTATTTTTGTTAGTAGAATGCAAAGCTCCTGAAGTAAAAATTTCTCAACAAACTTTTGATCAGATTGCTCGCTATAATTTGGTTTTAAAAGCCCAATATCTTATGGTTACTAATGGTTTAAATCATTATTTTTGCCAAATGGATTTTGAAAATGAAAAATATATATTTTTAAAAGAACTTCCAGAATTTATATCATCAAATAAATAACTCTTGAAAAAAATAGCAGTAGTAATTTTAAATTGGAATGGTGTAAAATTGTTGGAGCAGTTTTTACCATCAGTTCTATCGTTTTCTAGCGAAGCAACTATTTATATCGCAGATAATGCTTCTACAGACACTTCGGTACAGTTTGTAAAAAAACATTATCCAATGGTAAAAATTCTTCAAAACGACGAAAATTTTGGCTTTGCTAATGGCTATAATACTGCTTTACAACAAGTTGAAGAAGAATATTATTGTCTATTAAATTCAGATGTTGAAGTTACAGAAAACTGGATCACTCCTATTCTTTCCTTATTTGAATCTGATAGTGATGTTGCTATAATTCAGCCAAAAATTCTTGATTTTAAAAGTAAAGAATATTTTGAGTATGCTGGAGCAGCAGGTGGATTTATTGACAAATATGGATATCCTTTCTGCCGAGGAAGAATTTTTGAAACTATTGAAAAAGATAATCAGCAATATAATGATGAAAAAGATATCTTTTGGGCAAGTGGAGCTTGTTTTTTTATTAGAAAAGATATTTATAGAAAACTAAACGGTTTTGATGGTGATTTTTTTGCACATCAAGAGGAAATTGACTTATGCTGGAGAGCATCCAATCTCGGATACAAAGCAAAGTATACTTCAAAGTCTCTAGTTTATCATGTTGGAGGAGCAACTTTGAATGAAGGAAATCCGAAGAAAACATTTTTGAATTTTAGAAATTCACTTATAATGCTTTTAAAAAATTTACCTAAGAATAAATTATTTCAGGTACTTTTTTGCCGAATGCTACTTGATGGCATTGCAGGAATTAAATTTCTATTTAGTGGTAAGTTTAGCCATTTAGTCGCTGTTTTAAAAGCTCATTTTTCTTTTTATCTTTCTATAAAAAGTAATTATCAAAAACGAAGTAAAACTCAGGAGGAAAATTATTTTTATACAAAAAGTATTGTTTACTCCTATTTTTTAAAAGGTGGCAAGAAATTTGTATAAAGATTAACACTACTTAATACATTTTTCACATTTATAAAAGTACTTTAAACTTAACTTTGCATAAAATATAAAAATTAACACTATGAATAAAGTAATTTTAATGTTTTCATTGGTTGCAATGACGCTGACATCGTGCGGGACAAAAAAGAAAATTGCTGCGTTAGAGCAAAAAAACAAAGAATGTCAAGATTTATTAAATGCGACCACAGTAAAATTAAATTTATGCTTGACAGAAAAAGAGGCATTAGAAAAACAAAATGATTATTTGAAACAAAATAATTCTGATTTGATTAATAACGTCGGTAACATGACAACGCTTACAAAACAAGGTGCTCAAAATATTGAAAAAGCATTAGAGTCTATTAAAGAAAAAGATTTAAAAATTTCTAGAATGCAAGATGCACTTACTAAAAAAGATAGTGTTACGCTTGCTCTGGTAACCACTTTAAAAAGTTCTGTAGGAATTTCTGATCCAGATATTCAAGTAAATGTAGAAAAAGGAGTTGTTTTTATTTCTATCGCAGATAAATTATTGTTTAAAAGTGGTAGTTATGTAGTTAGTGATAGAGCAAAAGAAGTTTTAGCAAAAGTTGCCAAGGTCGTTAATGACAAACCTAAATTTGAATGTATGGTTGAAGGTCATACTGATAATGTTCCATTTACAGGAAACGCAGTTTTATTAGACAACTGGGATTTAAGTGTTAAGCGTTCTACTGCTATTGTTAGAGTTTTGACAAAAGATTTGGGCGTTAAACCTTCACAATTAATTGCTGCAGGACGAGGTGAATTTATTCCATTGGTTGATAACAAAACGGCCGACAATAGAGCAACAAACAGAAGAACTAGAATCGTAGTTTTACCAAAAATTGACGAATTCTACGAAATGATTGAAAAAGAAATGAAGAGACAGTAGATTGAGTGACTAAATTTGAAAAATAGAAAACGCCTTGAGAAATCTAGGCGTTATTTTTTATACCAATTTAGAAAATCTTTAGTTTTTAATTTACTCACAATTAGTTGAAAAGGAACCTCTTTAATAAGATTAATTTCTATTTGACTTTTATTTGAAAGAGATAAAATTGAATTTTTATTAATTATAAATTTTCTGTTTAATCTAAAAAATAGATTTGGATCCAAATCATTTTCAAGTTTTTCTAAGGAATTATTTATAACATAGCTTCTGGAATAAGTATTAAAAATAAATGTTGAATTATTTTCACTATAAAAAAATAAAATTTCTGCAACAACTATTTTTTTTAATGTACTTCCAGTTGCAATTAGAAATGAATTTTTAAAAGATTTTTCTTCAAAATTCTCCCAACCAATTTCGTTTTGAAAGCCAATTTTAAGTGTTTCAATTTTATTAATTAATTTATTTAATTTTTCTTCGTCAATAGGTTTTAAAAGATAATCAATTGAATTGTATTTAAATGCATTTAAAGCAAATTCATTAAATGCTGTTGTAAATACTATTTTTGATTGTAAATTTATTCTATCTAAAATTTCAAAACAATTTCCGTCTCGCAATTTAATATCAACAAATATAATTTCAGGATGAATATTTTCTTTCAACCAAATAATTGAACTTTTTACGGAATGAAGCATTATTAGAACTTGAATTTTTTTTGAAAGTAATAATTTCTCTAATCTCAAGCTGGCTGGAATTTCATCTTCAATGATTATAGCTGTTCTCATCATTCTAATTGTAAAATTGGAAGTGCAACTTGAAAATCAGATTCAATTTGTGATACTTCAATTTTTCTTTGTGTTAGTAGTTGGTAGCGATTATTAATATTTTCTAGTCCTATATTTGTAGATGATATTGAATTTCTAGACAACATAGAATTTGAAACATATAGCATATCTATTGATATGTAAACTTTAATTTTCAAAGGATTTTTTTCATCAAGAATATTATGTTTAAAAATGTTATCAATGATTTCTTGCAATGCTAAAGATAAAATATATTTGTTATTTGAAGATTCAACATCTATATCAAATTCAAATCCGTTTTCAAATTTGGCTTTATAGATTTCTAGGTACTCTTTTATAAAAGTTGTTTCATCAGATAGTAATACGAAATCTTCTTCTTGATTTTTTAAGTAATGTCTGTAAGTATTTGATAAATTTTGCCCAAATTCAATTGCTTTTTTAGGATTTAATTCAATAAAAGAAATCAACGTATTTAAGTTATTAAAAAGAAAATGGGGATTTACTTGCTGTTTAAGTTGAAGGTATTCTGCATTTTTTTTAAAAGTGTCATTCTTTGATAATCTTAAATTAGCATAAGAAGCACTTAGTTTGTAACGATAATTTACAATGGTATAGATTAGTAATGTAGAAAATAAACATAAAATTATATAAAAAACATTTGCATGAAAAACATATTTAAACCTTATCATATTAAACACATTTACAACCAAAAATGAAGTAAAAATAGAAAGTAAAATAAAAAAGAATACATTATATTTTAAAATTTTTAATCTACTAAAATATTTTAAACTTATAAAAGCTACAACATTAATTAATAATGGAATAGCTAACATTGGATAAAAGTAGGATAAAAAAGTAGCCAATGTTGGATTTTGAATGTAAACATCTAAAGTCATGACACAAAACAATAGTGATTCAAAAAAACTAATTAAAATCAGCATTTTAATATAAAATGTTGGCTTATCTATAAATTGTAACTCATTTTTATTACCAAAATTTGAATAAAAATTTAATATCAAATATTCAAGTAGAAAAACACAAACAGCAAGAGTTCCTTGAAATAAAGCTGTTAATAATTTTATAGTTTCAAATTGAAAAGAAGGAAAAATTAATCCGAATATAAAAACAAATAAAAATACAATTATAGAAGTAATTATTAATTTATTAATACTGCTTTTTACATTATGCAAGTAAATCTTAAAAACATAAACATATGAAAATGATATAATTGAAAAGAAAAAAATAGAAAAAAATATTACTTTGTTACTTTTGAAATCTTCAAAATTTCCATTGCGCAAAATAGAAAAAATTGAGATGATTAGTATAGGTAGAAGTGCAATTACGATAAACCTTAAAAATGATTTCATACTATTAAATTTTAAATTCAATTCAAAAGTCAATAATATCTCATTTAAAATAAAATAAAAATTAGTGAATCGTTAAAAATGGCTTGTGAATGAAACATTAATCTACTTTAAAATTCAATGGAACTAAATCAGCTACTTTTTGTTTTGATATTGCACCCGAGAAAAGAATACTTTCAATATGCGAATTGTTTCCCATTTGGTCGATATAAAAAGTATCGGTAAGAAATGTAATTTTTGATTGCTTTTTCTTGTCATAAAGAACATTAAATTCAGCCACCAAATTATTTATTGAAAGTGGCTTTTGCTGCTTTTTTACTTTAACTTTGATGAAATCGTTTTCTTTCGAAACTTGAAAATGATTATCGGGATTGTCTTGATAAGAGCCTACAAACAATAAAAAATTTTCTTTATTCCATTGATTTAATGCTAAATTTCTAAAAAAATGCAACTGCGAACCAAGGTACGATTCTTTCCGTTTTTTGTTTATTTTATCGTTTGTAGCAACCTCTTCATATCTTGAAGTTCCAAGATAAAAACTTTCGTAAACTTCTGTTGAACTAATACTTAAACTTAAAAATTTGGCATAGAAATCTACCAATTCATAAGTTAAGGTATAGCCCAGTGCAACATTATCAATTACCAATGGTTGGTAGGCACTAACTTTCAATATTCTTTTTTTCTCATCATAATCAAAAGCTAAATCCTCTTCATTCAAAATTTTGGCTTTTTTGGCAACATCCGACGTTCCTATAAACTGCTCTCTAAATAATTTAAGCATTTGCTTTCTTGAAAATCTACTTTTTTTTATAACAACTTCCTTCAAAGAATTTACAGCTTCTTTTAAAACAATATTTAAGGACTCATTTTCATTAAATGCAGTTAAATATGTCGTTTGATAACCAATGAAACTAATTGCTAAAGCACTATTAACCTTTGCTTTATATTCTAAAGTAAAATCGCCATTGGTATCGGCAATTGTGGCAATTTGCGTTCCATCAAAATAAATATTAGCTCCTGGTAGCGGCTGATTTTGTTCATCTACAACGCGACCTTTAAGTAACTGAGCGTAATTTGTAGTACTGTAGAGAATAAAAATAAAAAAATAGCAATACTTCATAACTTACAATATATCCAAACTTCCCTTTCCTTCACGAATTACTTCAGGCTCGTATCCAGACAAATCTATAACTGTAGAAGGAATATTATAACCATAACCTCCATCAATTACAATGTCAACAATATTTTGCCATTTTTCAAAAATCAATTCAGGATCTGTAGAATATTCTAATACTTCATCTTCGTCGTATATAGAAGTTGAAATAATAGGATTTCCTAATTCTTTTACAATTGCTCTTATGATATCATTGTCAGGAACACGAATTCCAACCGTTTTTTTATTTTTAAACACTTTCGGTAAATCGTTATTTCCGGGCAAAATAAAGGTATAAGCTCCTGGCAAAGCGCGTTTAAGTAACTTAAAAGTTGTAGTGTCAATTTGTTTGACGTAATCTGAAATATGACTCAAATCATAGCAAATAAATGATAAATTGGCTTTTTCGAGCTTAATTCCTTTTATTTTAGCAACTTTTTCAAGTGCCTTTATATTGGTAATATCGCAACCTAATCCGTAGACCGTATCGGTTGGATAAATTATTAAACCACCATTTTTTAAAACATCAACTACTTTTTTAACAGCTGATTCGTTAGGTTTATCGTTGTAAATTTTTATAAATTGTGCCATGATTGTACTAATCGTTACTAAAAACCGTTTTACTCTTAAAAACGTAGGTAAATATACCTATAAATATGATATTTTATCATGAAAAGAATTAACTTAATTTTAATTTTAATCCTAGCTTGTTCAAGTTTTTCTTGCAGCAGAGAGGATGCTACAGTTAATTATACCGATTTAAAAACTGCAGAACTACTTACTAATGTGAGTTATGGCGAAGATGACCGTCAAGTTTTTGATATTTATTTACCAGCCAACAGATCTGCCAAATCTACTAAAACCCTTGTTCTTATTCACGGAGGTGCATGGATTGAAGGTGATAAATCAGACATGCTTGCTCTTATGAAAGTATTGCAGGATAAACTGCCTGATTATGCTATTGTAAATATGAACTATAGATTGGCGACTATAGATAATCCAGCTTTACCAATGCAAATTAATGATATTAGCACAATAATTAACACATTGAAAGTTAAAAATTATGGTATTTCAAACGAATTTGGATTGATTGGTGCTAGTGCTGGCGGACATTTAGCATTGCTTTATACTTATGCATTAAAAAATAAAGAGATAAAAATGGTTTGCAGTTTAGTAGGTCCAACTAATTTAGCTGATGATAATTACACCGAAGACCAAAAATTTAGTACACTTTTTAGAATTGTAACAGGAGTTCCGTATAAAAATAATGAAAACTATTACAAACAATTGAGTCCGCTTTATCAAGTAACCAATCAAGCACCCCCAACACTTTTATTCTATGGCAATCAAGATCCTTTGGTACCAATCAGACAAGCTTTTGAATTAAATTCAAAACTAGATACGTTACAAGTATACCAAGAAAAATATATTTACAATACAGGTCATGGC
This sequence comes from Flavobacterium sp., assembly GCA_044361155.1. Lineage (GTDB taxonomy): Bacteria > Bacteroidota > Bacteroidia > Flavobacteriales > Flavobacteriaceae > Flavobacterium. Next base: position 54,003 of record JBIKJF010000007.1, read on the forward strand.
AATTGGTCAAACTCAGATTTAGATCATATAAATAAAAAATTGGTTACTTTTATAAATCAGAAATTCTAATACAAAACATCTAATTTTGCAAATCTTAAAAGTAATTTTTTAATTCCTCCAATATCAAATCTTATTTCTGCTTTTTTGTCAGCACCTGCGCCTTCAAGATTAATTATTTCACCTTTACCAAAGCGTTCGTGCATTACAATATTTCCTACTGCAAGTTTATTATCAAACAAATTAGATTCAGCATTGCCAGTCGATTTCGAAGCAACAGGTTTTAATTTTCTAATGGTACTGCTTGCTGCTTGTTCGTCTCCATATTTTTTTGGAGGAACTCCAGCCACAGGTTTAGCTAATCGTAGTTTAGACTTATCGATATCACCAAAAATATCAATATCCATCATAGGTTTATAACGATAACCTCCATTATCAGATGGATTAATGTATTCTAAATATTCTTCTTTTATTTCTTCTACAAAACGTGATGGTTCGCTATCTGTTAGTTTTCCCCATCGATAACGAGATTGTGCATAAGTAAGATATGCTTGATGTTCGGCACGAGTTAGTGCAACATAAAATAAACGTCGTTCTTCTTCTAATTCACTTCTTGTATTTAAACTCATGGCGCTTGGAAACAAATCTTCTTCCATCCCAACTACAAAAACATAAGGAAATTCGAGTCCTTTAGCTAAGTGAATAGTCATAAGTGCTACCCTATCATCATCTCCAGTATCGTTATCCAAATCTGTTGCGAGGGCAACATCTTCCATAAATTCAGACAAAGCACCACGGGCACCATCCACTTCTTTTTGACCTTCAATAAAATCTTTGATACCTCCCATGAGTACTTCAATATTCTCTATTCTAGCTATACCTTCTGGTGTTCCGTCTTTTTTTAACTCCTGTACTAAACCTGTTTTTTTAGTAATATGATCGGTAAGATAAAAGGCATCCTGGTTTTCATTAATTACTTGAAAACTTTTTATCATGGTTACGAAATCTTGTAATTTGGTTTTCGTTCCTGAATTTAGTTTCAAATCTATTTTATCAATATGTTCCATTATTTCAAAAATGGAACGCTTGTAGTGATTGGCAGCAACCGTTAATTTTTCTAGCGTTGTATCACCTATTCCCCTTGCTGGATAATTGATTACTCGAATTAAAGCTTCTTCATCTTTAGGATTGATAACCAACCTTAAATAACAAATAACATCTTTTATTTCCTTTCTTTGATAAAAAGATAATCCGCCATAGATTCTATAAGGAATATCTCTTTTTCGCAATGCATCCTCCATAGATCTTGATTGCGCATTAGTTCGATACAAAATAGCAAATTGACCGTTGAGCATTTGGTTTCGCATTTTTTGTTCAAATATTTCTCCTGCTACAAAACGACCTTCTTCACCATCGGTAATACTTCTATGGACTTTTATTTTTGGGCCAAAATCATTGGCTGTCCAAACAACTTTATCTAATTTTGTTTTATTTTTGTCGATTATTGAATTTGCAGCTTCTACAATATTTTTAGTTGATCGATAATTTTGCTCTAGCCGATAGGTTTTTACGTTTTCATAATCTTTCTGAAAATTCAAAATATTATTGATGTTAGCACCACGAAAAGCGTAAATACTTTGAGCATCATCGCCTACTACACATATATTTTGAAATCTATCAGATAAAGCCCTAACAATAAGGTACTGTGAATGATTTGTGTCTTGATACTCATCAACCATGATGTATCGAAATCGATCTTGATATTTAGCCAAAACATCAGGGAAACGGTTTAGTAATTCGTTGGTTTTTAATAATAAATCATCAAAATCCATTGCACCTGCTTTAAAACATCTATGAACATAATTAGCATACACTTCACCTAAACGAGGTTTTTTTGACATCGCATCTTGTTCCTGAAGTTCAAGATTATTCATATAAGCTTTTACAGTAATTAGTGAATTTTTATATGATGAAATCCTGCTTAAAACTTGTTTTGGTTTATAAACATCTTTATCTAATTGCATTTCTTTAATGATTGAAGAAATCAATCGAACAGAGTCTTGAGTGTCATAAATTGTAAAATTTGAGGGAAAACCTAATTTATCGGCTTCACTTCTTAGAATTCTTGCAAAAACAGAGTGAAACGTTCCCATCCAAAGATTTTTGGCTTCATTGGTTCCAACAATATCAGCAATTCTCTTTTTCATTTCACGAGCTGCTTTGTTGGTAAAGGTAAGAGCAAGAATATTAAATGCATCAACGCCCAAACTCATAAGATAAGCAATTCGCATAGTAAGAACGCGAGTTTTTCCAGAACCAGCACCCGCAATTATTATCATAGGACCGTCTTTTTGTAAAACTGGTTGTTGTTGTGCCTCATTGAGCTGGCTGATATACTGATGCATCATAATTTTGGATCTAACTTACATTTGAGATATACAAAAATAAGGTTACTTCCTATTAATAACAATAGTTTGTTGTTTGATTTATTAACTATTTTTTGCTTTCAAATTAAAAAATGTTTTTCTTTGTCTATATCTTAAATTAGCCTGTTTATGAAATCGAACTATTTTTTAATTTTGTTAACAATTTCACTGTTTTTTGGTTGTTCTACTCCTGCAAAACGAATACAAAAAACATTTAATTCAGGCGAAGGAATGATTGTTGGAACAATTTGTATAAAGAAGAAAATCTATAATGGTTACACTTTTTTTTATGCGGATGATAAACCTTCTATAAATGATTATCCAAACGAACAAGGAAATTTTACCTATAAATATGATGTTGCCGATTTTAAGAAAAAAAGAAATACCTATTATCTTTTTAGTATATCAAAACCAAAAGGAAGTTATAAATTTTTTAAAATTAAAATTTTTAATAATTCACGCAACAATGTTTCAACTATAGAAATTCCTATAAATATGAAATTTGAGATTGAAGAAGGAAAAACAACGTACTTCGGACAGCTTAATGTAGATACAAAGAAAAAAGTTTACACAGCAGAAAATCAAATTGAAAGAGACAGAACATGGTTTGCTAAAAAAGCACCACAAATACAATTCTAAAAACCTATGAATACTGAAAAAATTATCGAACTTGCCTTTTACACGTTACCCGCATTAGTTACAGGCGGAGTTGCCTATTATGCATTTCAAACATTTGTCAAAAGTGAAGAAAATAGAAATCGATTTCAATTATTAAAAGAAAATCAAAAACAAGCATTACCATTAAAATTACAAGCTTACGAGCGATTAGCTTTGTTTTTAGAGAGAATAAGTCCAACTAAATTATTGATAAGAGTTGCACCATTAGATAATGAAAAAGTAGCCTATCAAAATTTACTAATTCAGCATATTGAACAAGAGTACGAACATAATTTAACTCAACAAATTTATGTTACAGATGAGTGTTGGACAATGATTGTAACAGCTAAAAATTCGATTATTCAAAACATTAGAAAAGCAACATTGAATGTAGATGTAAAAAATTCTGATCAGCTAAGAGAACATATTTTAACTAGTTTATTTGAAGGTGAATCTGCAACAAGTATTGCTTTGGGATATTTAAAAAATGAAGTTAAAAAGTTTTTGTAGTTAATTGTTTCTAGTATAAACTGCTTTGTAACGATAATGAGGGATTGTAATAAAATGAGTAACTTCTATAAATAGTTCAAAGTGGTTCTCGTCAATTATTGTTCCATCAATTCCGTTATTTTCGGGAAAACCTCTCACTTTATTAGAGTAGGTCTGCGCCAAACTTTGAGTTGGCACTGTGATGGTTCCATTGTCACAATTGGTAATAAAATAAAAACCCGCATTGATTGCATCTGGCATTTGTGTCAAAGAAAATATCGCTGTTGTAGTTGTTTTATAAAAACCGTTTGAAACTAGCGTAATGTCTTCGTCTGTAAAAGTTCTTGATACGCTACTTTCTAATCTTATTACTTCAACGGTAAAATTTCCTTGAATATCATTATCACAAAAGAAACTGTTTTCTATTGGTGATGGCATTTGAATTTGTTTATTTTCTGAAGTTTCATTAGTATTACAACTTGAGAAAAATAAAAAAAATACTGCAATTATATACTTTATCATCTGTTGATTTATAATAAGATAAAATTATTGTAAAATGGTTGCGTCTAAGAACAAAAAATCCGATTGCATTTACAATCGGATTTAACTATATTTTATAAACTACTTTCTATTTTTTTACAGAACCTGATTTATTAATAATCGGAATTACAACAAAAACTGTTCTTGATAATTGATTTGATGCGGGAAGTAATTGCTCACTGATTAATTGTCCATCAGCAGTGAAAGCTCTAAATCTTAATGGCTCATTTCTTGGAACACCAGCAGTTAAAGTTCCATTTACGCTGGTTGTTCCTAAATCGATCAAAACATCACCGGTGCTTCCGCTTGGCCTTGAAATTGTAACTCTAACACCGTTTACAGGAGTACCATCAAAATTTGTAACCACAGTTGTTAAACTGGCAACAACAAAAGCATAATCATTATTCCACCATGTAAAGTGAGAAACGTTGCCAACATATCTATTTCCTACTCTTCTAGAAAAACCTTGCTCTTCCCAAAGTCCAGATGTTTCATTAAAATGCCACAAAGGAATTGTACTTGGAGCTGTATCTAATTGATTTGGTGCGATTGGTAAAGATAAATTAGCAGTATGACCAGAAGCAATTTGTAACTCTTGTCCCTCAGAACCTCTTAATTCAACATTAACCATACCGTATGTTTCCATACCTGAAGTAGAACCATCTGTTCTTGTACCAATTAAATTACCTGGCATTTTGTAAAAAACATTTGGGTCTGCTGCATCAAGGTGGTGCATATAAACATCAACAAGACCGTTGTATGGTAGTCCGCTTGCAGTCATAAATGCACCATCAAAAGTAACTTTTGCAGAACTTGGCAATGATACAACTGAAACTTCACCTGTAGCAATAGTTTCTGTAACATTTTGTGTTAACATCATGATACTTACTTTATTCAAACCTTCATGAGAAAATACTGTTCTTGAACCATCAAGATAACCTTCTTTTACTGTTTTAATATATCCTAATCTTTCTAAAACTGGAACATTAACTAAAGAAAAGTTTCCATTTGAATCTGTGGAAGTCAATTGACCATTTAATGATACAACAACATTAGCTATTGGATATTTATTTTCATCAACTACTTTGCCTTCAAAACTTCTTGAAACAATTTGACCAAAGTTAAAAGCAATGTTTTCTGTTTGCATTGACTCTTCTTCTTTATTACAGTTTGTAAAAGCTAAAGATAGGGCAATCAATCCAAAAACTAAAAATTTATTTTTTTTCATTTTGTTATAGAATTTAATTTATTTTAAGGTTAATTCACTTGACAAAAGAACAATGATACATCTAACTTTAAAAATAAATTCGTTATACATCAACAAAACTCGATAAAATACACTTTTTTATGGATTTATAGAAAATTAAAAAAAAAACAATAACTATTATATAGAAATTATACTACAATATATTAATTTATATCTAAAAAAAACTATTATGGTAGCAATCTTTTTAATTGAAATTGCTCCTCCGTAGTTAACGAGGGCATTAAACTATTAAGCTGATCAAGGTACTTCTCATCTTTAATTAATGCTCTAATTTTATCACGTGCAAATTTTGTAAACTGCCATTTATAATGCGTTGTTGCATTCACAAGATTTTTAAGAACCTCGACATTATCTAGTTGATCTCCTAGTAAACTTTCTAAAGCATTTTGACGTACTGTGCTTTCATATTTTGCAGAAGTATATGCAATTAACTCATTTAATGAAATCAAAGCAGTATCTATTGCTTTTGGATTATTTAGATTATTATTAGCATAATTTATACATGCATTCAAATATAGTATACGCAATTCTTTGTCTACTCGTCCATCCCAATTTTTGGCAATATCCAAATAGTTTGATTGTTCTTCGGGAAAATTTTTCCAAAGGGTTACAAATGCAGCTTGATTAGTTTCGAATGATTTATCGTTTAAAAGAGTTTCAAATTTAGATTTAAATGATTTAGAAACTTTTGAAAGTGATTGTGCCACAAATCTCCTCACAGCAATATCATTAGATTTCATTGCTAAATCATACAACTCTGAAACTTTTTCGAAGGGTTCATTTTTAATTTGAAAAACCGCTTCAACTTTCAATGCTGAATAACTATCGGACGTTAAAATTACTTTCAATAAATTGTACTTATCCTCTATCCTAGATTTTCTTTGATACTGCAATTTCAGTAAATCACGCATGAACCCATTTTTTGTTAAGAGAAAATTAATGTCATTTGCTGGATATTTATAATCCTCTAGCCAAACTTTTTTAAACTTTTCAGTATCAAATTTAGATACTTTTCTAATTTCTGACAGAAAATCATCGGTTTCTGCATTTTTATATTGGTATTTTTTTATGTAATTTTTAACTGCTTTTTTAAACTTATTTTGACCAATAGACTCTTTAATACTATGCAAAGCCCAAGCACCTTTTTGATAAAAACTCAAAGAACTAGCTCTTTCGTTCATCACAGGAATTGAATCGATTTTAGACGCAGCTTTTAATCTATTGGCGTAACTGTACAATTGATTGTAAAAATAATCATCGCCAAAAATTTTTCGTTCGGCAAGCAAAGCGTAATAAGTAGCAAATCCCTCTTGAAGCCAGTGATGTTTTCCAGATTTTGCTGTAACTAAATTTCCAAACCATTGATGTGCCAACTCGTGTGCGTTAACATTTAGATAATTTTTATCATTAAATCCACTTTCATCAACTACATAATCTTGTGAGAAAATTGTTGTCGTAGTATTTTCCATTCCTGCATAAAGAAAATCTTCAACAGGAACTTGACGATAAATTTTCCAAGGATACTTCACTCCTATTTCCTCTTCAAGAAAATCGAAAATGATTTTAGAATCTTTATAAGTATATTGATATTTATCCTCGTCAACCGGTTTGTAGTAGTTTTCTAATAGAATACCACTTTGTGAAGTTTCTGTTTTATGAAAAAAATCACCAATAACCAACATAACTAAATAGGATGACATTGGTTTTTGCATTTCAAACGAAACCGTTTTATAATCAGTAGAAGCATCTTTATTTACCAAATTTCCATTAGAAATTATTTCAAAATCAGCATTATACGTTACTTTCATATTAAAATTAACCTTTTCATTAACATCATCAAAACTTGGTAACCAATGACTTGTATATTTACCTTGACCTTGAGTCCAAATTTGTTGTCCTTTGTCAATTCCTGTAAAATACATAGTTTGCTTTGGATTGGCTGAAAATTCAAAATATAATTTATTTTTACCTTTTTTAAATCCTTCAAACAATTGTAATTCTTTTTTTGTCACCTTATATTCAACTGCTTTGTTATTAATAAATAAAGTGCAAAAGCCCATATTTACAGCATCAATTCTGATGGTGTCAATTGATGAATTTACAACAAACTCATAAGTCATTTTTCCTGAAACTCGTTTTTCCTTTGAATCAATTGTAATATCTGCAAAAGCTCTTTTAAAATCAACTTTTGTAGTTTGTTGACTGTAAGAAAGAAAGGAAAGGAAAAAAAGAATTAAATATTTCATATCATTATTATTGAATTACAAATATACAGAGTTTTCAAATCATACATTTTCAATTTATCTAATAAAAATCTATCTTCGCATAAATCTAAGAAGTCTAAAAATCTAAATGTTCAATAATCCATTACAAACTCCTATCGAATATCTAAAAGGTATTGGTCCTTCTCGCGGCGAATTGCTTCAAAAAGAACTCAATATTCATCGCTATGGAGATTTAATGAATTTGTTTCCTAATAGATACATTGATCGCACTCGTTATTACAAAATCAATCAATTGCAAGGAACAACTGCAGAAGTTCAAATTATTGGCAAAATAATTCATGTGAAAACGGTTGAATTTGGTAAAAATCAAAAACGATTGGTTGCAACATTTACTGATGAAACTGGTCAAATAGATTTAACTTGGTTTCAAGGCGTAAAATGGATTCGAGAAAGCATAAAACTCAACGACGTTTATGTTATTTTTGGAAAAATAGCCGATTTTAAAGGACAATTTTCAATGGCTCATCCAGAAATGGAATTGTTGGCTGAACATAAAGCTAGTTTAAGAAGTGCTATGCAACCGGTTTATCCAAGTACCGAAAAACTAACGCAACGCGGCATTACTAATAGAGTTGTAAACAAAGCGATGCAACAGCTTTTTATTGAAACCAAAGCTCAATTTATAGAAACATTGCCATCCAATATTTTAGAAAACTTGAAATTGATATCTAAAAATGAGGCGATGTTCAATATACATTTTCCGAAGAGTCAGGAACTTTTGGCGAAAGCGCAATTTCGATTAAAATTTGAAGAACTGTTTTTCATTCAATTGCAATTAATTACCAAAAACTTAATTCGGAAACATAAAATAAAAGGACATCCTTTTGATAAAGTTGGAACTAATTTTGCCGATTTTTACAACAATCATTTACCATTTGAACTAACTAATGCTCAAAAAAGAGTGATTAAAGAAATTAGAAACGATATGGGAAGTAATGCCCAAATGAACCGTTTACTTCAAGGCGATGTTGGTTCTGGAAAGACTATTGTGGCATTAATGTGCATGCTTTTAGCAAAAGATAATGGTTTTCAAAGTTGCTTAATGGCTCCAACTGAAATTCTTGCCAATCAACATTTTATTGGATTATCAGAATTAGCTAAAAAATTGAATATTAATATAAAAATACTGACCGGTTCAAGTAAAACTTCAGAAAGAAAAATCATTCACGAAGAACTTGAAAATGGCACTTTAGATATTATCATCGGAACACATGCCTTGCTTGAAGATAAAGTAAAATTTCATAATTTAGGATTGGCAGTAATTGATGAACAACATCGTTTTGGTGTAGAACAACGAAGTAAATTATGGAAGAAAAACGAAATTCCACCGCACGTTTTGGTTATGACGGCTACTCCTATTCCGAGAACTTTAGCAATGAGTTTATATGGTGATTTGGATATTTCTGTAATTGATGAATTGCCTCCAGGAAGAAAACCAATTCAAACGGTGCATCGATTTGATTCGAACAGATTAAAAGTTTGGAAGTTCTTGAAAGATGAAATCGCAAAAGGAAGACAAGTTTATATCGTTTATCCATTGATAAATGAAAGTTCTACTCAAGATTATAAGGATTTAATGGATGGTTATGAAAGTATTTCCAGAGATTTTCCTTTGCCACACTATTCTATTTCAATAGTTCATGGGCAAATGAAACCCGCAGATAAAGAAGCCGAAATGCAACGATTTGTAGCTGGAAAAACCAATATTATGGTCGCAACAACAGTTATAGAAGTTGGTGTTAATGTTCCTAATGCAAGTGTAATGGTTATAGAGAGTGCCGAACGATTTGGATTATCTCAATTACATCAATTGCGAGGTCGTGTTGGTCGTGGTGCCGATCAAAGTTATTGTATTTTGATGACTGGTTTCAAATTAAGTAACGACAGTAAAACTAGATTAGAAACTATGTGCAAAACCAACGACGGATTTGAAATTGCCGAAGTCGATTTGAAACTTCGTGGTCCAGGAGATATTTTAGGAACGCAACAAAGTGGAATTTTAAACTTACAAATTGCTGATTTAGTAAAAGATAGAGATATTTTAACGGTGGCGCGCGAATACGCTATAAAGCTATTAAAAGAAGATGCTTCTATGAAAAAACCTGAGCATCAGAATCTTAGAACTATTTTTATAGAAATGAGTGCGAAGAAAAATATTTGGAATTACATAAGTTAATTTTTCAGATTTTAGGTTAAATATTACAACAATACAATATACAATAAAATTGATACAATACAGCTCAAAAAATCGAATAATTTCATTTGTTGATTCCACAAATTAGATACTTTTCGTCGATTGTTTCCTATGATGATTTTTATCGGAATTTATACTGGAGTAATTGGTTATGTAGAAATAGAATATTGGAAATTATCACAAAACAACAATTTAAAAAACAGTACTATAAAGCACGAAATGTTGAGTTTTATAATTTCGTTACTACTTGGTTATAGAACAAAAACTGCCTGCGATAGTTGAAAGGATGCACGAAAACTATGTTTTTTTTTTGTAAATAATTCTAGAAATTTAGCAATTTAGCTTTCTGCAATTCTTAAAGATGAAAAGGATAGATTTTTTTTTTAACCAATGATTTGGTTTTTAGATATAAATAAACTAAGAAAATAAATATTTTCAGCGTGAATTATTTATCACAATAAACTCCGAAGGAAAAGTTGCTGCAATGAAAACAAAAGAACTTCCAAAAAAACCAATGTAATTTTATTTCAGAATATCAAAATTAAAATTCCAATCGACATTCTTTTGATAACATAATTGTCCATTTGAAACTTCCAAAGGTGAATCAAAATTGTTAGTATAAAGTGCTCCTGTTCCTAAACCTTGAGGCATTAAATTATTTTGTAAAAATGTCCATTGTGCAATTGCGTTTAAACCAATGTTACTTTCGAGAGCTGATGTGATCCACCAACCAATATTATATTTTTCTGCTAATTCAATCCATTGGTTGGTACCACGAAATCCACCGACAAAACTTGGTTTTAAAATAATAAATTGTGGCTTTATTTTATGTAACAAAGCTTCTTTTTCATCGAAAGAAAACACTCCAATTAACTCTTCATCTAAAGCAATTGGAATTGGAGTGGTTTTACACAGTTCTGACATTGTGTCAGTAAGGTTTTTTTTGACTGGCTGTTCAATACTATGAATCTCATAATCAAATAATTGATTCAATTTAATTAAAGCTAAATCTTCAGTAAAAGCACCATTAGCATCCACACGAATTTCAATGGTTTTTGCATCAAAATTTTGACGAATAAACGCTAATAAATCCATTTCTTTTTGGAAATCTATAGCGCCAATTTTTAGTTTTATGCAATGAAAACCTTGTGCTAATTTTTCATCGATTTGTTCTTTCATGAATGAGTCATCACCCATCCAAACTAATCCATTTATAGGAATTGTTTTTATTGAATTTGTAAAATCAGAAGGAAATAAAACAAATGGATTTTCGCTTTTTAAAGATTTAAAAGCCATTTCAATTCCAAACTGAATCGATGGAAATTCTATCAATTCGTGCCATAATTGTTCTTCTCCAAGATGAATATTTTGGCAAGTCCATTTTAGTTTTTCTTCATAATCATCTCGATCATCAATACTCAATCCTCTTAGAATTCCGCACTCACCTATTCCTTTCTTACCATTTTCTTCAAGTACAATAAACCACGTTTCTTTCTGCGTCAAAACACCACGAGATGTTCCTGATGGTCTTTTGAAATCGAGTAAGTATTTGTGGTAGGTTGCTTTCAATGATTGGTTTCGGGTTTCGGGTTTCGAGTTTCGAGTTATATAATGCGAAATTAAATTTTTTAAATTTTTACATCGAATTTTGATGTTGGTTTTTGAAGCTGAAATTTACTCTACAATTCTTAATATTTTCTTGAAATCATCAACGTTTAAACCTTTTGATTTATAAAACGCAATGTCATACTTCGCTTGTTGTGGCCAAGAGGTTTTTGCATCAATGTTGTTGGATTTATATTTTTTGTGAATTTCTTTAGCTTCTGAGATTTCTTTATTAAAAACCAATGCATTAGCATATTTCAATTGATACCAAAGTTGGTTTGCATCTAATTGTGTTGCTTTTAAATAGTATTCTTTTGCCTTAACAAACTGTTTTGTTTCTATATAAATATCTCCTAAAGCGCTGTAATCTTTGGCTTGTGCCCAATTGTTTACAAAAATTTCGTTTAAAGCATAATCAATAGATTTTTGATGCTCGTTTTTTTTATAAAAACCCCAAGCTGTTTTTCTTTTGAATTCTAAAAAATCATTCATTTGGTTAGTGTTTTGAACTGCTTTAAGAGTTATAGTTTGTAATGCATAAGTTTTTTCAGATGCTAATAAATCTTTGAACTCCTTATGTTTGTATTTTTCGCTAACTAAATTAATGCATTCTCCTATAAAAATATCTTTTTTAGTAAGGTGACTATATAAATCAAATTTTTTAATATCGTTTTCTAATTCCTTTTTGGTTTCAGTATTCCAACCGCGACTTGCTTTTTTGTTTACCCAAGGCACGACTTCAAGAACTATTTTTTGATTCATAATCCAATTGTCACTTTCGAACGTGAAATATAAAACTTCTGAATTTTGAATCTCGCAATTTGAATCTTTTGAAAGTAGTTTTACTTCTTTATTTATAGGTGTATTTTGAACTACGCATGCGTTATTTGTTTTCCCTGTTTTTAAGTAATTTTCTGAATCTTTACTTTCTTGGAAAATAGCATATTTGCATTTGTCATCTCCTGAAATTGATGAAAGTAAAAAAACAGCACCAGCAGTTCCTTGACTTATTCCTGTAGGATCAGGAATTGCTTTTAGAACAGAAACTAAACTGCTTGACAATTTTTGATTGTCGTCTAGTAAGGTAATTCTATAAACAACTTCTGTTGTTCCTTCGGGAAAATTGGCTGTTTTTATAGATTTTTTTTCGCCTGCTTTTAGTGTAATGGTTTCGTTTGTAGTACGAATGTTATCCCAATAACCGTCTTGAGCTTGAGAAAACAGGTTCGTAATTGACAATAATGTAATTAAAAGAAATAATTTTTTTAACATTTTGATTTTGTGTAATTAGATGGCAATTTAGCCCTGATTGAAGCAACTACCTTGTAGTGCGAAAAGCAGGAATAGGGATTACAACAATTCCCATGCCAATCGCTCCAAACTATAAAATAATACTTTGTCCTATTTCTAGAAGCATCAAGTCTTTTCCGGCGTCGAAGAATTTCTTTTTGGCTTGATCATGATCGATTTCGATATAACCAAAAGTATCGAAGTGAACGCCTAGAATTTTATCGCAATCCACAAAATCGGCGGCAATAATGGCATCGTCAACGTCCATGGTGAAATTGTCGCCAAGAGAAAGTATAGCAAGGTCAAGTTTGGTGCGCATTGGAATGAGTTTCATGTCCATTGTGAGCGCAGTATCGCCTGAAATATAAATATTTTTGTGTTCGCCTTCAATGACAAAACCGCAAGGATTTCCGCCATAAGAACCATCTGGAAAGGAACTTGAATGAATGGCGTTTACCAATTTTACTTTTCCAAAATCGAAATTCCAACTTCCTCCGTGATTCATTGGATGGTGTTTGATCCCTTTTTCGCCGTAGTGAACAGCAACTTCATAGTTGGATACAATGGTTGCATCGGTGCGTTTTGCAATAGCTTCGGCATCGAGTATGTGATCTTGATGAGCGTGAGTTAAAAGTATATAATCTGCTTTTAAATCGTTGATGTTGATATGAACTGCTTTTGGATTTGCAGAAATGAATGGATCAACTAAAATATGCTTTCCGCTGACTTCAATGCCAATGCAGGCATGACCGTAGAATGTTATTTTCATAATGTTATGGATTAATTTATAACTTTTAAACTTTTAAATCTAATTCAAAATATAATAAATAATCAAATCAGAAACAAAGAATATTAATGCTAACGATAGTAATACAGAAAGTAAAAAAGTGCTTAGTGCAAGTTTTTTCAATTCAGGATCTAAAAGTCTTGGTTCTTGATTTTTATAAACTGTGATTAAATGTTTTGTTAATGGAAAATAAGCTACAAGGAACAAATATTGATCGAAATTAAAGTCTTTTAAAATGGCAAATAATATCACCAAAACCATTGAAGAGAAAATTAGGAAATAATGATAGTTTTTTGCCCATTTTCCTCCCATTTTTACAACAATAGTGTTTTTCCCTACTTTTCTATCGGAAGCTTCATCGCGCATGTTGTTTAGATTTAAAACGCCAACACTTAAAAACCCAATAGCTGTTGCAGGAAGTAATAATAACCAATCTATTTGTTTAGAAAACATGAAATAAATTCCGAAAGTACTCACTAACCCGAAGAAAATAAATACGAAAACATCTCCATAACCTCTATAACCGTAGGCGTTTTTTCCTATAGTATATCGAATAGCAGAAGCGATAGCTAAAATTCCTAAAACAAAAAACATCAAAGAATATAACAGATGCTTTCCTTTGAATGAAAAATAAATCAACGACAAAGCCGAAAGTAATGTTAATAGCGACATGAAAAATATAGCAACTTTCATGGCTTGAGGCGTAATTGCTCCGCTTTGAATGGCGCGTTTTGGTCCAACTCTATCCTCATTATCGGTACCTTTTATTCCATCGCCATAATCATTGGCAAAATTGGAAAGTACTTGTAAACAAACTGTTGTTGAAAGTGCGAAAATGATGATTTTCCAATTAAAATAGGCTTGTGACAAGGCATAGAAACTTCCAACCAAAATTCCGGAAACAGAAAGCGGTAACGTTCTTATTCTTGCTGCGTCAATCCAATGTTTCATTTTTATTTTAGATATTAAATTTTAGATATTAGATATAGTCTTATGGAAATAGATATTTGATATTTAAAATCTAATACCTAATATTTTTATTACATCCAATTACTATCTGATGTTTCTATTTCGTATAACCAAAGGTTTACATATTCTTTAATTTTGTCAAATTTTCCTAGATGGAAAGTGATATTTCCACCTGCTGTATGCATTGTTAACGAACCAATATTTAAGTTTTTATGCCAAAATAGTTGTGATGTTGTTAATGCCTGAATTTTTTCTATTTCTATAATTTCATTATCAACATCCCAAGCGCCACTTTGTTTTATAATATGATTTTTATTAACAAACAATCTGTAATTTCTAAATCCGAAATAATGAATTAGTAAAACGAAAATCGTATAAAATATTGTAAAATGAAAATAATTTAAAACTTCGGCGTTGATATATTTACCAAAGATAAAAAATCCTGATAAAGGAATTACAATTGTTAAAAAAAATGCAAAAACTAATTTGCGAAAATTTGGTTGCATCATTGTTCCCTTTTTAGGTAATTCCTTAAAAATTAATTTTAGAATTTCATCTTTTTCAAAAGTATTACAACCCGGAATTTCAATTTGAGATTTACTTTGCTTCTTTTCATCGCTTGTAGCTTGCTTTATTTTTATTTCAAGCACATTGAGTTTCTTTTGAAAAAAGTTTCTTGAGATATTGACAATTTGAACTTTTTCGGGTTTCAAAATAGTACTTTCTGTGGTGATTAATCCATAAGAAAGCAACAACGAACCTTTTTGTTTTGCAATAGAATAATTGAAATATTTAATTAACGTTCTAGCAATGTTTATGATAAAAATAATGGTAAACATTCCCAAAATGAACATTAAAACTCCATAAACAACAGGATAACTATTGACTACTTTTTCAATTTTATCTCCATCTATAACATCTTCTTTGCCAACATTTCTTAAATTTTCAAGAATGGTAAAAAAGAAAGTCAAAATCAATCCGATGCTTTTCACATAATTAGAAGTGATTCCGATTTTCAATAAACTAACTAAATTTATTCTTAAGAAAGATGTTGGAATTTTATTTTCGTTCGTTTGAAGCACTTCATTCTCAGAATTGACTACTTTCTTAACTTCATTATCTAGTAATTTAGATTTTAAAGCTAATGCCAAAGAATGTGAAATAGCTTTTATATTTCCTTCTTTTTTATCACTTCCTGCAGTATCTACATTTAAAGCATAAATTCCGATGATTCTGTGAATTAATGTTTGATGAATGTTAACTTGTTGAATTTTATTGAGTTGAATGGTGGTTTTTGTTTTGTTAATAATACCTTCATTTACAATAAATTCGTCATTTTCTTCATCAATGTAAAAGGTAAAATTGATGTATTTTAAGTAAGCAACAATAGCTGTAACGACAATCAGACCCAAAATTCCTGAAAAAACAATTAATTTATCTGTTAAGTCTGCTTTTACTAAAGCGATAAAAACTAATGGTAAAAAAGCTTTTCCTAAACTGTATAATGAATCAAAAAAAAGTACCAAAACACCAATTTTTGATTGCCGTTGCGGCTGGTTGAAATTGGTTTCCATTACAATTGTTTTTGAATTTTACCCATCAATAATTGTTTGATATTTTCAGCTTCTTCTTTAGCAATTCCCGGAATTTCAACATCGCTCGAACTTCCTCCTGCAGTAAATATTTCGACTGTTGCAAGTCCAAAAAATCTAGAAATAAAACCTTCATGCAAAGCCACATGCTGCACTCTATTGTATGGAACAACCATTGTATTAGTCGCGATAACACCACTTCTGTAAATTACATCGTGATTTCTGAAGGCATACGCTTTTTTCTTAAACGAAATTCGATACAAAACATAAGAGAGATTCACAACTAATAAGAAAATTCCAAATACCCAAAATCGATTAAACTTTTCAGAGTCATCTACATTAATCCATAAAAAAATTATTGCAATCGCTAAAATTGAGAAAACAATTAGATTATTAATCAGTAAAACGTTCCAATATTTAGGATGCAAAGCGGTAAGCTCTACTTCTTCAAATCGAGGAAGTTGTTTGGTATCAATGGTTTCGTTTGTGAAGTTTTCCATTTTTGTTAAAATGTTTCGGGTTTTGAGTTGCGAGTTTCGAGTTAAAAAAAAAACAACTAATTATATAAAATTAATAATATTAATCACAATCTATGTGTAATCGATGTGTATTGCATTTAGTACATTGAAATAAATATCCAACCAAACTACTATCGATTGAAAGGTTTTTAAATATAAATTCTTTATCATATCCATTATCATTAATATCATCTTCCAATTCATCAATAAAAGGATTAATAATTTTTCCATCAGCATAGCCAATTAATTTACAAGGCTCATCACAATGTGTTAACCAAACTTCTTGCTGCCAACTAGAATAACTTGGAGTTCGTTCACTTATTTCAATTAATAAATTTTCATCTATATCATCTGAATTTTCTATTCCTTCACAATCATTAAATTCTCCTTTAAATATTTCTGCTGCTTTGCCATTTTCAATACACCACGGACAAATATAATCGGGTTCTTCTTCACTGTAAAAAGAACCTGTATATTTTAAATTTCTATTTTCGTTACAGCATGAGCAAACACCATCTTCTTCTTCAAAAACATTTATATTGTATGCGTTTGGACTGAATTTAAATTTTGGTAATTCCATAAATTAAGAATATTTACTTTAAAATTTTATGAGATTTCTTCAGAATAACAAACTTCGTTGGTTAAACTATCAACTGAACTCTAAACTAAGGTAACCACTTTTTATCAAAATTAGGTTTCCTTTTTTCTAGGAAAGCATCTCTTCCTTCTTTGGCTTCGTCAGTCATGTAGGCTAATCTTGTTGCTTCTCCTGCAAAAACTTGTTGTCCAACCATTCCATCATCGGTTAAATTCATAGCGAATTTTAACATTTTTATAGATGTAGGCGACTTTGCCAAAATTTCTTGTGCCCATTCGTAAGCAGTATCTTCCAATTCATCGTGCGGAATTACGGCATTGACCATTCCCATTTCAAAAGCTTCTTGTGCAGAATAATTTCTTCCTAAAAAGAAAATTTCACGTGCTTTTTTTTGTCCAACCATTTTTGCTAAATAAGCCGAACCGTATCCGCCATCAAAACTTGTTACATCAGCATCGGTTTGTTTAAAAATAGCATGTTCTGCACTAGCTAAAGTCAAATCGCATACAACATGTAAACTATGTCCGCCACCAACGGCCCAACCTGGAACCACACAAATTACGGCTTTTGGCATAAAACGAATCAATCGTTGAACATCTAAAATGTTTAATCTATGATAGCCATCTTCACCAACATATCCTTGATGACCTCTTGCTTTTTGGTCACCACCACTACAAAAACTCCAAATTCCATCTTTAGAACTTGGACCTTCAGCAGAAAGTAAAATAACGCCAATTGATGTATCTTCTTGAGCATCGTGAAAAGCTTGTAATAATTCGGCTGTAGTTTTAGGGCGAAATGCGTTTCGAACATCTGGTCTATTGAAAGCAATTCTAGCTACACCATTGCATTTTTTATAAGTAATATCTTCAAATTCTTTAGCGGTTACCCAATTGATTGTACTCATTGAAAACTATTTTTGTTAAAAATTGATTGGAAATACTAAATTATAGTATTTTAGCGTAAAAATAAAGCAAAAAATACTTTAAACCACTATTACCATTTTATTATATTATGAAAAAAATTATTCTAAGTATCGGATTAGTAGCTTTAAGTTTAGAAAGTTTTGCTCAAACTTATGAATTTCGAACGGTTAAGGATATTGAAGCAAATCCAGTAATATCACAAGATAACACAGGAACTTGTTGGAGTTTTTCAACAACTTCATTTCTAGAAGCAGAAATCATTAGATTGACTGGGAAAAAAATCGATTTATCAGAAATGTACAATGTTAGAAATACCTATCCAAAAAAAGCATGGAATTATGTAATGCGTCAAGGAAAAGCTCAATTTGGAGAAGGAGGTTTGGCTCATGATGTGATTAATAGTGCCGAAGATTTTGGTTTGGTTCCAAATAGCGTTTATTCTGGTTTAATCGGAACTAATGATGGTCACGATCACTCTGAAATGACTGCTGTTTTAGAAGCTATGCTAAAGACTTATGTTGCGAATCCTGGAAAAAAATTATCCCCACAATGGAAAGAAGCTGTAAATTCAGTTCTTGATGTTTACTTAGGAAAGAATGTTTCTGAGTTTACTTATGAAGGAAAAAAATATACTCCAAAGAGTTTCTTAGAGATGACTAAATTGAAAACATCAGATTATGTTACGATTTCGTCTTTCAATAACGAACCAATGTACAAGCCTTTTTTATTAGATATTCCTGATAATTTCTCTAATGGAATGTTTTATAATTTACCTTTAGAGGAGTTTGTTCAAAATATTGACAATGCTCTAGATAATGGTTATACTATTGCCTTAGATTGTGATGTTTCTGAAAATACGTTTTCTGGCAAAAATGGTGTTGCCGTAATTCCAGAAAATGAGGCTGATGCAAAAGCAATTTTGACTGAAATAAAGCCTGAAAAAGTGATTTCGCAGGAATACCGTCAGGCGGAATTTGAAAATCTTACAACTACAGACGACCATTTGATGCACATTGTTGGAAAAGTTAAAGATCAAACAGGTAAAATTTATTACAAAGTAAAAAACTCTTGGGGAAATAAGTCTGGTAAAGATGGATTTGTTTATATGAGTGGTTCTTATTTAAGATTAAAAACAATCTCTGTTTTATTACACAAAGATGGTTTATCAAAAACAACAAAATCTAAATTAGAATTGTAATGAAACGATTTTTATCATCAAAAAGTACTTTTACCTATATATTTTTATGGGCAATTGTGCTATTTATGATTGTAGTATTATATTTAGGAATTAAAGAAAATGGAGTTTCAATAATACCAATTGTAATAGTATCTTTAGTTATTGGCTTTCTACTTTGGGTACTTTTAGATACTCGATATGTAATAAAAAATCATTTTTTACTCTATCGTTCTGGACCAATTAGAGGACGAATAAATATTGAACAAATTCAAAAAATAAAAAAACATTCTGGATTGTATGTTCCTGTTACTTTAAAACCGGCACTTGATACCAAAGGTTTGATAATTACTTACAATAAATATGATGATTTGTTTATTTCACCCATTAAAAGTGATTTGTTTTTAGAAGAACTAATGAAGATCAATCCGAAGATTGAAATTGTATAAATTAAGAAAGGTAAGCGTTCAACTTACCTTTTTTTTATCCAATTTTTACTGAAGTCATTGTTAATGAACCTCCAACAGCTTTGTCATTAAAAAAACTTATTTGATCTTTAGTATCTTGCAATGCAATTGAGTAAATGAATGGAAAATAATGATCTGGTGAAGGAATAGCAAGTTTTGCTGCTTTATTTAATTTTTCATATTCTATCAATG
Organism: Flavobacterium sp.; assembly: GCA_044361155.1. Taxonomy (GTDB): domain Bacteria; phylum Bacteroidota; class Bacteroidia; order Flavobacteriales; family Flavobacteriaceae; genus Flavobacterium. The sequence continues at coordinate 73,976 of JBIKJF010000007.1, forward strand.
ATTTGAAATCACCATCACCAATTTTTTCTTTAAAAATAGTATTCATTTCAATAGCCCAATCATAACCATATTCAGGTTCTTTAAGTTTGTCCCAAGCCACCATTCCTAAATTATGAACCATATTTCCACTTCCTATTACTAAAACACCTTTTTTTCTTAAAGAAGCTAATTGTTTTGCAAGTTCAAAATGATATAGAGCTGGTTTGCCATAATCAATACTTAATTGCAAAACAGGAATATCTGCATTGGGATACATGTGTCGAACAACTGTCCATGTTCCGTGATCTAAACCCCAATCGTGGTCTAAACCTACATTAGTTGAAGTGATTAAATCAGATGTGAATTTTGCTAATTCAGGAATTCCTTTTGCTGGATATTGAATGTCAAATAACGCTTTTGGAAATCCTCCAAAATCATGAATTGTTTTGGGATTATTCATAGACGTAATATGGGTTCCATTTGTTAACCAATGTGCAGAGATAACTAAAACAGCTTTGGGTTTAGGTATTTCTTTTCCAAATTTCTTCCATGTATTAGAAAACTCATTATCTTCAATTCCATTCATTGGCGAACCATGTCCAATAAATAATACTGGAAGTTTTTCGTCTTCTTCGCTCAAGTCTTTTGTGCAATTGTAAAACGGCTGTAATGATGCCATAGTCATTCCTCCTATTAGTGTTTTTTATAAATTCTTTTCTTTCCAAAATCACAACATTTGTATATACAAATATATGGAAGTTATTTTAAATAAATAAAGCAAATTGTAATTTCAATTTGCGTTTAAATATTATAAGTGTGAAATCTATGAAATCAAATAAATTCCGTCGTCTTTAATTTCGATTAATTTTTCTTTATACAAATGACCAATGGCTTTTTTGAAGGTTTTTTTACTCATTTTCAAAACCGTCTTGATGTCTTCTGGATTCGAATTATCATTTAATCGCAAAAAACCACGACTTGCTCTTAATTGGTTAAGAATAATTTCAGAATTAGGTTCTATGTTTTCAAAACCTTGTTTGTGTAACGAAACATCTATTTTTCCATCAGGACGAATGGTTTTTATGTATCCTTTCATTTTGTCACCTGTCCGAATTGAATCGTCATAAACTTCATCTTTGTAAACCAAACCTTTATGTTTTTGGTTGATAATTACATTAATTCCTATATCGGTTATGTGCGAAATAATTAAATCAACTTCTTCTCCTTTTTCAACGGTAATGTTTTCATTATCAAGAAACTGATTCGTCTTACTTGAAGCTACTAACCTATTGGTTTTTTCGTCCATATAAAGGTAAACTAAGTAACGTTTTCCTTTTTCCATTGGACGTGCTTGTTCTTTAAACGGAACCAAAATATCTTTTTCCATTCCCCAATCCATGAAAGCTCCAATCTGATTGATATAATTTACTCGCAAAAGTGCAAATTCATTTAAGAAAATATAAGGAACTAATGTAGTTGCTACTGGTCGTTCTTCATGATCTAAATAAACAAAAACGGTAATTTCTTCACCAATTTCAAATACTTTTGGAACGTATTTATTGGGTAACAAAACGTCTTCTTTTCCATTAGTAAGAAATAAACCCACTTGTGTATCTCTATCAATTTTTAATGTATTGAACTGACCAATCTTCATAATATGCTTTTAATTTTGGCAAAGGTACGAAAATCAATTACGAATTGAGAATTACAAATTACGAATTGCATTGAATTACCTACATTTGGAAATCATAAAATTACAATGACAAAAAAAGACCAAAATAATATTCAAGCTTTAGAAGAAGATTACTTATTTATTCAAATTTCACAACTTCCTGATTCTGGTAAAGGATTGTTTACTGCAATTGCTATTTATAAAGATGAAATAGTTGCTGTTTTCAAAGGAGAAATTTTATCCGATAGTGAAGCAGCGAATAGAGTTCAAAATAATAATGATCAGTATTTTATGAATCTTTTAAATGGGAAAATATTAGATTGTAAAAACACAGAATGCTTTGCAAAATATGCTAATGATGCTACTGGTTTTTCAAAATCAGAATATAAGAATAATGCGAAAATTTCGTTAGATGACGAAGGAAATGTTTGCTTAATTGCCACTAGAAAAATAAAATCAGGTGAAGAAATTTTCTGTGATTATGGTAAACAATATTGGAAGAAACATAGTTAAACCAATTCTCTAAAATACTGCAACAAAACCTTATCGTTTTCTAATGTAGGCGTAAAAACTTCTAACAAAACTGGTTTTTCATTTTGAGCAAACATTACATCCAAATTATGTTCTAAAGTAGTTTCATTACTTGCGATTAAATACCCAAAACCATACATTTTTGCTAAATGTTCGGCTGTTAAACAATGAGAAGTTTCAAAAAAAGTGGTAAAAACTGGAGTTTCATCATGACCTGGAAGAATTCTGAAGATTCCGCCACCACCATTATTCATCAAAATAATCTTGAAATTTTTTGGAATATAATTGTTCCAAAGTGCGTTGCTATCATACAAAAATCCGATATCGCCTGCAATTAAAACCGTTGCTTTTTCTGAAGCTACTGCTGCTCCAATTGCGGTTGACGTACTTCCATCAATTCCGCTTGTTCCTCTATTACAAAACACTTCGATGGTAGGATTTATCGAAATTAATTGCGCATAACGAATGGGCGAACTATTACTGATTTGCAATTGACTTTTTGATTTTAATTTTGGTAAAATAACATCAAATGCTTTTAAATCAGTAAATGGAATTTTGCTCAAATAATCAGCATGCTTTTCTAAACGTAATGCTCTTATTTTTAAAAGTTCTTTTTGATAATTACTTTCAATTTTGATTGTTTTTAAAAAAAAGTTTTCGAAGAATTTATTAGGTGAAACTTCAAAATGCTTTGTTAAACATCCATAGGTATCATAAGCTCTCAACTCGTCTATGTGCCAATGTTGTTTGGGTTGGAATTTTCTTAAAAAAGCTTTAATTCTTTTGGATACAATCATTCCTCCAAAAGTTAAAAGAATATCAGGTTGAAATTCGAGAAAATCTTGTTCGGAAAATGGTGTGATTATCGTATCAATATTTGTTATAAAATTTGGATGATGTACATTTGACGTTACTTCAGTCATTACAATAACTGATGCATCGTCACCAAAACTATTAAAGAATTTTTGCTCAATTGTATTTGGATTTAATCCACCAATTAAGACTAACTTTTTTTGTGATTGATTCCAAGTAGTTGCATAATCTGAAATAGCATCTATTTCATTACTAACTTTAGTACTTGAAATAATTTTAGGATTTACAATAAGTTCTGAAATGGTTTCATACAAGGGTTCTTCAAATGGTGCGTTGATATGAACTGGACCTTTTTTAGCGAAAGCCGTATTTATTGCTTCATTGATTAAAAAATCATTTTCATCTGATGGAAATTCGTCTAAATTGGCATTAAAAAGAGAATGATTAGCAAATACATTTTCTTGACGAATAGTTTGTCCGTCACCAATATCTATTTTATTTTTTGGTCTATCTGCAGAAACAACAATTAAAGGAATTTCGCTATAAAAGGCTTCAGCAAAAGCTGGATAATAATTCAACAAAGCCGAACCCGAAGTGCAAACAACAGCAACTGGTTTGTTGATTTGCTGAGCAATTCCGAGCGCGAAAAATGCAGCACAACGCTCATCTGCAACACTGTAACAAGTAAAATCAGGATGGTTTACAAAACCAATTGTTAGCGGTGCATTTCGTGAACCAGGAGAAATTACTATATTTTGGATTCCTTTAGCTCGAAAAATTTCTATTATAGATTGAGCTAAAGGTATTTTTGGGTATATCATTTTTGAAAATGAAATTTTGTTTCTAAAATTCCAAATACAAAAGTACAAAGTTATTTATTTAAGAAAAATTAAACCTTTGAGAAAGTTAAGTTAATTTAAACAAAAAAATCTCAAACTATTACTAATTTGAGATTGTTTTAATTTAAAAAGATTTAACTAATCACCATCAGGAGAACCATCGCCATCATTATCTTCATCACCGTCATCTGTTCCGTCATTGTCACTATCTGAATCATTTGCGTCAGTTCCGTTATCATCTTCCTCTCCGTCAGAAACGCCATCGTCATCACTATCTTCATCACCATCACTCGTTCCATCATCATCACTATCAGAATCGTTTGCATCAGTTCCATTGTCATCTTCACTTCCATCAGAAACGCCATCGTCATCGCTATCTTCATCGCCATCGTCTGTACCATCGTTATCGCTATCTGAATCGCCTGCATCAGTATCATTATCATCCTCACTTCCGTTACTTACACCATCATCATCGCTATCTTCGTCACTATCTGAAACTCCATCATCATCTGAATCTGAATCATAACAATCCGTATCGGCATCACTTTCTGAACTATTACTAACACCGTCATCATCACTATCTTCATCACCATCACTTACACCATCATCATCAGAATCTGAGTCAGTTGTACTTGTTTCATTTTCATCTTGAATACCATCTTGATCATTATCTTCAACACCATCATTTACTCCATCATCATCAGAATCTTTAGAAAGAGCATTTGTTTCTGTTGCATCTTTAACTCCATTTCTATTGAAGTCTTCAATTCCATCTTTAATTTTATCTCCATCAGTATCTGGATTGTTTGGATTTGTTCCCAACTTCGATTCAATTGAATTAATCAAACCATCATTATCAACATCTAAATTTGATGAATCAACATCATCAGAAGAACATGAAAAAAGACCTAATGAAGTCATTAAAAATGCTAAAATTTTTATTCTTGCTTTCATAATTTATAATTTAATTTAATTAGTTACCTCTATAAAACAACTTAATGTAAATATACACTACCTTAACCCATAAAAAAAACCTTTTTCGAAAAGTTTTTTTTATTTTTGAAACATGGAAATCAAAATTAGACCTTATAAAATTAAAGACGCACAAGCTATTTTGGAAATTATTAATTATAACATTCTAAATGCTACAGCTTTGTATGATTATGAGCAGCGAACTTTAGAAAATCAAATTGCAATTTTTGAAGATAAATTGAAAAAAGGTTTTCCAATAATTGTGGCTACAGAAAATAAATTGATTGTAGGTTTTGGTTATTATAGTGAATTCCGATATAGAGAAGCCTACAAATATACAGTAGAACATTCAGTGTATACTCATCCACAACATATTGGAAAAGGTATTGGAAAATATATTATGCAGGAATTAATAGGTTTAGCGAAAACTCAAAAATTACACACAATTATTGGTGTTATTGATTCTGAAAATCAAAGTAGTATTGATTTTCATAAAAAATTTGGGTTTGAAATCGTTGGTACAATTAAAGATTCTGGATTCAAATTTGACCGTTGGCTGCATAGCGTTTTTATGCAAAAAATGCTTTAAACAACAATCAGCACAACGTTTCAATAAAAGTTGATATTATAACTTCAATATGCTGTTATAAAATCTGCATTAATAATAGTATGTTCTACTATTCCATTAAGTGATGCAGTAAAATTTAGTTTCACTTTTACTACTTCAAAACCATTGATAGTTGTTTTTTCAATTATTGTAAAACTACCCTGAGTTTCATATAAAATCCATTCGGATGGAACTAAATGCGTTATCGAAAAAGATTTGGGCAAACCAATGTATTTACTAAACTCTACCTTTTCTGTTATTGAATTATTTGCAAACGAATAAGTTCCTAGCGGTAATTCTGGCAAACTCTGATTTAGATTTTTAATTTTTATATTATATCCATTTAATGAATTTCCCTCATATAGTATATTTTCCCCAATTAAATTATTGTCTTCAATTTTTGTTAAATTCGAAAATTTGATAGTATTGTTCAGCGTTATAGAGTTAATAAACGAATTACATACATATCCTGAAAAGTCTGTAATATCAATATTTCCTTCTATTTGAATTGTTTCATTTGGCTGATTTAAGTTATTTTTCTTTCTAAAAAGTTGTCCAAAGAACTTAAACTTTAATTTAGTCTTTTCAACAAATTCAAAACCTGAAATTGTAATTGTTGATGAAGGAATAAAATCGGCAGAATAATATTCTTTTCGAAATTGTCCGCTTTTATCTACAAAATAAATCGATTTAAGTTCTCCCTGTTTAGTCAGTTGAAAAACAATCAAATCTTCTGTAACATTATTTTTTTTTGAAGTAACTATAACATTTATATCTGTTTCACAAATGTAAAATGAGTTAACACTTACAATATCATCAGTTGAATTAACACTATTTATTTTTAACTCAATACTATTTAAATTTTTAATATTTGCAAAGTTCTTCATAATTGAATTATCATTTGAACAACTTAAGCATAAAACTGCAATAGCTAATGTAATTATTTTATTCATCCTTTTAAAATAGATGCTATGCATGTGGTTAAAACTAAACCCAAGTATAATATAAATTGATTTTTACTAACCTTTGATCCATTTCAAAATTTCGTCATCAGTTGGTGCAATTCTTGGCGCTATTACTTTTGATAAATTTCCGTTTTCATCTATTAAATATTTCTGAAAATTCCATTCTACATCGCTATCTTGCAAACCATTTTTAGATTTTTGTGTCAAAAATTTATAAAGTTCGCACATATCATCACCTTTTACAGAAACTTTCGCCATCATTGGAAACGAAACACCATAATTTTTTTGACAAAATTCTCCTATTTCAGCATTTGTTCCTGGTTCCTGCGACATGAAGTTATTAGCAGGAAAACCAATTACAACAAAATTGTTAGCACTATATTGTTTATAAATAGCCTCCAAATCTTTATATTGGGGTGTTAACCCACATTTGGATGCAGTGTTTACGATGAGTATTTTTTTTCCTTTAAGTGAGGCAAAATCAAAAGCGTTCCCCTCTAAATCTTTTACCTTAAATTGATAAATGTTTTGTTTTTCCATTACTATATTTTTATTATTTTGCGATGATGCAAATTGTATTTGAGCTTGATTTTGACAACTTATTAAGGAAACTATTGTCAATAAATAAATTACTTTTTTCATAGGTATAAATTTTTTATAGGTTACGTATGGTAGTGCTTATTTTATAATTAGTGTCTATCTCAATAATGCATTTGCTTTAAAAGTGATTTCTATACTTCATCTAATATTTGCAAAAAAAAAATTAATACAGAATGCTATTATTATTTTTATAAAAATAACTAAACTAATATTATAAATATAATAACAAAACTTAAATTTTTCACAATAGAAAACAGACCTCTTCTTTAAAAACGATATTAAAAACACAAAATTAGATATCAAATTCTTTCCTACCTCTTAAAATATCTTCTAAGGTGCAACATTTTACAATTTCTTCTTTACCAAAAATGAGCATTGGCAAATAAACAAACTCCACTATTGATAAATCTTCTTTAAGATATAATTTTATATCTTCCAAATTATAAAACCATTCTTTATCAAATTGAATTTTATTAATAGTTGCATCTTCGAGCAGCAATTTCTCGGTTAATGGTTTCATATATTAGTAACGAAGTAATTCTAACAATTCTTTTTCAAATCTTATTTTTGGTAAATACTGATCTTCTAGAGCTTTTACAAACGGAATAGCGCTTTCTATACTTCCTACACGCTTTACAGGAGCATCTAAAAACTCGAAACATTGCTCCATAATTAGAGAGGAAATATCACTAGAAATTCCGCCAAACAAAGTATCTTCTTGTAAAATTATACAGCGCCCTGTTTTTTTTACTGATGCGATTATGGTTTCAGAATCTAAAGGTTGTAAGGTTCTTAAATCAATTAAATCGGCTTTTATTTTAGGATTATTCAATAATGACTCTAAAGCCCAATGCACACCCGCTCCAAAAGATATAATCGTTACATCGGTTCCTTCTTTAATAACAGAGGCTTTTCCGAAAGGCGTTGTATAATACTCTTTTGGAACTTCTTGATAAACAGAACGATATAGTTGTTTGTGTTCAAAAAACATCACCGGATTTGGATCATTAATAGCTGTGTTTAATAAACCTTTAAAATCAATTGGAAATGCCGGGTAAACTACTTTCAATCCTGGTGTTTTCGTAAACCAAGCTTCGTTGGTTTGCGAATGAAATGGTCCTGCTTGGGTTCCGCCACCACAGGGCATTCGAACTACAACGTCCGATTTTTCATTCCAACGATAATGTTGTTTGGCTAGTAAATTGACAATTGGGTTAAATCCTGTTGAAACAAAATCTGCAAACTGCATTTCCACAATTGCTTTAAACCCATTTATCGACAAACCATTAGCAGCAGAAACTATGGCACTTTCGCAAATAGGCGTATTTCGAACACGTTCCTTGCCGAACTGTGCTACAAATCCATCTGTAATTTTGAAAGCTCCACCATATTCAGCAATGTCTTGGCCCATTATAACTAAATTGTCATGACGTTCCATCGACTGCTTTAATGCTTGCATAATTGCATCAACTACACGGATATTTTCTGTATCACTAGAAGTAGTAACCTCTTCAAATTGATAAGGTTCATACATATCATTTAATTCTTCACTTAAATTGGCAACAACCTCGGGTTCTGCCTGCGTTATTGCCCAATGTTCGTCAATTTCTGATTTTATATTGGTTTTATATTCTTCATCAAGTTCTTCTGATAAAACACCAATATTTACTAGAAAATCTTTATAATTTGCAATAGGATCTTTTATCGCCCAAACATCCATCAATTCTTGAGGAACATATTTTGTGCCACTGGCCTCCTCATGACCACGCATTCTAAATGTTTTAAATTCTAATAAAACAGGTCGAGGATTAACCGTCATTGATGCTTTAAGTTCGACAATTTTTGTGTAAACTTCTAAAATATTGTTCCCATCAATAATATGACTTTCCATACCGTAACCGATACCTTTGTCAGCAAGATTTTCGCAACGATATTGCTCGTTTGTTGGCGTTGAGAGTCCATATCCATTATTTTCAATAACGAATAAAACAGGAAGCTCCCAAACTGCTGCAATGTTTAACGCCTCGTGAAAATCACCTTCAGAGGTTGCGCCTTCACCTGTAAAAACTGCAGTAATTTTGCCGTTTTCCTTTAGTTTGTTTGCCAAGGCAATGCCATCTGCAACACCCATTTGTGGCCCAAGATGCGAAATCATGCCAACAATTTTAAAATCCTGCGATCCAAAGTGAAAACTTCTATCTCGACCTTTTGTGAAGCCTGTTTTTTTGCCTTGCCATTGCGAAAATAATCGATGTAAAGGAATATCTCTACTTGTAAAAACACCTAAATTTCGATGCATCGGTAAAATATATTCGTCAGTATCTAGTGCTGCAGTTATTCCAACAGCGATTGCTTCTTGTCCAATTCCTGAAAACCATTTCGAAACTTTACCTTGACGAAGAAGAATTAGCATTTTCTCCTCAATTAGTCGTGGTTTAAGTAATTTTTTATATAATTCTAGAAGTATACTAGTAGATAAATCTTTTCTATCAAAGTTCATGAGTTTATTTTTTTTAACTTTGCAAAAATATAAAAAAAGTATACGATTACACTATACTATTTGCGGAATTGTCCGCAATTTTGTTTGTTTATCAAGAACTTGATTGATGATTGTATTAATTTTAAAACTGAGTCATTACTTATAAAATTAGAATAATACTTTTTGTTTATTAGTCTTAACAAAAATAAAGTTCTTAAGAAAGTGAACAAGTTTCTTTTGTTTTAAGTGAACCAACTTCGCATCTTGTGCGAGTTGTAAATTATTGCAACGTGTCCTATTGGGCTTTTCATTCTACTTAGACACGAACTATTATTGATACTTATGATTTTGATATAGCTGTAATAAAAATTTAAACATTCAATCAATGACCCATATTCCGAACGACTCAAAGATGAATAATGGTTTAGACGTTTTTTTTGTCCATTCGAAAATTTTAAACGAAGTTAATAGTAGCTTAATAAATGATTTAATTAAATAACAACCCAATACCATAACTGTTGTAACATTCCTCTAATTATAAAAGTAAACTTGCTATATCAACATTCGGTGCAATGGCTAAATCTCCACAAACAATGCAACGCAGCATGCTATTAGTGACCAAAAGCCAAATGATTTGGCCTGCACAAACACAAATCCAATCGCATTCAGAATTGGCAGTTATAACAAAAATGATTTTAACATTAAAATCTAGGTTTTAATGAAACAGTTTGATTCAAAATTAGTACTTATCACTAAAATTATGTAAAAGCAGATTTACATTTTATTTAAATCATTATTTAAAGTTTGCAAAACATGTATTTCCTAATTTATTATCAATAATTATTATTTTATAAGCGTTTTATGCAGCACTAACAATAACTTTTACGATATTACATTCTGCTACAACAGACAATTTTTCATCAAACGCTAAAATTGTATTTTGCGCTTTTTATTTAAAATAATTTTGAGTAACGTGCAAGTGTAAAATAAGTTATCTTTTGCTAGAATTTTAATAAAGAAAAAGAAAAATTGCTCAAATTCGTCTGGTTTTATTTAACTTAGGAATTTCAAACTATCTATAATTATATGCGACTTAGGCAAATAAACATCCTTAAATAGAAGCCTTTTTTTCGCCATTTTGCAATATGTTGTTTTTGAATTCCAATTTGTTTTTTACATGAACGATTTTTGGTTTTAGTACCATATCTATCAACTTCGCTTCATTAGCATTTGGTAAACTTATAGAATAACTCCTCGAGATACTTGGAGTTTATATCAAAGTTAAAATGGTTTAATCTTTAGCCAGCATGTTTCATGTAAAATTTTTGTCTTGGGTAACCCATTTATTAGAATATTTAGAGATAAAAACTAGTTACTTATCATCATCATTTGTTGCTAGATTAGCATGCAATTGAAGTTCTATAATTTCTGTTGGAACTTCTTTTAAAAATGAAATATTTTACTGATTCATTATTAATTATAAATTTTATATCTATAAAATATGTACATACTTTTTTAGTTTTGGTAAAAAAATATTTTAAAGTCAACGTAGACTTTTATTAAATAGTTTAAGAAGAAATCATTTTGTTAAAATTAATCCATTTTTAAATGCATTTTTAGATACAATTTTAATTAATTTTAAATAATTTAGCGACTTAAATTTTTATTATTAAATACAATGAAAAATACCGCTTTATCGCACATTCATGAAATTTTAGGAGCAAAAATGGTTCCGTTTGCAGGTTTTAATATGCCAGTTTCATATGAAGGAGTAAATGCCGAACACGAAACCGTACGAAACACAGTTGGTGTTTTTGATGTGTCTCACATGGGAGAATTTCTTTTATCGGGTGAACATGCTTTAGATTTAATACAGAAAGTAACTTCTAATGATGCATCGACACTAGAAGTTGGCAAAGCGCAATATTCGTGTTTACCAAATAAAGAAGGAGGAATTGTGGATGATTTAATTGTTTATAAACTTAAAGATGATGAGTATTTATTGGTTGTAAATGCATCAAATATAGAAAAAGATTGGAATTGGATTGTCTCTTTTAATGATAGAAATGTTGCAATGAAAAATATTTCTGACGATTATTCTTTACTTGCCATTCAAGGTCCAAAAGCAGTAGAGGCAATGCAATCTTTGACCTCTATAGACTTAGCTGCAATTAAGTACTACCATTTTGAAGTGGCTGACTTTGCTGGAATTGATAACGTCATCATTTCTGCAACAGGTTACACTGGATCGGGTGGTTTTGAAATCTATTGCAAAAACGCTGATGTTGAACAAATTTGGAATAGTGTTTTTGAAGGAGGCGCATCTTATGGCATAAAGCCGATAGGCTTGGCTGCTCGTGATACTTTGCGATTAGAAATGGGATTTTGCCTTTACGGAAACGATATCAATGATAGCACGTCTCCACTTGAAGCTGGATTGGGATGGATAACAAAATTTACTAAAGATTTTACAAATTCTGAAAATTTAAAAAAGCAAAAAGAACAAGGTGTTTCTAGAAAATTAGTGGGATTTGAACTTATTGAAAGAGGGATCCCTAGACACGATTATGAAATCGTTGATTCTAACGACAATCTTATTGGTTTTGTAACCTCTGGAACCCAAGCGCCAAGCTTGGGTAAAGCTATTGGAATGGGCTATGTTACAATCGATTACGCGGCCGTTGATTCTGAGATTTATATTGTAATAAGAGATAAAAAAATAGCAGCAAAAGTTGTAAAAACGCCTTTTTATAAAAAATAATGTAAGTTTCATTATAAAAATTTCATACAGGCATAAATTGATGCAGAAATCTAAAAACTGACTTGGCTTTTTGTAGTACTGATAAAATTGAAATTTCTATAGAAATTGCTATGCTATTAATATTACTATTTAATTTTTTATCGTATTTGAAATAAATTTGCCCTTGATAAAGATACTCTTTCTAATACTTCCTTTTATTGTTTTCGCACAAAGCGAAAAAACTACTTGTGAAACATTGTTAAAAATTAATGTTATCATTCAGGGTTATCATTACAAACCTAAAGTAGTAGATGATAGCCTGTCTGTTTATGTTTTTAATTCCTTTCTGAAAGAATTAGATGAACATAATAGATTTTTTACAGAAAAAGAAATTAAAAATCTCAGAAAGCATCTATACAAAATTGATAATTATATAATTAGCAATAAATGTGATTTTCTATTAGATTTTTATAATTACTATAGTAGGGCAATTGAACGTTATAAAACTACTCTAGAAAGCATACAAAAAGAAGAACTTGCACTAGATAGTAATGATACTATTGAGTTTTCATTGAAGTCTTTTCCCTATTCAAAAGATGATAAAGATTTAAAACGTTTGTTCAAAAAAAGAATTGTATTTCATATTTTAAGAGATATTGCTGAAACTAGTACCAATAGAGATTCGCTAATTACCAATTTTGAATCACTTTCGCAACTAGCAAAAAATAAAATTTTTGAAACGTATCTATGTAAATACTCGGGCTTGCAAATTTCTAAAAAAGATTTTTATGCAAAATTTATTGCTGTTTTTTGCACATATTTCGATCCACATACAATGCATTTATCACAAAGCGATAAATCTAGCTTTTTATCAAATGTTAGTGCCGACAATTTATCGTTTGGATTAAACATTGCAATGAATGAAAAAGAAGAAATTATTGTAGAACAAGTTGTCCCTGGCAGTTCGGCTTATCTTTCTAATAAAATTAGTAATGGCGATCAGGTTTTAAAAATTAGCCACGCAGGCAAAGAATATGTCATTGCATGCTCGTCAATACAAAAAATTGAAGAGATTATTACGTCTAGCGAATACAAAAAAATCGATTTTACATTAAGAAAAAAAAGTGGTGAAGTTTACACCGTTACTTTAACCAAAAATGTGATGAAAGATTATGATAACAATGTATATAGCTATATCTTAAAGTAAGACAATAAAAAAATAGGATACCTAAAAATACCTAGTTTTTACGCCACATTTGAAAACGGAAAGACGAATGTAAGTGATGATGTAAAAAAAGAAATTATAAAGTTAAAGAAAGATGCCATTGAAGGTTTAATTATTGATTTGCAAGATAATGGTGGAGGCTCCATGGAAGAGGCAGTTCAACTAACAGGCATGTTTATAGATAGCGGTCCGATGGCCGTAATGAAGTCAAAATCCGAAAAGAAAGAAACCATAAAAGATTCGAAAAACGGAAGTGTTTACGAAGATTCAATTGTTTTATTAATAAATGCTTTTTCGGCCTCGGCAAGCGAGTTTTTTGCAAATGCTCTTCAAGATTATAAAAGAGCTGTTGTTGTTGGCACTAAATCTCATGGTAAAGCCACGATGCAAAGAATTATACCATTAAACACTAAAAACAATGAAGAGGAATATCTTAAGTTAACTATCGAAGCGTTTTACAGAGTTACTGGAAAAACCAATCAAAATATTGGAATAATACCAGACGTTGAACTTCCGTTATTGTTTGATAAACAAATGCCTAGAGAGAGTTCTTTTAAAACTGCTTTAAAAAACGATACGATTTATAGCATTTTAAATTATACTACTTATAGCAAATCGAAGCGAAATGACGCTGTAGAAAAAAGTAAAAAGCGAGTTGAAAATGATGCAAATTTTAAATCGATTATCGAATTAAATTCAAAAATTAATAAAGTTTTTGATGAAGACCTTCCTCCTATTGCATTAAACTTCAATGCTGTTTTTGATTCGGTTTTAAAAATGAATTCGCTCTGGAAAGATATACTATTATATTCTGAAAAAGAATATGATATTGATGTTAAAAGCAACTCTACAGATGCCATAAATATTCATAAAGATGTCTTTTTACAAATTATAAACAAAGAAAAAATTAAAGCCATAAAAAACAATTTACATGTTATTGAAGCAGTGAAAATTTTCAATGACTTATAATTCTGTAGACTTTTAATATAGTGTAACATAAAATTTAATAGCATTTTAGATTTGAAAAAAAATAATATTACACTATTTTTGCCATGTAGTAAAAAAATACTTTAGCTTACAAACTTTCACGACAATGAAAGTTAGTTATAAAACATAATTAGAAATGGGAAGAGCATTTGAATTTAGAAAAGGAAGAAAAATGAAACGTTGGTCTGCAATGGCAAAAGCGTTTACAAGAATTGGAAAAGATATTGTAATGGCTGTTAAAGAAGGTGGACCAAACCCAGAAGCTAATTCAAGATTACGTGCTGTTATACAAAATGCTAAGGCAGCAAACATGCCAAAGGAAAACGTTGAGCGCGCCATCAAAAAAGCAACAGATAAAGATACTGCTAACTATAAAGAACAACTTTTTGAAGGTTACGCACCACACGGAATTGCACTTTTAATAGAAACTGCCACAGACAATAATAACAGAACAGTTGCGAATATTAGAAGTTACTTCAATAAATGTAATGGAACACTTGGAACGCAAGGTTCAGTAGAGTTTATGTTTGATCACACCTGTAATTTTAGAATTCCTAACAATAACATCGATATTGAGGAGATGGAATTAGAATTTATTGATTTTGGTGCAGAAGAAATCTTTGCCGATGAAGATGGAATTTTAATTTACGCGCCATTTGGCAGTTTTGGGGCTATACAAAAAGAACTAGAAAATCGCGGCATTGAAATTTTATCATCAGGATTTGAAAGAATTCCACAAGTAACTAAAAAACTAACGGAATCAGAAATTGCAGACGTTGATAAGCTGATAGAAAAAATTGAAGAAGATGACGATGTTATGAACGTTTATCACACTATGGAAGAATAAAAATTTACTTAATTGCGATAAAATACTCCGGGAAAACCCCGGAGTATTTAGTTTTATTTAGCAATTGTTACCACATCTATTTAACGAATAACCGATACATTTACAAAAAAAATGTCAAGATTTAAAGAAAACGATTTACCAACAGCAAAAATTAATGTCAATACTTTAAATAAAGCATTAATCATTTTTAAATATGCTGATAACCACAAATGGAAATTTTATTTAGGGTTATTTTTCTTGTTATTCACAGGAGTAACAGCGCTAGCTTTTCCTATGTTACTAGGAATGCTTGTTGATTGTGTCACTGAAAAAGATCTCCTAAAAGCCAAAAATATCGCAATCGGATTAATGGGAATTTTATTATTACAGTCTTTCTTTTCATTTTTCAGATTGTATTTGTTTATAAATTTCACAGAAAATACTTTGGCTAATATTAGATTATCATTGTACAGTAATTTAATTAAACTTCCGATGAATTTTTTTGCACAAAAACGAGTTGGTGAATTAAATAGTCGAATAAGCAGTGATATTACACAAATACAAGATACGTTAACTTCGACAATTGCAGAATTTTTACGTCAGTTCATTTTAATAATTGGTGGCGTCATTTTTTTAGCAACTATTAGTCTTAAACTCACATTGATGATGCTCTGTATTGTTCCAGTTGTGGCAGTTGCAACCGTTATTTTTGGACGATTTATACGAAAATTTTCTAAAAATGTCCAAGACGAGGTTGCCAAAAGTCAAATTATTGTTGAAGAAACCTTGCAAGGAATTAGCAATGTGAAAGCATTTGCCAATGAGTGGTATGAAATTGCACGTTACAAAGTAAAAATTACAGAAGTTGTACAATTGGCAATAAAAGGCGGAAAGTTTAGAGGTTATTTTGCATCATTTATCATTTTCTGCTTGTTTGGAGCCATTGTAGCAGTAGTTTGGTATGGCGTTATTTTATGTATAAATGGAGAAATTAAAGGAATAGGCGAATTGATATCATTTGTATTATATTCAACATTTATTGGTGCATCATTCGGAGGAATAGCTGAGTTGTATGCTCAAATACAAAAAGCTGTTGGTGCTACGGAGCGAGTTTTTGAATTACTTGATGAAACTCCAGAAAAAATTAACTCTTCTCAAAAACAAAGTATAGAAAAAATACAAGGAAATATAACATTTAAAAATGTTCAATTTAGTTATCCTTCACGTTCTAAAATACAAGTACTAAAAGATGTTTCATTTACTGCAAAATTTGGACAAAAAATTGCAATTGTTGGTCCAAGTGGTGCTGGAAAATCGACTATTTCTTCGCTTTTACTGCGGTTTTACACTATTGATAAAGGTGAAATTTTAATAGATAATAAAAATATTTACGAATATGATTTAGAAAATCTTAGAGGAAATATGAGTATCGTTCCACAAGACGTATTGCTTTTTGGAGGAACAATTAAAGAAAATATTGCATATGGAAAACCAAGAGCAAGTAACGACGAAATTCTTTTAGCTGCCAAACAAGCTAACGCCTTAGATTTCATTAATGGATTTCCAGAAAAATTTGAAACAGTTGTTGGAGAGCGTGGCATAAAACTTTCTGGCGGACAAAGGCAACGAATTGCCATTGCTAGAGCCTTATTAAAAAACCCTAGTATACTTATACTGGACGAAGCAACATCATCATTAGATAGCGAAAGTGAAAAATTAGTTCAAGAAGCTTTAGAAATATTAATGGAAGGAAGAACAAGCATAATTATTGCTCATAGATTAGCTACCATTAGAAACGCAGATTCCATAATTGTTATAAATGAAGGTACAATTACTGAACAAGGTACACACCAAGAATTATTATCTATAGATAAAGGACTTTATAAAAACCTTAGTTCACTGCAATTCTCTAGTCAATAAGATAAAAAAACTCCAAATTTCTTTGAAGTTTTATAGTCTAGTATTTTATTTATATACTGTAACTTATTTTATAAATTCAATTTTTTGAGCTTCTTCAACATTAACACTGTCAAAAAAACCTTGCTCATTCATCCAATCATCACTAAATACCTTACTCATATATCTAGAACCATGATCAGGGAAAATTACAACAACATTGCTCTCTGATGTAAATTCACCTTCTTCAGCAAATTGTTTTACGGCTTGTAATGCAGCTCCAGAAGTATACCCTACAAATAATCCTTCTGTTTTAGCTATTTCTCTTGTCGTATGAGCACTTTCCTCGTCAGTAACTTTCATGAATTTATCAATAGATTCAAAATCAGTGGCTGTTGGAATTAAATTTTTTCCTAAACCTTCAATTCTGTATGGATAAATTTCATCGTTATCAAATTCTTTAGTTTCGTGGTATTTTTTCAAAACTGAACCAAAAGCATCAACTCCTAAAATTCTAACATTTGGATTTTTCTCTTTTAAAAATTTTGCAATACCAGAAATAGTTCCACCTGTTCCACTACAAGCAACGAGGTGAGTAATTTTGCCAGCTGTTTGTTCCCAAATCTCTGGACCTGTAGTCATGTAATGTGCATCAATATTCAATTGATTAAAATATTGATTGATGTAAACAGAACCTTTAGTTTCTTCGTGCAAACGTTTTGCAACATTGTAATAAGAACGTTCATCATCAGCAGAAACATGTGCAGGACAAACATAAACTTTTGCTCCTAAACTTCGAAGCATGTCGATTTTGTCCTTAGATGATTTTGAGCTTACTGCTAAAATACAGTTATAACCTTTAATAATGCTTACCATCGCAATACTAAAGCCTGTATTGCCTGAGGTAGTTTCAATAATTGTATCACCAGGAGTCAAAATTCCTTTTCTCTCGGCTTCTTCGATAATATATAATGCAATTCTGTCTTTTGAAGAATGTCCTGGATTGAAGGCTTCAACCTTAGCATAGAAGTTACCTTCTAAATTTTCGGTTACTTTGTTCAACTTAATAAGAGGTGTATTTCCTATTAATTCCAAAACATTGTTATAGGCTTTTATTTCTTCTTTCATAAATAAAAAATTAGTGTCGAGGCAAAATTTTTAAAATTAGCTTGCCACAAAACCTTGCAAATTTAATAAATTAATTTTTAATTTTTTCTAAATCTAACAAAAAACTGAATTCTTTAGCAACTTCTTTAAGAGATTCAAATCTTCCAGACGCGCCACCATGTCCTGCATCCATATTTGTGTCCATAAATAATTGTTTAGAATTGGTTTTTAACACTCTCAATTTAGCCACCCATTTAGCTGGTTCCCAATACTGTACCTGCGAATCATGCAATCCTGTAGAAATAAATAAATTTGGATAATCTTGCTCTTTTACATTATCATAAGGTGAATACGATAACATATAATCATAATATTTTTTAACATTTGGATTACCCCATTCGTCATATTCTCCTGTTGTTAATGGAATAGTATCATCAAGCATCGTTGTTACAACATCAACAAATGGCACTTGAGCAATCACACCATTATATAATTCGGGATTCATATTGATAATTGCACCCATTAATAATCCTCCAGCAGAACCACCTTCAGCATATAAATGCTCCGCTGAAGTATATTTTATAGCAATTACATGTTTGGAACAATCAATAAAATCTGTAAAAGTGTTTTTCTTTTTTAATAATTTTCCGTCTTCATACCACATTCTTCCCATGTCTTCTCCACCACGCACATGAGCTATGGCATAAATAAATCCTCTATCCAATAAACTTAGACGAGTAGTTGAAAAATAGGGTTCCATAGTCATTCCATAAGAACCATAAGCATACAATAAAAACGGATTTTTGCCATTCAACTCCACTCCTTTTCTATACACCATAGACATTGGGATTTTGGTTCCGTCTTGGGCAGTTGCCCAAATACGTTCTTCGATGTAATTGTTTTTATCAAATTTTCCTCCTAGAACTTCTTGCTCTTTTAAGATAGTTTTCTCTTTAGTACGCATATTAAAATCAATCACAGACGACGGAATTGCCATAGATTGATAACCATAGCGAAGGATTTGAGTATCAAAATCTATATTAGTTGTGGTGTAAGCTGTATATGTTTCGAGTTCAAAAGGCAAATAGTATTCTCCTTCTCCACTCCAAGGCATAATTCGGATTTTATTCAGACCATCAAAACGTTCAGAAACCACCAAATAATCTTTAAAAATATCAATGCCTTCCAATAAAACCTCTTCTCTGTGAGGAATTAAATCCACCCAATTTTCTTTTGAAGTTTTATCTTGAGGAGTTTTCATCACTTTAAAATTGGTTGCATCATCTTTATTGGTAACTATATAAAAACTATCTTCATAATGTGAAATAGAATATTCTAACTCACGAGTACGTTTTTGAAAGATTTTAAATTGTTCATCAGGTGTCTCCGATAAAAGAATCTGAAATTCAGAAGTTAAAGTACTTTCAGAAGAAATAATCAAATACTTTTTTGATTTCGATTTGTAAATAGAAACATTGAAAGTGTCGTCTTTTTCGAAATAAACTACAACATCATCTGATGGATTTGAACCTAATTTATGTTTGTAAATTCTATCAGGACGAAGTGTAATTTCATCTTTTCTTGAGTAAAACAAAGTTTTATTATCACTTGCCCAAGTTGCGCCTCCTGTAGTATTTTCAATTTTGAGAGGAAGAATTTCGTTAGTTTCTAAATTCTTAATTTGAATGGTGTATTGACGTCTTGAAACGGTATCAAGTCCAAAAGAAACCCATTTGTTATCTTCACTTATACTAATACCGTTTAAGTTAAAATAAGAATGTCCTTTTGCCATTTCGTTGCAATCAAACATTATTTCTTCTTTGGCCTCTAACGAACCTTTTTTTCGAGAATGAATTGGATAATCTTTACCTTTTTCAAATCTAGTAATGTAATAATAGCCATTGTAAAAATAAGGAACCGACGAATCATCTTCCTTAATTCTTGCTTTCATTTCTTCAAATAAATCTTTTTGAAACTCTTTAGTATGCGCTGTTGATTGATTGTAATAATCGTTTTCTTGATTCAAATAATCAATAACTTCTGGGTTTTCTCTATCGTTTAACCAATAATAATTATCTATTCTAACATGTCCATGTTTTTCAAGTTCATGTGGAATAACTTTAGCAATTGGCCGCTGTATTTTTGTACTCATAATTGTATTAAAATTCAAAGCAAATGTATTGCAAACTAGTCTTTAATAAATGTTAAGTGTTACGATTGATATTAACATTGTTATTGACATTTTTTTGCAACACAGATTTGAGAAATTTAGGAAATTATTGAAATTGAAGTTAATTTTTGAAGTTGATTTTTGAAGTGGAATTACCTATTTTTGCGAAACAAAATACTTAAAATTATGTTTGGAGATATCATGGGAATGATGGGTAAACTTAAAGAAACCCAACAAAAAATTGAAGAAACTAAAAAAAGACTAGAAACTGTTTTAGTAGACGAGCAAAGCAATGACGGTTTATTAAAAGTAACTTTAACTGCTAATAGAAAAATAAAATCAATTGAAATTGATGAAAGTTTGTTACACGATAAAGAACAACTTGAAGATTACTTGATTTTAACTTTAAATAAAGCCATTGAAAAAGCGACTAACGTTAATGAAGCCGAACTGGGTGCCGTTGCTAAAGATGGAATGCCAAATATTCCTGGAATGGATATGTTTAAATAAATTCCAAAAATTAAATTCCAAATTCCAATTTTTGATAATTAAAGATTGGAATTTGGAATTTTTAAAACTGCATTTTTGAGAGTGCTTCCATTACATAACTATGCATCACTTCTTTGTAATCCAAATGGGTTACAATACGAAGTTTTCCTTGACCCATAGAACTGATGTGGATGTTTTTTTGTTTTAATTTTTCAATAACCCATTTATCTTCCAATGATGGTCTTACTGAAAATATTAAAATATTTGTTTCAATAGGTTCTACTTTTTCAACCCAAGGAAGTTTACTCAATAATTCACCTAATTCTTTAGCTCGTCTATGATCATCTTCCAATCGAAGCATGTTGTGTTGCAAAGCATACATTCCGGCTGCTGCTAAATATCCAGATTGACGCATTCCGCCACCAAATATTTTTCTAATACGAAGTGCACGTTTCATATCGGCTTTGGTTCCTAATAATAAGGAGCCAATTGGTGCTCCTAAACCTTTAGACAAACAAACCGAAATAGTATCAAACAATTCACCGAATTGTTTTGGATGTTGTTTTTTAGCAACCATTGCATTCCACAATCGAGCACCATCTAAATGATATTTCAGATTATTCTCTTTGCAAACTTGTTTAATTTTTCTTAATTCTGCTAAATCATAACAAGCGCCACCACCTTTGTTAGTTGTGTTTTCAATACTTACTAAAGTAGTTAAAGGTGCGTGATAAAATTCGGGATCATTTATAGCATTTTTTACTAAATCGGCCGTAATCATTCCTCGTTTTCCATCAACCAAACAACAAGAAACACCACTATTAAAAGATGCTCCACCGCCTTCATAATGATAAATATGAGAATATTTATCGCAAATTACTTGTTCGCCAGGTTGCGTATGAAGTTTGATAGCCGTTTGATTAGCCATAGTTCCACTCGGAAAAAACAAAGCTGCTTCCATTCCAAATAACTGAGCAACAGCAGATTCTAATTCATTTACTGTTGGATCTTGCTTGTAAACATCATCACCTACTTTGGCGTTAAACATAAACTGCAACATTTCGTTGCTAGGTTTGGTTACAGTGTCACTAACTAAATTTATTTCCATATCAATTTCTGATGCATTACATTTGCGTTTACAAAATTACATTATTTATGACAAATACCGAACAAATTAAAGGTATTGTAGAACGTCTTGGTGCGTTGAGGAGGTATCTTTGACATTGATGCCAAGCTTATCGAGATAACCAACGAAGAGGAAAAGACCTTTGCGCCAGACTTTTGGAACAATGCCAAAGAAGCAGAATTGATTGTAAGAAACCTACGCTCTAAGAAAAAATGGGTGGAAGATTTTGAAAAAGCAAATTCGCTTGCTGAAGAACTTCAAATGACCTATGACTTTTATAAAGATGGTGATGCCACTGAAGAAGAACTAGATACACAATATGATTTAACCAATAATTTATTGGAAGATATCGAATTCAGAAACATGCTTTCTGATGAAGGTGATAATTTGAGTGCTGTGTTGCAAATTACTGCTGGTGCTGGCGGAACTGAAAGTTGTGATTGGGCTTCCATGTTGATGCGTATGTATTTAATGTGGGCTGAAAAACAGAAGTATAAAGTAAAAGAATTAAACTTTCAAGAAGGTGACGTTGCCGGAATTAAAACTGTTACTTTAGAAATTGAAGGTGATTTTGCATTTGGATATTTAAAAGGTGAAAATGGTGTACATCGATTGGTGCGAATTTCTCCGTTTGATAGTAATGCTAAACGTCACACCTCTTTTGCATCTGTTTATGTTTATCCATTGGTTGATGATACTATAGAAATTGAAATTAATCCTGCAGATATTGAAATTACTACAGCACGTTCAAGTGGCGCTGGTGGGCAGAATGTAAATAAGGTGGAAACCAAAGTACAATTAGTTCACAAGCCAACAGGAATTCAAATTCAGTGTTCAGAAACGCGTTCGCAACATGATAACAGAAATCGTGCAATGCAGATGTTAAAGTCGCAATTATATGAAATTGAGTTGAAAAAACAATTAGCCCAAAGAGCTGATATAGAAGCTGGAAAGATGAAAATTGAATGGGGTTCGCAAATTAGAAATTATGTAATGCAACCTTATAAATTGGTCAAAGACGTTCGCACTGGAAAAGAAACTAGCGATGTTGATGGCGTAATGAACGGCGAAATTGACGGATTTTTGAAAGCTTATTTAATGATGATGGGACAGAAAGAGGAATAGTTTTCAATGTTCGGTGTTCAAAATTAAAACTTTACAAATAAAAAATTCCGAATTGCAAATATTTTAAAAATTGTAATTCGGAATTCATTTTTTAAACCTATATTTGCATCGAGGATTCCGAAAGGAAGTTACACCTCACCACAATAGCCGATCGCTCCAGATCGGCTATTGTATTTTATATACCTATAGAAACTAAAAAAGCCACCTTAAAAAGATGGCTTATTATTTTATTTTTAGATTTTGTATTAATTTCCTGCAACAAAATTTGATTTGAAATTAGTAACTGAAACAATTGCATTATTTGAATAAGAAACTTCTTTAGTAGGAATTGAATTATCAAAATATTTCCATACTCCAGATTTAACTCCATTTGTATATTCAGCAATAGTTTGAATTGTTCCACTTTCAGAATAGGATGTCCATTGTCCATCTAATTTACCATCTTTAAAGAAACCTACTTGTTGTACATTTCCATTATCATAGTAATAAGTTGCTTTTACTAATTGTCCAACAGCTTCTAATTTTGGTTCACCTTTTGCAAAAATTACACCTGAAACCATCATTAACGCAATTAAAATTATCTTTTTCATAAGTAGTTTGGGTTTTTAATTAATATTCCGATAACAAATATACATTTTATTTTACAATAAAAAAACTTTCAATTAACAATTTAGTAACATTAAATAAATTTTAACTTTTTTTATTATTATTTTTTAGACTTAGCTTTCTTTTTAGATTTAGATTTTTTCTTTGCTTGCTCTTTCTTTTTAGCTTTCGCTTTGTCTTTTGCTTTTTGATTTTTAGCTTTCTCTTTCTTTTTAGCTTTTTTCTTTTTCTCTTTATCTTTTTCTTTTTGCTTGTCTTTCTGAGCTTTAGCTTTCTTTTTGTCTTTTTCTTTTTTCTCTTTGTCTTTAGCTTTAGATTTTTTTTCTTTTTCTGAGTCTTTCATAATTTCAGTGTTTTCGCTATTTACAGAGACTGTTTCATCTTGAACTTCTTCTGCTTTAGCTTCTGTTACTGTTGCTTCTTTAACAACTTTTGTTCTTGTTCGAGTTGGAGTTGCTTTAACTGTTGAAGTTCCAGTCGCTCTTGTTCGTGTCTTTGGTTTTTCAGAAACTACTTCTTCTTTAGAATCTACCACAATAGTCGTTGATTCTTGCAAATTATCATTCGTTTCCAAGTTATTGTCTTCTGTGTTTTCTTTTTTAGTTATCATTGTGAGGTTGTTTTTGTATTTATTTAATGTAAATTCAATGTAAATTTTACGTTAACAAAAATACAATATAAAACAATTGCCCAATGTTAAGTTTTCGATTTCGATGAAAACTTAACATTGGACAATAAAATTGAAGTGCTTAATTTTTAAATACCTATCTCAACTTGGAAACGCAAATACCAATTATTTTTTGAAGTTCCATCATAGAAATCTAAAATATCATAATTGATTTCGGCTTGTACTTTAAAAGCATGTTCCCATATATATTTTGTAAGTCCTAAACTAAACTGTTTTGTGTTTGGTGTAAATGTTTTAATATCTTGTCCAACTTTTTGAATAGAATATCTTCCGATGAATTCATAATTGGTTTTTGTATTATAACTCAATTGATAATCAAATCCATTTCCAACAAAAACATAATTTGATTCAGATATATCTAATGGATTAATTGTAACTGCATTTTCTTTAGTTGTTCTTGACATGTAACTCGTCATTGCAGCCCAACCATTATATTTAAACATGGCATCCAATAAAACAGATTTCATTGTTCGTTGTTCAAACAAATCATTTCCGAGTTGTCCTTGCGTTCGTCTAGTGTGATTGTTTTGCTGAAACGCTCCAGATATCATTAACTTTGGTTTCTTTTCTCTCACAATATCTCCTTCAAAATTGGTTCCGTCTTTAGCGAAAGCTCCAAACGGAAATAACTCTGCTTTTCCAGTCACTGCAATTCCATCATCAGGATTATCGTTGCTATTTCTTCCCTCACCTGTGGAAACCGCTGTTTTAAAATTATAAGAGAATTTATCCATATACTCGTTTATATTATGGACTTGAAATCCAAAATCTCTATCAATAGTAAATCTTGCATTATTAATCGTTCTGTCTGACAATTGTAATCCTCCAGATGAATTAATACGCTGTCTATTTCCCGGTAACTTTGTTTGTCCGAAACTAATATTCCAATGATTATTTGGACGGTAAAAAACAACGGCATCACGAATTATATTTAGATTTTCACCTTCTTGAATTTCGCCAACATCTCCTGGCGCAAAAGACAATTGGATGGCATAAAGAAATTTAGGATTTCCAACATAACCATCAAAACGCAAACGCAAACGACGAATTTGTCCATCATAAGCACCATTTTCACCATCGTTTTCAATGTAAGTAAGTCTGTTTTGCATTCTAAAACGAATATTTAATTGAAATAAACTATCAGGCGAAGTAAGTCCTAAACCTTTACCAAAACTATAATAAGGTAGCGCTGTTAATTTTAAATCATTATCATTTTTAGATGGAGTTATTGTAATTTGAGCATAAGAAAAACTAAAAAAAAGTAGAAAAATCAAGCCGAAGAAAAATTTCATTATTTTATATTTTGATAATTGCAA
The DNA here is from genome assembly GCA_044361155.1 of Flavobacterium sp. Lineage (GTDB taxonomy): Bacteria > Bacteroidota > Bacteroidia > Flavobacteriales > Flavobacteriaceae > Flavobacterium. The sequence continues at coordinate 99,734 of JBIKJF010000007.1, forward strand.
ATATAAAAAAACTCCCAAAGAAAAAATTTCGTTTGGGGGTTTATATAAGATAATTTTAAATTAAAATAAATTTACAAAATAGTATACCAAAGCAGCTAAAAACAGAAGAAACAGGAATAGTTAAAACCTAAGTCTAAAGTAATTTAACGGTTACATGCCAACTTAAAAACAAAAACTCATTTAGCAACACCTTAACGCAATAGCCAATTCCTTCAAATTTGCTTTTGTACTTAATAGACATTTTAAAATAAAAAAAAGTGACTCGAAAGTCACTTAGTTTAGATTAAAAATTAAATTGTGCTTGTAAACGTAATAAATTACCCCTTTGCGAATTATTTATTTTTGTAGCATCTTCATATCTTCTTGAAGAAATTGTATAATCTGCAACTAATTCAAAGTTTTTAAAAGGTTGCCATTCTGCTCCAATCTCGAAATCATTTACATTATAACTGCGTGCATCAAGTTCATGTTTTTTTCCTCCATCGTACCAATGATATTTCGCAAAAGGAATTAAAGTTTGCTCTTTTATTTTTAGCATATACATAGTCTGAACATAACCTCCTTTTAAATTAGTATCTTCAATAATTTTATTATTCACATTAAACTCGGGACCTCTTCCAACATTATATTCAGCTTGAAATCCGAAAGGCTTTGGATATAATAAAACCGATGCAGCCACACGCTGATCTAAAAATTCGGGATTATTATTTTGGAATCGTACTCCTGTACTTGATGCTGAAACCGTATTTACAACAAATTTACCATTATACCCTTGAATACCAGCTTCAAAAACTTGACCATTTTTAAACTCAAACGGATATGTAAATCTAGCTACCACATGCTGACTATTATTAGCTTCACTCCTATTTGCTGTCTGTCCGTTATACAAACCTATACCAAACAAGCCATAGTCACCACTTCCTTTTAAACCATCATCAATTAATTTTTTAAACAATGCTCTTTTCTCTTTAGTAGCCCAATAAAAGAAAACTCCAATATCACGCTCATTTGAAACAGCACTATTAATAGCATCAGCTCTATCTAAGGCAATCCTATTTTGAGACGATTGCATATTTTCAAAACCATAAGGAACTTTGCTTTGACCTACTCTAAAACGAAACTCTCTATCTTTATCAAGCGACAAATCAAAATAAGCATCTCTAATTTGAAATAACTGGTTAGTTGTCCCAGCAGATGAAGCAAAGTCTGGTTGAATATAAATAAAAACCCTATCATGTAATTGACCAGATAAAATTATTCGACCTCGTCTAAAGAAAAATCCACCATTATTTCCCCATGATCTATCGCATTGTTCACATCCTAAATCACTATTTGTTTCTAGTAATCTATTGTATCTAAGTTGTGCATATCCTCTAATATTGATACTCTCATACCATTTTTTAATAATATTTTCAACTTGAGAGACTTTTTTTGGCTCTTCGATTTTACTTTCAATCTGAGCGAAATTTATATTAAAGAATAAAAGTAGTATCACTACATAGATTTTTTTTCTCATTTTTTAAAATTTGTGTTGTTTATGTTAAGTAGTTGTTATGTATTGATTTTGTAATAGTTTTAAAATTCTTAATTTAAGATTATGAAAAAAAATTTACACAACTTTAAATTAACATTGAAAAAAATGATTTAAAAAAAACTGCCCGAAGACAGTTATTTTATATTATGATAATTTAATTAAATAAACATTTTCAATAAAAAATATACAATTGCTGCTAAAACAGCTGAAACTGGAATGGTTAAAACCCAAGCCCAAAGAAGTTTAACTGTCACACCCCAACGAACAGCAGAAACTCTTTTAGTTACTCCTACTCCAATGATAGATCCTGTAATAGTGTGTGTTGTTGATACCGGAATCTTGAAATGCTCAGTTGTAAACAACGTTAATGCACCTGCAGATTCAGCAACAACGCCTTCAAAAGCAGTCACTTTTGTAATTTTAGATCCCATTGTTTTTACAATTTTCCAACCACCACTCAAAGTTCCAAGAGCGATAACGGAATAACATGTTAATGGAATCCATCCTGGCATATTTGATTTTATACCTTTATCTTCATCTGGTAAAACTACATTCAAATCTAGCCATCCATCAGACATATTCATGTTTGGATTCATTCGTATGTAAACAGCAACAGCAGCTGCAATAATACCCATTACCTTTTGTGAATCATTTCCACCATGACCTAAACTAAAAGCTGCTGATGACAACAATTGCATTTTCTTTAAAACTGCTTCAGCTTTAGCTGTAGAAAGTCTACTAAAAAACAAGTTAAAAATTGCTAAACTAAAAAAAATGAAGGCTACTAACAACCATTTGATATTATGTGGTTCTGTAACTACACTCCAAAAATGACTATCAAATCTTGGTTTTTTAATATCTTCATAAGATATCATTACAGATGTTAGAAACCAAATCATTAAAATCATTAAAGTAACAGTTACAATCTTTGGATAAATGTTTTTCTTAGAAGAATACATTAACCAAATTGACATGAAATAGGATATTATCATCCCTAATAAAGGAGCAAAAACTATAAAAATGATTACAATTACAACTCCAGAAGGCATTAACTCTCCTTCTTTAGCTGCTTTAAACCAATTTACAATTTTGAATCCTGCATGTTCAGGATCGGTAACACTTGAAAGTCCGTGAGCAATGGCTGCTCCTGCAAAACCACCAATTAAAGTATGTGATGATGAAGACGGAATTCCTTTCCACCAAGTCAATAGATTCCAAATAATTGCAGCGATGACTCCGGCTAAAATTGTAATTAAATCAATACTACCTGTATGAGCCGTTTTGGCAACTGTATCAGCAACACCAAATCCGAAAACCCAATAGGCCAAAAAGTTGAAAAAAGCTGCCCAAGCTACTGCTTGAAAAGGAGTCAATACTTTAGTTGCAACAATAGTAGCAATTGAGTTTGCTGCATCGTGAAAACCATTGATGTAATCAAATACTAATGCTAGAAATATGATTACTATTAATAGAGTAAAATCCATAAAAGTGATTTTTTTTAGCTAACTATTTATGAATGTTTAACAGAAATTTGCTCCATTACATTAGAAACGCTCTTACATTTGTCAGAAGCTGATTCTAATGCAGACAAAACTTCTTTATATTTAATGATATTTTTAGCATCGGTTTCATTTTCAAAAATATCAGCTACTGCTTTATCAAAAACTGAATCAGCTTTGCTTTCAAGTTTATTTATTTTTTTACAAGTTTCTTTGATAGCTTTATGATCCTTCATATCTTTTAAATCCTTGATTCCTGCACCAATCAATTGACAAGCTTCCAAATTAATTTCAGTTAATTTTCTGATTGATTTCGTGATTTTTTCAACTTGATACAATCTCATTTTACTTGCAGCACCATGCATGTAATCAGCCACATTATCAATAGCTTTGATTAATGAATGAATATCTTCTCTATCAAATGGAGTAATAAAATTTCTACTCAACTCTAAGTGCGTTTTGTGTGTAATTTCTTCAATGGTAGCTTCTAATTCTTCAATTTTCTTATAATAATCTTCACGTTCTTCTTTTGGAGCATTAACAGCGTCATGTAATGTTGATGCTAATAAAATTAAATTTGACGAAGCTTGTTCAAATAATGGAAAGAACTTTTTATCTTTCGGAACAAAAAACTGAAAAATGTTGTTTAATGACATTTGGATATCTATTTAATAATTTTGACGCAAAAGTAGTAGCGTAATGTTAAATTATCGTTAACATAACAACAAATAGAAGTTATTAATTTTAACATTTTATAATAATAATTTAACATCAACAACATTTTGCAATAGTAATATTTCAAACGTTTTCGTACTTTAGCAAAAACAAAATAAGCATCAAATTTTATGGACTTAAACTTCAACAAAAACGAAGATCATAACAAACTTTTATTATCCGATTTAAAACAAAAATTCGCCAAAGTTAAACTTGGTGGTGGTGAAAAACGTATCGAAAAACTTCATGCTGAAGGCAAAATGACTGCACGAGAACGTATCGATTATTTACTTGATAATAAATCAAATAGCATTGAAATTGGTGCCTTTGTTGGAGACGGAATGTATGCCGAACATGGAGGATGTCCTTCTGGTGGTGTTGTAGTGAAAATTGGATATATTTCAGGAAAACAATGTATTGTTGTTGCCAATGATGCCACTGTAAAAGCTGGTGCATGGTTTCCAATTACAGGAAAGAAAAATCTTCGTGCGCAAGAAATTGCGTTGGAAAATCGCCTTCCTATTATCTATTTAGTAGATTCTGCTGGAGTTTATTTGCCAATGCAAGACGAAATTTTTCCAGACAAAGAACATTTTGGAAGAATTTTTAGAAATAATGCTATTATGTCAAGCATGGGAATTACACAAATTGCTGCTGTTATGGGAAGTTGTGTTGCTGGTGGTGCTTATCTTCCAATTATGAGTGATGAAGCCATGATTGTAGATAAAACTGGAAGTATTTTTCTTGCAGGAAGTTATTTAGTAAAAGCAGCCATTGGCGAAAATATTGACAATGAAACACTTGGCGGAGCAACTACACATTGTGAAATTTCTGGAGTAACCGATTATAAAGCTAAAGATGATAGAGACGCTCTTGATAGAATTAAAAGTATTGTTGCCAAAATTGGCGATTATGATAAAGCTGGCTATAACAGAGAAAAATCGTGTAAACCTGCTTTAGAGGAACAAGATATTTACGGAATTATTCCAAAATCTAGAACCGAACAATACGATATGATAGAGGTTATTAAACGATTGGTTGATAATTCTGAAATGGATATGTATAAACCCGACTATGGAAAATCAATCATTACCTGTTATGCCAGAATTGACGGTTGGGCAGTTGGAATTGTTGCTAATCAGCGTGTTGTTTCAAAAACCAAAAAAGGTGAAATTCAATTTGGTGGTGTAATTTATTCTGATTCAGCAGATAAAGCTACACGTTTTATTGCTAATTGTAATCAAAAGAAGATTCCGTTGGTATTTTTACAAGATGTTACTGGTTTTATGGTTGGTTCAAAATCAGAACATGGCGGAATTATTAAAGATGGTGCTAAAATGGTAAATGCCGTTTCTAATTCGGTAGTGCCAAAATTTACTGTTATCATAGGAAATTCTTATGGTGCTGGAAATTACGCTATGTGTGGAAAAGCCTATGACCCAAGGTTAATTTTTGCTTGGCCAAGTGCCGAACTTGCTGTAATGGGTGGTACACAAGCTGCTAAAGTACTAGCGCAAATTGAGGCTTCTTCTCTTAAGGCAAAAGGAGAAACTGTTGATGAAAAAGTAGAACAAGAATTATTTGACAAGATTAAAGCACGTTATGATGCTCAAGTTTCTCCTTATTATGCTGCATCAAGATTATGGACCGACGCTATTATTGATCCATTAGAAACAAGAACATGGATTTCTATGGGAATCGAAGCAGCAAACCACTCACCTTTAGAAAAAAAGTTTAATTTAGGAGTTATTCAAGTATAAAAGATGAACAAACGTTATGAAATCTTAGATATACTTAAAGGTTTTGCACTTTTGTGCATCTTTATATTGCATTTTAATCAGCAGTTTGAGATTGAAAACAACTACGTATATCAATCTGATATGTTAAATTCGATCTCGAATTTTTTAAAAAGTGGAATTGAAAAAATTTTAAGCGGAAATGTTTACCTCATTTTTTCTCTCATCTTTGGAATAAATTTAAACTACGGATTAAAAAATAAGACATCAAAGTCATTTTTATTCCGATTATTTTTAATTTTAATTATAGGATATATACACTCATTGTTTTATAACGGTGATATATTAATTTACTACGGCCTACTTGGACTTATTTTGCTATTTATCAATAACTTAAGTCTGAAATACATCTACTTAATTTTAGGAATTTCACTTCTAAAAATGCCGCTAGTAATTCAAATAATAGCTAGCTTTGATAGTACTTATGAATTTTTTAGCTCTTATGATGTGACTTTGTTGCAGAAAGCACACGAAACCTACACCAATAAAGGCATTTTAGATGTTTTTTACTTTAACGCTATAGAAGGTAAGTATTTAGCCATTAAACATTACCTACTTACAGACCGAATTGGAAGTATTTTTGCCTTTTTCTTAATGGGATTAATCGTTTACAAAAAAAACTTACTATCTAAAATTGAAACCAATTTACCCATCATAAAAAAGTATATTTTTATAATTTTTATCATTTTAGTGGTCATTTTGTTACTCTCTAAAATATCTTTTTCATCAAATTTTAAATTAGCACTAGCGATCAAAATATATCTTATATCATTACAATCTATCGCCAGTAGTATATTGTTTACGTTGATGATAACCTATTTATATTATAAAAATGTGAAATTTAATTTTTTAAAATTTTATGGAAGTTCGAGTTTGACAATTTACCTAACACAATCCTTAATTGGTGTTTTCTTGTTTTATAATTTTGGAATGGATTTAGGAAATAAAATAGGATTACTTCATGGAATTGGACTAATGATTGCATCAATTTTAAGTCAGATCCTATTTCTAAAATTTTGGTGTTCAAAATTTGAAAAAGGTCCTTTTGAAATGATATTGTTTAATCTAAGTAAAATGGTTTAAATGAACTTTAAAAATTACTTCCTTTTTTTCTTTATGGTATTGCTTATTTCATCATGTGCAATTAAAAAAAATGATGGTAAAATAACCGATTTAAAAAATGTTTCTATTGAACAAGTGTTTCGAAATAGCACCGTTAAGATTGCTCCAGGATGCATTAAAGAAGAAAAATTAGAAAGTTTAAAAAATTATCTTAAGGATAATTGCAAAATTGATCTGGATAAAGAAAAAATTTTGAATATCAGCTACAAAATGCCGATTAGTCTTTGTGGAAAAGATTACACAAGTTATACTTTAAAAGATAAAGGAGATTCAAAAAACCCCCATTTTCAAGACCTTAATAGTCTAAATCACACAATTATTTACATTCAAAATGATGGAAAAAAAGTAGATAATAATTGGTTTTTTGATAAAAACAACCTCATACTTAATTTACTTTTAAGCGAAAAAAACAACAACAAATGTGATGCATTAATTACAATTTCAAATGAAGGGATTTATTTCACTTCATGGAGTTTCGCAGTGGCAATATGCAACGCTTTCGGTAATGCCATTCCAACTTATAAATGTGAATAATAAAAAAAAAAGTAACAAATCTGAAAAACAAACTACTAATCCATTATAAATAATTTATCATGAAAAAACTACTATCTATTGGATTCATTTTAATCGGTTTTCATGCTGTCTTTTCACAAAATTTTACTCGAAGAGATTCACTTCAGGGTGGTTTGCGCCCAGAAAGAACCTGTTACGATGTGCAACGTTACGATTTAAATATAAAAATTAATCCTGATGATAAATCAATAGTTGGTTATAATGAAATTGCTTTTAAAGTAGTTGAAATGTCTACAAAAATTCAAGTAGATTTATTTGAAAATATGCAAATTGATAGTATCATTCACAACTCAAAAAAATTAGATTATAAAAGAGATAATGATGCCGTTTTTATTGATTTTCCAAGCGGATTGGCTTTAAATTCTTCAGAAAAAATTCGATTTTATTATTCTGGTAAACCTAAAGTAGCTAAAAATGCTCCTTGGGATGGCGGATTTGTTTTCAAAAAAGATAAACAAGGTAAACATTGGATTGGTGTTGCTGTTCAAGGTACAGGAGCAAGTTTATGGTATCCTGTAAAAGATTCGCAAACCGATGAACCTGATTTAGGTTCTAAAATTTCTGTAGCGGTTCCAAATGGCTTAATGAATGTTTCAAACGGAAGATATATTGGAAATGAAGATTTGAAAAATGGTTATACGCGATGGGATTGGGAAGTTAAAAATCCGATAAACAATTATGACATTACTGTAAATATTGCAGATTATGTTCATATACATGACAATCACAAAGGACTAGATTTAGACTATTATGTATTGCGTGATAATGAAGAAATTGCAAAAAAACACTTTGAAGAAGTAAAACCAATGATGGATTGTTTTCAAACTAAATTTGGTGCATATCCTTTTGCCAATGATGGTTACAAATTGGTTGAAACTCCTTATTTAGGTATGGAGCATCAAAGCGCTGTAGCTTACGGAAATAAGTACAAAAAAGGTTACATGGGAAGTGATTTATCAATGTCTGGAGTTGGATTACTTTTTGATTACATTACCATTCATGAAAGTGGTCACGAATGGTTTGGAAATAGTATCACTTCTTCAGATATTGCTGATATGTGGATTCATGAAGGTTTCACTCAATATTCTGAATTGGTCTATATTGAATGTCAATTTGGTTATGAAAAGGCGATGAAATATGCCAAAGGTTTAAAACTCAATGTTAGAAACGACCGACCAATTATTGGAACATGTTGTGTAAATCATGAAGGTTCAGGTGATATGTATCCGAAAGGTGCGTTACTACTAAATACGCTTCGTCATGTAATAAATGATGACAATTTATGGTGGGAAATTATTCTGAAATATTCTGAAACATTCCGTCATAAAATTATTGATACACCAACAGTAGTAGCTTTTTTTAACAAAGAAAGCAAAAGAGATTTAACTCCGATTTTTAATCAATATTTAAATTTTAAAAATATTCCAATTTTAGAAATAAAAATAAATAAGAAGAAATTAGAATTTCAATGGAAAACTGATATTGCAGCCTTTAACATGCCTATCGACGTAAAAATAGATGGAAAAGAAATAAGAATTGAACCAACTACTAAGTGGAAAAAATCAAAAATCAAAATCAAATCTTTAGAAGAATTTGAAGTTCTAAATAATGAGTTCTTTGTAAAAGTTTCGAAATAGAAAATAAAAGCCGTAAATATTGTATTTACGACTTTTTAAAATTTATTTAAAACTTTCTTTTCTCAAAACCTTACCATTTTCTGTTTCTTTAAAATTAGGCACAAAAATAGTTTCTTTTGGTCGCTCGTATTTATCTAAATCTTTAAAAATAGCCTTATCAATTTCAAACGATGCACCTTCAACTACTAAAACTACTTTTTCACCTAATTCTGCATCTTCCTTTGATGCGATAAAAAATCTTTTATCTATTTTGCCGTCAAGTTTTTTCTCAACTTGCTCGGGCATAATTTTTATGCCACCACTATTAATGATATTGTCAATACGTCCTAGAAATAAAAACTGATTCTCATTTAATAATTCTACCAAATCGTTTGTAACTATAGTTTCCTCGGCGATAATTTGTGGTGCATGAATAACTAAGCAGTTTCTATCGTCGTAACTTAAGGTAACATGAGGTAAAACAGTAAATGCCTTCTCACCTACTTTTTTGGCCGCAATGTGTGTAATGGTTTCGGTCATTCCGTAAGTTTCAAACACTTGAGTTGGCAACTTCATTAGCTCTTTTTCTAACTTTTTATTCATTCGAGCACCACCAACGATAAGCTTTTTAATATTCTTTAACTCTTTTAGCGAATTTTGTGCTTGCATCGGCACCATTGCAGCAAAATCGTAAGTACCATCTATGTTTTCAAGTGGATTTGAATTTGGAGCGACATAATCTAAATCTAATCCCAAAATTATCGCCCTAATTAACATCATTTTACCGGCGACATATTTTACAGGAAGACATTGCAATGCTCGATCACCAGGACTTAAATCGAAGAAATCGCCTGTTGCTAATGCTGAATATACCATGGCTTGCTTATCGACGCGAATTGTTTTGGGAGTTCCTGTAGAACCAGATGTTTTCATTTCTACATAAGATTTGCCATCAAACCAATCAAGTAAAAAGTCACCTACAGGTTTTTCAAAATCTTCTCCTTCTTTTATAAAACTATAGGCAACGCGACATAAATCGTCTTTATCTAAATGAAAACCATTCAATTTGAATGCGTTATGCACATTTTCGTAAGTTGGATTATTCATTTTTTAAAATATTTGATTCGTTACTAGTAATTTTACCTGTTAATTTTTCTTTCCAATTTGTCCATTGATACTTATTGCTAAACACAACTAATACACAAGGAAATACAATAAGTACTGGAAATAAAATATCAAAACCTAAGGAGGGTTCAGATACGTCTTTGAAAATTGAATGCGTTTGCAAAACAGTCCACTCTGAAGTTACTAATAAAGCCCCAATTAAGTTATTGGCAGCATGAAAACCCAATGCCAATTCGAGTCCATCGTCCATCAATGTCAAAATTCCTAAAAACAAACCCGTTCCGATGTAATATACCATAATTAAATTTCCCATTTTAGCAACTTCAGGATTAAAGTAATGCATTCCGCCAAATATAACCGAAGTCATTAGTAAAGGAAACCATCTGTTTTTAGCTAAATTTCCAAATCCTTGCATCAAGTAACCTCTAAAGATGTATTCCTCAGTAGTTGTCTGGATAGGAATCATAACAATACTTATCAACATTAGAATAAAAAAAGGAATTGGCTTAAAATTCCAGATCAATTTACCAGGTTCAAAATAAAATACGGCAATGGTTGTTATAATCGTGAATAAAGACCATATCCCAAAAGAAAATATAATTCTACTCCAATCTACTTTAGCTCGCGCAGTTGTGACCGATAAGAAAGTTTGTCGATGAAAATATTTTATAACAAAATATAAAGCACCAAAAGCAAATGCAAACGACAGTAACATTAAGAAAAGTGATAAATTAGAATTGAGATATTTCATCAAATCTTCTTGAGTAGTTGGAATGTTACTAGCTTTAAAAGCTTTTGCGAAAACTACTATTCCTAGCGGAACTTGACCAATAAAGGTTGCTAAAATAACTGCAAGCGAGCCCAAAATATACCTCCAAAACTCATTGTCTTTCTTTATTCCTTGTTCAATAAACATAACGATATAATATTTGTACTAAATTAGACTATTTCTTTCAAATTTCTTTACTTTGTAGAAAAAAATGATAACAATTTATCACAACCCAAGGTGCGGAAAATCAAAAGCTTGTTTAGCATTTGTTAACACTGCAAAAAAAAAATGAAGTTATTAAATATTTAGAAAATCCTTTAAATAACAATGAATTATGTTTGCTATTAGATAAATTAAAAATCGAACCTATCGAATTAGTGCGCACGAAAGAATCAATTTGGATTGAAAAATTTAAAGGAAAATCGCTTTCTGATGAAGAAATTGTTCAAACAATGATTGAGTATCCCATACTTATTGAACGTCCAATTCTAGTAGTAGAAAATAAAGCTTTTATTGCTAGAACATTAGAAAAAATCTCAGAAATTATTTAGAATTATTCCATCATTATTTTAACAAACCTTTGTGATTTGATGGTTAAACGAAAACATAGTTTTGCAGTCTAATGTTTACAACTATTAAAAACATAAAATTATATGAGATTTATCAAATTTATTTTAACCATCACTCTAATTTTTAATTACTTTTTAAATTATTCGCAAGAAAAACCGCAAGCACCAAAATTTAAAGTAAGCGGTAAGGTAATTGACAAGCTTTCAAATCAGCCATTAGAATATTCAACGGTTTCATTGCTAAATACCAAAACTAATAAGGTTACTGCAGGAGGGATAACCGATGCCAAAGGAGAATTTAGTTTTGATGCTACATCTGGAACTTACAATATAAATGTTGAGTTTATTTCGTTTAAACCTACTTTGATTCAAAATAAAACCATCGCTGGTACTACCAATCTAGGAACAATTGTATTACAAGAAGACATTACGCAACTCGAAAGTGTTGTAATTCGCAATGAAAAAACTACCGTTGAAATAAAGCTTGATAAAAAAGTGTATAATGTTGGACAAGATTTAATGGTTAAAGGTGGAACCGTAAGTGATGTTTTAGATAATATTCCTTCTGTAAGCGTTGATGCCGAAGGAACAATAAGTTTGCGGGGTAATGAAAATGTCAGAATTCTAATTGATGGCAAGCCCTCTAATGCAATTAATATAAACGAAGCTTTACGACTTATTCCTGCTGATGCAATAGATAAAGTAGAAGTTGTTACGAATCCTTCGGCTAGATATGATGCAGAAGGTGGTGGTGGGATTTTGAATATTGTTCTAAAAAAAGGAAAGACTAATGGTTTAAACGGAACAGTTATTGCAACTACAGGTGAGCCAGAAAACCATGGTTTAACGGGAAATCTGAATTTTAAAACTAATGAATTTAATATTTTTACTACTCAAGGTTATAATTATAGAAACAATCCAGGTAATGCTTTTACTGATTCTAGATATTTAAACAGTGACAATTCTACCAGAAGTTTTGTTAATGAAACAAGAGAAAACGAAAGAATAAATAAAGGTTATAATGGAACTTTTGGAGTAGAATGGAATCTAGATGATTCAATATCATGGACCAATAGTGTTAATTATCGTAAAACTAGCGGTAATAATGAAGATATCGTTTTTCAGGATAATTTTAATGCAGCAAATAGCTATTTATACACCAGAAACCGTATTAATAATGAAGTTAGTACTAGTGAAAATGTAGAATTTGCGACAAATTTGATTAAAAAGTTCAAAAAAGATGGACATAAACTGACAATTGATGGCTCATTTTCATCAAATATAGATAACGATGTTGCAGTAATTACAGATATAACGAACAGAAATGAAGATGTCATTTTTGATGAAACTTTGAATAAACAAATCCAAAATCGAAATTTATTGCAAACTGATTACGTTTTACCTATCGGAAAAGATAGTCAATTTGAGGCAGGTTACAGAGGAGATTTTCTAGCAATAGAAACAGATTATCAAGTAATTACAGATGGATTAGTAGATCTAAATTTTACAAATACACTACAATATAAAGAAAAAGTAAACGCACTATACACACAATTTGGGACAAAATTTAATAAGATGTCTCTTCTTTTCGGTCTACGTTGGGAAGATTCAAATATTGATGTCAACCAATTGCAAACCAGCGATTTCAATAACAAACGTTATAACAATTTCTTCCCAAGTGCCTTCTTTACTTACGAATTTTCAGAAAAAAGTAGCGCATCTTTAAGTTATAGTAGAAGAATTCAAAGACCTAGAGGAAGATTTTTAAACCCGTTCAACGGATTGTCAAGTAATACCAATATTTTTGTTGGAAATCCCGATTTAGATCCAGCTTTTACAGATGCGCTAGATTTTGGCTATTTAAAACGTTGGAGTAAACTAACATTCAACACCTCTTTATATATCAATAAAACAACAGATGTTTTTCAGTTCGTGAGAAAAGCAACTGGAGTAGAAGTTAATGACGTAGAGGTAATTCAAAGTACGCCCATAAATTTATCAACTCAATACAGAGCAGGTTTTGAGTTTACTTTAAATTATTCACCTTATAAATGGTGGAAGCTTAATAGTAATTTTAATATCTTTATAATAGAAACACAAGGAGATTATACTTATGTAAATCTAAATGGTGAATCGGTTTTTCAAGACTTTGATTTTAACGCAACTGCATGGTCAACTAGATTGTCTAGTAAAATTACACTTCCGTACAAAATAGATTGGCAAACCAATTTAAACTATAATGGTCCGCAAGACAACGCACAAGGTCGAAGTCTAGGTGTTTTTGCTGTAAATTTAGCTTTTAGTAAAGATGTATTAAAGGACAAAGGAACTATTGCATTAAATGTTAACGATTTACTGAATTCTAGAAAAAGAATTATGGAAAACTTCATTTCTGGCTCGGTAGAATCGTATAGTGAGATGCAATGGCGCGTTAGACAAGTAACATTATCATTTACTTATAGATTTAATAAATCTAAAAACGATAAAGAAAAACCAAAAAAATCAATGCAGGACGGAAACGAAGGAGGCGATTTTCCAGGATAATAACTAAAAAAAGTCCCAATTTATTGGGACTTTTTTATTTTTAAGAACAAAGCAACAGCTTTATTCCTTGTCTTCTCTGTTAGCTTTTCTTTCTCTTAATAATTCTCTAGTAGCTCCAAATAACCAATAGAATACAAAATGCACTAAGAAAATCATTAACCAAAAACCAATTGTTAAAATGGTTAAGAACATTAAAAAGCCTAAATACTGTTGTAAAGTAAACATGTTTTACAGATTTTTATGTATATACTTGTCAAAGGTAATTGATAATTTTCTTATGAGCAATAAATCTTAAATAATTATTAACTACTTTTTAAACAATCAGTACCATTTGCGTTTTTTGAAATAAATAATCATCGCTAGAAGCAAAACAAACATAAATCCGAGTACCATAAAATAGCCGTATTTCCAATGTAATTCGGGCATGTTGTCGAAGTTCATTCCATAGACTCCTACAATGAATGTTAATGGCATAAAGAACACAGAAACTACAGTCAACGTTTTCATTACTTCATTCATTTTATGATTTTGCATTGAAAAGTAGAAATTGGAAGCACTATCCAATGTAGAAGAATCATAATCAATTTGCTCTAACAGTTCTAAACTTTTTTGATGCAATCGATCAAAAAAACTGTAATTCTCTTTTTCTATTGAATTGAAAACATCATCGTCTTTCATACTTTTAATAGAATATAAAGAATCTCGTAATGGAATTATAGAACGCTTTAAAAAATTAAAATTATCCCGGTGTTTTTCAATTTGTTCTAAAGTTGATGGACTTGAACTTGTTTTAGATACATTAATCAAATCTTCTACTCTATCTTCTTCATTTTCAAGAGTTATATAAAAATTTTCCATTATTGCATCTAATAATAAATACAATAAATAATCAGCTTTCTTTTCTCTTACAATACCAGAATGTGTTCGAATGCGTTCACGCAAATGTGTAAAAAAATCACTTCTTTTTTCTTGGAAGGAAACCAAAATTCCATTTTTTAGCAAAAAACTAATTTGCTCCACAGCAATATTATCCGAATTTTCTACTGGTAGTAATGATTTGATATTAAAAAACAAAACATCGTGGTATTCATCCAATTTGGTGCGTTTGGTTGTATTTAAAATATCACCCAACATGAAATTATATACTTTGAGGTAATTACCAATTTCTTTGATAAAATTTACATCGTTCAAACCGTGAATATTCAACCAATTTACTTTAGTTAAATCAATATTATGATCAAGTTCGTTTACCAATAAATCTTTACATTCAGTTAGTTCCTTATTATCGTAAACAAAAAGTTGCATTTCTGTAGTCACATTTTTATGTGAACCTGTATAATCCAAAAAAGTGGGTTGAACTTTTCTACCCTTTTTATATTTTATTTTTCTCACGAATTCAAATTTTGTCTAAATTTAGAAATTATTATTATTTTAAAAGTAATTTTACGGAAATATCGCTTATGAGGAAAATAATTTATTTACTATTTCTTTTTTCGAGTTTTTCTACGTTTGCACAAATTAATGATTTGAAAGGAAACGTAAAATCACTCAGAGTAAAGGTTATTTCACAAAAAGAAAAAGAAGAAACGCCTGAAGCAGAATATTACATTGACGAAAATGGTAATGAAATAAAAAGAACTTATAAAAAAAATCATGATGAATATCTTGAAATCGTTGGACCCTATTCACAGCTTAATATAAAATTTTTAAAAAAATTTTACCATAGTCATTGGAAGGAAAATGCATCACCTAACTTCTCAAATTTTTATATTAAATTTTCAAAGTCGCGAAAACCTATTACTGAAATTTGGTATGGTTATAAAAATAGTGATAAAAGAGCACATTACTATTACGATTATTATCAAAATGATAGTTTAAAATATGAGATTGATAAACACTTTAAGCCTAATGATACAATTAAATACTTTTATAATAAATTTGGAAAAGAAAAAGTTATTGATGTTCATTATTCTTTTGATGATAAAAGAGAAGTAGATAGTTCCAAAATTTTTTATAATAAGGATGGATTAGTGAAATATTCTATTAGCTACGATAAATATAATAATGCGTCTATTTCAGAATATAAAGCAACCGAGGAAAATAATACTATTACTTATTTTACTTTAAGAGACTGGTTATATACACTTTTAATTTCAAATCAACTATCAAAACAAAACTATTATTTTAGAATTCAAGTTTTTAACAAAAAAAGTAAATTAATAAAGACAGTAAATTATAATTATGATCACAATTATATCATTCCAAGTAATCAAACTTTAATTAAATATAATTCTCAAGATAAAATTGTTGAACAAAAATATATCGATTACAGAAATGATTATAAACAATATATTACAAATTACAATTATAAAAATGATTTAATTGCTTCAGTAGTTCATATAAATGATAACGGTTATTATGGGAAAAAAAATGTACAATACTATGATAATAAGCTTGTAAAAAGAATTGAATCTTATTCACCTACTAACATAAGAATTGCAAATTTTGAATACGATATCGACAGAAAAGGAAATTGGACTAAAATGACTATGACGTTATATTACAATGGAGTAGAATCTAAACATATCATGAAAAGAAAAATAAAATATTACAACTAATGACAACCTTAATCACCAACATACAAGAACTACTTCAAATAAGAGACGCCTCAATTAGAAAAGTTTCAGGAGCTGAAATGGCTATTTTACCATCAATAAAAAATGCCTATTTATTAATAGAAAACGACCTAATAGCTGATTTTGGTTCGATGGAAAATTGTCCGAAAATCAATGCCGATATAACTATTGACGCCACAGGAAAAGTTGTACTTCCGGCTTGGTGCGACAGTCATACGCATATTGTTTATGCTGGCAATCGGGTGCAAGAATTTGTAGATAGAATTAACGGATTGAGTTATGAAGAAATTGCCAACCGTGGCGGCGGAATTCTAAATTCAGCAAAAAAACTTAGTGCGACTTCTGAAGAGGAAATTTATGAGCAATCTAAAAAACGTCTCGAAGAAGTCATGAAACAAGGAACTGGTGCGGTTGAAATCAAATCGGGTTACGGTTTGACCGTTGAAGGTGAAATCAAAATGCTTCGTGTAATAAAGAAATTGGCTGAAAATTATCCCATAAAAATTAAAGCAACATTTCTTGGTGCCCATGCGTTTCCTTTAGAATATAAAGAAAACCATTCGGGTTATATTGATTTGATTATCAATGAAATGTTACCCCAAATTGCTCAAGAAAATCTCGCCGATTATATTGATACTTTCTGTGAAACAGGTTATTTTTCTGTTGAGGAAACCGAACGCATTATGGAAGCAGGAAAACGATATGGTTTACGTTCCAAAATACACGTAAACCAATTCAACGCTATTAACGGAATTGCAGCTTGCGTAAAACACAACGCACTTTCCGTAGATCATTTAGAAGTTGTTAACGACGAAGACATAGAAGCACTTAAAAACACTGAAACAATGCCAGTTGCGTTGCCATCATGTTCTTATTTCATAAGTATTCCTTACACACCAGCACGAACTATGTTGAATGCAGGTTTGCCATTAGCATTAGCCACCGATTTCAATCCAGGAACTACACCTTCTGGAAACATGAATTTTGTAGTAGCCACAGCTTGTATCAAAATGAAAATGACACCCGAAGAAGCCATAAATGCAGCCACAATAAACGGTGCTTATGCTATGGGAATTGAAAAAACTCACGGAAGTATCACTTTAGGTAAAATAGCTAATGTAATTATAAGCAAGGAAGTTACCTCTTTTTATCAATTACCATACTGTTTCGGAACCGATTTAATTGATAGCGTGATTATTGAAGGAATAATTGTAAATTATTAATTATTGATTAAATTTGTTTAAAACAATTAGAAATAAAGAAATGAAAAAAATTTTTATACTGCTGACGATATTACCATTAATATTCTCTTGCTCTGATAATGATAACTCTACAGAAAACAACTCAAATGTAGATCCTTCAAATGTTTTATTGAAAAGAGTAATAACTCGTAACTATAACACAACCTACGAAACTGTGTTTAACTACAATGGAAAAAAATTGTTAAATCAAAAAAGTAGTAGACAGAATAAAGTTTTTACTTATGATGGAAATAACATTGTAAAAATTGAATGGTATCAAAATCCAAATGAAGAGAATACACTTTTACAGTATGTTGTTTTTGAATATTATTCTAATGGTAATCTAAAAAAATTCGCAAAATTTATAGACGCACCTGTAACAGTAGATTTTACTTATAATACTGACAATACGATTGATTTTTTATATACCGATGAATCAAATAATTACTACAATTTTAGCGGTAAATTTAAAATTGAAAACAATGAAATAAAAGAATATTACTTTGAAGAAGGTAATACTAATCAAAATTCACTTATTTATTTTAATGACAATAAAAATCATCCTCTTAAAAATGTAGTTGGTTATGATAAACTTATTTTATATGGCTATTTTTTTGCATCTTCCCATAGTAGTGGTTTTTCAACTAACTTTGGCAATAAACATAACCAAGTATCATATGGTTTACTAGAAAATCCAAGTTCAATACAAATGCTTAACACCTTTGAATATAACACCAATAATTTTCCTATAAATATAAATAAGAACAATCAATTTATTTCAGATTATTTATTTTATGAATAAGAAAACTATAAAACTTCAAATAAAGCAAAACCTAACTTTAAATTATTTTATAAAATTTTGAATTTCTTATTAATTTACTTTAAAACAAAACTATATTTTCCAACCAATTCATTTCTGTCAAAAATATTAACGTAATAAGTTCCTGGCCGAAAATCGGTTTGAAGAAATTCTTGAGTTATGGCAACGCTTTCGTTGTTGTAATCAAATGATTTTCTAAAACTATAAGTCAATGATTCTTCGTCAAAAAACTCGGTGATACGTTTGCCAAGAACGTTATTTTTTTCGTTGATAATCTGAAAATAATACGCTTTTTCACCAGCTTTAGCATTTGGATTTTCGTCTAATGTGAAATTGATTTTTATCAAATCAGCTTTGTTTGAAATATTGGTCTCAATTTGTTTGCTAGCCGATTTAGAAATATAGGCAGCCGCTCTAACATTAGACATTGTCACTTTAGAATAACGGTTTTCAGTTACCTTAGGCGATTCCGTCTTTGTAATCGTTGGTTCCGATTTGGCAGAAACTGCTTTAACAAAAAGATTTTCATTTTTGGGAGTCACATTTTCATTTTTTACCGCTGATGCTGTTTCCTTTTTAGTTACAACTGGCTCACTTTTGGGAATTGGAATACTCGTTGCATTTTTAACTTCTTTAGTTGTTCTTGTAAATTGTGGTTTGGAAACCGCAATATTTTTTTTACTTTTTAAAACAATAATTTCATCTACTAAAACTTTCATTTTAGATTCAAGATTTTTGTATTCCGTTTTATATTTTACTAAAGCAGCCGCATCGCCTTTGGTTTTTTCTAACTCTGAAACTAGTTTATTTACTCGGTCTTTCTCTTCTTGTAAAGCATTGTAATTATTGGTTTTGTCAGCAATTTTTGTATCATACATCGATTTAAGTTCTTCAATTTCTTTCATAACTTTAGAATCGGTTTCAATTCTATCTTTACTATCAGAACCATTGTTATTTCCACCCAAAATATAGCCAATACTTCCTGCCAGAAGCATCATGAGAAAACCAATAATCCCAATCAAAATCGGTATACTTTTTCTATTACTCATACATTTTCAATAATACCACAAAATAACACCAAAAATGTAAATAGGTGTCGTTGATAAACTCATTAGTTATAAACAAAAAAGGCATTTGTTGCACACAAATGCCTTTAAAACTAAATAATATAATGTTACTTTATTTTAAGGTAAAACTTGTTTTAGAAACCAATTCGTTTTTATCGAAAACATTTACAAAATAAGTACCCTTTTCAAAATCTTTTCCTGGAAGGTTTTCAGTAACTTGAACGGTTTTATTTTCATATTTAACCAAAGATGTAAAACTGTACGTTAACGATTTATCACCAAAATTTTCGGTAGATTTATTACCTAAAACATTATTTTTACTATCAATAACTTGAACGTAATACAATTTATCGCCCGTTTTTGCAATAGAATTCTCTGCAATGGTAAAACTTACACGTAAAACATCTGCTCGCCTAGCTTTATCCGTTTCAATTTCTTTTCCAGAACTTTTAAGTTTGTAGGCAGACGTTTTTAAATTTAAAACAGAAAGCTTTGCTCCTTTTTCTATCGTTTTAGTCAACTCTTCGTTTTGTCCAACTAACGTTTTTGTATAATTTTGAGACTCTTCTAAAACAACTTTGGTACTGTCTAAATTGGTAGTCAATTCTTGATTTTGCTTTTTTAGCACTTCTACTTCTTGCATCAAAATCTTCATTTTAGATTGTAATCCTTCGTACTGCTGCTTATATTTAGCCATAGAAGCTACATTTCCGTTAGATTTTTTCAAATCTTCCATTAAGCGAACAACTTTTTCGCGCTCTTCAATAAGTTCGTCACTCATCGTAGTATTTTCAGCAATCGCAGCGTCATAAGTCGATTTTAATTCTTCCAAATCTTTTAAAACGTTCTCTTTAGATGTCTTTTCCGATTTTATCTCGGTTTCAAGTGTTTCAGTCGCTGTTGTAAGTTTAAAAATGTAAAATAAACTTCCAGCTAATAATAACGCAAGAACGATGATAATGGCTTTTAAAGCAGCATTGTTTTTTTGAGTTTCCATAAGGTACTTATTTAAAGATGTAAAAATAATAATAATATATAACCTATAAACGTATGTTAACATAATTATATTATTTTTGACCAAAGATTTTTTTATGGACAAGTTGCTGCGTTTTTCGGTTTCTGATTTATCTAAAATTACCAATCATAGAAGTGGTGAGATAAAATATGGGGAAAAAATGGTCACTATTCCAAAAGAAGAAGATGTTTTAACGTTTCTGAAAAATTGTGAACAAGAGTTTGTTCTTTTCGGAATTCCAGAAGACATTGGTGTTCGAGCTAATTTTGGACGTCCTGGAGCAGATTCGGCTTGGGAAAGTGCTCTAAAAAGTATTGCCAATATTCAACACAATCGTTTTTGCAAAGGAAGTCAAATAGTGATTTTAGGACGTTTAGATTGTTCTGAAGAAATGCAGGCCATTCAAGATCTTGATTTCAACAAGATTGACGATAGAAAAAAGATGAGCGAATTGGTTGTTAAAATTGACAAAGAGGTCGTTCATGTGATTTCTCAAATTGTAAAGGCTGGAAAAACTCCTATAGTAATTGGTGGCGGACATAATAATGCTTACGGAAATATAAAAGGAACTGCTTTAGCAAAAGGCAAACCAATCAACGCTATCAACTTTGATGCCCATTCAGATTTTAGAATCATGGAAGGTCGTCATAGTGGAAATGGTTTTAAATATGCTTATGAAGAAGGCTTTTTAAAAAACTATTTCATCTTTGGATTGCATGAAAGTTATACTTCAAAAAGCGTTTTAAAAGAATTGAAAGATTTAGAAAACCGAGTTCGCTTTAATACCTACGACGAAGTAAATATAAGAAGAGAAAAAAACTTTCAAACCGAAATGGAATTGGCACACAGTTTCATAAAAAGTGATTGCTACGGAATTGAAATCGATTTGGATGCTATTCCAAATATTGCAAGCTCAGCCATGACTTTAAGTGGATTTTCTGTAGAAGAATTGCGCAGATTTATTTACTTTTTTGGAAAACATCAAAATGCTTCCTACTTACACATTTGCGAAGGTGCACCTAGTCTAGACAATGAAAAAAACAATCATTTGGTTGGAAAATTAATTGGTTATTTAATTACCGATTTTATTAAGGCTAAGGTTGAGATATAACATAACCGCCTAAAATTAATTGGCGGTTTTAAATTTCTAATAAAAAACTATTTTTTATTTTTTTAAGTAATTCATTAATGCATCATATAATTTTATAATAAAAATTACAAGCACAACAATTAATACTAGGTTTACAATATTTATAATAAACCCAAAAAAATAGTCAAAATCATAAGATGCTTGATTTAAAATAATAGTTTTGTCTTTCATTTATTTATATTTACACTACACTAAATTATTTTTTTGTTGTTTAAATCTTCTTAATAATAAGAACATAAATTATAAAACAACTAAAAAGAGATAATACAAAATAAGAAATCAAATAATAAGTATCATAAATACTAATCGTTAGGTAACTATCTATTAAAAGAAATCCAATAATTAGTAGTATCAAAGGTGCTAAAAAAAATTTCATCTGATAAATTTAAAATTCGTTAAAAAAAAGCTTTTCAAATGTAAAACTCTTCTGAATTTTCAAA
The DNA here is from genome assembly GCA_044361155.1 of Flavobacterium sp. Taxonomy (GTDB): domain Bacteria; phylum Bacteroidota; class Bacteroidia; order Flavobacteriales; family Flavobacteriaceae; genus Flavobacterium. The sequence goes on from JBIKJF010000007.1 coordinate 121,964, forward strand.
GGAGTTTTAATTTATTCTATAATATCTATTTTTTTAATAATAACAAGATAAATTAATATGAAACTTAGAATTAAGTAAATGGAAAGTGGTAAACTAAAATACCATTTATATATATATTTAATTCTAAAAATGTCAAATAAATAGATGTATTGTATAGCTATGCAAAGTAATAATAGATACTTGTTTTTTTTAAAGAATATTATTGTACTTAATATTACTAAAAAAGATGCAAATAAGGGCAAAATTGTATTTATTTTAATTTGTTCTACACCAATCATTACTATAAAATTAATTAATACTAAAAAAATAGCGATAAAATTAAAGAATGCAATTTTACCAGGAATAACTATAACAAGAAACGCTATTATTGTTGCTAATTTTAAATTTCTAATTTGTTTCATATAATTTAATTTGTATTATTTATAGGGGCATTTTGTGGCCAGGTATTTAAAATTCCATTTGTAGGTATATGTTTTTTTTATTAATAATATTTATACTTTGAATTATTCAAGTTTAAATTTCTAAAACAAAGAAAAATAAATCTCCTATTACAAGATTACACTAAAAGTGTAAAAAATGTTAAAACTCAATTCTAAATTTCATTTTAAAATACCTTTAAAAAATCAATACTTTGTTAATTCATCTATTTACAAATGTATATTTTTTTTCCATTAATAAACTTTCTCTAATTTCCATTGAATAATTTTAAAAATTAAGTTTAACTAAATATAACCTATCTTTGCAACCAATTTTAACAATGCAAGGAGCATTATATTTATGACATTCAACGATTTAAACTTATTAAAAAACATACAAACTGCCTTAACCGAAGAAGGTTATGAAAATCCAACACCCATTCAACAACAAGCCATTCCGGTTATTTTGGAAGGAAGTGATTTGGTGGGTTGTGCACAAACAGGAACAGGAAAAACAGCTGCCTTTGCTATTCCAATTATCAATTCATTACACCGAATTGTAGGCTCGTCTGCCAAAAGAAAACTTATTAGAACGCTAGTTGTTACTCCAACTCGTGAGTTGGCTATTCAAATTGACGAAAGTTTCAATACTTACGGAAAATATACTAACATTCGCTCAATGGTGATTTTTGGCGGCGTGAGTCAAGTGCCACAAGTAGACCAATTGAAAAAAGGAATTGACATTCTTATTGCTACGCCAGGAAGATTATTAGATTTACACAAACAAGGATTCATTGATTTAGATTACCTACATCATCTAGTTCTAGACGAAGCCGATCAGATGCTTGACATGGGATTTATTAATGATGTAAAAAAGATTGTAAAACTTACTCCAGACAATCGTCAAACGCTTTTGTTTTCGGCTACAATGCCAATGGCAATTCGTGAACTTGCTGATACCTTTTTGACAAAACCAAAATACGTTTCGGTAGATCCGGTTTCCTCTACTGCTGAAAAAGTAAATCAGAAAGTATATTTTGTTGGAAAAGAAGACAAACGCAAATTATTGTATCACATCATTAGAAATGATAAAATCGAAAATGTTTTGGTTTTTACAAGAACAAAACATGGTGCAGATAACGTAGTTAAAGCTTTAAAGAAAAATGGTGTAACTGCAGAAGCTATTCACGGAGACAAATCACAAAATGCCAGACAACGTGTTTTAGATGCATTCAAAAACAAAGAAATTTCAGTTTTGGTAGCTACTGATATTGCAGCTCGTGGAATTGATATTGAGAGTTTGCCTTTTGTAATTAACTTTGATATTCCAAATATTTCTGAAACCTATGTTCACCGAATTGGAAGAACTGGTCGTGCAGGAAATAGCGGATTGGCAATTTCTTTTTGCGCGAAAGATGAACAACCTTACTGGAAAGATATTGAGAAGTTGATTAAAATGAATATTAAAGTCATTAACGATCATCCTTATCCTTATATAGATGAAGTTCCAAATCCGGATGCAAAACCTGATTTGAGAAATAAGAAGAAACCAGAAAATTCAAATTCGAGAAAATCGGATGCTTCTAAGAAAAACAAAAAGCGTTGGTATTAATCAACGTTTTTTTTATACAAAAAATAAATGTATATTATAATTTATGTACTACATAATTAAAGATATCGTTCTTCAAAAACTCTTTGATGGTGATTTTGATGTCCAATAATTACAAACCCCAAAGCTCTTACCGACATCGCATTATCAGAAGCAATGCCGGTTTGCAAGAGCTGTTCTTCATTAAACGATTTGAATAACAACAATGTTGCATGACGAACTGCCGAAAACTCTGTTAGCAATTCCATGATGCTTCGTTTGTTTCCTTTGGCTTCGTTAGCAAAATCATCTTCTTCGTATCCTGGCAATTCGGTTTTGTCATTTCTTGCAAAACGTAAAGCTCTGTAAGCAAAAATTCTTTCGGCATCAATCGTGTGCTGAATAATATCTTTAATAGTCCATTTTCCTTCAGCATAACTGTAATCAAATTTATCCATAGGAATATCTTGCACAAACTTGATATAACGATGCAAAGAAATTTCTAATTCCTCAACAAGAGTATATTCATCAGAAACTTGTGCGACGTAGTTTGCGTAAAATGGTGCGTATTCGTTGGGATTAAGTTGGGTTGGTTTCATTTGTTGCATTAAGTTATTGAATTCGTCCGCATTAAGACATCTTGTTTTTAAACGTTCCGGCGATTGGCGTGGTTGCGAGCTTCGGAACCGATTATTTTCTATCAAAGATAAAAGTTCTTGCGAGAAATAAACGTGTATTTACTACAAAATTCGAAATCTTTCCAAACGCCTGTAAGCTGTAGCCTTTTTAACTTTCCCACGTTATGTAATGCAAAGTTCCATCTTCGTTAATATTCAATACTAAAAGTTGATTACAAGGTTCTCCATCAATATCAATTGAGTAATCAAACGTTGCGAAATAAGATTCTTGCGGATAAATTCCCACTCTTATTAAGTTTAGTTTCTCCATTAAAAGAATATTTTTCGATATTTTGTGATTTCTCAAATCAATTATTCTTGCTATTTCATCTTCGTCAAGTTCGTCTAAATAAAAGTTCAGATAATCTGATGTCATACTCACATCCTGTTTAAAGTCCGCTTTTATATAATTACGATTTTGATTGTCAAATTCAGGTATTCTGTTTACAAATTCTAAAATTTGATCAAATTCTGATTGATTTGTTGATTCAGTTTCGAAATTTAAATTTAAGTTTATTTCTCTTTTACCAAACTTTAGTTTCCAATCGTAATAATCTTCTAATTTTTTATAATTAATTTTCGAAAAATCAGGTTTTTCTATAATTTGGATTTCTCTGTTACTTAATTCAGTTTGTTTTTTATTCATTTTAAAAAAGTCAAATATTCCCATTTTTAGTCATTTTTTTATAAGATTACAGCTAACTTATAAATAAACGTATGTTTATTTATACTTTTACCAAATATAAAATAAAAATCTCAAAAACATAAATTCACTAAGCCGAATTCCTACTAGCATTAGTATTTCCAAATAGTGAACGCATTACTAATTTTTCATAAACTTCCAGTAATTTAGCATCACTTCTACCCTTTTTTATTTCGTTGATTTTCATCAAAGCATATTGCTGAATCGTTAACAATGGCAACACAATATCTTCACGCATTTTGATAGAAGCTTTTCCGTCTGGATAGTTTTCCATTAGTTCTTTGTGACCTGCAATTTTTAATAATAAACGTTTGGTTTCTTGAAATTCATCAAAAATTATTTGCCAAAAATCACCAAACTCAGCATCGTTTTTCATGTATTGCGTTAGCGGAAAAAAGGATTTTGCCAATGACATCATACTGTTTTCTAATAACGTTCTAAAAAACAACGAAGTATCAAATAACGCTTGTACTTTCTCCCATTGATTGGTCGTTTCAAAATGTTTTAAAGCCGTTCCAACACCAAAAAATCCGGGTACATTTTGTTTCATTTGACTCCATGAACCTACAAACGGAATCGCTCGTAAATCAGCAAAATTCAATTCACTTCCAGAATTTCGTTTTGATGGACGACTTCCTATATTGGTTTTAGAATAATAATTCAACGTACTCATTTGCTCCAAATAAGGAACAAATTTAGGATGATTTTTGAAACTCAAATATTTTTGATACCCAATTTCAGAAAGTTCGTCAATGATTTCCTTATCGGAATCAGACAAATTGATGCTTTCATTTTTGTAAATCTGATTGGCGACTCCAGCACTTAAAAGATTTTCTAAATTATAACGACACGATTCTGTTGTTCCAAAGTTTGAACTAATCGTCTGACCTTGAATTGTCAACTGAATTTCTTGATTCTCAATTTCTGAACCTAACGACGCATAAAATTTATGCGTTTTTCCACCACCACGAGCTGGCGGACCACCACGACCATCAAAGAAAACAACTTTAATTCCGTATTTTCTTGAGATTGTGGTTATGGTTTGTTTGGCTTTATAAATTCCCCAATTTGCCATCAAATAACCGCCATCTTTGGTTCCGTCAGAGAAACCTAACATTACTGTTTGCTTGTTGTTTCTGTTTTTTAAATGTGCAGCGTACTCTTTATTGGTGTACAATTGCTCCATGATTTTGTCGGCATCTTTCAAATCTTCAATCGATTCAAATAGTGGAACAATATCTACTGATGGATTTTCCCAATTGCATAATTTGAATAATGCATAAGTTTCCATAACATTCAAAGCACTTTCATTATTCGAAATTATGTAACGATTGGCTCCTAATTCGCCATTATTTTCTTGAATTGTTTTGATAGTAAAAATAGAATCTAAAGTTTGCTTTGTCATTTCATCGTTAAACAAGTCGGAAGAAATGTTTCCGGAGATTGTTGCTAGCAATTCCATTCGCTTTTCATTTGAATACGAAAAGTAATTTTTAAAATCTTCGTTACCAGTTCCGAATGAATCAAACATAGTTTTAATCACTTTATTGTGAATTTTACTATTCTGACGTATGTCTAAAGAAGCAAAATGAAATCCAAATAAATTGACTTTATTTATCAAATCATTGATGTCATCTAAATACAACGATTGGTGTTTTTCTATACAAAGTAACTTGATTTCATTTAGTCTATCTTTTAGTTCCGATAAAGTTATGTAAATAGTTCCTGTTGAATAAAATACTGAACGATATAATTTATTTTCAATGTCTGCAATTATGGTGTCAATTCCAGAAAATGTTAGTTTTCTTTTTAGTTTTCTAACATCCAAATAATATGATTTTAGAATTGAAGTTCTTAATCTGTCAGCAACTTTTAAAGTGATTTCAGTTGTCACAAATGGATTTCCATCCCTATCGCCACCAGGCCAAAATCCTAAATTTATAATCGAATTTGAAATAGGTTTATCTTTAAAAATATTCTTCTGAATGTATTGTAACATTTCACCTGATGTTTGATAAAATACATTTTCTAAATACCAAATCAAACTCACGGCTTCGTCAAAAGGTGTTGGCTTTTCTTTTTTGATAAAAAGTGTTTTTCCTAATTGAGCTAGCAGTTCTTTAATTTTATTCAAATCATTTTCACGAATGGCATCAGTTAAATCGGTAATTATTCCCAAAACAGAACCTGGATAAAATTGGGTTGGATGTGCTGTTAAAACTGTACGAATATTGAAATCTTCTAAAAATGCAATCAATTCTTGTTTTAATTCTTTAGTATCAGCACGTTCTTTTACATCACGAAGCGAACCTTTTCCTTCCATATTATTTACAACTGGAAAAGCTGCATCTTCAATAGCATCAAAAAGTACAATTTGACGTTCTACATATTGAATAAAACGAAACATCAAACCGACTTTTTCTTCTTCGGAAACATTGTCTAAATATTTTTGAGAAAATGAGTTGACGATTTCGATTGGCGAAAGATTATTCTTGAATCCATTATCACAAACTTCTGTAAAAAGTGGTAATAAAACTCCAGTATTATCAATAGCATCAAAGGGTAAAGTTATAAATACACTATTGTAAATATGGTATTTAGACAATACATTTTGATTGAAACGTTCTATTTTTGGTAGTGTATACATAGAAAAAAATTGAATTTAAATATACAAAAAAAACCTCAAGCAAAAAACTTGAGGTTTATATAAAATGATTTTTATAAGAAAATTAAATGTCCTTGAAAATGGTGTGCATCAAACGCTTTTTGTCATTGATACTTTCCTCAAGTGAAATCATTGTTTCTGTTCTGTAAACACCTTCGATATCATCTATCATGAAAATGACATCTTTAGCGTGTTTAGTATCTTTTGCTCTAATTTTACAGAAAATATTGAATTTTCCAGTTGTTACATGAGCAACGGTTACGAAAGGAATTTCGTTAATTCTTTCCAAAACAAATTTAGTTTGTGAGGTATTATTTAAGAAGACACCAACGTACGCAATGAAAGAATAACCTAATTTTTCGTAATCCAAAGTCAGCGAAGATCCCATTATGATTCCGGCATCTTCCATTTTCTTAACTCTTACGTGAACTGTTCCTGCAGAAATTAATAATTTTTTAGCGATGTCTGTAAACGGAACTCTTGTGTTGTCAATTAACATGTCAAGGATTTGGTGGTCTACTTCATCTAAACGAAACTTACTCATAATTACTAATTTATATTATTGTTTTGACTTATTGTTACAAATTAATGCATTTTATTTATTATAAAAGAAAAAAAAGTATTATTTTTTTAAACCATTAACAAATTTAATATTTTTTTCTAAAAAAAAGTCAGCTTTTTGATTCAATTTCGGAATTGTACCTTCATTATCGGAATAACTCATTTTGTGCGCGTTATAAAAATAATGACCAAATTTTCCTTTTAATTCGCCGATTTCAGCGACATAAGCATTTAATTGAATAGTGCCATCAATCAGCTCTTCTTTATACTGTGCGGCAAAATTCGTTATTATTTCTTTACCATCATAATTTAATTTGATGTTTTTATAAAGAAAATCATAAAAAATGATATTATTTTGAGGAATTGACAAATATTTTGCGATTTCATTATCAACTACATCGTTTTCGTAAATATACTTCAATCCAGAAAGCAACGAAATGAAAATCATTTTGCGCGTATATTCTCTATAATAATCCTCTTGATAATGTCCTGCTTCAAATAAAATTGTAGGAACATTTAACGACGTAAACAAATCGCCAATACAATTAATATTAAATCCATCATCAAAACGAGCAACTTGCTTTGGAATGTATTTTTGTAATTCTTCATTCATAGCTACAATAACCTTCATAGCTTTAAGTCTTACTTCATTAACTTCCCTATTTTCGTTATAAGAAGGTGCTAAAAAGGAAACTGTTGCTACGTTACCATCGTTTCCTGCTCCAAATATTGTTCGTTGATCATGAAGGTTGTAACAAAAATCGGGATTAAACTCATCAAAAGTTTTTCGGAGCAATTTACTCTCGGGCTGCGATAAATTTAACGAGTCTCTATTTAAATCGATTTTATTAGCGTTTTCACGAGTGTATAATTCGGCACCGTCAGGATTAACCATTGGTAGGAAACAAAACGTAAATTCTTGCAGTAGCTTCAACCCCACTTCTTCTTGCGAATGCAATACATTCAAAAAATCAAATAAGGCTTTAGTGGTAGTGCTTTCGTTTCCATGCATTTGCGACCAGATAAAAACTCTAATTTTCCCTGTTCCTATTTCGTATTTGTATATTGGTTTTCCTAAAACTGATTTACCTATGACTTTTGTTTTAAATTTAGCCAAAAGCGGTTCGATATCTTTTAATGTAATATATCTTCCGAAAAGTGAATTGGCTTTGTACTCTTTATGTAATTCTAAATAATTCATACTAATTTAATTAATTTTAAATCCTCTTTCCGGAATCTTACCTATTACACCTTTAAAAAACGGAAGTAGTTCTTTTAAATCTTCATCATAATTTCCGGTTGGAAAGAAAGATTTACCTATAGTAACCTCTTTTTTACCAAAATCAAAAGCAACTGGAAGTATTGGTGCATTGGCTTTTAAAGCAATGTAATAAAACCCTGTTTTTAATTCTGGTACAAACTTTCTTGTACCTTCTGGTGCAATTGCTAATCGTAATTCATCATAATCATCAAAAGTTTTTGCTATGGCATCTACCTTATTAAGACCACCTGTTCGGTCCAAAGGTTTTCCACCCATCCATTTAAAATACCAACCAAAAGGGAATTTGAACAATTCTTTTTTACCTACAAAATGCATTGGCACTTCAGTAATTCCTCTTGTAAATAATCCTAAATAGAAATCGTGCCAACTTGTGTGAGGCAAAACCATAAAAATACATTTATTGACATTTAGATTGTTAGCGCCATTTATTTTCCATCCCATCAATCGAAAGAAAATAAATTCATAAAGTCGTTTCTTCATCTCAAATATTTTGCGTAAATTTAGTATTAATCTATTATTTTTGAGAAAATATTTTTATTCATGATATCAAAATTCTTAAGCTACTTCTTTCCTATAAACGTTATCAAGAAAAATTCCTCCATAAGCAAATCTTTGGAAGTTACCTGGAACAATGGTGAATTGGTTTTAGATTCAAAAAACACCAATTATTCTTATGGAAGTTTGCAAAGAATTTTAAAAAAAGGATTGAAATATATTGGGTATGAAAGAATAAAAAATTTTGAAAACATACTAATTCTAGGAGTTGCAGGCGGAAGTGTGATTAAAACTTTAATTGACGACATAAAATTTAATGGGAAAATAAGTGGAGTTGAAATTGATAAAGAGGTAATTGAAATTGCCAATAAATATTTCAAATTAAACGAAATAAAAAATCTAGAATTAATTATCGATGATGCTTTTGAATTTGTTTTGAAAACCAAAGATAAATATGATTTAATTATAATTGATATTTTTCAAGATACAACAATGCCTAATTTTTTATTTGAAGATTTTTTTATAAATAGAATTAACTTTTTGCTAAATGTTAATGGTTTTATTCTCTTTAATACGATGGTAATCAATGAAAATAATCGAATTAGAAATATTGATTATAAAAAGAAATTTGACAGCAATTATTCTATTCGAATGTATCCAAAAGTTGAAATGCACAACGAACTTTTTACCATTAAAAAACTCCAATAATTATTGCATCGTTCTGGCTTTCTCCAAATCTTCTGGTGTATCAATTCCAATTCCAACGTGAGTTGTTTCAATCATTTTGATTCGTTTTCCGAATTCTAAATAGCGTAATTGTTCTAGTTTTTCTGATGCTTCAAGTGATTTCATTGGAAGTGAATAGAAATCTAAAAGTGCTTGTTTACGGAACGCATAAATTCCGATGTGTTGAAAATAACGAACACCAACATTCACCTCTCTTGGATACGGAATTACCGAACGTGAAAAGTACAAAGCAAAACCATTTTGATCTACGACCACTTTCACATTATTCGGATTATTGATGTCGTCTTCATTGGTGATTTCTCTCATTAACGAAGCTAAATCTACTTTTTTATCAGCATCGTTTTTAAAAACTTCAATGACTTTTTCTAAAGGTTCTTTGTTGATGAAAGGTTCGTCGCCTTGCACATTTACAACAATATCAACATCTAAATTAGCAACTGCTTCGGCAATTCTATCACTTCCGCTTTCGTGTTCTTTTATTGACATTATGGCTTTTCCACCATTAGAAACTATTTCGTCGAAAATCAAATTGGAATCTGTCACCACAAAAACATCGTCAAATAAATTGGTGTTTTTTGCAGCTTCGTAAGTTCTAAGAATTACGGTTTTTCCACCTAAATCTTGCATCAATTTGGCAGGAAAACGTGTGGAAGCATAACGAGCAGGAATTACGGCGATGACTTTCATAGTTTCGGGTTTCGGGTTTCGGGTTTCGAGTTTCGGGTTTCGAGTTTCGGGTTTCGGGTTAACTCGTAACACGCAACTCGCAACTATTTTAACTTTTTAAATATCCAATAAATTACTCCAAAGATAATAACAACGAGGATAACTGCAACTATTGGAAGAAAAATTGCGAGTGAACTTAATGTTATTGCTGTTCCGGTTTCGGCAGTGGAAACTACTGGATTTCCTAAACCTGCTGTTTTTACTGATGATGCCAATCTCGTTGTGGTTGTTAATCCTTGAAATGCGGTTGCGGAACCACTTCCTGCAATTATGGCCAAAATGGTCGTCATTGTTGGAGAAATATCTACCATAGTTGATGACATAACTACAAATCCGGCGATGGCTGCTAATGGCGTTGCGATAGTATCTAATAAGTTATCTATAAACGGAATATAATAACCAAATATTTCAAATACCATGGCTACTCCAAAGCTTATCAATGCTGGCAAACCACCAATCCATGCCCAACTTTCATTCAGAGGAATGACATTAAAATAAGATGCCAAACTCAATGCAAAAACAGGCAAGAAAACTCTAAATCCCGACGCTGAAGCAAGTCCGATTCCGAGACAAATTGATAAAATGGTTTCTAGATTCATTTGTTATTTTTTTCTTATGTTTTCAAAAGTTTTGCCGTTCTTTGTAATTACAAATGTATTTAATTTTAAGTTACACTTTCAAAGAACCACGAAAACCTCTCGCAGCATAATATGATTGTGCTCCATTATGATAAACAAAAACCGTTTCATAACGAAAATCGGCAAAAAGTGCGCCGCCTAATTTTCTGATTTCTGAAGGAGTTTTTATCCAACTTGAAGTTTTTAAATCGAATTTTCCTAATTGTTGTAAGTAACGATATTCGGCTTCTGAAAGCAGTTCAATTCCCATAGAAGTTGCCATATCAATAACATTGTTCTCTGGTTTGAATTCTTTTCTTGCATCTAAAGCTTCTTTGTCATAACATAAACTTCTTCTGCCTTTAGGTGTTTCTGTTGCACAATCGTAGAAAATATATTCGTCTGTTTCCTTGTCATAAACTACAACGTCTGGTTCGCCTTCGGTTCGTTCCATTTCGTTTAGTGACCAAAGTTTGTTTGGATTGGCTTCTAACTTTTCTTGAATTTTTGACCATTCCAAGCCAAGATGACGGTTTGGATATTTCTCAAAACGCTTTTTTAAAATGGCTAAAAGTTCGGTTTGTTGACTTGGTAAAAGTTGATTTTTTGACATTTTGCTGAAGTTTTATTGCCACAGATTTTTAAATTAATACTTAAATTTACAAAAGAACTACAATGAATGTGTAGTTTTTGCATGACTCTTTGGCAAAATAATTAATTTATAGATGAGATTTTATATTTATCACCTTGTTTAATAATTGTTAAGTTTACTTCTTCAAATGAACTATCATAGGTATCAGATAAAAACATCACATTATATTTATTTACTTTTTTATTTTTGTTAATCATCATTGTTTTTAGCATTTCTGGATGAGTATCTTGTCCGTTGATAATTGGATCATAATCAAGTTCATTATTTTCAAACTCATTTTTGATACTATCTAATAAAGACTTTGTGCAATAAATTTGAGATATCGAATCTAACTTTTCAATGTTTTTATTTGGAGCAATTGTATCAAGAGATTGAGTAATGTATGCTGTATAAAACTCTTTTATCATTTTTTTAATATCAGCATCAGAAAATTCTGCCTTTTGATTATTTACATCTAATTTGTCAGTTTTGTCATTTTCTTTACAAGAGATTACTAATTGTAATAAAAGTAAAATGCAACCATAATATATTTTTTTCATATTAAATAATTTGAATAGAGGTTAAACATTCAATGGTAATGTTATTTACAATATTAAAAAAAATGTGGGTATAGATTGTTAATGAGTAAAAACATTTTTATTTCTATATCTTTTACCTTGAATTTATTCTCTTTTTTAACTTCTTCATAAACCTCTTACTACACTCCAAATATATAACTCCACATATACCTTTTTCACCAAAATAAATTTCCCTTTCTGGACTTTCAAGAAGTCTTATTGACTTTATATTTTTTAAATTTATTTCATTCATGAAGTCTATCAAAATAGGACTTTCTTGTAAATCTAATTCAATGAACTCATTATTACTTTTCAAAAAAAATAATGTTTTACAAATATGCCTCTCAGGATTTCTTGGATTATCTAAAATTATTCTACTTTTATAATTGTAATAAAGTGTATCTGAATAAACTTTTTTCTTTATTTCAGACAATCGTTTAATATTCGTTAATAAATTTCTGTAATTATTAAGCCAAATATCGCTTTCTACTCTGTAAGGATAAGGTTTGTTAACTTGCTGAGCAAAAATGCTAACCGAAAAAAACAAAGCTATTACTGTTTTTAATAACATATTGAAATTTTTAATTTTTAGTAAATATAACAATTTCTAACTACTCCAAAAAACTCTCATCCTTAAAACCAATCAAATACAATCTATCTTTGGCTCTTGTAATTGCAGTGTAGAGCCAACGAATGTAATCTCTATCGATGCCTTCGGGTAAATAGGGTTGTTCTATGAAAACGGTGTTCCATTGTCCACCTTGGCTTTTGTGGCACGTTATGGCGTAAGAGAATTTTACTTGCAATCCGTTGAAGTATTCGTTTTCTTTTACTTTTTGGAATTTGGCGTATTTGGTCGTTAAGTGTTCGTAATCTTTCATCACTTCTTCATACAATTGGTTGGATTGCTCGTAGGTTAAGGATGGTGATTCGCTTTTTATAGTATCTAAAATCAGAACGGTTTCAAACGGAATTTGGTTGGGATAGTCGACCATTCGTATTTTGACTTTGGCAAATTTGAATCCGTATAGTTCTTTGAAACTATAAATTTCTAACACTTCGATAATGTCGCCATTGGCAATGAAACCGGCTTCGTCTTTTTCTTTCAACCAAAAATAATTATTCTTCACGACCATCAAGAAATCGCCTGTAGATAAATCGCTTTCTTTGTCTAGAATTTTAGTTCTAATTTGTTCATTGTATTGGTTCGCTCTTTTGTTGGAACGCACAATAAACGCTGTATCTTCAATAGAATAATTACTGTACGCTTGGTTGATGGCATCTTGAATATCGTAACCATCAGTAAGGCGAACAATATCTTTGAAACCGCGCAACTTGAACTTGAATTCGGTGATGAAACTATCTTTTAACAATTCACGTAATTCGGTGGCGTTGTAGAGAATTCCAGAGTTTAGTTCTTGACGCATTACTTCGTCGAGTTCAATCCAATCTACTTTTTTATCGTAATTGAGTTCTAATGTATCGGTGTTTAAAGCTGGCGAAATATCTAAATTCACTGGCGGAAGCTGAGCTGTATCGCCAAGTAAAATCATTTTGCAATTTTCTCCACTATAGATGTAGGAGATTAAATCGTCTAGCAAACTTCCGTTTTCGTACATTTTGCTTTCTGCGGCAACATCCGAAATCATTGACGCTTCATCGACTATGAAAATGGTGTTTTTGTGTTTGTTTTGTTGCATCGTAAAAGCCACTCCGCCACCACTCGACTTCTTTGGAAAATAGATTTTTTTATGAATGGTAAATGCTGGTTTGTTGGAATAATTGGCAATGACTTTGGCAGCACGACCTGTTGGAGCAAGTAAAACGTATTTTTTATTAACTTCGATTAGGTTGTTTACAATGGTAGAAATTACTGTGGTTTTTCCAGTTCCGGCGTATCCTTTTAGTACAAAAATGCTGTCGTTGTTGACATTGGTGATGAAAACGGCAATTTTTTGAAAGAAGGCATCTTGCTTAATCGTGGGATTAAACGGAAAGTTTTGGGATAGAATGGAATAGAAATTTTTGGTTGCCACAGAGTTTTATTTAACCGCAAAGTACGCAAAGTTTTACGCAAAGTTCGCAAGGAATTTGTTATTTTTTTGCCATAGATGAAAGAAGATTAAAGAAGATGAAAACTGATTAGCGAAGATTTTTGAACCACATAGAAACATAGATTGTTTTGTGGAAAAGGCGCTTCGCTTTGGTTAGATTACATAGAATGTTGGGACGCGGATGAAACGGATGGAACGGATTGACGCGGATTTTTAAAAATGTTGTTTTGGAAATTTGATTTTGTGAAAATGGATGGCTGTTTAGCCCTGATTGGAGCAGTTACCTTGTAACGCGGAAAGCAGGAATAAGGTTTGTAGAAATGCCCAAACCATTCGCTCCTAATATTCATTGGCATAAATTCTTTAAAAAAAACATATCTTTAAATAAGACGAGATACTGAAACAAGTTCTTGAGATACTTAAACAAGTTCTTGAGATACTGAAACAAGTTCAGTATAAAATTCGTAAGTTTGCGGTGTTAAAAATGGAATTTCATAATGAGTATTACGGATAAAACTTATAAAAAACTAGCTATTCAAGTTTCTTTGAATGGGTTGTCGTTTTGTGTATTTGATACTTTGAGTGGCAAACCTGTGGTGTTGCATAACATTCATTTTGATAGTTTTCAGCGTAGTGCTAAGATTGAAGATTTGTTTGCTTCGGTTTTTAGAGAACATCCTGAATTGAGTCATAAGTATGATGAAATTGAGATTCTTCACAGTAATAATTTATCGACTTTTGTGCCAACGGCTTTGTTTGACGAAGAGTTTTTAGGAAGTTATTTGCAATACAATACGAAGGTTTTTGAAACCGATTTTTTCACTTTTGACGCTTTAGATAAATATGAAATGAACAATGTTTACATTCCGTATGTGAACATGAATAACTTTTTTATTGACCAATATGGTTCGTTTGAATACAAGCACGCGAATAGTGTTTTGGTTTCCAAATTGTTGGATTTATCTAAGAATAATGAGGAACGCAAGATGTTTGTTCACGTAAGTGAAAGTCATTTTGAGATTATTGTGGTTCAGAATCAGAAGTTGCATTTGTTTAATTCGTTTGAATACAAAACGCCTGAAGATTTTATTTACTACATTCTTTTTACTGCCGAACAATTGCAGTTGAATCCGGAGCATTTCAAATTGGAATTGCTTGGAGCGATTGTTGAAACGGATGCTTTTTATCAAATTGCCTACAAATACATTAGAAATATATCATTGTTTGATGTTTCTGATTTTACCAATAACTTCACGGAAAAAGAAAACCGCGAACACTTTATACTACTTCACTCGTGAGAATCATTTCTGGAAAATACAAAGGAAGACGCATTACAGCTCCAAAAAACTTACCAGTTCGTCCAACGACTGACATGAGTAAAGAAGCGTTGTTTAATGTGCTAAACAATCATTTCAATTTTTCGGGATTGAAGGTTTTGGATTTATTTGCCGGAACTGGAAATATTAGTTACGAATTTGGTTCGCGTGGTTGTGACAATATTACTTGTATCGATGGCGATATGGGTTGTGTGAATTTCATTAAGAAAACTACCAAAGAATTTGACTTGAATATCACTGCTATTAAAAGTGATGTGTTCAAATTTTTAGAAAAACACAAAGGAAGTTACGATATTATTTTTGCCGATCCGCCTTATGGAATTGCGCAAAAAGAATTTGAAAAACTAATCGAAATGGTCTTTGAAAACGAATTGTTAGACGAAGAGGGCATGATGATTATGGAACATTCAAAACACACGAAACTTGACCACATGATGCATTTTTCGTTTCAGAAGAATTATGGCGGTTCGGTGTTTTCGTTTTATGAATTTGAGGTTGATGATGAGGAAGATGATAGTGAGGAAGAGTAATTTTCTCACTTAAATATTAAAAAAGCAGACCTATAAGCCGGATTCTGTCATCAATAAAGATGCCTTATCATTTATCTAGACTTGCAATTACTCACAAGTTCCATCTTTCTACCCTTCGACAACGGACGAGTAATCCTTAAATGTCGATATACTTGAAATTTCACCGCATAGAGTTTACCTGGTTTCACTACAGCTTAACCTGTACATACTTTCTGTTGCACTTGTCCTAATCCAATTTCTTGAATTGACGGATGTTATCCGCTATGCTACTCTTTGGTGTCCGGACTTTCCTCTTATTATTACTAACAAGCGATAAGGCGGTCTGCGGTGCAAAGGTAGAATTTAATATTAGATTTTAGATAGAAGATTTTAGATATGTATATAATTTGATATTTGATTTTAGAATTATTTCTCGAACTTTTAAACTTTTAAACTTTTAAACTTTTAAACTTTTACCTACATTTGTAATCCAATAAAATTCTATGGAACAATTTGTAGTATCAGCTCGTAAGTATCGTCCGCAAACGTTTAAAGACGTTGTGGGTCAGCAAGCTATTACTAATACTTTGTTGAATGCTATAGAAACCAATCATTTGGCTTCTGCCCTATTATTTACTGGTCCAAGAGGTGTTGGAAAAACTACTTGTGCTAGAATTTTGGCTAGAAAAATCAATCAACCTGGGTATGATGATCCAAATGAAGATTTTGCTTTTAATGTTTTCGAATTGGATGCTGCTTCTAATAATGGTGTTGATGACATTAGAAGTATAATTGACCAAGTTAGAATACCACCACAAGCAGGTCAATATAAAGTTTACATTATTGACGAGGTTCATATGTTATCAACTCCTGCATTTAATGCATTTCTGAAAACATTAGAAGAGCCACCAAAACACGCTATTTTTATTCTAGCAACTACAGAAAAACACAAAATTTTACCAACGATATTATCTCGTTGCCAGATTTTTGACTTCAAACGAATTACAGTTAAAGACGCTAAAGAACATTTGGCAGAAGTTGCTACAAGTCAAGGAGTACAATTTGAAGACGACGCTTTGCACATTATTGCTCAAAAAGCCGATGGTGCAATGCGTGATGCTTTGTCGATTTTTGATAGAGTTGTTTCCTATTGTGGAAACAATTTAACGAGGCAAGCTGTAACCGAAAATCTGAATGTTTTAGATTTTGAAACCTATATTAGAGTAACCGATTTGATTTTGGAAAACAACATTCCAAGCATCTTGCTTGCTTATAATGATATTTTATCAAAAGGTTTTGACGGACATCATTTTGTTTCTGGATTGGCTTCTCATTTTAGAGATTTATTGGTTTGTAAAAATCCTGCAACTCTAGTTTTATTAGAAGCTGGTGAACAAGCACAACAACTTTATGGTCAACAAGCACATAAATGTCAATCGGATTTTCTTTTAAAAGCGATTGAAATTGCCAATGATTGCGACTTAAAATATAAGGTTTCTCAAAACCAACGTTTGTTAGTTGAGCTAACATTAATGCAACTTTGCTCTATCAACTTTGATGGAGAAAAAAAAAAGTTGACTTTATAATTCCACCGACTTATTTCAGAAACAATAGTTATTCCATTCAGGAAGTTCCAAATTTGAAATCCCAAATTCCAAATGAGGAAAAAGTTGCGAGTTCGGAAAAAATAGTTGCGAGTTCCGAGTTGCGAGTTGAAAGTTCTGAGTCTAAAGTTGAAATTTCAGAACAAAACACGCAAACAGAAACTAAGGAAGAATTCGAAACCCGAAACCCGAAACTCGAAACTGAATTAAAACCCGAAACACGCAACGCGCAACCTGCAACTACTAATATTTCAGCATTATCTTTAGGTAGTATTCGTGCCAAAAAAGAAATGATGGAGGCTCAAAAAGGTGTTGTAAAAGTGGAAGAGCATTTACCAAGTGAAGCTTTTACAGAAACCGAAATGTTGGAACTTTGGTATAAATTTGCCGATAGATTAGGCGATAAAGGTGCGAAAATCATGGAATCATTACTACGAATAAGTGATCCAAAACTTGACGGTTTCGCAATCAACTATGAGCTTCCAAATGAAGGATCTAAAATTGATTTTGAAAAGGCAAAACCAGAACTTCTTGGTTACTTGAGAGGACATTTACACAATCATGATATTACAATTGAAGTCATTGTCAATGAAGCAGTGAAAGTGAAAAATGCTTTTACACCACAAGATAAGTACAATCGATTAAATGAAATTAATCCGAATTTGGAGTTATTGAAAAAGACTTTTGACTTGGATTTATAAATTTAGCATCGGTTTTTAAATATAAAACTAATTTTAACTTTTAAAAAAAGTCTATTTCTTTTTCTTTTTAGCATCTACGAATTCCATTTTTGCTGCGTCGTAAACCCATCTATTTTCTTGTGTTTTATTTTTTTGAATTATTGTTCCATCAGGATTTAATATAAATTCAAAGCCTTCTCTTCTCATTCGCTCCTGAGTTTCTGATGCATTTTTCAATCGGTCTAAAAAGACTTTTTCAATTATATGATTTGTTAATTGCGTATTAGAAAAAACTTCCTTCTTATTAGGAATATCGTAAATGATAGTAATTAAAGTAGTAATGTCTTCTGATTTTACATCTGTTTTAGTAAGACTTTTTTCTGTCCAAGCTAACATATATAATTTCGCTCCACCTGATATAAAGGGAACCAATTTTACATCTATTGGATTAAACTTAGCATCAACCGCTTTTATAATAATGGACTCTTTTCCATCGATTGTAACTTGAAAATTTCCAGATTTAATCTCTGCAACTAAATTTTCCGACTTCGCCAAAACACCTTTAGAAGAAGTTGTAGCTGTTTTTACTGGAACTTTTTTCTTTTGAGAATAACCAGTAAAAACAAAAAGTAACACTAAGGCAATCACTATACTATTTTTCATAACTATGTAGTAAACAAAATTAGTTGGCAATATACAATTTTTTTAAATGAAAAAATGTTAAATAAAAAAACCGCCTTGCGTAATGCAAGACGGTTTCAACATATAAAAAACTTAAAACTATTCTTTAGTTGATTTTACAGCTAAGTTATAAATAACTAAACCAAAACCAATTTTATTAATGGCATCTGCAATATTATAAGCAACATCTACATTACCTTTTCCTAACAATGAAGTATACCAACCATCAGTTCCTAACATGTAACCCAATGGGTAGATTGCCCAACCAACTAGTACAAACCAACATAAAATTTTGTGTGAAGCCAATACTTCTGCACCTGCAGCAGCAGCTAATTTAGAAGCTTCTCCTAACCAGATTTCGTAAACAATTGCAAAATACGCAAGACCAGATACTAATCCCCATAACCATGCGTTTTCTGGGTCTACAGCCTCACCAAAGTAACCAGTAACCAACATGATTAATGAATAAATAATCATTTTCCATAATAATGATTGTTTTGCACCAGCTATCTTTAGAATTAAATAAAATTCCAAACACATCAACGGCACAGTTAAAACCCAGTCAACATAACGGAAAAAAGTTGGTGATTCACCAAAACTAGCCCAATAATCTCTCATGTAGAAATAATGAACTGCAGCAATAAAGGTAATTAAACCTGAAACTAATACAGAGGTACGCCATTTTTTATCGAATTGGCTTAACGATAAAAAGAAAAAAGCTGATGCTGCCATCATGGCCATACATCCAATGAAAAATGTGAAACCAACATAATCAGTTGGCAACATTTTCGAAATCAACGAAATTGATAATAAATTTGACATAATATAAAATATTTAAGTTATTTGTTTAATCAAAAATAAAAAATAATAAACAAAATAAATAAAAGTGTTTAACTTTTTTTACATATCTTTAAACGTTTTTAAAAATACAAAGTATGTCACATTCCAATAAAATAGGTATCTTAATAAGTTTTTTTGCTCTTTGGATTAATACGTTTTTTTCGTACAAGTATCAACAAGTTATTGGATTTGTAGTAATATTCTTATTTGGAATCTTGCACGGAGCCAATGACTTAGCTTTATATCAAAAAATAAATGAAGGAAAAAACAGAATTTCACTAAATAAAATCTTACTATATTATATTGGTGTAGTAATTCTAGGCGCGATACTTTTTTATACATTTCCTATGATTGCGCTAGTTTTGTTTATTTTATTTAGTGGTTATCACTTTGGAGAACAACATTGGAATATGTTAGATGAAGAAAACAAGAACAAAACGCAAACCATTTTTCAAACCATATATGGATTGTTTATTCTCTTTTTATTGTTCCAATTTCATGAGTTGGAAGTCAAACATATTATTTTTCAAATCTCTAAGACTTCAATTGAATTGTTAGATTTCAAAATTATAACATTAATAATAGGAATACTTTTGATAATTTCTAGCATTTTACTTAACAGAAAAACTACCAAATTCAAATCAGAAGTAATTCTGAATATCTTTTACCTATTAGTATTTGCTGTAGTATTTAAAACAGCAGATTTAATTTGGGCATTTGCCATATATTTTGTGGTATGGCATAGTTTTCCTTCAATCAAAGAACAAATCCATTTTTTATACGGAAGTTATAGTTTTACAAATTTCAAGCGTTATTTTAAATCAGCATTCGTCTATTGGATAATTTCCTTAATTGGAATTGGTGCTTTATATTTTCTTTTTAAGGATAAAGAAATTTTTAATGCTTTGTTTTTCTCTTTTCTAGCTGCAATAACATTTCCGCATACCATTGTAATAATCAAAATGCAAAACAAAGCATAAAAAAAACCGAGTTATTGCTAACTCGGTTTTTAAATCTATAATAAAATTTATTATTTTACTTCTTCAAAATCGACATCTTGAGTTTGATCTCCACTTGCATCAGCTTGTGGTTGAGCTTCTTGAGCTTGACCTTGGTCACCTTGAGCGTACATTGCTTCTGTAGCAACTTTCCAAGCAGCGTTTACATTGTCAAGACCTTTTTGAATTGCTTCTAAATCTTGATTTTGGTGAGCCATTCTCAATTCAGTTAAAGCTGATTCAATTCCAACTTTATGATCATCAGATAATTTATCCCCGAGTTCTTTCAATTGACTTTCTGTTTGAAAAATCATACTGTCAGCTTCGTTTAATTTATCTGCTTTCTCTTTTGCGATTCTATCGCTTTCAGCATTCATTTCAGCATCTTTTTTCATTCTTTCAATTTCTTCTGCTGTTAAACCTGACGAAGCTTCGATACGAATATCGTGAGATTTACCAGTTCCTTTATCTGTTGCAGAAACTTTGATGATACCATTAGCATCAATATCAAATGTAACTTCAATTTGAGGAACACCTCTTGGTGCAGGTGGAATTCCATCTAAATGGAAACGACCGATTGTTTTATTATCTGCAGCCATTGTTCTTTCACCTTGAATAACGTGAATTTCAACACTTGGTTGATTGTCTGCAGCTGTTGAGAATACTTGCGATTTTTTAGTTGGAATTGTAGTGTTAGACTCAATTAATTTAGTCATTACATTACCCATAGTTTCAATTCCTAATGATAAAGGTGTAACGTCTAATAACAATACATCTTTTACATCACCAGTTAAAACTCCACCTTGAATAGCAGCTCCAATTGCTACAACTTCATCAGGATTAACTCCTTTTGATGCTTTTTTACCAAAGAATTTTTCAACTTGTTCTTGGATAACTGGAATTCTTGTAGAACCTCCAACTAAGATAACTTCGTCAATATCTGAAACAGATAAACCTGCATCTTTTAATGCTTTAGCAACTGGTTCCATTGAACGTTTTACTAAAGTTTCTGACAATTGCTCAAATTTAGCACGAGTTAATGTTTTAACTAAGTGTTTTGGTCCTGAAGCCGTTGCAGTAACGTATGGCAAGTTAATTTCTGTTTGAGTTGAAGAAGACAATTCAATTTTAGCTTTTTCAGCAGCTTCTTTTAAACGTTGTAACGCCATTGGATCTTTACGTAAATCAACACCTTCTTCAGTATTAAATTCGTTAGCCATCCAATCGATGATTACTTGGTCAAAATCGTCTCCTCCTAAATGAGTATCTCCATTTGTAGATAATACTTCAAAAACTCCGTCTCCTAATTCAAGAACAGAAATATCAAATGTACCTCCACCTAAATCGTAAACTGCAATTTTTTGGTCAATTCCTTTTTTGTCTAATCCATAAGCTAATGCCGCAGCAGTTGGCTCATTGATGATACGCATTACTTTTAAACCTGCAATTTCACCAGCTTCTTTAGTAGCTTGACGTTGTGCATCGTTAAAATATGCTGGAACAGTAATAACTGCTTCTGTAACGGTTTGACCTAAATAGTCTTCAGCTGTTTTTTTCATTTTTTGAAGAGTCATTGCTGACAATTCTTGTGGAGTATAAAGTCTTCCGTCAATATCAACACGCGGTGTATCGTTATCACCTTTAACAACTTTATAAGCTACAGTTGATGCTTCTTTTGCACTTTCTGAGTATTTATTACCCATAAAACGTTTAATTGACGCTATGGTTTTAGTAGGATTAGTTACAGCTTGTCTTTTTGCTGGATCACCTACTTTAATTTCGCCACCTTCTACAAATGCAATTACAGATGGTGTAGTTCTCTTTCCTTCTGCATTAGCAATTACAACTGGTTCTCCACCTTCCATAACTGACACGCAAGAATTGGTTGTACCTAAATCGATACCAATAATTTTTCCCATTTTCTTAATTTTCTAATTTAATGTTTTTATTTAGTTTTTCAACTTATTTGTGATATGACAAGGATTGTGCCAAGTGGAATTTGAGAATAAATTGTCAGTTTTGAGAAGATTTTATATGACAAGATGACATTTTTAAGTTAGAAATACGAAGTTGGAAGTACGAGGTAAGATTTATAAATTTACAAAATCATGAAAATCGAGTTTAATGTTTTCCCAAGTTTTATCTAATAAACATTTCGGATCTGGTTCAAAGTTTGCGTCTCCAAAGTCAATAAAAAGTTCTTTAAATTTATCATTCTCATTGTATGGATATCGTAACGTATAAAATGATATCATTTCATCAATTGAAAAAACTGATAAAAAATAATGTAAATCCCAAAAGTCTTTTTTGCGTTTTGTTGTAGATATTACCTCAAGTTTCATTGCAATAATTTCTTCTGGAGAAGCCATTCTAATATCGTCAATTACAACTTCATTAAATACAAACTCATCTGTGAAATAAAAATCAATCTTAATATAATCTTCCTTGGAATAACCTACTTCAAAATATGTCCCAAAGGAAACATTATCTAAGTTTCTTGAAATACAATAAGGGTACTTATTTTCTAAAAAACTTCTAATTTCTTTGAAATCAATTGACCCATACTCAATATCAGTAAACAAATCAATATCAACTGACATTCTATGTCCTTTTTGCAAACTCAACGCAGTTCCTCCTACCAATCTGAATGGAGAAAATAAATCTTCAGCCATCAAATCAGTTAAAATATCTTTTAATAATTGAGAAACAGTATTCCAATACATATTTAACGAGTTAATTTTTCAGGATATAATTTATTAATTCTATCTACTTCATCTTCCCCATAAAACTTAATAATTTCTCTTTGCTCATCAATGTTTCCATATGAAAAAACTCGTTTAATAATAAAAGCTTTATGCAATTTCCAATCAATTTTATCAATCGTCGTATCCCAAAAAGTTACTTTACGAATTTTAGATAAATCTGGAGTAAGTTGATTTTTCTTATTAGTGATTTTAATATCATAAAAAACTTGTAACGTCATTAAAAATCCTTCATCAAAGTTTAACGCTTTCTCAATTTTTAAAGACAAATCAATGTTCATACTTCGTTTGCCTTTGATAATGGCATTCAAAGTTTGAGGATGTTCATTTAGAGCCAAAGCAAATTGACGCTGATTCAATTCGCGTTTCTTTAATTCTCTTTCTAAGAATTTGCCTGGATGAACACCTTTTATTATGTCTAAAATATCTTTCACAATACAAATGTAAACAAATTTGTTTACATTCTGAATAATTATTTTAGATTGTCTATAAAATCATATATTTGCAATAACTAAAACGATATAGTTTATGGAAGAATGCATTTCGGTTTTTGATATGCTAAAGATTGGTGTTGGACCATCAAGTTCTCACACACTCGGACCTTGGCGTGCCGCTGAACGATTTTTGGCTGAATTAAATCAAGAAAATTTACTAAACACTACAACTAGAGTTAAATTAGATTTATTTGGTTCGCTTTCACTAACTGGCATTGGTCACGCAACTGATTTGGCAGTAATGTTAGGTTTGAGCGGACAAGATCCAGAATATATTCCGGTTGAGAATATTGACAAAATCATAACTTCCATAAAAAAATCAAATCAAATCAATTTAGGAAACCAGCTTTTAATTTCTTTTGATGTTGAAAAAGATATTATTTTCAATAAAAACTTTTTGCCCTTTCATGCTAACGGAATGACTTTTACAGCATTTACTTCTAACAAAGAATATACTTCTACCTTCTACTCTATTGGTGGTGGATTTGTAGTGAAAGAAGAACGTGTAAATGCCAAAAAGAAACACCAAATAAAATGTGCTTTTCCTTATCCTATCCAAAATGCACAAGAATTATTGAATTATTGTACTACTCAAAATAGAAAAATTTCGGAAGTAGTTTACGATAACGAAAAATCGATGCGTTCCGAAGAGGAAATCGATAAAGAGTTAATGCGCATTTGGAACACAATGTTAGAATGTATGTACATTGGCTGCCACAGCGAAGGCATACTTCCTGGCGGATTGAATGTTCGTCGAAGAGCATTTGATATGCATCAAGGTTTGATTGGTTTATCCAATTATAATTCGCCTCAAGAATGGTTAGAATGTATTCGTAAAACCGAAGTTAAATTCCGTCAAATTCTAAAATGGGTTTCGTGTTTTGCATTAGCTGTTAATGAAGTAAACGCAGCATTAGGACGAGTTGTAACAGCTCCAACAAATGGAAGTGCTGGAGTTATTCCTGCTGTTTTGATGTATTATTTGGTAATTGAAAATCATGACGCTGGCGAAAAAGAAATCAAGCAATTTTTGATGGTTGCGGGAGAAATTGGAAGTATTTTCAAAAAAGGTTCAACTATATCAGCAGCAATGGGCGGATGTCAAGCAGAAATTGGAGTTTCCAGCGCTATGGCAGCAGCAGCATTGTGTGAAGTTATGGGTGGAACTCCAGATCAAGTGCAAATGGCAGCCGAAATCGCAATGGAACATCACCTTGGTTTAACTTGCGATCCAATTGGTGGTTTGGTTCAAATTCCATGTATAGAAAGAAATACGATGGGTGCAATTAAAGCTATAAACGCTGCCGAATTAGCTATGGAAACCGATGCAAAAAATGCAAAAGTACCGTTGGATAAAGTAATTAACACCATGTGGCAAACTGCTAAAGACATGAACTCTAAATATAAAGAAACCTCAGAAGGCGGATTGGCAGTTGCCGTGAATGTTGCCGATTGTTAAAATAGATAAAATTTATCAAACTAAGCGCAGTCGAAGTGCTATTTATCTGCTTTAATTTTTTCAATTTCAGTTTTCAATAATTCGATTTCAGAATTTAATTTATCAAATTCTTTAAGATTGGTTTTTCCTGCTTCAATAGTTTGATAAATTCTAATTTTTGAATCTTTTAAATCATATTTTGAAAGTTGCTTTTGAATCAAATTTTGAAGGGAATCATTGTACTTTTCGACCGTTACATCAACTTCGATTAATTTTGTTTTATTATCTATTTTAGTCTGAACAACATGATATTTAGAATCAATTTCATTGATTACAAATTGGTTTGCTTTCGATACATAAAAATTTGTCAATGCAAAGTCATAAGCTAAATAAATCGCAGGAATTATTGCTAGAAAAATCAAAATCCCAAACCAACTGTTTACGTTCTTTACGTTTTCTTTTGAATGTGGGTTAAATTTCAAATATTTGACAATAATGTAACATCCGACGCATATGAAGAGTGCATTTATAAAATAAGTATAAATGCCGCCAACAAAGTATTGCCATTGCAAAGTAGCCAATCCAAAACTTGCTGTACATAGCGGAGGAATACATGAAGTTGCTACAGCTACTCCAATTAAAACTTGTGTTCCATGGTGACGGGAAATAGCAATAAAACCAGCCATTCCGCCAATAAAAGCTAGTAGAACATCAAATATTGTAGGTTGAGAAAAAGATAATAATTCATCGGTAGCTATAGCATATGGTGTTATTAAATAATAAATTGTTGCAACGATTAAACTTATAAGTACAATTCGTAGTGCATTTTGAATACTAACTTTCAATAAATCCAAATCGGAAACTCCGAGCGAAAAACCTATTCCAAAAATTGGTCCCATCAATGGCGAAATAATCATCGCACCAATAACAGCTGCTTTAGAATTAATGTTCAGGCCAATACAAGAAATGAATATCGCAAAAGCAAGAAGCCATAGGTTTTTTCCTTTAAAAATAACACCTTCTCTTACTTCCCTGTCGGTTTCAAGTTCGTCTTCTTGACTACTTTTTAGGTCAAAAAGTGAACGAAAATAGCGCTTAATAATTTGAATTCTTATACTCATTTAAAATCGTAGAAATATACGCTAATATAGAATTAAAACTCAAAACTCAAACTAGTTGTCAAAAAGAAATTTGAATTAACTAAATCTGAACCTTTGGTAAATACTTCATCTTTACTATCAAAGTAACGAGCTTCTGTTCTTAATTTTACTTTTGAATTGGGTAAATAATCGAAATTTAAAGAAAACCCAAGTGTATTAAATTCGTTATTTGTGGTAATAATCAAATTCATTTCATCTTGATAATATTCGGTTCTAAAAGCCGTTTGCCATTTAGAATTTATTGAATATTGAGCAATAAAAACTGGACTTAACCACGATGTAGTTTCATTATTGGTTGAACTCAAATCTTGCAAACCATAATCAAAACCTGCAATAGTTCGCCATTTGTCATTCCACTTCATATCGAAATATAAATTACTAAAATAACGCATTGAGTAATCAATTCCGTTGAATTCTTTTCCTGCAAAAGTGCTCCAATTTAAAGTGGAATTTGCTGATGATTTATATACTATTTGAGTTCCAAATGATGGTGCTAAATCCTTCTGAGGTTTGTTGATTCGTTGCCAACCATTAGTCAATAAAGCTGCAAAATTCCATTTATCTGATGGTTTGTAATTATATTTTACACCTGTCATAAAATAAGGCGAATTTTCAGCTAAAATAGAACGTGTTAAGGTTAAATTAGTTGCCGTTGTTGAAGATTCAAATCCTAAATAACTTGGTAAAATTCCAACTTCAATTGAATGTTTTTTCGATTGATCTAAATACAAACCAACATAGGCTTCGTTTAAATATTTTATCTTTTCGTTGGCATAATTATCGTCAACATAAGTTCCCGATTGTAATGATAATACTGCATAAGCATTTTCATATTCTACTTTTGCACGTAATAATCCAATATTGATATTTAACTCATTATGACGATTGTAATTGTACATAAATGGTAATTTTGAATCACTTAATGGTTGATTAAAATCGAAGGAATAGTAAGTTTCTACAAATCCTGAAAAAGTGGTTTTTAGTTCGCTTTTTTCTTGAGAAAATAAATTTGTAAATACTAATAACGTAAAAATTGAGAGTGTTTTTTTCATAAATTATTTCCTTCTGGTATCAATACAATAGATAATTTTCCAAATATCACTCTCCTTAAAAAGTGTGAAAGCATTCACACCAGAATGACTTAATTTACCATTGATGTAAAATTCGTAAGGTGTCCAAGCATGTGCCAAAGTTCCATCAACCTGAATTGAATAACTCAAAATTTTTTCTTCAACTTTAAAATCACTTGGAATTGTTGCAATTGAATTATAAAACTCTTTAGATGTTTCATTAGATAATTTGGCTCCTTTTGCATTTTCCATAATCGATTGAAGAATTATCTTATCAGAACAAACTGATTTCATTTTAACAGTATCTTTAGCATGAAAAGCCACAAAAAAGTCTTCAATTACCTTCTGAATTTCTTCATTTTGAGCTTGAAATGAAATAGTAAAAATTAATGCAAAAAGTAAAAAAATCTTCTTCATCTTATATAGGTTTAGTTGTTGATGCAAATATTAGTATATTTTTAATGCTATTTATTACAAAACTAATCGATTTTATTACTTTTACACTTTTAAATCATTAATTGTCATCCTGAGCGCAGTCGAAGGATTAAAATCTAATATTCATGTCAGTAGCCAAAAAAGATTACAAACGAATTACAACCAAATCATTAATTGAAATGAAAGCCAATGGCGAGAAAATTTCAATGCTAACTGCCTATGATTTCACTATGGCAAAAATCGTCGATACAGCTGGTGTTGACGTAATTTTGGTTGGAGATTCAGCTAGTAATGTAATGGCCGGACACGAAACTACTTTGCCAATAACACTTGACCAAATGATTTATCACGCATCAGGTGTGGTTAGAGCAATTGACCGCGCTTTGGTTGTTGTTGATTTACCGTTTGGAAGTTATCAATCTGATCCTAAAGAAGCGTTGCGTTCGTCAATTAGAATAATGAAAGAATCTGGAGGACACGCAGTTAAACTTGAAGGCGGAAGCGAAATTAAAGATTCTATCAAGAAAATATTAAACGCTGGAATTCCTGTGATGGGACATTTAGGTTTGACACCACAATCTATATACAAATTCGGAACTTACACGGTTCGCGCTAAAGAAGATGCAGAAGCAGAAAAATTATTGGAAGATGCCAAATTATTAGAAAAATTAGGCTGCTTTGCTTTGGTATTAGAAAAAATCCCTGCGCATTTAGCTGAAAAAGTTGCTAAAAGCATATCGATTCCTGTTATCGGAATTGGCGCTGGTGGTGGCGTTGATGGACAAGTTTTAGTAATTCACGATATGTTGGGTATGAACAATGAATTCAGTCCGAGATTCTTACGTCGTTATTTAGATTTATACGATCAAATGACCAAAGCTATCGGGAATTATGTGGCTGATGTAAAAAGTCAAAATTTTCCTAATGCGAATGAACAATACTAGTAATTAGTGAATAGTAATTAGTGAATAGTAATTAGTGAATAGTAATTAGTGAATAGTAATTAGTGAATAGTAATTAGTGAATAGTAATTAGTGAATAGTAATTAGTGAATAGTAATTAGTGAATAGTAATTAGTGAAT
>JBIKJF010000020.1:0-44648 GCA_044361155.1 Flavobacterium sp.
AGTAATTAGTAAATAGTAATTTTGGCAGAGAAAATAGTTTCAATTAAAAATAATCTTCAAATTCTTCACGAAGACAATCATATAATTGTGATTAACAAACGTGTTGGAGATATAGTACAAGGCGATAAAACTGGAGACAAACCTCTTTCTGAAATTGTAAAAGAATACATTAGAGATAAATACAACAAACCTGGTGAAGTTTTTCTGGGTGTTGTTCATCGATTGGATAGACCTACCACTGGAATTGTAGTTTTTGCTAAAACAAGTAAAGCACTTGAGCGCTTGAATAAGATGTTTAGCGAACGTGAAACCAACAAAACGTATTGGGCAGTTGTAAAAAACAAACCACCAAAAAACGAAGACAATCTAATTCATTTTCTAAAAAGAAATGAAAAAAACAATACTTCAAAAGCGCATTTAAAGGAAGTTCCTGAAAGTAAAAAAGCGTCTTTAGATTATAAAATCATCAAAGAATTAAATAACTATTTTGCTTTAGAAATAAACCTTCACACAGGAAGACATCATCAAATTCGCGCACAATTACAAGCCATTGGTTGTCCAATTAAAGGAGATTTAAAATATGGTTTTGACCGAAGTAATCCTGATGGTGGTATTCATCTTCATGCACGAAAATTAGCTTTTATTCACCCTGTTTCTAAAGAAAATGTTGAAATAATTGCTTCTACTCCAATAGATAACCTTTGGAATTCCATTTAAATTGTCTAACTTTACTTTATTATCACTTAGGGATTATTGCGTTTAAAATGTTATATATTTAATCTAAAAAAGAACCGATGAAGAAATTTCTACTAATAATCGTATTTTTAACAGGGATAAACTCCTATTCACAAGAACATTTCGCTGGAATGCTAACTTCTCAAAATTCTGGGATATTGGCTGGTGCTGCTTTAAATCCGGCTGAATTTAATAATATTTCGAAGAAAATTGAAATTAATGTTTTTAGTGCAAGCATAAATATTTCTAATAATAAAATTGTTTTTAGTGATTTACTATCCAGCACTAATTTAGAAAATAAATTATTTGAAGGAAATAAACCAGTAACATTGCTTTTTAACTCTGAAGTTTACGGACCATCAATTGCAATAAAAAAAGGTAAATGGGCTTTTGCAATAACAACAAAAGCAACCGGAGTGCTAAATTTTGTAAATATAGACAGCGAAATTGGTGCTGCTATAAGTGATGCTCAAATTCCCGGTCTATTTGATACTACCACCATAAACAATAATAAAAATCAAAGGATAAACGGCACCACTTGGGGAGAACTTGGTGTTAGCATAGCGAGAAGTCTTGTAGATAATAACTTCCATAAATTAAACATCGGAGGAACTTTTAAACTTTTGTTTCCTGGATCTTATGCTAATTTAGGATTAAGTAACTTTCAAGGAAGCATTGCCAATGAAGGTGGACAATTCTTCATGAATAATACCAATGCTAATTTAAACTTTACCTATTCTGGAGGATTGGCAAATAGCTTTTCAGATTTTAATGAATATTTTAATTCAGTTTTAGGCGGATTAAATGGTTTTTCCGGCGATGTGGGAATAAATTATCAATGGAAAGATAAGGTTGAAGTAGAAAATCAAAAAAAACAACAAAAGTATTATACTAATAATTACAAATTAAATTTTGGTTTATCTCTCAGAAACATCGGGGCAATGTCGTTTAAAAGTGAAAACAACTTTGCTACCAATTACAATCTTAGTATTCAGCCAACCTCAGAAAATCCAAATGGTTTAAATCTAGATGTTTTTCAAAATGCTAACGGAATTAAAGAAATTGAAACTGTTTTAATAAATCAAGGTTATCTTAACAAAACCGAAGCCGAGAAAAAAGAGTTTGATGTAAAGCTTCCAACAACAATTACAGCATACATCGATTTAAAATTATTTTCAAAACTGTATGTTTCAGGTTTTTTGCAGCAACGAATTTCCGAAAATGAATCCAACGACCAAATTAGTGCTCAAAACGTTATTACTGTCACGCCACGACTTAATCTAGGTGTTTTTGAAATTTTTTCACCTTTTACAAATAGTGAAATATCAGGATTTCACGTAGGTTTCGGATTTAGACTGGCTGGTTTTTACCTAGGTTCTAATTCAATAATTACGGGAATTATTAATAACAATCAACAAGCTGATGCATACGTTGGTTATAAAATTGGCCTTTTATAAATGAAATTTAAAACAAACATAACGTATCGTAAAGAAAAATTACAGCAGTTACTAAATTGTGTGAAAAAGTATGAAAACGAAATTGTTTTAGCACTTTACAATGACTTTAAGAAACCGGAATTTGAAGCAATTGCAACTGAAACTAGTTATGTACTTTCTGATTTAAAACATACTATAAAAAATATTGAAAGTTGGGCCAAACCCAAATGGGTGCTTCCGTCATTAATAAACTTTCCATCATCCGATTATATTTTGAGTGAGCCTTACGGAAAAATTTTAATAATTGCTCCCTGGAATTATCCCTATCAATTAGCACTTTGTCCTCTTATAGCCGCCGTTGCTGCAGGGAACCAAGTCGTTGTAAAACCTTCTGAACTAACTCCAAATACCTCCAAAATTATTTCTAAAATCATTTCAGAAGTTTTCGATAACGAACATGTCGAAATAATTGAAGGAGGAATTGATGTTTCAAATAGACTTCTATCGAAAAGATGGGATTATATTTTCTTCACAGGAAGTGTAACTGTTGGTAAAATTGTTGCTAAAGCAGCAGCAGAATATTTAACACCCTTAACATTGGAACTTGGAGGAAAAAATCCCTGCATTATAGACGAAAATTGCAATATATCATTAACGGCAAAAAGGATTATTTGGGGAAAATTTATAAATGCAGGACAAACTTGTATCGCTCCAGATTATATTTTAGTTAATGCCAAATTAAAATCAAAATTGATTGAAGCTTTAAAGCAAGAAATTGTAATTGCTTATGGCGAAAATCCTGAAGTTTCAAAAGATTTCGCACGAATAATAAATCATAAAAATTGGAAACGATTGAACAATCTTTTACTAAACCAAAACGTTTTGTACGGAGGTAAATCTAATGAAGTAGAAAATTATATTGCCCCTACATTACTAGACGAGCCAAAACTTGAAAGTCAGGTTATGCAAGAGGAAATTTTTGGTCCTATTTTGCCAATCATAAGTTATTTTAACGAAAGTGAAATAGAGCAAATTATTGAAAAATATGAAAAACCACTTGCTCTTTATGTATTTTCAAATAACAATAAATGGGTAAAAAAAATTATACAGAAATATTCGTTTGGTGGCGGTTGCATCAATGACACTGTGGTTCATTTTTCTAATAATAGATTACCATTTGGTGGGGTTGGTTATAGCGGAATGGGTGCATATCACGGAAAAATAAGTTTTGATACATTCTCTCATAAAAAAGCTATTGTAAATAAAAAGAACTGGTTAGACCTCCCTATGCGATATGCTCCCTATAAGAACAAAATTAAAACACTTAAAAAAATATTGAATTGGCTGTAAATAAGACGGTTTGATTTTTTTTTTTGTATATTGCTTTCAATTAATTACCCTATAAATGCAACTTCAAATTGTTTTAATGATTGATTTATGCCCTTCCATACTTATTGGATTAATGAATGTTTTTTCAGCATTTATTTTAGTGGTTAAATTTTCAAAAAGCTCTTTTATCAGCAATGGATGGATCATAGCGGCGATTTCAATTCTAGTTTTGTACATTATTTTAGCATTTGCAAAAAAGACTAAAAACTTGCATTTAAAATTTGACACAAATTTTTCAGAATTTGAACCTAAAGAACAACAATACAATTTATATCTATTGTTTTTAGGTATTACTCTACCTTTAGTTGAACTCATTCTTGAAGTGTATAAAGTACGAGGCGCATCTTTGTTTCTTCCAAATTGTTTATTCGGATTAATACTGTTATCTGTTTACTTCTTGAGCACAAAAACCAACTTGCTTAAAACAACATTAAACTACATCTTCATTTTTTTATACCTGCTTTTTTTCTTTTTTACATTTTCAAGTTTGCTTTTTTACAACTTCGAAATAACTTCTTACATTGTTTTAATTGTCACATTTTTTCTCGCTTATAATGCTTTTAAAAGCGTTGTGCAATATTGGGTCTTTTCACTAATTACAATACTATTTACAGCAAGTTTATACAATCAAAATTACTTTGCAAACGATTTGGTTATTGCTCTATTTTGTGCTTTTCTTACGATTGTTGTTATTCATACAGCAAGACATATCGCGTTAGTAAATACCAAAAATAAGTTTCAGTTTGCTAACGAAATCGTAAATAAAGGAAATTCACTCACAATAGCAACCAATAGAAAAGGTGAATTATCTTATTGTAGCGATCAAATTATCGAGTTTTTAGGCTACACACCAAATGAAGTGCTAGGAATGAAATTTTGGGAATTAACCGAAGATGCCGAATTTATTGGCGAAGAATACCATAATAACTATACTGATAACAGACTGTATGTAAGAAGACTAAAGTCTAAAAATGGTGAGTATAAATACATACAATGGAAGGACAAAAAATTTTCTGAAAATTTAATTATCGGAATTGGTCAAGATGTAACCGAACAAATTCATATTCAAAACCAACATCGAAATTTAATCGAAAATGCAAATGATATAATTTACGAAACAGATACTAATGGAAATTATATTTTTATAAATAAACATGCTGAAAAAATAATGCGATATAAACTCTCTGAAATGTATAGTAAACATTTTTCGCATTTTATTAGAAACGATTATCGAGAACGTGTTATCGAATATTATTCTAAACCACTCGAAACTACTGATAATTTTCCTACATTGGTTTTTCCAGTACTAAATAAAATGAAAGAAACAGTATGGCTATCTCAAAACGTATCTGTAAAAAGAAATGAATTAGGTAAAATAATAGGATATTCTGTTATTGCAAGAGACATCACTCTCATTAAGAAAATTGAAATAGAAGCTACTCGAAGAGAAAAAAAAATTAGAAAGTACAACGATGTTGTAAAACAAATCACGATAAAAAGTTTCTCTGGACAAGAAAATTTTGATGAATTCCTGAATTATTTACTAAAAGTTGTTTCAGAAAAAATAGATATTAATAGAGTAAGCTTTTGGTTTTATGAAGTTGATAAAATTGTTTGTGCCAAACTTTATCATGCCAATAAAAATATTTTTGAAAAAGGTGCAGAATTAAAAAAATGTGATTATCCTATTTACTTTAAAGCGGTAGAAAATGAAAATCAAATTATCGCATCAAACGTATACGACCATCTGGATACCCCTGAATTATGTTTAGAATATTTTCCTTCAAATACAATTTTGTCAATGCTCGATTCACCAATTTATTCTAATGGTAAACTAATCGGAATTCTATGCTTAGAATCTACAACAAAACACAAAAATTGGGATGTTGAAGACATAAATTTTTCTAGAAGTATTTGCGATTTTATTGCAATTGCAATTGAAACTAATTATAGAATAGAAGCTGAACGAAAATTAGAATACAAAAGCGAGCTTTTATCAGCACTAACAAAAATTACAAACAGTTTTATAAGCAATAAAGATATTTTTACAAATTGTAAGGAAACTTTAAAGATTATTGGCAAAGCAGCACTAGTCGATCGGGCTTACTTCTTTTCAAATGATTCTGTAAATAAAACAGTTTCACAAAAATATGAATGGGTAAAATCTGAAATACAACCACAAATAGATAATGAGCTTTTACAAGATTACTCCTATGATATGTTTTCAGAGTTTATTACAATTTTACAAAAAAATACACCTTATAAAACATTGGTAAAAGATGTTGTCGACGACAATCAACGCGAAAATTTGATGAGTCAAAATATTTTATCCCTATTAATTATTCCTATTTTTGTAAAAAATGACCTATTCGGATTTATTGGATTTGACGACTGCACAAATGAAAGAATATGGACAGATGACGAAGTAAATATCTTGCAAACGCTTGCCAACAATATTTCATCTGCTATAGAACGCTATGAAAACGAAAATATAATTTCTGAAACTGAAGAAAAATTTAGGTTAATAGCCAATAATATTCCAGGAACCGTTTATTTATCAAAATTTGACGAATTATCAACAAAAATATACTTGAACGATGAAATTGAAAACTTAACAGGATATAAAAAAGAACTATTTTTAAACAAATCTATGTCGTTTTTAGACATTATTCATCCAGATGATCAAACCAAAGTAGTGGCTGAACAAATTTTAGATATTACTAATGGAAAACAAATTCACTCAAAATACCGAATAAAAAACAAAAATGGTAATTACGTTTGGATTGAAGAATTTGGGGATGCTATAAAAAAAGATAATAAAATCGAATTTATTGGCGGAATTTATATTGATATAACGAAACAAAAAGAGGCGGAACAAGCAATTATAGCTAAAGAATATGCGGAAGCTGCCAGCAAAGCAAAATCAGAATTTTTGGCTAATATGAGTCATGAAATACGTACGCCCTTAAATGGAATTATTGGTTTTACAGATTTATTAAAAAATACAAAACTCGAAAATATTCAAAGAAATTACATGAATACCATAAATCAATCTGCTAATTCATTGATGGAAATCATTAACGACATACTAGATTTTTCTAAAATCGAATCGGGTAAATTAGAATTAGAAATAAAGAAATACGATTTATTAGAAATTGTGACTCAAGTTATCGAACTAATAAAATACGACTCCAATTCTAAAAAACTAGATCTAAAATTAGTCATTAGCAATCACATTCCAAAATATATTTGGGTAGATAGCATACGTTTGAAACAAATTCTAATCAATTTATTGAGCAATGCAGTTAAATTTACAGAAAATGGAACCATAGTTTTGTCAGTAAATAGCCTTAAAAAAATAAGTCAAAATAAAAATATCTTAAGATTTTCAGTAAAAGATACCGGATTAGGAATTCAAAAAGATTATCAACAAAAAATATTTGATTCATTTGCTCAAGGAGATACATCTACTACAAGAAAATTTGGCGGAACAGGATTAGGACTTACAATTTCCAATCAACTTCTGGCATTAATGAACAGTAAATTACACCTAGAAAGCGAGTTTGGTAAAGGAAGTGAATTTTACTTTGATATCGTTCTTGAAACATCTGATGATACTGAAAACATAAATATTGATGCAACCATAGAAGTCACCTCAGATAAAGAAACAACCAATTTTGGGTACGAAAATTTCAAAATATTAATAGTAGAAGACAATAAAATTAATATGCTTTTAGCCAAAACCTTAATTAAACAAATTATACCAAACGGAACTATTTACGAAGCAGAAAATGGCCAAGAGGCAATAGAAAAATTTTTAGTACTAAAACCCGATTTGATTTTAATGGATGTTCAAATGCCAATAAAAAATGGTTATGAAGCAACAATCGAAATAAGGAAAACAGAAATCGGTAAACTTGTTCCCATTATTGCGTTGACCGCTGGCACGGTTGTTGGTGAGAGAGAAAAATGTCTTAAAGTAGGTATGAACGATTATGCATCTAAACCTATTATAAAAGAAAATTTAAAATACATAATTACGAAATGGGTTAACAATTAAAGAGAATAAATATTTGTTATTAAATTATTCAAAATATGAAATGGAGAGGTAATCGTCAAAGTGACAACGTTGAAGACAGAAGAGGAATGTCTGGTGGTGTTAAAGCTTTAGTTGGTGGAGGTGGATT
Source organism: Flavobacterium sp. (assembly GCA_044361155.1). GTDB lineage: Bacteria > Bacteroidota > Bacteroidia > Flavobacteriales > Flavobacteriaceae > Flavobacterium. Next base: position 7,748 of record JBIKJF010000020.1, read on the forward strand.
AGTAATTGTATTTTTTCTTGTGAAAATGTTTTTTCCAGAAGCAGCTCCTTTACTCGATTCTTTTCAACAAAACCAAGCAAATCAACAAACAGAACAAGCAGGTCAGCAACGCGCATTAACCACCGAAGAAGTTGAAATAGGTGATTTTGCCAAAACTGTTTTTGCTTACACAGAAGATACTTTTACTCAAATTTTTCAAGACAATAATTTACAATACAAACAACCAAAAATGGTTTTATTCTCTGATGCAGTAGAAACAGCATGCGGAAGCGCAACATCTGCATCTGGCCCATTTTATTGCCCAGGTGATCAAAAAGTATATATGGATTTACGTTTCTTTGAAGAATTAAAAACTCGATTTGGAGCCAAAGGTGGAGATTTTGCTATCGCCTATGTAATTGCTCACGAAGTTGGACATCACATACAAACAATAACAGGAACTTCCGGTAAAATGCGTCAAATGCAACAAAGAATGAGCAAAACGGACGCCAATAAACTTTCAGTTTGTTTAGAATTACAAGCCGATTTCTATGCAGGCGTTTGGGCGCATTACAATCAAGAATATCTTGAAGAAGGTGATATAGAAGAAGCATTGAGCGCAGCACATGCTGTCGGTGACGATGCTATTCAAAGTAAAATACAAGGTCATGTAACACCCGATACTTTCACGCACGGCACATCAGAACAAAGAAAATATTGGTTTACATTAGGATATAAAACCGGTGATGTTGGCCAAGGAGATACTTTTGCAAAATATGGAATCAATTTAAGATAAAGTAATCCAAGAAATAGCACTAAAGAACAATTGAAGAGTTGTTCTTTTTTTGTTTTTAAATAGTACGATTTCAATTTTCAATCGCATAAATAGACCAATTTTTTCACTAAAATTTAAAAAATATAACCAAATATTATGACATTCATAATTCGAAACTTTTTTGTTAAATTTTAAACTTTGTTCAAGTTGTTATTTCGCTTCAAATTGTAATTTTGTTGAAATTTAACATCATGAAAGTCGGAATTGACAGCATTTCTTTTGATTTACCAAAATTACATCTACCAATAAAAGTTCTAGCAGAAAATAGAAATATAGAACCAGATAAACTCATTAAAGGTTTAGGTTTACATAAAATGACTTTTCCCGATGTTCATCAAGATGTAATTACATTTGCAACCAATGCAGTGTATAAACTATTACAACAAGAAAATCTTAATCCAAAAGAAATTACTCGTATTTATGTTGGTACAGAGAGCGCTGTCGATTCGTCAAAGCCAATAGCTAGTTATATGACAATGCTACTTGAGCAAAGACTTGGCGAAGGTTCATTTTCGAATTGCGATACTTTAGACATGACTTTTGCATGCATCGGAGCTGTAGATGCATTGCAAACCACGTTAGACTTTATTCGTTTAAATCCATCAAAGAAAGCCATTGTAGTTGCAACAGATAACGCCAAATACGATTTAAATTCTGGTGGTGAATATACACAAGGCGCGGGTGCAGTAGCTATGCTAGTTACAGCAAATCCAAGGGTTCTTGCATTTTCACAAGAAATTGGAATTTCGTCTCAAGGTGTTTTTGATTTTTTTAAACCTAGACGTTACAGTTCAAAAGAAGAAATTTTAAACACAAACGAAAATCCTGAATGGTTGGGAATTCTTGAAAATGAAATTGCATTCTATAAAGAACAACCTGTTTTTGATGGACAATATTCTAATCAATGTTATATCAATAGAACTTCCGATGCCTATTTTCACTATAAAGAAATCACAAATCAAAACGGAAAATTATACCAATCTTGGGAAAATGTTTTGATGCACCTTCCCTACTGTTTTCAGGCTAGAAGGACATTTGTAGAAATTTTTGCCAAAGAAAACAGTTTAACAGACGATCTTAAAACCATCGCTAAAACTACAGAATATCTCGATTTTGTAGCTCAATCTATTTTCCCGTCAGAAATTGCTTCGGGTCAAGTAGGAAATATGTACACAGGTTCTATTTTTCTTGGAATGTTATCTACTTTATATTTTCATTTTCAACAAAATACTAATCTTACAAACAAAAAATTTGGATTCATTGCCTACGGAAGTGGTTCTAAATCAAAAGTTTTCGAAGCCGAAGTTCAAGAACATTGGCAATCAGTAATTGAAAAAACGCAATTATTTGAAACCCTAAATAATTCAACAGAAATCGATTTTGGAACCTATATCACACTTCACAAAAAAGAAAGAAAACAATCCATATTACAACCTAAAAATGAATTTGTTTTAGATTATATCGAAAAAGAAAATCCTGTTTTAGTTGGTGCTAGATATTACAAATTTGTTGATTAGTGAAAATTAAAACTTGTATTTAACATCTGCAATCTACTATCTAAAATCATCCCAACCAACCGTCTCTGTCCAAACTTCTGTATTGAATAGCTTCTGCAATATGATTAGATGCCACGATTTCAGCATCTTCCAAATCGGCAATAGTTCTAGCTACCTTTAAAATTCTATCAAAAGCTCTAGCCGAAAGATTTAAACGTTCCATAGCTGTTTTTAATAATTGTAACGAGGCGTCATCCAATGCACAGTATTCTCTTATTTGCTTCGAGTTCATTTGAGCATTGTAATGAATATTATCAAAGTTTTCAAATCGTTTGGTTTGAATTTCTCTAGCTGCCGTAACCCTTTTTCTTATTTCTATACTACTTTCTGCTTTTCGTGTTTCTGTCAATTTATCAAAAGGGACTGGAGTTACTTCAATATGAATATCAATACGATCTAAAAGTGGTCCCGATATTTTACTCATATAACGTTGCATTTCATGTGGTGACGAACTTTGTGGCGCATCAGGATCATTAAAATAACCACTCGGACTCGGATTCATACTCGCAACCAACATAAAAGATGACGGATAAGTAATTGTGAATTTAGCTCTTGATATAGTAACTTCTCTATCTTCAAGAGGTTGACGCATTACTTCTAGGACTTCTCTTTTAAATTCTGGCAATTCATCAAGAAACAAAACGCCGTTGTGAGATAAAGAAATTTCTCCAGGTTGTGGATAACTTCCACCGCCTACAAGTGAAACCGAACTAGCCGTGTGATGTGGTGCTCTAAAAGGTCGTTGACTCATCAAACCAGCATCTTTAATTTTTCCGGCAACCGAATGTATTTTTGTCGTTTCTAATGCTTCTTTCAAAGTCATAGGTGGTAAAATACTTGGCAATCGTTTGGCTAGCATTGTTTTTCCAGAACCTGGAGGACCAATTAAAATAATGTTATGACCGCCTGCAGCAGCAATTTCCATACAACGTTTTATAGATTCTTGCCCTTTAACATCTGAAAAATCAAACTCTGGAAAATCTAATTCTTTATAAAATTCCTCCCTTGTGTTAATTATAGTTGGTTCTAATGTTCCTTTTCCTTCAAAGAAATTAATGATTTCAGTCACGTTTTCTATTCCATAAACTTCTAAACCATCTACAACTGCGGCTTCTTTTGCGTTTTGTTTCGGAAGAAAAAAACCTTTAAATCCTTCTTCTCTAGCTTGGATCGCAATAGACAGGGCTCCTTTAATGGGTTGTAAACTACCATCTAGAGACAATTCGCCCATAATAACATATTTATCAACCGCATCCGCTTGTATTTGTCCCGAAGCTACAAGAATTCCAACGGCCAAAGTCAAGTCATAGGCTGAACCTTCTTTTCTTAAATCAGCTGGTGCTAAATTGATGGTTATTTTTTTTCCGGGAAGTTGATAGCCATTGTTTTTGAGCGCGGCTGCAATTCGATAACTACTTTCTTTAATGGCATTGTCTGGCAAACCAACAAGATGGTAACCAATACCTTTATCAATATTTACTTCGACTGTGATTGTTGTGGCTTGAACACCAAAAACGGCGCTTCCATAGACTTTTACTAACATGGCTTTTATTTTTATTAAATGGCTTTTACAATTACAAATATATAAAAGTTTGAAAATTAGGAACAAAAAATTGTACAAAAAAGTTGATATGTAAAATAAAATATACTTTTTGTAAATTTTATTTGTCAATATGTAAAACAAACTTTACATTTGTTTTGAATTTAAAATCAAAAATTATGAAAACACATTTTTTATTTCCGCATTCGTTCAAAAAAATTGGATGGTTTTTGTTTATTCCTAGTTTATTATTTTGGCTATATATTACTTGTTTTGACGATACTTTCACATTTTCCTTTTTTGAACGAAATGTGTATGCAATTTACTTTGATGATTTTCTAGGAACCGATAGTGGTTTTTTAAAAATTATAAAAAATAATATTACGGACGAAGTTTTTGTGGTTGGTTTAATACTAGGAGGAATATTAATAGGATTTTCAAAACTAGAAGAAGAAGACGAAATGATTTCTAAAATTAGATACGAAAGTTTGGTTTGGGCAACCTATGTAAACTACGCAATCATTATATTGCTAACCCTATCTATTTATGGAATCGGATATTATAGCATCTTGATGTACAACACTTTTACACTTATTTTCTTTTTCATCATTCGTTTTTACTATAAAATTTATCAATTAAATAAAGCTACTCACGATGACGAATAACTTAAAAGTTTTGCGAGCTATAAAGAATATCTCGCAAGAGGATTTAGCAAAACAAATAGACGTTAGTCGACAAACAATAAATGCGATGGAAAAAGGAAAGTATGTTCCTTCTACCCTACTAGCATTAAAACTGGCAAGGTTTTTTGAATCCTCAGTAGAAGAAATTTTCTCTCTAGAACCGCTTGATTAAGCACTATTTTTCTTAATTGAAAGACGATATAGATTTTTTTAATAACTTTGGAAAGCCGTAAAATGACATGAAAACGATTTTTTATTTTTATAAAATCACATTAATAGAATATCCATTATCATCAATTTAAAATAACGATAACTATGAAAACCAAATTTCTTTTCTTTTTGCTTTTGTTTGCAGCTTTTGGTCGCGCACAAGAAACCGTTACGCTAAAAAACGTGGCGTCTTTTGAAGGCGAAGAAGTAATGTTATGCGAAACCGTAACAGGAACTCATCAAACGAAAAGCGACAGCCATGTTACTTATTTAAACTTTGGTAAAGCATATCCGAATAATGCGTTCACGGTGGTCATTTTTAAAAAAAGTTTAGAAAAATTTAGCTACGATCCGTTAACTTTGAAAGGAAAAAAGATTTGCATAACAGGAAAAGTAGCTTTCTATAAAGGAAAACCACAAATCGTAGTACAGAACGAAAGTCAGATTAGTATTCCGTAACCAGCTAGTTTCAAGATAGAGCTATATTATTAAAAATCAATTACTTATTAAGTAAAAAAAACGAGAATCCATAAAATAATCATGAATTCTCGATGTTAACTTATAATTTAGTAATATAACTGCTGTACAAATCTTTAAATTGATAGCCTACTTCTACTCTTTCTTTACTTAATTTATCGTATTCTACTAATCCCCATAGAACAAACTCTTTTAGAAAATTTAGATCAGCTGTTGGAAAGTCAGGCTGGTATTTTTGCAGTAAATCTTCGAGTGGCACAATTGCATTTAACTGCTTTTCGTATTCTACATCAGATGCATCGTCTAGCAATTGAAATCCGGTTTCGGCAAAAAACCATTCTAATATTTTGGCATATGGACTGGCATCGGCATCGCGTTCTAATTTCTCAATTTTTGGAAAAAATGCAGGAAAAAAAGTTTTAATAGCGTCACTAATTAAAAATTGTGCTACCATAGCAGCTCCTTCTTGTTCGCCTTCATAAACCAATTCAACTTTTCCTGTTATTGCTGGAATGATTCCCATAAAATCAGAAAGTCGTACCGATGTTTTTTCGCTTCCCGATTTTAAAGCTCTTCGCTCTGCAGTGCTAATCAAATTCTCGTAGGCTGTTATACTCATTCTTGCACTTACGCCACTTTTAGCATCTATATACTCGCTTTGTCTTGCTTCAAAACTTATTTGCTCGAGTAAATCTTTGGCTAAGGAAGGAACATAAACAGCATTTACTTGCTGCTCTGCAAGCTTGGCTTCTTGCGAAGTAATGGTTCTTGCAATAGCAATTGTATCTGGATAATGTGTTAAAATTTGAGAGCCTATTCTGTCCTTCAAAGGCGTAACAATACTACCTCTATTAGTATAATCTTCTGGATTGGCGGTAAAAATAAATTGCATGTCTAACGCTAATCGTACATTGAATCCTCTAATTTGAATATCTCCTTCTTGCAAAATATTAAAAAGCGCCACCTGAATTCGGGCTTGCAAATCGGGCAATTCGTTAATAACAAAAATACATCTGTTAGCTCTGGGAATCATTCCGTAGTGAATTACTCTATCATCGGCATAAGAAAGCTTTAAATTTGCTGCTTTTATTGGATCGACATCTCCAATTAAATCGGCAACTGTTACATCTGGAGTAGCCAATTTTTCAGAAAATCGTTGACTTCTGTGTATCCATTTTATTGGTGTTTCATCACCCTTTTCGTCAATTAAATTTAATGCAAAACTTGAAATTGGCTTCAACGGATCATCATTAATTTCTGAACCTTCAACAATTGGAATATATTCATCAAGTAATTCGATTAGTTTTCGGGCAATTCTAGTTTTTGCCTGACCGCGAAGTCCAAGTAAATTGATGTTATGACGCGATAAAATAGCACGTTCTAGTTCGGGAACGACGCTGTTTTCAAAACCGTGAACACCCTCAAAAACGGGTTTTCCTGTTGCAATTTTAGTACGCAAATTGTCGCGTAACTCATCTTTAATACTTTTTGATATCCAACCCGATTTTTTTAAATCTCTGAGTGTTTTAATGTCTTTCATAGTGTTGTGTAAATTACGTCTTCTCTATACTCTATTCCCTACTCTCTATTTTCTTATTTTATCTTCTTTTTTCTATTCGTTTCATAATCTTCAAATATCATTTCACCCAAACCTTTTAATCCGGTATAAAATGCTTTTCCTTGATTGGCTTCTGTAAACCTATTGACAAATTTTTGCAAATAAGGATCATTGGCAATCATGAACGTTGTTATCGGAATATGCAATTTTCTAGCTTGAGCCGCTTGGTTATAACATTGTTCTACAATGTATTCGTCTAAACCATTTGAATTCATATAGTATGTACCATCCTTTTCTCTAATACAACTTGGTTTACCGTCGGTAATCATGAAAATTTGTTTATTGGTATTTCGTTTTCTTCTTAATATATCCATTGCCAATTGCAGTCCGGCCACTGTATTGGTATGATAAGGTCCAACATTTAAATAAGGTAAATCCTTTATCGCAATCGTCCAGGCATCGTTGCCAAAAACCAAAATATCGATGGTATCTTTTGGATATCGAGTAGTAATTAACTCCGCTAAAGCCATCGCTACTTTTTTTGCTGGTGTAATTCGGTCTTCTCCATACAAAATCATACTATGACTAATATCAATCATCAATACCGTGCTCATTTGTGCTTTAAACCGGCTATCTTCTACTACTAAATCATTTTCGGTGAGCGAAAAATTATCTATTCCATTATTGATTTGTGCGTTTCTAATACTTTCTGTTAACGCAATAGCTTCTATACCATCGCCAAAAATGTAATTTCTGAACTCGCCTGTTTTTTCATCTCCATTTCCAGAAAACTTAGTTTTATGATTTCCGTTTCCGGATTTTTTGAGATTTCCAAAAATTTGATCTAATGCTGCTTGACGCACGGCACGTTCTGTTTTTGCTGTCAATCCAACACCAGAAATTCCATCGGGCTTTAATTCTTCCCTGATGTAACCCTTCTTCTTTAAATCTTCTACAAAATCATCAACAGTATAATTTTCGTCAGTAAGTTTATACTCAATGTCCAACTGCCTTAACCAATCGATAGCTTCTTCAAAATCACCCGAAGTATGAACAATCAATTCTTTAAAAATCTCGAAAAGCTTGTCGAATGGGGTAACATTGGGAGCCTCATACTTTTTAAAAATGAAACCCTTTCTATTATTGTCTTCCATAATATAAAAATAGTTAAAAATAATAGGGTGAGAAACTAACAACTATTAATAATTCGTTAAAAGAAAATCATTACGAACCTATATTTTTTTCTTAATAGCAATAAAAAAACCCGCACGAAGCGGGCTAAATTTTAAACAAAGAAATTATCTTGGTAATAACACAGTATCAATAATATGAATTACACCATTTGATGAGGTAATATCAACTGCTGTAATGGTTGACTTATTTCCTTTTTCATCTGTTAAAATTACATTTTTGCCTTCTAATGAAGCAACTAATGCTCCGCCTTGTACTGTGATTAATGTTGCTTTTCCTTTTCCTGCTTTAATTGCAGCAACAACACCTGTACTATCAAAAGTTCCAGCAACAACATGGTAAGTCAGTATCGATTGCAATGATTTTAAATTTTCTGGTTTTAAAAGCGATTCAACAGTTCCTGCTGGAAGCTTTGCAAAAGCTGTATTTACTGGAGCAAAAACAGTAAATGGTCCTTTTCCTGATAAAGTTTCGACAAGTCCAGCCGCTTTTACTGCCGCAACCAAAGTAGTATGATCTTTAGAAGCAATAGCATTTTCAACAACCGTTTTCGAATTTTGAGCAAACGAAGCAGAAGTTAAAACAACTGCTACAACAGATAAGGCAATTTTTTTGAATGTTTTCATTTTGTTTAATTTTTATATTAATTTATTGAACAAAATTAAAGGTTAATCTAGATATTCAACAGTGATTAACAAATAATTACAACTTGTTGTTTATAAAATAATTATCAATACCTGTTAATAAACCCAAAAGACAATTTATAAAAACTAAAGCTAAACATTTCCAATATTTATCAAAATAAATCAGAAACAATACCTTTTACTAATAACGCTTTTAATAGAAGTAAAACCTATTTTACTTAAATCGATTTCACTACGTCTTATCCAAAGCAGGGCTTTTATTTCATCTAATGCTTTTATCGCAATAACATCACTTTTTAATTGACATTCATAAAAAATATCCATTGTTCTGTAGGCTACATTTTTAAAAATATAGTTATTGGGCGCTGTGGTGATGTACTTTAGATCTTTGTTAGTAACAATCAAACCTAATTCTTCCTTTATTTCTCTGCAAGCTGCTTCTTCTGCGGTTTCATTTGGATCGATAAAACCACCCGGTAAATCTAACATCCCTTTATCAGGATTTACATTTCGTTCTGCGAACAGAATTTTATCTTCAAAAGTAAATATCACAGCCACAGCCGCAGCAATGTTATGATACAAAACAAAATCACAATGGGAACAATGAAATTTAAAATTATTTTGATAAGTAAAATGTTTCGAACTACAATTAGGACAGTAGTTAAAAAAAGAGGTTTCGGGAGTACTCATTTTACTTGGTATAAATACGGTTTTCTTGTTCTAAAACTCTTATAAATGTTGTTCTTTTGGTAAGCTCTTTTAATTTGGAAGCTCCAACATATGTACAAGTGCTTCTTATTCCTCCGAGAATATCTTGCAGAGTATCAAGCACAGGTCCTTTATAGGGAATTTGCACTGTCTTGCCCTCGCTTGCGCGATATTCTGCAACTCCTCCAACGTGTTTCTTCATAGCTGTCTCTGAGCTCATTCCGTAGAATTGCTTAAATTTTTCACCATTAATATCGATAGTTTCGCCACCGCTTTCGGTATGACCAGCAAGCATTCCTCCCAGCATTACAAAATCGGCACCCGCTCCAAAAGCTTTTGAAACGTCGCCAGGAATAGCACATCCACCGTCGCTAATAATGTGTCCGCCCAAACCATGAGCAGCATCGGCACATTCTATAATTGCAGATAACTGCGGATAACCTACGCCCGTTTTTACCCTCGTTGTACAAACCGACCCTGGACCAATTCCTACCTTGACAATATCAGCGCCTTCAAGAAGCAACTCTTCTACCATTTCGCCTGTTACAACATTTCCTGCAATAATAACCTTATCTGGAAAATGTTTACGTACTTGTTTGAGAAAACCAACAAAATGTTCGGAATAACCATTGGCAACATCAATACAAATAAATTTTAGTAAGGGATTTTGCGCGAATATTTCAGTAATTTTTTTGAAATCGGATTTACTTGTACCTGAACTTACCGCAACAAAATCGTAAATATCAATTGGAGCTTTAAGAATAAAATCATTCCATTCTTGCACGGAGTAATGTTTATGGATACATGAAAATAACTTTTCTTTTGCCAACGCCAGTGCCATTTCAAAAGTGCCAACAGTATCCATGTTAGCAGCCATTATTGGAATCCCTGTCCAGGTAACAGAACTATGTTTAAACTTAAATTCACGCTCTAAAGACACTTGGGCTCTACTGTTTAATGTAGATCTCTTAGGACGTATCATAACGTCTTTAAATCCTAATTTTAATTCGGTTTCAATTCTCATTTCTTATTATATTTCAATGCAATCAAATATAACACTTTTGAATAAAAAACTGAGATATAAACAGAAATTATGAATTTAAAATTATTAACAATTATATCATGTCGAAAAAGCATAAACAAAAGATAATTTTATTTATTTTTTTCTAACTTAAGGTTCTCTTTTTAATATCCTTTTTTACTTTGTAACTAAAAATAAAAGTTGGATTTTAATTCTGAAAATAATTTTAAAAAATAGTAAGTGACATGATGGAAGCTAAGTTTTTTTGCTGAAATTTGTAAATTACTAATCTATTTTATTTTAAAAAATGTATTCTGATTATTTATTAGACCAAGAATTTCGCAATGAACAGTTTAACGACGGTACTACAAAATTTAAGGATTTTGAAAATTGTACCTTCTATAATTGTGATTTTAGAGCGTGTACTTTTCAAACGATGACCTTTATCGATTGTAATTTTTTTGATTGTAATTTTCAAGATACTAAAATTAATTACGTTTCATTAAGAGGCGTGTTTTTTACCAAGTGCAATTTTACCAATGTTAATTTTGCAATGACCGACCAAGTACTATTTGAATTTCATTTTAAAGATTGCTTACTTGACTATTCAAAATTCTATGCTTTAAAACTAAAAAAAATGCAATTTATTAATTGCAGTTTAATTGCTTCAGATTTTATGAGTTGCGATTTAACAGAAGTTTTATTTGACAATTGCAATTTAAGAAGAGCTGTATTTATTGATACTATTGCAAACAAAGCCGATTTTTCTACAAGTTATGATTATGCTTTTGATCCAGATAAAAACAAAATCAAAAGAGCGGTTTTTTCACAAAGTGGTTTAGCAGGATTACTCGAAAAATATGATATTATTGTAAAATAAATAAACTAAAGTATACATTGCGAACTTTGCTATTTATTTAACTTTACTTGGTGATATTTACACTATACTTATGGAATCACCAACTTATTCAAAAACCTATCGTACCATACATTGGCTCATTGCTATATGTTTTACTTTGGTACTTATCACGCTCTTTTTAAGAACTACTTGGCTCAACAAAAATGTAGTCGGAGACATTATAGAAAATTTCTTGAAAGAAAAAAATCAAACGTTGTCGAGAGATGAAATTATTATTTTGGCAAAAAAAATAAGAAAACCAATGTGGGATTGGCATATCTACCTTGGTTATGCGTTGGTTTTTTTATATTTTTTAAGATTATTACTGCCATTTTGGGGAGAAATGAAGTTTAAAAATCCTTTTCATAAAGAACTCAATTGCAAAACTAAATTTCAATTTTGGGTGTACCTTGTATTTTATGTTTGCATAGCAATTTCGTTAGTAACTGGTTTAATTATAGAACTTGGTCCTAAAAATTGGAAGGAATCTACAGAACGTATTCATGAATTGTCTATTTATTATTTACTAGGTTTTGTAATACTTCACTTAGCTGGAGTTTTTCTAGCAGAATTTACCAATAAACAAGGAATTATTTCCAAAATTATAAGCGGAAAATAAACACAAATTCCCATAAAAAAGTAACACTTTGGTATGGGAATTGAATATATTTCTTTAAAAAATTCTATTTTAAACTCATCAAACTTTGCTCGATAGTAGCAATTTTTGCTAATGCGTCGTTTTCTTTTTTACGTTCTATTTCTAGTACTTTTTCAGGAGCGCCATTCACAAATTTTTCATTTGACAGTTTAGCTTGAACACTGCGCAAAAAACCTCGTGTGTAGGTTAATTCCTCTGTAAGTTTTGCTACCTCGGCTGCTATATCAATAGTTCCCATTATAGGAATAAAATACTCGCTAGACTTTACTCTAAAAGACAAAGCACCTTCAACTTTTTCACTAACATACTCTACAGAACGTATATTACCAAGTTTTTGAATCACTGAGTCAAAATAGGTTGAAGCACTATCGTTGTTTAAAACCTTGAAGTCAATAGCATCTTTAAACGGAATATTTTTATCTTTACGAATGGTTCTAACGCCAGAAATTACCTCTGTAACAAAATCAAAATCATGAATTAACTTTTCATCAAATGCTTTAGCCGTTGGCCACTTTGCGATAATCAAAGCCTCCTGCGGTGTTCTTGCAGCGATGTTGTGCCAAATTTCTTCTGTTAAAAAAGGCATAAACGGATGCAGTAGTTTTAAGTTATTTTCTAACATCTCAATGGCTTTATCAAAAGTAGCTTGATCAATTGGTTGTTGATAAGCAGGCTTTATCATTTCTAAAAACCATGAACAAAAATCGTCCCACACCAACTTATATATAACCATTAAAGCATCTGAAATTCTATATTTTTCGAAATTCTCTTCTATTTCTGTTAGCGTTCTTTGTAATTTAGTTTCATACCATTCTATGGCAACTTTAGACGACTCTGGTTGCGGAATAGCATTTGAAACTTCCCATCCTTTTATCAATTTAAAAGCATTCCATATTTTATTTGAAAAAGCTTTTCCTTGATTGCAAAGTTCTTCGTCGAACATAATATCGTTTCCTGCAGAAGCACTTAAAAGCAAACCAACCCGCACACCATCGGCGCCAAACTTTTCTATAAGTTCTAATGGTTCTGGCGAATTCCCTAATGATTTAGACATCTTTCGACGTTGTTTATCACGAACTAAACCAGTTAAATATACATTAGTAAATGGTTTTTCGCCTGCATACTCATAGCCTGCAATGATCATTCGAGCTACCCAAAAGAAAAGAATATCTGGTCCTGTAACTAAATCGTTGGTTGGATAATAGTATTTAAAATCCTCACTTTCTGGATTCAAAATTCCACCAAATACTGCCATAGGCCATAACCATGATGAAAACCAAGTATCTAAGGCATCGGCATCTTGTTTTAAGTCGGAAAATTGAAGGTGTAAATTTCCAGTTTTAATTTTAGCTAATTCTAGAGCTTCGTCAGTATTCTTAGCTACTACAAAATCTTCTTTTCCATCGCCATAGTAATAAGCCGGAATTTGTTGTCCCCACCAAAGTTGACGTGAAATATTCCAATCTCTAATGTTTTCTAACCAATGTTTGTAAGTATTATTAAAACGACTAGGATGTAATTTAATCTCTTCGGTTTCTAAAACGGCTTTGATGGCGGGTTTTACCAACTCCTCCATACTCAAAAACCATTGGTCAGACAATCGAGGTTCGATTACAGCTTTAGTTCTTTCTGACGTTCCCACTTTATTGAGATGTATTTCTGTTTTAGCTAAGGAACCAATTGTTTCAAGCTCTTTTGCAATTTCTTCACGAGCAACAAAACGATCTTTACCTTGATAATGTAAACCGAACGAATTTAAAGTTGCATCATCATTGAAAATATCTATAATTTCTAAATCATGTTTTCCCCCAAGGGTTTTATCGTTTATATCATGCGCTGGAGTCACTTTTAAGCAACCCGTTCCAAATTCTACATCTACATATTCATCTTCTATAATTGGAATTACTCTTCCTGATATTGGAATAACGACTTTTTTATCTTTTAAATGATTATATCGTTCATCGTGGGGATTAATACATATAGCTGTATCACCAAAAATTGTTTCGGGACGCGTTGTAGCAACTGTTAAAAAGTCTTCGGTTCCGTCTATTTTATACTTTATGAAATATAATGTTCCTTGACGCTCTTCAAAAATAACTTCTTCATCGGATAACGTTGTTTTGGCTTCAGGGTCCCAATTTACCATTCTGTAACCGCGATATATTAAACCTTTATTGTATAAATCTACAAAAGAATGTATCACTGATGCTGACATATCGTCATCCATTGTAAACTTAGTTCGACTCCAATCGCAAGAACATCCTAATTGTTTAAGTTGTTCAAGAATTGTTCCGCCATATTTATTGGTCCAATCCCAAGCGTGTTTTAAAAATTCTTCACGTGAAAGGTCATTTTTATTTATTCCCTCACTTTTTAATTTGGCAACAACTTTGGCTTCTGTAGCAATAGAGGCATGATCGGTTCCTGGAACCCAACAAGCATTGTATCCCTTTAGTCGAGCACGACGTATTAAAACATCTTGTATTGTATTATTGAGCATGTGTCCCATATGCAATACTCCCGTAACATTTGGAGGAGGAATAACAATAGTATAAGGAGTTCGATGGTCAGGCTTAGAGGTGAAATAATCGTTTTTTATCCAGTAATTGTACCATTTTTGCTCTATTTCTTTGGCGTTAAATTGTGCAGGAATCATAGACTTTTTTATATTAGATTTTTAGTATTCAGATTTATCTGAAAACGTTTTTTACTAGTTAGTGCAAAAAAAACACAATACCATTCTAATCTAGCCCTGATACCGGCATAAATGCTTGCTTTTGGGCAAGTATTGTAACGGATAGCAGAAACCTATTTACCGACAGCCAGGCATGGAAACCAAATAAATCCCGATACATTCGCACCTAAAAAAAATGGTATGTTTATTGTACTACATACTGCAAAAGTAAGTAATATGTACTTTTATAAAAAATTAAGAATTAAATTTTTGTGTTTTAATTTAAAGTAAGTAATTTTACGCTAACGAAATTAATAAAAAAATGAAAAAAATTATAGTATTTGCAGTCTTGTTAATAACGGCTTTAGGATTTTCTCAGGCTAAAATTGAATTTAAAGCGAAAGACAACACAGTAGATTATGGTACTGTTTCTAAAGATAGTGATGATGGCGTTAGAGATTTTATCTTTACTAATACTGGCGACGCTCCTTTAATTATTACTAATGTGCAATCTACTTGTGGATGTACGGTTCCTACTAAGCCAACAGCGCCAATTATGCCAGGTAAATCAGACAAAATATCGGTTAAATATAATATGAATCCGGGTCCGATAAGAAAAACTATTACTGTAGAAACTAATGCTGCTAACTATGAGGGTGGACGAGTTGCTTTAAAAATAAAAGGAGAGGTAATTGTAAAGCAAGAGGTCAATCCGTTGGAGAAAAAGAAAAGTATTCTAAACCAGAAATCATAAATAAAAATTAAAAACGCTCTTTGTGAGCGTTTTTTTTTATAGTATCCGCTTAAGTTTGATTTTGAAGCTATAAAAGCGCCCTTTACGATCTACAGTAATTGTTACACTTTTACCTTCATTGGATTGTAATATATAATTAATTTGCTGTAGCGATAGATTATAGGCAAGACTTTTATTAATTTTTATCAAAATATCATCTTTTTTAATTCCGATTTGTTCAGCATCAGAATTTTCCCGAACGTTAGTAATTATGTACACAGGTTTTAATTCAAACTTGTACCGCAGGTTGTTGACTACTTTATTACCGACACCATCAAAAACGTTGTTAGCCAACGCTGGATTGTTTTCGAAAGATTCTTGAATCCATTGCAATCCTTGGTGCTGTACTTCTATTCCAGACATGTTGTAATCGAAAGGCTCGTGAAAAAAACTACTTTTCTTTAAATACATTATGGAAGAATCATAATCAAAATAAATGACGAAACGTTTTAAAACTTCGCCACCTATAGAACCAACACGATTTGCTGTACTTGCATCTATATATTCTGTATCTAAAGAATCTGGAAGCGCAATAATAGTTTCATTTATTTGATGATTTTCTATGTTTAAAGAATATATTCTACCTCGTAAGCCATAAACATCTCCACTAAATCCGCGTCCGAGATAATCTTTTATACTATTTTTTGGTGTACTTATTCTACTATCCCTATTTTTAAAAAACCATAATGCGTCGCTGTTACCTGAATCAATTAGTAGTTTAGCTTTAAATTCCTGCTCTTGTTGCGCCATTTTTACTGTTGCATTCAAGTATGGTTTCCCATCAGAAATTGAAAGTAACAATTTGGTAAATTTCTTATTCAACTTGGGCAATTGCTTTTGTTTGTTTCTGAAAATTGTGATTTTTTTGGTATCGTAGTTAATCTTAATTAGATGATTTTTAAAAAATCTGTATCCTAAAATACCATTTACAGGAACCCCAACTTTGGAAGAAATATTAACATCTTGATCTAAAATAAGATAAATAAGGTGATTTTTATCTACAAAGTTGCTTATTTTAAAAATGTTTGAAGTTGATTTAAATCCATCAAAAGCTTCTTTTTTACCAAAGCCTTTTATTTTAATTTTTTCTAAATCTGAAAATACAATTTGCTCGGTATCTTCGAGGCTGAAGAGAATTGATTCCTCAACGCCTGTATCCAAAAGAAAATTGAGAGGTACATCATTTACTTGAACCGAAACGATGATTAAATTGTTTACTAACTGAAACGGAATAACCATCTTTTTTTTACTGTTTTCAAATTGAAATCCGACTTGAGCACAAACAAAAAAAGGAAAACAATACAAACTAACAAATAATAATTTGAAATTCACGAAACAATAATTTTCATAAAAATAATACAAATTTTTAGTTGAAAAAAGTATTTTTAATAATTATACAAGAAAAAAATTGCAAATTTGCATAACTAAATTTTCACTCATGCCAAATATTTCAAATAAAGGTAGGCAAATGCCCGAATCACCTATTAGAAAGTTAGTTCCTTATGCAGATATTGCAAAGAAAAAGGGACATAAAGTATATCATTTAAATATTGGTCAACCCGATATTAAAACACCCGAAGTAGCTTTAAATGCTGTTAAGAACGTTGATCTAAAAGTATTAGAATACAGTCATTCTGCTGGTTTTGAAAGCTATAGAACTAAATTATCAAGCTATTATAAAAATCATGGCTTACCAATAGATGTCGCCGATATTATCATTACCACAGGTGGATCTGAGGCATTATTATTTGCGATGGGAAGCACTATGGATGTTGATGACGAAATCATTATTCCCGAACCGTTTTATGCAAATTACAATGGTTTTTCTACGGCATCTGGTGTAAAAGTGGTTCCCGTGATATCAACCATTGATGAAGGCTTTGCTTTACCTCCTATTGCTGCATTCGAAAAATTAATTACTTCAAAAACAAAAGCAATACTTATTTGTAATCCAGGCAATCCTACTGGATATTTATATTCTAAAGAAGAGATTGAGCAATTGGCAGCCATTGTAAAAAAATATGATTTATTCTTGATTGCTGATGAAGTATATCGTGAATTTATTTATAATAAATCAGACGAACATTATTCTGTTATGAATATTCGTGGTATTGAGGAACATGCTATAATGATTGATTCTGTTTCTAAAAGATACAGTATGTGTGGCGCGCGAATTGGTTGTATTGTATCTAAAAACAAAGAAGTTATGGCCACAGCAATGAAATTTGCACAAGCGAGATTGAGCCCGCCAACCTTTGCTCAAATTGCTAGCGAAGCTGCTTTAGAAACTCCGCAAAGCTATTTTGACGAAGTTATTGCAGAATATAAGGAACGAAGAGATACTTTAATTCAAGGCTTACAAAACATTAACGGCGTTAAAGTTGCAAGCCCAAAAGGTGCTTTTTACTGCATCGCAGAATTACCCATTGATAATGCTGATAAGTTTGCGCAGTGGCTTTTAGAATCGTATGATTTGAACGGCGAAACCGTCATGGTTGCTCCGGCAGCAGGATTTTATTCTTCACCAAATGTTGGATTAAAAGAAGTAAGAATTGCCTACGTACTTAAAAAAGAAGATTTAGTGCGCTCTGTGGCTATTTTAAAAGATGCCATTACAACTTATAATGCTCTTTAAAAAGAAATATTGAAATAAAATGCCTCAATGAAATACTACTTTATTGAGGCATTTTTTTGTGTTTATTTCTTAAATTTTACTATGCCTTTTTTTAACCAGTTTTTATAATCAGTAACATCAAACGTAAATGCAATGGGCTCGTTCAGGTCGTTTCCATTATCGTCTAATATGATATACAAGGGTTGTGAATTACTTTTATAACGAGTAATTTGGAAGTCTGTCCATTTGTTACCAATAGTTACAACCTCTTTACCAGTAGTTTTCGAAATGTATTGATCTTTCTTTGGAAGTTCAATTTTTCTGTCGCAATAAAGAGAAATTAAAACAACTTCATTTTTTAAAATTGATAAAACTTCTGGATTAGACCATACATTGTCTTCCATTTTTCTGCAGTTTGCACAAGCATCACCGGTAAAATCTAGTAAAATAGGCTTATTGACTTTCTTAGCGTATGCTAAACCGTATTTATAATCATCAAAAGCTACTATTCCGTGTGGTCCAAGGTGCGCATGTTCTGGTAAATCTAACTTGCTATCCTTCGAAAATCCGAAGCCATTTGGACTTTCAGCGTAGGTTATAGGAGGTGTTAATCCGCTTAAAATTTTTAAAGGTGCGCCCCACATTCCTGGGACCATGTAAAAAGTAAATGTAGTTACAAGGATTGCCATTATTAACCGTCCAACGCCAATACTTTCTATTTTATCATAATCATGAGGTAGTCTATATTTCCCAAATAAATATAATGCCCAAGCGCCAAATATGGCGATCCAAATTGCAATAAATAATTCACGTTCTAATAAATGTTTTTGTAAAACTAAATCTGCATTAGACAAAAACTTAAACGCAAATGCCAATTCTAAAAAACCCAGAGAAACTTTTACCGTATTTAACCAACCGCCAGATTTTGGCATAGAATTTAACCAACCTGGGAACATTGCAAAAAGCATAAACGGTAAAGCAATTGCTAACGAAAAACCAAACATTCCCACAATTGGAGCAATTCCGCCAATTGAGGCAGATTCAACCAAAAGTGTTCCTACAATTGGTCCAGTACACGAAAATGACACAACTGCCAATGCTAAGGCCATAAAAATTATTCCTACAATACCTCCTCTATCGGCTTGTGAATCTATTTTGGTGGCCCATGAACTCGGAAGAACAATTTCAAAAGCGCCCAAAAACGATAGGGCAAAAACAACCAGTAGAATAAAGAAAAAAACATTAAACCAAACACTAGTTGATAATTCGTTAAGTGCTTCTGCTCCAAATATCGCAGTAATGAGCGAACCTAATAAAACATAAATTACAATAATAGATATACCATAAATAATGGCATTCTTTATACCTTCTCCTTTGGTTTTGCTCTGTTTTGTAAAATAAGATACCGTCATCGGAATCATAGGAAAAATGCAAGGCATTAACAGTGCAGCCAAGCCACCAAGGAATGCCAACAAAAATATTGTTAATAGACTTCGCTCCTCCTTTTCAGGGGTTTCGCTAAATTTTTCGGGGGTTTTTACTGTTGGTGCTACTTTTATTTCATCAGTTGTTTGCTTATCTAGCTGAACGGAATCAACTGTTTTTGCAATTGGAGCTTCTGCGATTTGTGCTACTTTTACTTCAGGAATTTCGAAAATAAAATCTTTGCTATCATTTATACAAGCTTCTTTACAGACTTGGTATTCAAAAGCAACTATAATACTTTTTAAATTTGAATTGGTAATTTTTACTTTTTGAGTTAAAGTAACTTTCTTTTCGAAATAGTATTCATCTACTTCAAAAACTTCGCTGTATGCTTTTTTATATGGACTTTCTTTTGTTTTTCCGATAAGTTCAAAATTTCCTTTTTGATCTTTAAAAGAAATAACAATTGGCAGCGAACCACCATCCGGAGTAAACTGCGAATATACATGCCAACCGTCTTCGATGACACCGTTAATTATTAAATTAAATTCATTATCAGAAACTTTTTCGGTTTTGGTGGTCCATTTGACAGGATTTTTAACTTGCGCATCAACAGTTGTTAAAACAAAAAATGCCAGAAAAGCAGTAAAGAAATTCTTCATTATTGAATCGTTATTTTTAAAATTTTAGTTGTGTTTTCGGTAATTTTAAATCGTTCGTCTTGTCGCATCCCAATAATCCAAATAATATGATTATCAGAACATAAAAGCCATTTACTTGATTTATCGATTAAAGATACTTTCTCATCTTTAAAATACTTGCTTACCTTCTTTTTACCTTTCATTCCAAAAGGATAAAAAACATCACCCTCTTGCCATTTTCGCAATACTAAAGGAAATAGTATTAAATCTTCATCTACAAATATACTATTTGAATTGGTAATTGAAATGTTACTTAAGTTACAAAAGTCAAATTTTAAGGGAACATTAACTTCATTGGAAATTTTATCTATGCAATAAGTAAAGTTAAGTTCGGTATCCTCCTTTTTTGAAAGAATCAAAGTAGATCTGTCTTTTAACAGGGTAAAATCGTTGCAAAAAACTTGTTTTCCCGATTGAGCTTGAACTAAGTCATAAATATCTTGCCAAGCATTAAAACCGTAATCCTTGAGCCATTGGTATAAATAGGCTGTATAATTTGGTAACTTTAAAAGCTCATTCAAATTTATCTTTAATTGATTTTCGTTTTCTTCAACTACAATTTTATAAACCAATCGCGAAGTATCTTCAATCATTGATTGTGATTGTTTTAAATTTTCAATTGTTTTTTCAAAAGAAGATAGAAGGGACGGATTTAATTGTTTTAAAACAGGAACTAAGTCGTGACGCAATCTATTACGTAAATATTTGTTAGATGAATTACTAGAATCTTCTCGCCAGCTAATAGCATTATCTTGTGCAAACATCTCAATATCAGCTCTTGAAAAAACTAATAACGGACGAACTATTGTACCATTTTGTTGCGGAATACCTGTTAAACCCTCTAAACCTGTACCTCGGCTTAAATTGATTAAAAAAGTTTCTAAACTGTCATCTAAATGATGCGCCGTTAGAATATAATCGAAACTTTCTTTTTCTAGCAATTTGTGAAACCAATCGTAACGCAATTTTCTCGCTGCAAGTTGAATAGACAAATTAAAATCTGCTGCAAATTTTTTAGTTTCAAATGTACTTGTAAAGCATTTCAACTGCCTTGGTTGCGATAACATTTTTACCTGGCTTATAACAAATTTTTCATCGGCATTACTTTCTTCCTCTCGAAGCTGAAAATTGCAATGCGCAACAGTAATATTATATTTTAATTTATAGAATAAATGAAGTAATACCATACTATCAAGACCACCGCTTACTGCCAAAAGAAGTTTTTTATCTCTCAGAAAAGAAAAGTTGGTATTTAGATGATTTTGCAATTTTGTAAGCATGGTCAAAAGTAAGAAATTTATTTCTATTGCAGTACTTCAAACATTGCTTTGGCTTTAAGTAGGCACTCTTCATATTCACTTTCAGGATTTGATTTTGCCGTAATTGCGCTACCAACAGAAAAGGAAAGGTAATGATTATCACAATTATATAAAATACTTCTTATTACAACATTAAAATCAAAGTTACCATCGGGCGTAAAATAACCAGCTGCACCGCTATATAAACCACGTTTGGTTTCTTCTAAATTCTCGATAATATTCATTGCCGAAATCTTTGGCGCTCCCGTCATGCTTCCCATTGGAAAAGTGGTTTGCAGAACTTCTACTGCGGCAGTTGTATTTTCTATTTCAGAAACTACTGTTGAAATCATTTGATGCACCTGCTTGAAGCTATAAATACCGCATAATTCTTCAACATTGACCGATGCTTTTGTAGCAGTTTTGGATAAATCATTTCGAACTAAATCGACAATCATAATATTTTCTGAGCGCTCCTTTGGATCATTTTCTAACTCACTTCTAGAAATTTCGTCTTGCTCAACATCAAATAATCTTCTGGCAGTTCCTTTTATAGGTTGCGAAATAACTTTTAATCCGTCCTTTTTAATATAGCGTTCCGGAGAGGCAGAAATTAAAAAATGATCATTATTCTTAAAAAAAACTGCAAATGGGGGCTCTGAAATAAGATTTAGTTTTTTATAAACTGTTTCCGGATTTATAGTGGCATTTTCTGCATAAAACTCGATACAAAAATTTGCTTCATAAATATCGCCACGACTAATGTGAGTCAACATTTTTGTCACTTTTGACAAATATTCTTCTTTAGAAACACGCTGTTTGATACTTACAGTATTAGGACTATTACTAGCAAAAGTATTTAAATTGTGTTCTTTTTGACAACTAGCTAGAATTTCTTCTAAATCGGAATCTACCTCGTCATCACAACCACTTAAATACTGTATTTCAAGTTGATTTCCTTTTACTAAAAAGAGCTTCTTAGGCTGAAAGAAAAACAAATCAGGAAAGTGCAAACCATCGTAATTATTGGAATGAAGGTGTTCGATATTGTTTTTTAAATCGTATGACAAATAACCAAATAGCCAATCTTTAGTTATACTTTGATATTGATGTAAATCTGCGAAAGCATTACTATAATCTGTTTTTATTGAGGTAAAAGCATCAACAGCAAGAATGAAATCGAATTCTTTATACTTCTGATTGCGATTATAACTGGAATTACTATCCATAAAAACTACTTCTCTAAATTGTTGTGACCAATGAAGTAGTTGATTTTTAAAATCCGATATATTAGAAATCGATTGTTGGTGAAAGGTTCTCAAAGCGATTGTAAAATGATTTCAAAAATACAATAAAAATTATAATTGTTTACAAATTGACATCAAGTAAAACTTTTTATTTGTAGTTAGGGAATGACCTTAATTTTAAATCCAATGATTTTATCGTAATTCTAAAATTGGAATAAATTATATACTTTTAAATCCATAAAATCAATCTAAGTAACTCCTTTATTTGATGTAAATTACAATATTTATAACCCTTTTATAAATATGTTAAATTGTGGACTCTCACAATTTTTTATTTGGCAGCTAGGTTTTGAAAAAAAACTAGAGAAATTTTTCGGGCTTTTAAAGATCATTAATAATTTTTAATGGTCTTCATTTGTACAAAGACCAATTATCTCGTGAAACACATCGTGCAATTTAGTTAATGCTTCTCCTAGTTCCTTATCAGATTTTTTGCTTTTTACGAGTTTGTCTAATTTTTTACTGTCTTTAGCCAATTTTTGTAAGGCAGCAAGCACTTTATCATTATAAAATTCGGCGGGAATTACAGAACTTTCTAACGAAATAGCTTTTTCGACCATTTCGGCAGAACGTTTTTTGATAGGTTCAAGATTACCTTCTTCACTAGGATGAAACGTTTCTGTCATTACTTTATGAAAATCTTTTAAGGCTTGCCAGTCATCAAATTTCCCTTTTGTAGCTTTTAAGTAATTAGTACTAACTTCATTCCAGTTGATTACATTCCAAATATTCGTTAGATAATCGGCTCTTTTATTTTGATAGTTTAAATAATAAGCATGTTCCCAAACATCAATTCCTAAAATTGGTGTTCCTCTATTTTCTGCTACATCCATTAAAGGGTTGTCTTGATTGGCTGTTGATGAAACAAAAAGTTTTTTATCTTTATCTACTGATAACCAGGCCCAACCAGATCCAAATCTACTTGCTGCAGTTGCATTTACTTTTTCCTTTAACAATTCAAACGAACCAAATGCTTCTGTGATTGCTTTTTCTAACTCTGGAGCTGGTTTTGTGTTTTTTTCTGGTGTCAATATAGACCAAAATAATTCGTGATTATAATGACCACCGGCATTATTTCTAATAGCAACAGGATATTTTGAAACCATAACAAAAATTTCAGTTACTTTTAACTTTTCTGCGTCAGTGCCAACAATTGCTGCATTTAAATTTTTCACATAACCTGCATGATGTTTACTGTAATGGATTTCCATGGTTTGCGCATCAATAAATGGCTGTAGCGCGTTATACGCATAAGGTAACGGTTTTTGATAAAACTGTGCGTTTGCAACAATTATTGCAAAAAATGATAAAAAAAATATCTTTTTCATAGCATTAACTATTAAAAATGTTTTAAAAATTGATTTAAATACCAAAAGTAAAATAATATACAAGCAAAAATTTAACTATAGTATTATTCCAAAGATAAAGATATTCTATTAGATAAAGGTCAAAAAACACTTAATTAACAGAACTATTAACTTTGTTGATTTTTTAGTAATTTCTTGGTTTGTAACTTATTTACAATTTTATTACGAATTAGCTTTGAAATAAAAATGAAGTACGTTTTATTTTAATTTAATCATCCAAAGATCATTGTCGCCTTTATTAATTGCTACATCAAAATCGATACTTTGAGATTCTCCAATAATATAAATTTCGTTATTATTATTTTGAAAAAAATCTTTAGCAATATCAATATTTGAACCGCCAAAAGTTTTTTGCCAGTAGAGTTGAGAATTGGCTTTATTATCTACTTCTAAAAACCAAAAATCATTCTCCCCTTTGGTAGTATTATTTAAGTTACTTCTTGTATTTCCAACTATTCCGAAATTTCCATTCGAGAGCATTCGAATTTGTTCAGCTGAATCAAACTCTGAGCCACCAAAGGTTTTATTCCAAATTAAATGGCCTTCGTCACTGATGTGAATAACCCATGCATCAAATCCTCCTAATGATTTACTTACATCTATATCATAACTATTTGTTCGTCCTACAACTAAATACGA
This sequence comes from Flavobacterium sp., assembly GCA_044361155.1. GTDB lineage: Bacteria > Bacteroidota > Bacteroidia > Flavobacteriales > Flavobacteriaceae > Flavobacterium. The sequence goes on from JBIKJF010000020.1 coordinate 32,524, forward strand.
GTTATTATTAGTTTTAGTAATACCAAAAGCTTGGTCTATTCCAGAACCACCATAAGAATGCTTCCAAGCTAAATTTCCGTTACTCTTTATTTTTACAACCCAAAAATCGTAGCTTCCTTTATTGTCATTAATGTCAAAATCTGAACTTTCTGAAAATCCAACCATGACAAATCCGCCATCGTTTGCTTCAGCAATATCATTCACTCGATCATTTTGTGTACCACCAAAATAACGATACCACATAAATTCTCCAGCTGCATCGATTTTAACACCGATAAACTCTCCTGAACCGTGAAGAACACCTCTGTGTCCCATTTCGTGACCTTCGCCATTATTCTGAGTACCGCCACTTCCTTCAATACCTGAATACTCTGAAAAACCTACAACAAAGTATCCGCCATCTCTAGTTTGTATGATTTTATGAGCATGATCGTGACCTGAAAAGCCATAATTTTTAGACCAAATAACATCGCCTGAACTATTAATTTTTACAACTAGAAAATCATGTAATCCAAAATTGTTAGGAACATCTCCATCAAAACTGTCTGTATATCCACAAATGATAAAATTTCCGTCAGTAGTGGCAATAATTCCTGTCCCGTAGTCATTTTTAGAACCTCCAATAGTTTTACTCCAAACTTTATTTCCTTGACCATCGATTTTTATAATCCAAATATCAATTTGTTCATTTTCTTTATTGATATCACCATCTGAACTGTTGGTATGACCCACGACAATCATACCGCCGTCGTTAGTTTTTACAACACCACCTATCTTCTCGTCTAAAGATCCCCCGAAAGTCTTGCTCTCAACAATATTTAATTCTTTTTTAGAATTAAGCATGTTTTGCTGTTCATCGTCTGCACATGAAAAGAAAATAAAGAATAGGGTAAAAACTAATAGTCTCATTTTACAATCAATTTTAAAGTTGTAGCATTGTTTACTTTTACAAAATAAATCCCTGAAATAAATTCATCTAGCGCGATAGTGAAATCATTGGTACTTAAATTGTTAAATTCTTTTATTTTTTTTCCTACAATATCAAATATTTCAATTTGTTCAATTTCAAATTGAGAATTTATAGCAGTAAAGTCTGCAGATGGATTTGGACTAATTTTAAACGAATCTTTTTCAAATTCTTGAAACGATAATGCTGCATTTTTTTTCACGATAAATAAACCTCTTTCAATATCACTAATCAAAATATTACCACTTGCAAAAAAAGGATAATTACTCCAAGCACCGTTAAATTGAGCTGAATTGCTCGTAGGAAATGTATCAAAAAAACCGATTTCATTCATAGTAGATGAGGTCTCAATATTGGATATATTCATGATTCTTAGACCGGCACGATAATTTGCTAAATAAAAATCATTATCTACAATATATCCATTATGATCGATAGCTGGCGTCACACCAAAGTAGTTTCCCTTTAATACTGGTGCATCTAAATTACTCAGATCAATAATTATTGATTTAGTATTAAAACCAAAATTGGTTTCATCAAGTTCGTCTCCGAGTATCCAATATTTTTGATTTGAAGTCAACCAACCTTGATGGGTGTAACCTCTATTAGCATAAGTAAATGTTGATAATAAAATTGGGTTATTCTTATTGGTCACGTCAACAATAACCACTTCATCTTCATTTGCTCCAAAATAGATTTCTTTACCCACATGTTGTGTATCTGGACCGTTATATATAACTATCTGCGCGTCGTGCGTATAACCTCGATTTGAATAGCCAAACGAAAAAACAGGATTTAATGGGCTTTGAATATTTACTACATGAGGTCCACCTGCAAAAGTACTTGAACCCACACAATATGCAAAACCTGTTGCCTCATTAATTGCTACATTATGGCAACTTCCAAAACCAGTGTATAATGCATCAACTGTAAATGTTTGAGGAGTTGTAACATTTCTCAATCTAGTTAAATCAAAAATTTGCATACCATGACCAGCAGCTTCACTTACTATAAATGCATAATTATTATAAACTTTTACACTTCGCCAAAGACTAGAAACATTATTTGTTGAAACTACTTTACCAACATAAAAAGGTGTTGTTGGATTAGAAATATCTACAAAAGCAGTATGACTTGTGCAACCCATTATCGCATATTCCTTATTGGTTAATGGATCGGTCCAACCCCAACAATCATTACCTTCTGTAGCAGCTGTTCCGCCCATTTGTAAAAAACTTAGTCTTGCTTGTAAATCAATGTTATTACAAGGATATATTCCCGCAAAACCACCTGTACATATTTGACCAAATGAGAAGTTCACTAAAAAAATAAATAAAATTTGTACCTTTTTCATAAATATAAATTAAATGTGTAAAGCTCTGTTATCGGTCGCTGCCAAAGCTGCCTCTTTTATTGCCTCAGCAAAAGTTGGATGCGCATGACTCATTCTTGAAATATCTTCTGCAGAAGCTCTAAACTCCATTGCTGTAACAGCCTCCGCAATTAAATCGGCACAACGTGCACCAATCATATGAACACCAAGTACTTCATCAGTTTTAGCATCGGCTAAAATCTTTACAAATCCATCTAAATCGCCACCTGCACGTGCTCTTCCCAATGCTTTGAAAGGAAAGCTGCCCGCTTTGTATGCAACACCGTCTGCTTTAAGTTGCTCTTCTGTTTTTCCAACAGCGGCAACTTCTGGCCATGTATAAACAACACCCGGAATTAAATTGTAATCGATATGTGGTTTCTGACCTGCAATGATTTCAGCAACCATTACACCTTCTTCTTCCGCTTTGTGTGCTAACATTGCCCCACGCACCACGTCACCAATTGCATAAATATTTGCGACATTTGTTTGTAAATGCTCATTCACTTCAATTTGCCCCCTCTCCGTTAACTTTACTCCAGCTTTATCCGCATTTAACCCATCGGTAAACGGACGTCGACCTACAGAAACCAAAGAATAATCGCCTTCTAAAGCAATAATTTCACCTTTACCATTTTCAGCTTTTACAATAACTTTAGATCCATTTCTTTCAACAGATTGCACTTTGTGCGAAGTATAGAACTTCATTCCTTGCTTTTTCAACACTTTGGTCAATTCTTTTGAAAGCGCTGCATCCATTCCTGGAATAATTCTATCCATAAATTCAACGACAGAAACTTCTGCACCAAGACGAAGATATACTTGACCCAATTCGATTCCGATAACGCCGCCACCAATAATTACTAGATGTTTTGGAACCTCAGGCAACTTTAAAGCTTCTGTTGATGTAATGACTCGTTCCTTATCTAATTTTATAAAAGGCAAACTTGATGGTTTAGATCCTGTTGCAATAATTATGTTTTTTGCTTCAACAACTTCAAATGAACCGTCTACTTTTGTGATTTTAACATGCGTAGCATCTTCAAAAGAGCCAATTCCTTCAAGAACAGTAACTTTATTTTTATCCATTAAGAATTTCACTCCGCCAGACGTTTGATCAACCACTGCTTGTTTACGATCAATCATTTTTTGCAGATTAACTTTTACTTCACCCGAAACTTCAATTCCATGATCTGCAAAATGTTGTAATTCTTCATAATGATGTGAAGAAGCTAAAAGTGCCTTTGATGGAATACAACCTACGTTTAGGCAAGTTCCACCCAGCGTTGCATATTTTTCTATAATTGCAGTTTTAAAACCTAGTTGAGCAGATCGAATCGCCGCAACATAACCGCCAGGACCTGAACCTATAATGACTATGTCAAATGAACTCATGTTATGTGTTTTTGTTGTTGTTTTTAAATAAGTTGTACAAATTTACGAATTTTATTGCAATGACAATATCAAAAATCAAATTCAATATCAAAAATCAAATTCATTAAACAAGCAAAACTTTATGTATTGAGTTCTGCCAAAATCCAAAAAACTATTTCCATTTGGTACTTATGTCCTTTTTGGAATGCAAGACGTTAAGTAAAAAAACACAAATAGAAGTAAATAGTTTATTCATCATTTGTTACAAAATAAATAAGGTTGTATTCTTCACTTCGCCAATCATAAATGTACTGTGCGTGCTTCCTATATGTTGTAAAGTAGTCAATTTTGTTACCATAAACGCGCGGTATTCTTCCATGTCTTTTACACAAATTTTTAGAATATAATCATAATCACCACTAACGTGAAAACATTCTAATACTTCAACCAATTTTACTACTTCGCTTTCAAATTTTGTCAAGAAATCTTTAGAATGTTGTATAAGCTTGATGTGGCAAAACACCACAAATCCTTTATCTATTTTATTTCTGTTTAACAAAGCTACATACTTATCAATAATTCCTTCTCGTTCTAATTTTTTGATTCTTTCATAAACAGCTGTAACTGACAAATTCAATTTCAACGAAAGTTCTTTGGTCGTCTTCTTGGTGTCCTTTTGCAAAAACTGCAGGAGATTTTTGTCGATAGAATCCATGTAAAATAGAAATTAGAAGTTTTTAAAAATCTATAAATTAAAATTTATTGCATCAAATTTAGTTATAAATTCATTACAATACACTTTTTATAGTTTTAAAATCTAAATAATACAATTACTATTGACTTTTTATCTATTTTAAATCAATTTTGGAATCAGATTGACAATGTTATATAGTTACATTGTACACAAATTCACAACTGATATCCAACAACTAAAAAACTAAAAACATGAACAACTTCAACCCAGCCGATAAAATTCAAGACTTACAATATTTTGGAGAATTTGGTGGTGTAAACCCATCCATTTCTGATAGTTCTACTTATACGTTTCTTTCTGCTAAAACCATGTTTGATACTTTTGAAGGTAATGCTGAAGGATGCTATTTGTATTCGCGTCATTCTTCTCCAAGTAATTTGTATTTAGACAAAGCTATTGCAGCTATGGAAGGTACAGAAGCGGCTAATGTTTCTGCCTCTGGAATGGGAGCAATTACTCCTACTCTTTTGCAATTGTGTAGTCAAGGAGATCATATTGTTTCTAGCCGAACTATCTATGGAGGAACATATGCCTTTTTGAAAAACTTCACACCAAAATTTGGCATTAAAACATCCTTTGTTGACATTACCAAGCTTGACTTTGTAGAAGCTGCTATTACTCCAAATACCAAAGTAATTTATTGCGAAACCGTAAGTAATCCTTTGCTTGAAGTTGCTGATATTACAGGGTTGGCTAAGTTGGCTATCAAACACAATTTGAAATTAGTTGTAGACAATACCTTTTCGCCTTTGTCAGTAGCTCCTGCCAGAATGGGTGCTGATATTGTCATTCATTCCTTAACCAAATACATAAATGGAAGTAGCGATACTGTTGGCGGTGTAGTTTGTGGATCAAGAGAATTCATAAACAGTTTGAAAGACGTAAACTCAGGAGCAAGTATGCTTCTTGGACCAACAATGGACAGCTTGAGAAGCGCCTCAGTAATGAAAAATTTACGCACACTGCATATCAGAATGAAGCAGCATAGTTACAACGCTATGTATTTGGCTACCAAATTTGAAAACGATGGTTTAAAAGTAGTTTATCCTGGTTTAGGAAGTCATCCAAGTCACAAATTGTATGCTAGTATGATTAATCCAGAATATGGTTTTGGAGGCATGATGACTGTTGACGTTGGTACAATTGACAAAGCCAACGAATTAATGGAATTAATGCAAGATAGAAATCTAGGTTACCTTGCTGTAAGTTTAGGATTCTACAAAACCTTATTCTCAGCACCAGGAACATCAACATCATCAGAAATTCCTTTGGAAGAGCAAAAAGAAATGGGACTAACCGATGGACTAATTCGCTTTTCAATTGGTTTAGATAACGATATTGAACGCACCTACCAAATGATGAAAACTTGTATGGTGGAGTTGGGCGTTTTTTAGAACTTCAAGTTACAAACTATAAAATAGATCCGTTAAAGTTATTCTTTGACGGATTTTTTATTTGAAATAGTAACAAGTTATTTATTTTTATATTTTTAAAGTAAATACTCCACCTAATTAGAGATATAACATACCTAATTTAGGTTGATATGTATGATTTTGTCATATTTTTATACAAGTTGTGCACAGTTTTGCCGTGGTCTTGGAAAATTGTAACTTTAATTCAAAATTTGAAATAATATAAAAATTTAATAAAATTGTATTTTTACAAAAACTTAAAAAGAAATGAGAACAGCTATTTTAAACAAAAATGATTTAAATATTCACATTAAAGAGCAAGTTTTTGAATTATTCCGTCAATTAAGTCCAAAGAAAATTCAGTTAGATCTTGAAGAAATAATGAATGAGAAAAACCAAATTACGGTTGCATATTGTGAGGATAAGGAAAAAATAATTGGAATTGCATTAATGTGTACTTACAAAGTTATATCTGGAAACAAAGGATGGATTGAAGATGTAGTTGTAGACTCAGTTTCACGTGGAAAAGGAATAGGAAGAAAACTAATAAACTTATTAGTTGAAGTAGGTGAAGAAAAAGAACTTTCTGAAATACTTCTTTTTACTGAAGACCATAAATTGGCTGCAATAAATTTATATTCGAGCGTTGGATTTAAACTGAAAGATAGTAAAATATATTGCAAGAAAAAATAAAAATCGTATAACAAAAAAAACAACCTCCTTTAAAACGACTTGAACATGCCACCAAAAAGTTAGACGCTATTTCACGTATTATGCTATTTACTAAACCTGTTGTGCATTTAGCATAAATTAACTTTTATTTTGTTTAATTCACGATTAAAAAACAAAAATATTAAGATTTTGTATCATCTTAAAAGCTCTTGTTATAGAAAGTATTCTTGTTGAAAATCCAGAAAATGTTTTTGCATAATTGCATACACTTGTAAATTGTGCTCCAAGTTGTGAAAATATGATTTAAATTCTTTTTCTTTTCTTCTCTTTAAAGCTGAATAGTTTTAAAAATTTAATTAATTTTCCTCAATGATACACTTAAATTAATGGTACTATAATTTAATAAATCGATTTGATAATAAGCGCTTATCTATCTTTTATCTCCTAAAGTATAATTTTTAAATTATGCTTTATGTCTTTTATATAATGAATGTCATGGATGATCGCAGGAGTAAAACCAAAGCAATGTATAACTCGATTTTTATCACAAACAGCATGAAGTTTATATCCGAAATAACGTGTTTTGGTTGCAATACAATAACCATAAGTTCGTTTTATATCCAAAGCAGAACATATACTTTAACTGTTGCCTCTACTTAATTTACAAATCTTCATTGGTCTTAACTCGTTTATAAAAGTATTTGATAACCTTGACAAATTATTTTATAAACAAATTAATATTTTTCCATAAATGAAAATAATTTTCTTTTTCGTTTATTATATACAGAATGTTCAATTCTATGGTTTAATTAATTTAATTTTAAATATCTAAACAAGTGTAATTTAAAATTTAAAGACATTGACTCAGCTGTCAGATTTAAAGCGACCAGTTCTATATTGGATAGTTTTGGGATTCTAATTTGTTTAAAACATTCAATATGTAAGCAGGTTTTTTGAAATCTATCTAAAATTAATTCGTACTTTATGTAAAATTGTATAATTATTTAATTACTTGAAAGTCAATTAAATATAATGATTTTTAATCTTATGAACAATCTTTTTTAAATGCACAACAAGTATTTACTAATTACTTTTCACTAATCAATTCTTTATTCAACTTACTATTTTTATAACTAAATCCGAAGTAAATGGCTAATCCAATTAGCAACCAACAACCGAAATAAATCCAATTCCAAACACTTAATTCGGCCATCATATAAAGACAACAAACCAAACCTAAAAGCGGAATTAAAGATAAGTTTTTACGCCAAGACCATGAAACAAAATACAATAAAGATAAAAGAAAAATCCACATAGGAATTTTGTGTTTAAACAATTGAAAACCACTTTCATATTTTAGGTTGTTATCAATTGGCAACGAATTAACCGCATTCTCATATACTTTATCATCCTCAGAAAACTTACTCAAAACTTCTTCTAAATCGGCAGAAGCGTCTTTAACCAAAAGATTTTGCTGCAAATAAGTCATCACCTCTTTTACTTGAGTTTCTTCAAGTGAAGTCACAATTGTCGTCGGATTATTTATTTGTTTTTCATTGGTAATAAAATCCATTGTTGCCTTTTTGTTAACTGTAAAAGCAATAATAGCTCCAACAAGAATTAACAACGGAAATACATATTTTGAATTCAAGTAAGGAGTTTTAAACTTTCCTCTTGGAATATCTGGTTTGTTTTGCAAAACAAGAACTCCAGCACAAACCAAAACAAAGGCAAATAAGGTCCCAATACTACACAAATCAGTTACCATTGTTAAATTTAAAAATAATGCAGGAATCGCCACAACAAATCCAGTCACAATCGTTGCATAAGAAGGTGTTTTATATTTTGGATGTACTTTAGAAAATCGTTTTGGCAATAATCCATCACGACTCATACTCATCCAAATTCGAGGTTGTCCCATTTGGAATACTAACAAAACACTTGCCATTGCTACTACAGCGCTCACAGCAATAATTCCAGACATCCATTTTAAATCCAATTTATCAAATACAAACGCTAAGGGATCACCAACATTTAAATCAGAATAATTTACCATTCCAGTCAAAACTAATGCTATAATAACGTACAAAATGGTACAAATAATAATTGCCCACATCATACCTTTAGGTAAATCTCTCTGCGGATCTTTACATTCTTCTGCCGTAGTTGAAATCGCGTCAAAACCAATATAGGCAAAGAATACTGCCGAAACACCTTTCAATATTCCTTCTACTCCATTAGGTGCAAAAGGACTCCAATTAGCAGTATCGACATAAAATACACCTACAGCAATAACTAGTAAAATGATAGAAAGCTTTACAACAACCATTAAGTTACTAGCATTTCTTGACTCTTTCATTCCTCTGTAAACCAAATAAGTAATGAGCACAATAATTAACAACGCAGGTAAATCGGCAACTAAATGAAAAGAACCTATGGTTGGCGACGTGGTGTAAGCCGTATAAGCTAATTGCAAACTTTCCGACAAATTTTCAAAAGATTTTCCACCATTCATTAATGCAGTAGCTTCTTGAAAACCTTTGGAAGCCGTTAGATAATCCATTTGAACCCATTGTGGTAAATGCAATCCGCCACTTTCGAGAAGTCCTGTAAAGTAATCGCTCCAGGAAATGGCAACCGTAATATTTCCGATGGCATATTCCATAATTAATGCCCAACCGATAATCCATGCTATAATTTCACCAAAAGCAACATACGAATAAGTGTACGCGCTTCCAGAAACCGGAACCATTGAAGCAAATTCAGCATAAGCAAAAGCTGCAAAACTACAAGCAACAGCTGTAAAGATAAATAAAAAGATAACCGCTGGTCCGCCATCCGAACTGGCTTTACCAATGGTGCTAAAAATACCAGCGCCAATAATAGCAGCAATTCCAAAAGCAGTTAAATCTCTAGCAGTTAAATATTTGCCCAAACTATTATGTCCATCAGCTTCATTTCTTGCTACTTGATTATTAATGTCTTGTACTGTCTTTTTTCTAAATAATGTGGAAAAATTCATATTCAACGAATAGTTTATTGATAATTTATACGAAAACAAATATAACATTATTTCACATTGATTTACAAAATTGAAAAAATACAAACTATAATAAAAATCTATTAAAAAATAAATTTAAAACATAAATCATCTATAGTAAGTTGTATTTTAATTTATAAATTTGTTAAAATTAAAATTGAAATAACAAACAGTAAATAATAAAATAGATTTAAAACTAATTAATTAACTTTATGGAACATTCAAACGACATTAGCAAATGCCCATTTCATCAAAATCAAAAAGGTTTGAGTGATGGTATGAAAGATCAGGATTGGTGGCCAAAAGCACTTAACCTAGATATTTTACACCAACAAGATTCAAAAACAAATCCACTAGGTGAAAACTTTAATTATGCCGAAGAATTCAAAAAACTGGATTTACAAGCTTTAAAAAATGATTTAAAGGCGTTTATGACCGACAGTCAAGATTGGTGGCCTGCCGATTGGGGACACTATGGTGGATTGATGATTAGAATGGCTTGGCACTCTGCTGGAACTTACAGAATTTCTGATGGTCGCGGTGGCGCAGGAACTGGAAATCTTCGTTTTGCTCCGCTTAACAGTTGGCCTGATAATGGAAACCTAGATAAAGCAAGAAGACTTTTATGGCCTATCAAAAAGAAATATGGTAACAAAATCTCATGGGCCGATTTAATGATTTTAGCCGGAAATATGGCTTATGAGTCAATGGGATTAAAAGTATTTGGATTTGCTGGTGGACGTGAAGATATTTGGCATCCAGAAAAAGATATTTATTGGGGTGCAGAAAAAGAATGGTTGCAAAAATCTGGTGGTGAAGGAAGTCGTTATTCTGGAGAAAGAAATCTAGAAAATCCATTGGCAGCCGTAATGATGGGATTAATTTATGTAAATCCAGAAGGTGTTGACGGGCAATCTGATCCATTAAAAACGGCTCATGACATGAGAATTACGTTTCAAAGAATGGCAATGAACGATGAAGAAACAGTTGCGTTAACTGCTGGTGGACACACGGTTGGAAAAGCTCACGGAAATGGTGATGCTTCCGTTTTAGGTCCAGAGCCTGAAGGTGGTGCCATCGAAAATCAAGGATTTGGTTGGATGAACCCAAAAGGAAACGGAAATGGCGCTGACACAGTAACAAGTGGATTAGAAGGTGCTTGGACAACACATCCAACACGTTGGGATAATGAATATTTTACTTTATTATTAAACCACGATTGGGAATTAAAGAAAAGTCCAGCTGGAGCAAGTCAGTGGGAACCAATAAACATGAAAGAGGAAGACAAACCTGTCGATGCTCACAATCCATCGGTAAGAAGAAATCCTATTATGACTGATGCTGATATGGCATTAAAAATAGATCCTGAGTATAGAAAAATTTCTGAAAAATTTCATAATGACCAAGCTTATTTCTCTGAAGTTTTTGCAAGAGCTTGGTTCAAATTAACGCACAGAGATTTAGGTCCGAAAGACAGATATTTAGGTGCAGATGTTCCTGCAGAAGATTTGATTTGGCAAGACCCAGTTCCGGCTGTAGATTACACTTTATCGGATGCTGAAATTGAAGAATTAAAAGCCAAATTATTAAACATCGGATTAACAAGAGCTGAATTAATAAACACGGCTTGGGACAGCGCAAGAACTTTTAGAGGTTCTGACTTTAGAGGTGGCGCAAATGGTGCTAGAATTCGATTAGAGCCACAAAGGAATTGGGTTGCCAATGAACCTGAAAGATTACACAGAGTTTTGACTAAACTTGCCGAAATTCAAGCAGGTTTAAGTAAAAAAGTGAGTATTGCCGATTTAATTGTTCTTGGTGGAACAGCAGCTATCGAAAAAGCAGCTCAAGAAGGTGGATTTAATGTGAAAGTTCCTTTCCATGCAGGAAGAGGCGACGCTTCACAAGAAATGACAGATGTAGAATCGTTTGAAGTTTTAGAACCAACTAACGATGCTTTCAGAAACTTTATGAAATCTAAATATGTAGTACAACCTGAAGAATTAATGCTTGACAAAGCACAACTTCTTGGATTGACTGCTGCAGAAATGACGGTTTTAATTGGAGGAATGCGTGTTCTTGGAACCAACTATAACGGAACTAAACACGGAGTTTTCACCAATAACGAAGGTGTATTAAGTAACGATTTCTTTGTGAATTTAACCGATATGAGCTACAGTTGGAAACCAGCAGGCGATAACTTATACAACATAGTTGACAAAAAATCAGGTGCAACCAAATGGACTGCAACTAGAGTGGACTTGGTTTTTGGTTCTAATTCTGTTTTGAGAGCTTACGCTGAAGTGTATGCGCAAGACGATAACAAAGAAAAATTTGTTAATGACTTTATAAACGCATGGAGTAAAATTATGAATGCAGATCGATTTGATTTAAATTAATAACTAACTGACTAGTCCTAAAAAATCGATACAGATTTATTAGACAAAAATAATTAATTAAACACTTGCAAGAACGTTCTTGCAAGTGTTTTTTGTTTTATAGGTTTTTATTTTCAATTTATTTTGTTGATGCAT
>JBIKJF010000056.1:0-4054 GCA_044361155.1 Flavobacterium sp.
TGAGCGCAATGCCCATCCTCACACTGCCGGACGTGTTACCCTTGTCCATAACGGCATTATTGAAAACTTTGCCGAACTGAAGGCCAGCCTGATCCATCAGGGCCGCGTGTTTGAGAGCGATACCGACACAGAAGTCATCGCCCATCTGATCGACCACCAACTGGGTCTGGGCGATAGCCCTATTACCGCTTTAAAAAACACGCTGGACCAATTGACCGGGGCCTTTGCCCTAGCCGTGCTGGTGGCCGGCGAAAACAACCAGATCATGGGCGCCCGGCGCGGTAGTCCGCTTGTCGTCGGCCACGGGGTCGGCGAGATGTTTATCGGTTCAGACGCGCTTGCGGTCGGGCCCTTTACCAACAAGATCTCCTATCTGGATGAGGGCGATTTTGTCGTTATCGACCATGACCGGGCCCAGATTTTCGATGCTAGCGGCACGGCGGTTGACCGGCCGATCAAGATTGTTTCGGCCTCAGCCGCCCTGGTCGAAAAGGGCAATTATCGCCACTTCATGGAAAAGGAAATCCATGAGCAGCCCGAAAGCTGCCAGCGCACCTTGGGCGCCTATGTCAATGCCCTGACCAGCCGCGCCATACCGACCGAAGGGCTGGACTTTGCCAGTGTCGAGCGCATCCAGATCGTGGCCTGCGGCACCGCCTCCTATGCCGCCCAGATTGCGCGCTATTTGTTTGAGCAATTGGCCGACCTGCCCTGCGATGTCGAGATCGCCTCAGAGTTTCGCTATCGCCAACCGGCCTTGCGCGGCACCACCTTGGCTGTGGCTGTGTCCCAGTCAGGCGAGACCGCCGATACCCTGGCGGCTTTGCGTTGGTGTAAGGCCGCGGGCCTTCGCACGGCGGCCCTCGTAAACTCCCATGAATCGACCATGGCCCGTGAGGCCGATTTTCTTTGGCCCACCCATGCTGGCCCGGAAATCGGTGTCGCCTCGACCAAGGCCTTTACCGCCCAGATCACGGCCCTGACTGCGCTTGCCGTTACCGCCGCCGTGCAAAGGGGCAGGATTGACGCCGCCGAAGAGGCGCGCCTGATCAAGGTCCTTTTGGAAGCCCCGCGCCTGATCGCCGCCTCGCTCCAAACCGAGGAGGCAGTGCGAAGCCTGGCCATTGATACGGCCAAGGCCCGCGATGTGCTCTATCTGGGCCGTGGTGCCATGTTCCCCATGGCCATGGAGGGCGCGCTTAAACTAAAAGAAATCAGCTATATTCACGCCGAGGGCTATGCGGCGGGCGAGCTCAAGCACGGCCCCATTGCCCTGGTCGATGAAGCCACCCCGGTGATTATAATTGCCCCGCATGACAGCTTTTTCGAAAAGACCGCCTCCAACATGTCCGAGGTCATAGCGCGTGGCGGACGGGTCATCATGTTTACCGACGAGAACGGGGCCGCCCATGCCCCCCGGGGCGCGCGGGTCGTCATTGCCCCAACGAGCGACCCCCTGATCACGCCGCTAATTATGTCCGCACCAATCCAGATGCTGGCCTATTTTGTCGCCGTGCAAAAAGGCGCAGATGTCGACCAGCCAAGAAATCTGGCCAAGTCGGTGACAGTGGAATAAAGGCATATGTTGATATTGTGCTGCTTTTAGGAGAATTTCATGCGCAGATGGGATGAACCTCACAAACAACACGAACGAGAGTGGGATCGATTTGAGAAACAACTCAAACAAACCCGCTTAACTTTGGAGCAGTACGTCTATGATCCCTACGCGTCGTTCACGAATGACCCATACAATGTTGATTTTTGGGGAAATGAGTCGGAATATGAAACAGAGTTATTTTTACTGCCGGCACACTTTTACACGCATCCAATTGAAAAACTTTTAGCGCCTCTGCCTCCTAGTGAACTTCCAATACTTCCTTCACTACCACCATTGCGGCCGAAGTCTTTACCAGATCATTATAAAGAGAGTTCAAAAAGAGAGTTTTACTTCAAAAATCCAAAGTGGTCAGAGAAGGCTCAGACGATATTAGCACGCGTGGATTTCGAAGACCAATTCGTTAATTTTGAAGAAGCCAACCTTATTAAAAATCTAATTTTAACCGACGAAGCAATTGAAATAGAAAAAGAAATCGAGCAAGTTCGCGCCTCGACACAAGGTATTTTTAGATTATCTATGACAACATTTGAAAGTTTAAGAATTTCTTTAACAAAAAATCTGTCAATTGAAGACAACTGCAAATTAATTGAACTTTCACACAATAGACATTATTTACCAAAAGCGCTAAGAAAGAAATTTATATCTGTAATAAATCCTGATTCTCAAACTTTGATTGTACAGTTTGAGTTTAAAGACTACAGTTCTCAGCAAATATCCTATGGAAAACTAAAAAACGGTGACCTCAAATTTTTAACTGACACGAAAAAAGAGGTGGCGATTAAAAGATGCCTATATTCATTAATAGTTCGCGCCGGTTATCTATCTTCAATACTGAACATTGGCGGGCATTTTCAGAATATAGTTATAAACGTTGAGCAAAATTGGCATGATAAATCGACTGGTAGGCCTCGCAACGGTATCATTGCTTCAGTTCAAGGGGAAACTAAATATTTTCAAGAATTAGATTTATCAAAACTTGACCCAGAGGCCTGCTTCAAGAGTCTCAAGGGTTTATTAACGCCATCTTTAAATAACGCAAACCCTATTCGGCCTATTTTTGTGATTAACAAAGAAGATGAACGCTTTGTAGCGAGCAAAAATATAGACGATACCCTAACAACAGATTCCAATCTTGCTGCGATGGATTGGGATGATTTCGAGCACTTAGTTGCTCAGTTATTTGAGTGGGAGTTTGGTCGGAATGGCGTAGACGTTAAAGTTACTAGGGCGTCTCGGGACCGTGGAGTAGATGCCATTCTCTTCGACCCTGACCCATTACGTGGGGGCAAGTATGTGTTACAAGCAAAGCGATACACGCGAACCGTAGACGTTTCATCTGTTCGAGATCTTTATGGGACAGTAATGAACGAAGGCGCGAACCGCGGAATTTTAATTACTACAGCCAGCTTCGGTCCTGATTCATACCAGTTTGCAAAAGACAAGCCCATTTCTCTTGTAGATGGAGCTAATTTACTTCTGATGCTTCAGAGGCATGGTAAGAAGTTCAGAATTGATTTGGAAGAAGCGAGAGCATTAAACAATTCAAATTCATAAATTGATTAACCCCCTCAACCGTTGCAAAAAAGCCACAGCATTCTGGTCAAAAAAGATCGGGGCTCGGCCTAAGTGACTTAAAACCAAACGGCCCAGTTACCGTCGAATAATGACTAGTCCTGACAATTGTTTCTGCCCACTTTCGGAGCCCGCATGAAACCCGTTCGTAAAGCTGTATTGCCGGTCGCTGGCCTTGGCACGCGCATCCTGCCGGGCACCAAGGTGACACCCAAGGAACTGCTCAATGTTCTAGATCGGCCCATCCTGTCCTATATTGTCGCCGAGGGCCGGGCCGCAGGTATCGAGCATTTTGTGTTTGTCACGGGCCGGGCTAAGGGCGCGATCGAGGATTATTTCGACCATCAGATCGAGTTGGAGGCCCAGCTTGAGGCCAAGGGCAAGCACGATATCCTCAAGCAATTGCGCGACGAGCTACCCCGTCCCGGCGAGATGAGTTTTGTGCGCCAAATGGCCCCGCTTGGGCTTGGCCATGCAGTCTGGTGCGCGCGCGATATTATTGGCGACGAGCCCTTTGCCGTCATGTTGCCCGACATGGTGATGTCGGCCAAGGTACCCGCCTTGGGCCAGGCCATGGCCGCCTATAATCAAAAGGGCGGCAATATTGTCGTGGTCGAGCCCTGCCCCGAAGGTCAGGCGAATCAATACGGCATTGTCGCGCTCGACGGCCAAGACGGCCGACTTAACCGCATGACCGGCATGGTCGAAAAACCGCCCAAGGGCACCGAGCCGTCCAACCTGTTCATATCGGGCCGCTATATCCTTCAGCCCGAAATCTTTGGCCTCTTGGCCGAGCAGGGCAAGGGTGCTGGCGGTGAGATCCAGCTAACCGATTCCATGCTGACCCTGCTCAAAAGCCAAGAT
>JBIKJF010000004.1:0-194507 GCA_044361155.1 Flavobacterium sp.
TAAGATTTGCTAACGAAACAAATTTTGGTCCGTACAGTAAAGAATGTTCTATACTAACACCAACAGATGAAACTAGAAGCATTGCTAATGATGCTAAGTTAAAAGTTGAGGTTGTGAATCCATTCCAAGCAGTAGCCTATCCAAACCCATTTGCAGCTAACTTTAAATTGCACCTAGAAAATCCTAGTAATGCAGTGATAAACGTAAAGGTATATGACATGATAGGTAAACTGGTTCAAGATACCATGATAAACGCTTCTGAAATTCAAAACTTTGAATTAGGAAACCAATATCCATCTGGAGTTTATAATGTAATTGTAACTCAAGAATCAAATTCTAAAACTATTAGAGTCGTTAAAAGATAAACTAAACTTTTAATTTAAACTCAAAAACCGTCTCAATTTTTATTGAGACGGTTTTTTTATTAGTTATGTATTTCTTGAAATAGAAATATATGAAAAAAATCACGTAGTATTAAAAAACAAAATCGCACTAATATCAAATAAGTTAAAAACTCACTCCATTGATTTTTGTGAAAATAAGTTATAAATTTGAACAAAAAAATTTATTGAATCAAAATCAATTTAGATTTTTTCAAAAACATATGAAAAACTTCCCAAAATCATTAACCCAAAAACTGCATCAACGCGAGCAAAATAATGCCTTGCGAAAATTGCCAGTTTCTAATAATTTAATAGATTTTGCTTCCAATGATTATCTGGGTTTTGCTAATTCTGAGGAAATTTTCAATCAAACACATGATTATCTTTTAGAGAATAACATCAAAATAAACGGTGCTACAGGTTCTCGATTAATTTCAGGAAACCACAATTTATATCAAATCACAGAAAATTTTATTGCTAATTTTCATCAATCGGAAACCGCATTAATTTTCAATTCGGGATACGATGCCAATGTGGGTTTTTTTAGTTCGGTACCACAACGCAACGATATCATTCTTTACGATGAATTATGCCACGCTTCTATTCGTGACGGAATCCAGATGAGTAATTCCAAATCTTATAAATTTCAGCACAATGATTTCAATCATTTAGAGAAAGTAATAATTTCACAACTCGAAACTCGAAACCCGAAACCCGAAACTTTTTACGTTGTTACCGAATCTGTCTTTTCCATGGATGGCGATTCACCAAATCTAGAAGAATTAGTAAACCTATGCGAAAAACACAATTGCTATTTGGTCATTGACGAAGCACATGCATTAGGTGTTTTCGGAATTTCAGGCGAAGGATTAATTCAATATCAAGGATTGCAAGATAAAGTTTTTGCAAGAATCATGACTTTCGGAAAAGGATTAGGATGTCACGGCGCAGCCATTTTAGGAAGTCAAGCATTAAAATCGTATTTAGTTAATTTTGCACGAAGTTTTATTTATACAACAGGACTTTCTCCACATTCAGTAGCTACAATTTTAATAGCTTATCAGTATTTAAAATCTGAAAAAGAAGCTATTCAAAAACTTAAAAACAACATCCAATTTTTCAATCAAGAGAAATTGCAAATGGGTTTGAAACCAATGTTTGTTTATAGTAAATCCGCTATACAATGTGCCATAATTCCAGGAAACGAAAAAGTAAAATTAATTGCTAATCAACTGCAAGAAAACGGATTTGATGTAAAAGCCATTCTCCCGCCAACAGTTCCAGAAGGTCAAGAACGACTTCGTTTTTGTTTACATTCCTACAATTCTGAAAAAGAAATCTCGGAAGTATTGAAATTGTTGAGTACTTTTGTGTTTTAAGCCACGGATAAAACGGATTTTACAGATTTACACAGATAAGGAGATGACAAATTTATTACACAAATCGATTACAGATGCAATTCTAAAAGTTTATTATGAAGTATATAATGAGCTTGGTTATGGTTTTCTAGAAAAAGTTTATCAAAATGCAATGTATTTTGAATTAAAATCTCTAAGGTATAAAGTTGAACCACAAAAACAAATTAAAGTTTATTTCAAGAAACAACTAGTAGGAGAATATTATTCTGACTTTCTTATTGAAGATAAAGTAATAGTAGAATTAAAAGCAACTGAATTAATTATGAATGTTCATATAGCGCAAATTATGAACTATTTAAAAGCAACACCTATAGAAGTTGGAATGCTATTGAATTTTGGCGAAGAACCAGAATTTAAAAGATTAATTTATACAAACGACAGAAAAATTAACTTAAAAAATCAGTGATAATCGGTTCAATCCGTTTTATCCGTGGCAAAATAACATGAAACTATTCATCACAGGAATCGGCACCGATGTAGGTAAAACCATAACATCAGCCATAGTAACTCAAGCATTAGAAGCCGACTATTGGAAACCTATCCAAGCAGGCGATTTAGACAATTCTGATAGTCACAAAGTGAAAACCTTAATTTCTTGTCACGCTGAGCGAAGTCGAAGTGTCAAATCTCAAATTTTTGAAAACAGCTATAAACTAAATACACCAGCAAGTCCACATTTAGCAGCTGCAATTGACGGAATTACAATAGATTTAAAACAGATTAAAGTTCCATCTACAGACAATCATCTAGTAATAGAAGGCGCAGGCGGATTATTAGTTCCACTAAACGACAACGATACCATTATTGATTTAATTAAACCCGATTACAAAATAATATTGGTTTCACGCCATTATCTTGGTAGCATCAACCACACATTACTATCTTTTGAAGCTTTAAAAAGCAGAAATTTGAAAGTAGCAGGAATCATTTTCTCAGGTGATGAAAACAAAGCTACCGAAGAAATTATTCTGAATAAAACCAAAGCCAAATTCATTGGGAGAATTGACAACGAACCGTACTTCGATCAAAATGTAATTCAATATTACGCTGATAAGTTTCGAGAGAATCTTTTAACATTATAAGAGAATAGAAAATAGAATAAAGACCCGAGATTTATCGAACTGAACGAAGTTAAAATAGACTTACCTATCTTTGCAAAAATATTTAGAGATAAGTCTATGTTCTATTCTCTATTTTCTATATTCTAGCAAAATGAACTTTTCACAAAGAGACAAAAAACACAATTGGCATCCGTACACACAACACAAAACTGTGCCTGATTTTCCTGCAATCGTAAAAGGAAAAGATGCTTTGTTGTGGGATGAAAACGGTAAAGAATATATCGATGCCATCGCTTCGTGGTGGGTGAACCCTTTCGGACATTCCAACAAAGTTATGGCTAATGCTATTTATGAGCAATTAACTACTTTAGAGCATGTTCTTTTTGGAGGATTTACGCATAATAAAGCCGTTGAGTTATCTGAAAAATTAATGGAAATTCTACCTTCCAATCAACAGAAAATTTTCTATTCGGACAATGGTTCCACTGCAGTAGAAGTGGCTATCAAAGTGGCGCTACAATACAATTATAATAAAGGAATCAAAAAAACTAAAGTCATCGCTTTTGAAGATGCTTTTCACGGTGATACTTTTGGAGCTATGGCTGCCAGCGGAATTACTTTTTTTACAGAAGCATTCAAAGGTTCGCTTTTAGAAGTTGTTCGCATTCCGGTTCCAACTCAAGGCAACGAAGAACAAACTATAAAAACTTTAGAAAATCTTGTAAAAACCAACGAATTTGCAGCGTTTATTTTTGAGCCATTAGTGCTTGGAGCCGCAGGAATGGTAATGTATTCAGCAGAAGTTTTAGATAAATTAATTAGTATTTGTAACCAAAATAACGTGTTTACTATTGCTGACGAAGTTATGACAGGTTTTGGCAAAACAGGAAAAACATTTGCCAGTGATTATCTTGAAAACAAACCTGATATGATGTGCTTGTCTAAAGCATTAACAGGCGGAACAATTCCAATGGCAATAACGACGTTCTCTCAAGAAATTTTCGAAGGATTTTACCATGATGACACCGACAAAGCGTTGTTTCACGGACATACGTTTACAGCAAATCCTACAGGTTGCTCCGCAGCTTTAGCTAGTATTTCACTGTTACAAACCGATGAAATCCAGCAAAATATTCAAACGGTTCATCAATCGCATTTAGCATTTCAATCCAAAATAAAAAACCATCCAAAAATAAAAACCACTCGAGTGCTCGGAGTAATTTTTGCTCTAGAAATCAAAACAGAAACACAAGAAAGTTACTACGGAACGATGCGCAACAAACTCTACAATTTCTTCATAGAAAACGGAGTAATTTTACGACCAGTTGGAAACATAGTTTACATTTTGCCGCCATACATTATCACCGAAAATCAATTACAAAAAGTCTATCAAACTATCGAAAATGCTCTAGAAATAGTGTAATTTTGTTTTTTAATTAGAAGCGAATCACTTGGGCATTTTTGCAATCCATTTTCCTGCTTTCCGTTGCAATCTTTTTTACACCTGACAGGTTTCAAAAACCTGTCAGGTGTAAAAAAGGATTTCCTCTACAATCAGGGCTAAACTATAAATCATTTCCATAAAAAATAAAATCATAGTGAACTTTGCGTTAAACTTTGCGAACTTTGCGGTTAACAATGAAAACTAAAATTGCCATAACATCCTTAGCATCTATTTCACCATTAGGAAAAAATCCTGAGGCTATTTGGCGCAATTATCTTTCAAATGAAACTTTAATTTCAACTAAAGACTTTAATGGAATGCCACAATTTGTAGCCACAATTCCTCAAGAAATTAGAAATGAAATTGAAGAATTAAAAAAGAGTGAAATTAAGTACAAAGCTTTAGACGAAAGCGTTTTACTTGCTATTTTAGTTTCACGACAAGCCATAAAAAATGCAGGTTGGAAAAATGGTGACGACTTCGGAATCAACATTGGTTCTTCTCGTGGCGCAACGCAATTATTTGAAAAATACCACAAAGAATTTCTCGAAACCGGAAAAACATCAACCTTGGCATCACCAACCACAACTCTAGGAAATATTTCTTCTTGGGTAGCACACGATTTAAAAAACAACGGTCCAGAAATATCCCATTCTATAACGTGTTCAACAGCTTTACACGCGGTTTTAAATGCTGTAGCTTGGTTACAATCAGGAATGGCAAATAAGTTTTTAGTAGGCGGAAGCGAAGCACCATTGACCGATTTCACTATTGCTCAGATGCACGCTTTAAAAATTTATTCTAAAGAAACTTCCGAATATCCATGTAGAGCTTTCGATTTTACAAAGACCAAAAACACTATGGTTCTTGGTGAAGGTGCGGCAGTTGCTTGTTTAGAAATTGGCCAAAAAGAAAACGCCCTAGCTTACATAGAAGGAATTGGTTATGCAACTGATGATATAGAGCACAATATTTCCATTTCAGACGAAGCCAATTGTTTTCAAAAATCCATGAAAATGGCATTGCAAAACACCAAATTAGAAGATGTTGATGCTATAGTAATGCACGCACCAGGAACTTTAAAAGGAGATACTTCAGAATATAAAGCAATTCAAAAAGTTTTTTCTAAAAACATTCCAATGCTAACGACCAATAAATGGAAAGTAGGCCACACCTTTGGAGCTTCAGGAATGTTAAATATGGAAATGGCAATTATGATGATGCAACGCAATCAATTCATCGAAGTTCCATTTGCTGAAAAGCAAACCATAAGAAAAGAAATAAAAAAAGTATTAATTAATGCAGTAGGTTTTGGAGGAAACGCAGTAAGTATTCTTTTGTCAAAAGAGTTTTAAGTTTCAAAACTCAATTTCAACTTCAAAAAATCGTTTTTGGTCTTGGCGAAGGTGGCGATTTTCAACGCAAATGTTAATGCGGAGAACCAAACTTTAATTAACCACAAATGTTTCTGCAGAGTACTGAAACGCATTTTTTACCAAACACGTGTTAGCGGTTTTTTTTCTGTCGTCATTATTTAGTTTGATATAATGCAATTCTGTTACCTTCTGAGTCTTCAAATTCGGCAACAAACCCAATTCCATTGTCTGTTTTAGGATATAAAATTTTTCCACCATTTGATGTAGCCAATTTAAGTGACTCATCAATATTTTCTGTTTTGAAGTAAATCACAACACCGTTTTTTGTCGGCTTGTATATTTCTCCTTTTGCTAATGCTCCTGAAATTCCTGAATTTTCGTCTACAAAAGGAAACAACGCCATTTTATTGTTGTCAATATCTTCCTTGTCGAAGTCAAAGTGGAATACAGCCTTGTAAAATTTTATTGCTCTGTCAATGTCAGTCACTGGGATTTCAAAATAAACAACAGGGTTTGATTTTTTTGTCATAAGATTTTTGTCAGATTGTTTAATTGTTGTTTTTGAATTGTCGCCACAAGAAGTTAAAAGTTGAATTAACACTCCAAATATTATTGTTGCCACTATGTTTTTAGTTCTTTTCATTTAGCTTATTCTGTCAATTTACAAGTCGTTTTAAAATAACCGCTAACAACCCGAAACACGCAACCCGAAACCCGAAACTATTTCTCCAACTCCTTTACTTTTTCATAAATCCGTTCGCTTTCCCAACCTTTACGAAGTAAGTAATCGCAGAATTTTTTACGTTTTTTCAAATCGTTTTTTTCGGTTATTATTTCCCAATGTTTTTCGGCCAATAGGTCAAAAGTCATTTCATATTCTTCTGTTGGAATTTCTTTTAAGGATTTTGTAATTAAAAAATCTGAAATACCTCTGGCTTTCAATTCGTTTTTAATTCGAATTTTACCCCATTTTTTCTGATGAAATTTACTAATAGAAAAAACTAACGCAAAACGTTCTTCGTTTAGGAAACTACTTTCAATTAAATGAACAAATATTCGGTCTTTTTCATCAGAATTTAAAACAAAACTGCGCAACTTTTCAGACACTTCAATATGGCATCTTTCTTGGTAAGAACAGAAATATTCTAACTTTTGTACAATATCTTCTATAGAACTAATTGATTTTGAACTCAAAACGATTAAAAAGAATAAAATTTGTTAATAATTTAATAATGCAAATGTATTGAATTTGTGTGAATTAGAAGTAAATTTGTCGTCCCTAATTGTTGTTGAAAAATTTAAAAAAACTAAATTCATTTTTATGAAATTTAAATTACTTTTTATTGCCTTGTTGTTTAGTTGTTTTTCGCTTGGGCAGATTATATATCAAGATAATTTTGGTACTTCTGCGATTACAACAAGTCCATATTCAGCTACTCCTTCGGTTTTTGACACAAATTTAAATACATTTTCATGGTCAACAAGTGCAGCTGGTTTTGCTGGTTTTACTGGTAATGGAGGCGGAACTAGTGCTAGTTTATCATTAAATAATTCATCTGGTACACCAACGATGACTTTTACTTTTAATGTAGCGTCCGGTTATCAATTAAATGTAACTCAATTTGATTTTTGGAGAGTAAGAAGTACAACTGGAGCGCAGAATTGGAGCATGACAATAAATGGAATAGCTGTTGGGTCAGGCACTACAACAACCACTGGAGCATCTCTGGGAGCGACCAATGTTTCAAATGCAATAAATAATTTATCAGGTACAATAACAGTTGTTTTAAGTTTGTCGGGTGCTAGCGGCGCAGGAACTTTTAGATTAGATGATTTCACTTTATTTGGTTCATTAACAGCAGCTTGTACCTCTCCATCAACTCAAGCCTCATTATTTACAAGCTCTCTTGTAACATCAACTACTGCAACAATAGGTTTAACTCGTGGTAATGGGAATAGAGTTTTAATTGTAGGTCGCGCCGGAGGTGCTGTTAATCAAGATCCTGCAAGTGGTACAAGTTATACAGCAAGTACTGTTTTTGGTACAGGAACTCAAATTGGTACAGGAAATTTTGTGGTTTATGATGGCTTTGCTTCACCAACGGTTTCTGTTGGTTTAACAAGTTTAGTGGGTGGAACTGCTTATCACTTTGCAGCTTACGAATACAACACAACAGGAACGTGCTATAATCTCGTCGAATTAACAGGAACTTTTACAACCCTGACAACAACTCCTAATGTTTTATATGCAAATAATGGCACACAAGTACTTGCAGCAAATGTCTCGCAAGGAACATTAAATCATATTTTACACACATTTCAAATTACTCTCAGTTCTGCAACAACAAATTTAACAGGAATCGCAAATTTGGTAATGAGTGGAACTTATGTCGCTTCTGATATAGTAAATTTTAAAATTAGATATTCTACAGATAATGTTTTGGATGCTGGCGACGCAACTTTAAGTACAAAAACTATAGGATTAACTGGTAATCAAACCTTTAGCTTAACTACACAAACTTTACCAATAGGCATAAGTTATATTTTTATTACTGCAGATTTTTCTGCCACTGCAACTATTGGAAATACTATCGGAACAACTGCGGTAAATCCTATAACCGCTTCCAATGTAGTTTTATCAAGCGGAAGTGAGTCGGGTACAACAACAGCTTCTGGTCTTCAAACCATTAGACCTATAGCTCCAAATGTTCCCACTCTATTTAGCGAAATTTGTACATCAAATACCACACAATCTTTATCTTGGTCCCCACCAGCAGCAGGAACATTTGATGGTTATATATTAGTAGTCAGAGAAGGTGTTTTAGCACCACATGCAGTAACATCATTAATAGCATCTTCTCAAATATTTAATACTGATTATAACTTAGCACCAACCTATGGCTCGACCGCGATTTTGTCGAGAGTTTTATATATTGGTACCGCTACAAATGCAATGGTATCTGGTTTAACGCAAGGTGTAAATTATACTTTTGCGCTTTATACTTACAAAAACGATGGAGCAACATCGCTATACTCATCAACAGCCACATTAACCAATCAAACAATTGCCCTTTTTAATGTAACTGGAGCAGGTTCTACACCAGCAAATACCTCGGGAACAATTGTGTGGGGTGCGCCAAATTCTTTATGTTACAACGAAATTTTGGTTGTAGCCACAACAAATCCAGGAATAACATTTACTCCGTCAGGAAATGGCAGTACGTACATTCCGAATACGGTATACGCTGGTAACAATAGTATTGTTTTTAACAACGCGGGTGATTTTGTAACCGTAACCGGTTTAACCAATGGTATCACTTACTATTTTGAAATATTTGTTAGAATTGGCACGCAATGGAGCACCGGTGTAGAAGTTCCGCTAACGCCCAATGCTTCGACAGTTTTTAAACCTGGTGAACTCATGTTTGTTGGATTTGACGGCCAAGTATTTAGCACGGCAGCAGCAGATCAATACATGTTGGCCACAATGGTAGATATTTTGCCTGGAACCACTTTTTCATTAGCCAATTCAAGATACGAAGCTGGCGCACCTGCAAACGTTAGAACTAATAAATGGGGTGGCGCAGGTAATGACCCAAGTGCAACTCCTGGAGTAACCAATTTTACCTATAATGGAGCAACTGTTATTACTGCCGGATCAGTTTTAGTATTAAATACAAATTCTGCTACCAGTCCTGTTTTTGATTATGTAGGAATTATAACAGGTACTACGTTTGTAGATAGAACTGCAGATTTTACCATGACGCAACCCTTCGGAATTGGTACTGCACCAAATATTACAACAGCACCAGGTGATGGAGAACAAATTTATTTACTCCAAGGGAATTTCGTTTCAGATGGAACAATCGATTTGAACGAAGCAAATTATATTTTAAACGGAACTCTTTTGCACGGTTTTACGATCAAAACAGGATGGGTTCCACTAACATCTACTTGCAGTGGCGTAAATGGCGGAGGCAGTAATAGACAGTCTAGGCTACCGTCTACTTTAGATTGTTTTAATTTAGAAAGCGCTGTTACAAATACTATCAGTGGATTTTATCAAAATGCGGCACAACACGGCCCTACTTCATTGCGAAACATCATTAGAGAGATTGCCAATGTGGGCGCAAATTGGACTTTATCTAGCGGAAGATATACAATTGACGCGAGCAATAATGTAGTAAATAGAGCTGGAAGAACTTTTGTTATTTCAACGGGTTCAACTGCAGGCCAATGGGTTGGTGATGTTGACACCAATTGGTTTAACTGCGCTAATTGGGGACGATTATCAGTGCCTGATGAAACTGTAGATGTAGTTATAGACAATGTTGTTTCTGTAAATAACGCTCTTATTAACTTTCTAGCTCCTTTTTCCGATTTATATACAGACCTTGCTAAATGCAACAACATAATTATAAGCGGAAGAAGTCTTATTGCAGAAGCCAATCCGAATAATATTCTTGAAGTATATGGAAATTTAACTATTGCTTCGCCCGGAGTACTTGATATGAATGATGGAAACAATAGTACCGCAGATGGAACAACAAGATTATATGGAAATTGGACCAATAATTCGGGACTAACTGCCTTTGATGAGGGAAATGGAACTATTGAATTTCTCGGCGCAATTCCTCAAATTATAAACAATAATGTTCCTACTAATACAGAAGAATTTTTTAATGTTATTCTTGATAATGATTTTGACACCGGACTAAGCAATAATTTAATCGCAAGAGGAAATTTGACCGTTTTAGCTAACCATTCTGTTATAGTAAGAGATAACAATTTTATACAAGTAAATAGAAATCTAAACAATAACGGTCTTTTTGAAATCGACAATAACGGAATACTGATGCAAGTTGAGGATTCTGGAATAAATACTGGAAATATTCTTATGCGCCGAAATGCTTCCATTCGTCAACTAGATTACGTTTTTTGGTCGTCGCCAATAAATCAATTTACAGTAAATAATATTTCGCCAGCAACGCCCGCCAATGTTATCTGGAAATGGAATCCTCGAATTACTAATCCAAACGGAGGCGTAGGAAACTGGGAAAATTGCGCCGCAGAAACAATGTTATTAGGAAAAGGTTACATTGTACGAGGGCCAAACGGACATTCCACTGCTACTCCTTCTACCTTTACAGCTACTTTTCAAAATGCAATTGCCAACGCAGCAAGACCGAATAATGGAATAATTACTCAAAGATTGCACAGAGGTCCAATGGTAGCAGCTAATCTTGGCAGTTATACAAGTGCAAACAGCATCCCACTATCTGTTAATGACGATAACTGGAATTTGGTCGGCAACCCCTATCCTAGTGCTATAAGTGCGCTTTCGTTTTTAAATTATAACGCGTTAACTGTTCCAGTAATTGAAGGCTCTATTAGAATTTGGACACATAATACACTTCCTATTAGTACGGTTAATCCGTTTTACAACTCTTATCAATACAATTACACTGCAAATGATTATATCACCCACAACGGAACAGCCACCATTTCTGGACCGACAGGATTCAACGGTTCTATTGGAGCCGGCCAAGGTTTCTTTGTTTTAATGAATGATGGCGCTCAAACCAATGATACAGATGCACCAATCAACTTGGTTTTTAATAACGCTATGAGAGTTAGAACAAACAATAGTAATAGTCAATTTTACAGAACAGCAAATACAACAGTAACAGCAGCAGAAGATAAACACAGAATTTGGATAGATCTTGTAAGCAGTTCTGGCAATGTTGTGCGAACTGTCGTTGGATATCTACCAAACGCAACTTTTGAAAAAGATGTTATGTATGATGCTTTTGCAAAACTTGATGGTAATTTGAATTTCTACTCGCTAATTACTAATGATAAAGTATGCATCCAAGGAAGGCCTGCTCCTTTTGAGAGTTCAGATTTAGTACCTCTTGGAATTGCTATAGCACAAGAAGGAAATTACACCATAGCTATAGCGTATCTTGACGGATTATTTGAAAGTAACCAAGAAATTTATGTTGAAGACAAACTACTGAATATTATTCATAATCTGAAGACATCGCCTTACACTTTTACGTCTGCATCAGGAGTTTTCGATACTAGATTTGTGCTTCGATATACAAGTACATCATTAACAAATAATGAATTTGAAACTTTACAAAACATTGTAGTAACAACTCAAGAACAACAAATTTCAATTAAATCAGCTTCAGAAAAAATGAGCTCGGTAATTGTGTATGACATGTTAGGAAGAGAAATTATCAAAAAAGACAAATTGAATGTTACTGAAATATTGCTTTCTAATATCAATGCAAGGAATCAAGCATTAATTATAAAAATAACTCTTGAAAATGGTTTAATAGAAACGAGAAAAATTATTTTATAGTTTTGATTTACATAAAAAAAACCTCCGAATTATAAAAATTTGGAGGTTTTCTACTTTATTTACCTTTATTAGAGGCTTCTAAATTTCTTTCTATTTTATGTTCTGGTCTTGTCCATTTCGGTTTTTCGCCAAGCGATAAGTATTGAGAATCTTCGGCTTCAACTGTTTTTGGTTGCATAATTTTTACGAATGGTTTTTGAGGTTGGAGTCCTAAAGTTTCAAACATTTTCATATCTTCATTTACATCGGGATTTGGTGTTGTAAGTAGTTTGTCACCAGCAAATATTGAATTAGCTCCCGAAAAGAAACACATCGCTTGCCCTTCGCGAGACATTTCTGTTCTTCCTGCTGAAAGACGCACTTGCGTTTCTGGCATAATGATTCTTGTGGTTGCTACCATCCTAATCATTTCCCAAATTTCTACAGGCTTTTCATTTTCCATCGGAGTACCTTCAACAGCTACAAGTGCATTAATCGGCACCGACTCTGGCTGCGGATTTAATGTAGAAAGTGCCACAAGCATTCCTGCTCTATCTTCTATAGATTCGCCCATTCCAATAATTCCACCACTGCAAACGGTTACATTGGTTTTTCGAACGTTATCGATAGTTTGCAATCTGTCTTCAAAACCACGTGTGGAAATAACTTCTCTATAATATTCTTCAGAAGTGTCTAAATTGTGGTTGTAAGCATACAAACCTGCTTCTGCCAGACGTTGTGCTTGGTTTTCTGTGAGCATTCCTAGAGTACAACAAACTTCCATATCAAGTTTATTAATGGTACGAACCATTTCTAATACTTGGTCAAACTCTGGACCATCTTTTACATTTCTCCAAGCTGCACCCATACAAACTCTTGATGAACCGCTCGATTTTGCTCTTAACGCCTGAGCTTTAACTTGGCTAACCGACATTAAATCATTACCTTCAATGTCAGTATGATACCTTGCTGCCTGCGGGCAATATCCGCAATCTTCAGGACAGCCTCCTGTTTTTATAGATAAAAGCGTAGAAACTTGTACTACATTTGGATCGTGATGTTTTCTATGAATTGATGCTGCTTCAAACATCAAATCCATTAAAGGTTTATTATAAATAGATATTATCTCTTCTTTAGTCCAGTTGTGTTTTGTAATACTCATGTGGAGGAATTTATTTAATGTTTCAAAAGTAGGTAATTACTTTGTAAGAAACAACGATTTAAAAAGTGTGGTTTTTAAAGAAATGTAAACTTATCTCTTTATCTTTTTGAATTTGAATTTTTAAATCGTCGATTGATTCAAACTTACTCTCGTTTCTTAAAAAATCTAAAACTTCAATTTTTATTTTTTTACCATAAATAGTATCATTAAAATCAAGTAAATGAACTTCTATTGTTTGATTTTTTCCGTTTACTGTTGGTCTATTTCCAATATTCATAATACCGTTATACTTTTTGCCTTCAAAAAAAGCGCGCACAATATAAACACCATACTTAGGAATTAATTTATGTTCATCATCAATACTAATATTTGCTGTAGGAAATCCGATAGTTCTGCCGAGTTGTTTACCTCGTTCAACGGTTCCCGAAAAGAAATAATTATAACCTAAGTAATTATTTGCCGCAGTAATATTTCCCTGTTGAAGTGCAATACGAATTTTAGTCGAACTTATGGCAATATCATCTATTTCTTGAGCAGAGATTTGTTCTACTTCAAAACCATATTCTTTTCCGAACAAAATTAAATCATCTATATTGGCAGTTCTATTTCTACCAAATCTATGGTCATGACCAATCACAATTTTTTGAACATTAAACTTTTCAACCAATACATTTTTTACAAAATCTTCTGCTGTAAGTCTAGAAAAATCATAATCAAATGGATGGATAACTAAATTATCGATACTTGAATCTTTCAAAAGTGCCGATTTTTCCTCAACGGTATTCAAAAGGCGAATTTCAGACTGTCCTTGAAGCACCATTCTGGGATGTCGAAAAAAAGTAAGAATCAAACTTTCGCAATCACTTTCTAAGGCATAATGCACTACGCGCTCCAGAATTTTTTTGTGCCCTTTATGAACTCCATCAAAAGTTCCAATAGTTAGAACAGTTTTTGCAGCGAACAAATAGTCATTAATAGAATGGAATGTTTTCAAAAAAATTTTTTGCAAATTTAAGTAATATTTTAAACAAAAAAAGGATTGAATGTACATCGCTTCTAATTTTTATAGAATTCCTATTCTTTTACAACCAGCAAAGAACTTAAAATACGGTCTTTAGTTAATTTGATAAAATAAAAACTAGAACCTAAATAGGCTTTTCAAAACTAAATTACTTTAACCTGTAACTTTGTTTTCTCTGTTTTGAATAATTTATATACAATCTATATCACTATTTAGCAAATCAAATGTATTAGTAATCGGAATGTTAAATACAGTTTGAAAATGTTAAAAATATTAGGATTTAGTAATTATATCCTTTTATTCAAAAAAAACTACTATTTTTGGTTAAAATTTATTAAAAAATGAAGAAAAACTTACTCTTAGGCTTTTTTATGATGATTGTTTTTTCGAATGGATTTGCTCAAAATCTTTGGAATGAAACTACATCAGAAAGATTAACTTCGCTCTCCAAAATGGATCGAGCTTCAAATCCGCTTGATTTCAGACTGTATAGTTTAAATTTTGACGGATTAAGAAACCAACTTTCTGTTGCGCCCCCCCGTGAAAACGAAAGTTTAGCATCTAACGTAATTATTCAATTTCCAAATTCAGATGGAAGTATGAGCAGTTATAGAATGTATGAAGCATCTGTAATGCATCCAGACTTGGCAGCAAGATACCCAGACATTAAATCTTATATAGGAATTGGCATTGAGGACAAAACAGCTAACTTAAGACTAAGCACAACTATTTTCGGTATGCATGCCATGATTTTATCGGGAAAAAAAGAAACTGCCTACATTGACACTTATACTAAAGATCTTCAAAATTATATTGTTTACAACAAAAGTAGTTTACGTACTTCAAGAACGTGGTCGTGCATGGTAGAAGATGCGGCTGATGAAACTACACATTTTTCAGGAAGAGGAGCAACCCAAGCATTAACAAACGATGGTCAATTTAGAACATTTAGACTAGCAATGGCATGCACTATTGAGTATGCAGCATTCCATATCACTGCAGCTGGCATCCCAGCAGTGGCGCCTTTAGCTACAAAAAGAGCAGCAGTTTTGGCTGCAATGAATGTTACCATGAACCGATTAAACGGCGTTTACGAAAGAGATATGTCACTTAGAATGCAATTAGTAGCTAATAATGACATTTTGATTTTTGTGAATTCTGATTCATTTAGTAATGACGATGCAGGAAGTTTAATAAATGAAAGTCAAACCGTTATAGATGGTGCTATTGGATCCGCAAATTATGACATTGGGCATACTGTTAGTACAGGCGGTGGCGGATTGGCACAAAGTCCATCTGTTTGTGTTGCAGGTGGTAAAGCAAGAGGTATTACTGGGTCTCCTGCTCCTGTAGGTGATCCTTTTGATATCGATTTTGTGGCTCACGAAATTGGGCACCAATTTGGAGCTAGTCATACCTTTAATGGTATTGGCGGTAATTGTACCACAGGAACTAGATCTAATAATTTTGCTGTAGAACCAGGAAGTGGAACCACAATCATGGCCTATGCTGGAATTTGTGCTGGAATTGATGTTCAACCAAATAGCGATGATCATTTTCATGCTGTAAGTATAGGACAAATGGTTGCTCATATAAACGGTGCCGGATCTTGTGCGGCTACTGTTGCAAGTGGAAATGCAGCACCAGTAATTACGCCTCTACTAAATTATACTATTCCAAACGGTACTGCATTTGTATTAAGAGGTGCAGCTACAGATTCTAATAATGATGCTCTTACTTATTGCTGGGAACAAACAAATAATAACATATCAACACAACCACCAGTTAGTACTTCAACAACTGGTCCTAATTTTAGATCGATAAGTCCTTCTGCGTCTCCGAACCGATTTTTTCCAAACTTTCAAAGTATTTTAGCCGGAAATTTAATCCCAACTTGGGAAGTTGTTCCAACAGTTCAAAGAGCTATGAATTTTGCATTAACTGTTAGAGATAATAGAACACCGAATGGAGGACAAACATCTAGAGCCAATATGGTGGTGAATTTTGCCAATGTAGGACCATTTAGAGTTACAAATCCAGATGTAACTAACCTATCATGGTCACAAGGTTCTACTCAAGTATTTACATGGGATGTAGCAGGTACAACCACAAACGGAATTAACACCGCAAACGTTAATATTCTACTTTCTACAGATGGCGGAGCAACTTTTAATACTGTTTTAGCAAGTAACACCCCAAATGACGGAAGTCAATCTATAACTTTACCAAACATAGCGGCTCCATATTGTAGAATTATGATAGAATCTGTAGGCAACATTTTCTTCGCTGTTTCTAAATCATTTTCGATAGGTTACTTAGTTACGGTTACAAATACTTGTAACAATTATACTTCAAGTCCAGGATCTGCCATTGCTGCTCAAAATCCTTTAGCTTGGCAAATACTAGGTTCAGTAAATGTTCCTGAGAGCTTTACAATATCCGATTTAAATCTTTCTTTAAACATAACTCATACCAGAATAAATGACTTATATATTGGCGTATTACGACCAGGTGCAACACAAGTAGGCGATATACGAATTGTTTACCAACAAGGTTGCGCCGCTTTAGTAAACAGTAACATGATTACTACTTTCGACGATGCTGGAGTAGCTTTAAACTGCGGTGGTATTGCTGCAAACAACACTTATAGGCCTCTAAACTCATTAGACCTTTTTAATGGACAAAATTCTCTTGGTGCCTGGCGTGTTGTTATTGCGGATGTCGCTACTGCTAACAATGGTACGTTAAATAGCTTTAGTTTTAATATGTGTTCTACTACAGTAACTGAAACCCTTTTAAATGAAGAATTTGAACTAAATGAGTTTGTTATTTACCCAAATCCAAGTACAGGATTATTTAATATTCAATTAAATTCTAGTTCGAGTAGCGATATTACTCTTAATGTTTATGATATGCGCGGTAGAAGTGTTTATCAAAATAGTTATCAAAATACTGGGTTGATAAATGAAACTCTAAATCTTGAAGCTCTCCAATCAGGCATTTACCTTATTGAAGTTCAAGACGGTGTAAAAAAAGCAACCAGAAAGATTATTAAAGAATAACTTTTCTAATCCAAATCTCACCAAAAAGCAAAAAATATTTCATTTTTTGCTTTTTTTATTTAGCAAAAACGCAAATTTGCCAAAGATTTTTATAAATTTGTATCCTATGTTTAAAAATGAAAAAATATGAAAAAACTATTATTCTTAATTTTACTGTTCGTCAGTATAACCCAAAGTGGTTTCGGTCAAACCGAACTTTGGAAAAAAACAGCAGAGGACAGGCTTTTAATGTTCGAAAAAATGGACAGAAGTTCTTTCCCGAGCAAATTTGATTTGTATCAATTAGACTTGCAACAATTGCAAAGTAGATTGCAGCAAGCACCTTTAGACATAACATCAACTCATTCGGATGTTGTGATTCCTTTTCCAAATTCAAGCGGGAAAATTGAAAAATTCACTGTTTTTTACGCACCAGTTATGGAAGACGGACTTGCTAGCAGATATCCTGAAATCAAATCTTATGTAGGAAAAGGTATTGATGACCCAACGGCAACAATTAGATTTAGTATTACTACTTTTGGTTTTCACTTAATGGCAACATCTGGTAATTCAGGAACCTATTACATTGATACTTATACCAAAGACTTAAATAACTACATTGTATATAACAAAAAAGATAACGAACGTGCACGATCTTTTGGTTGTTTTACTAGTGAAGATGAGCCTACATTACAGGTAGATAACACACTTGGAGGTAGAATTAATGATGGTACTTTTAGACAATATCGATTAGCTATTGCTTGTACTGTAGAATATTCGGCATTTCATTTAACAGCGGCAGGAACTCCAGCAACTGCTCCATTAGCAGTTAAAAAAGGCGTTGTACTATCTGCAATGGCGGTTAGTTTAACAAGACTTAATGGTATTTATGAAAGAGATATGTCGCTAAGAATGAATTTAGTAGCAAATAACGATTTAATTGTTTTTATCGATTCTGATAATTTTACCAACTCACCTACAATGATCAATGAAATACAACCAATTGTTGATGCAGCTATTGGATTCTCAAATTATGATATGGGACATGGTTACTGTACTACCGACTCGGGAATAGCTCAGCTTTCTTCTGTTTGTGGATCAGGAAAAGCTAGAGG
Source organism: Flavobacterium sp. (assembly GCA_044361155.1). GTDB lineage: Bacteria > Bacteroidota > Bacteroidia > Flavobacteriales > Flavobacteriaceae > Flavobacterium. Next base: position 18,371 of record JBIKJF010000004.1, read on the forward strand.
AATTACAGGACAAATAAACCCTGTTGGAGATCAATTTGATGTTGATTATGTTGCACATGAAATGGGCCATCAATTTGGAGCCACTCATACTCAAAATAACGATTGCCAAAGATCTGGCACAACCTCTGCTGAGCCGGGAAGCGGAAGCACCATTATGGCATATGCTGGTATTTGTGCGCCAAATGTTCAAAATAACTCCGACGCACATTTTCACGCAGTAAGTTTGGAACAAATGATTACCTTTGTAACTAACGCGGGAAATTGTGGTGCTAATATCTCTAATGGTAATAATGCTCCTGTGGTGAATGCGGGTCCAAATTATACAATTCCAAGAGGAACTGCTTTTGTATTAAGAGGCTCTGCAACAGATGCAAATGGAGACGCACTAACGTACTGCTGGGAACAAACCAATGTTGAAGTTTCTACACAACCGCCAACGCAAACCAATACAACAGGACCAAACTTTAGATCAAACCCGCCAACATCTTCACCAAATCGATTTATGCCTTCTTTCGCAAATGTTTTATTGGGCAATCTAGCACCAGCATGGGAAGTAGTCCCAAATGTTGGTCGTTCAATGTCATTTGCATTAACTGTAAGAGACAACAGAGCTCCAAATGGTGGACAAACCAGAAGAGCAAACATGAACGTTACTGTTTCTTCTAATGGTCCTTTCGCAGTTACTAGTCCAAGTGCTGATAATGCATCGTGGCCACTAGGATCAACTCAAACTATAACATGGAGTGTTGCAAACACCAACGCTTTTCCAATAAATACCGCAAACGTAAGAATTTCTTATTCTACAGATGGTGGTGCAACTTTTACAACTTTACTAGCAAGCACACCAAACGACGGATCAGAAACAATAACGGTTCCAAATATATTATCAACAACTGGTAGAATAATGATTGAAGCAATTAATAATATTTACTATTGTGTTTCAAAAAATATTGCATTCGGCTATAGTATCGTCAACTCTTGTAATACCTATACTGGTAGCGCATTGCCAATTCTAACGGCTGCTGGTTTTCCTGCTAATCAAATTGGGACAGTAAATGTTCCAGTTACAGGAACAATAGGTTCTGTATCGGTATTTAATAATGTTACTCATGCCTATATGTCAGATGTGACAACAGACATTAGTAGTCCACAGAATCCGACAACATTTATTAAAGCTTTTAATAGATTCTGCACAAACTTAAACGGCTCCCTAAATATAAAATTTAGCGATGGTGCTGGTGCATTAAATTGTAATGCTGGAGGAACTGTACTTCAAACAGTAGCGCCAGGCGAGAGTTTTGCACCTTTTGTTGGTCAAAATCCTCAAGGTGTTTGGAGGTTGAGAGTTTATGATCCTTTTACAGGCGATAACGGTAACCTAAATTCGTGGGGAATTGAAATATGTACTCAAACTGTTACGTTGGTGACAGAAAGCTTTGGTTTAGAAGGATTCGGAATTTATCCTAATCCAAATAACGGAAATTTCAATATTAAATTTAATTCTTCTTCTACTAATGAAATTGGTGTTTTTGTGCACGATATCCGTGGTAGAGAAATTTTAAACAAACAATTTCAAAATACAGGATTATTTGAAGAAAACATTCAATTATCATCTGTGCAAGCAGGAGTTTATCTTGTAACCGTTCAAGACGGTGATAAAAAAGAAGTAAAGAAAATCGTTATTGAATAATACAATTTGAAATACTTTTCTTAGTCAACATAAAATGCCCCGTGAAGTACCTTAGCTTCACAGGGCATTTTTTTTGTAAATCAATCTGACACTTTAAACCATTAAAAAGGACAATACAAACAAAGTATATTTTAATGTGAAAATACTCTTTTTACCGAGAAAAAGGAACGAACAATTACTTTCTTTACATTTTTAGGTTCAAAACTTCGTAAATAATATCGAAAATTTCCTCTTTTTTAAACGGTTTAGTAATATAACCATCAAAACCCACTGGGGTGCTAATTCCTTTTCGATGTTGTACAGAATGACCAGAAACGCCAATAATTGGCATACTATTAATTGTTATATTAGCATTTTTTCTCAAAATAGCGGTCGTTTTAAAACCGTCCATATAAGGCATTTCTATATCCATAAAAATTAAATCGTAACTATTTTGCTCCACCATTTCAAGAGCTTGAAAACCATCATTGGCTATATTTATATTGAAACCACCATGATTTAACAATAGTTTCATCAATAAAAGTTGATTAATTTCATCATCCTCCACAATAAGAACATTCAATTTCGTGGTAATTTCGATAAACTCAAAAGCCTCATTGCCAGACTCACTTAGTTTAATTTCCAAAGGAATCTCAATTTGAAAAGTAGTACCAACGTTGACTTGTGTATTATAATCTATCGTTCCTCCCATTAAATATAAAAGATTAGAAACTATAGAAAGGCCCAATCCTGAACCGTCTATTTCTTTAGAATTATGAAGCTTCTTAAAACTTTTAAAAACATCTTCTTTATCATTAGCAATAATTCCTGTTCCGGTATCCGAAACATTTATCAAAATTAAAGCATTATTATTTTCAATTCTAGCGTTTGAAACAGAAAGAGCCACTCTTCCTTTTTTTGTAAATTTTATCGCATTATCTAGCAAATTAATAACAATTTGAACAATACGCGTTTTATCACCAACAACAAATTTCGGCAAATTTTTATCTTTATCAATATGAAACTCGAGCTTCTTTAATCTTGCCTTTGGTGCTATAATTTTTTCGACATGATATAGCATTTCTAAGAAATCAAAAGGAGCTTTTTGAACCTTTATCTGACCCATTTCAATCTTTGATAAATCTAGAATATCATCTACCAACTCTTTAATATGATTGGTAGTCTCTTTAAGTAATTCTACCAACTCTCTTTGCGAAGTAGAAATATCTGATTTTTCTAACATTCCAACAAACCACATAGAAGCGCTGATTGGTGTTTTTAAATCATGACTTACATTAGCTAAAAACTTATTTTTGAAATTTTTCTCCGATTCTAATTGCTGATTTTTAATTTTCGCTAGATGAAAACTAAGAACAGATTCGTTTTTTTCTTGCGCTATACTTTGAAAATTGCTATAATGCTCGGTAAAATCGATAAAAATTAAGAAAGGATTTACCAAGATAGATCCAGAATTAAACAAAATATCTACCGTTCTCTTTATTGAATTTACATCCAAATGAATACAACTAAAGTTAAAATCCTGCTCATCTAAATCTATTAAAGAAAAAACTGTTTCAAAAAAAGGATGAAAATCTTTTATAGAACTTTTTAATTGTACACGATAAATTAAATCATCGGAAGCTATTACAACTCCTTCTTTGTTGAGTTGAACAATTTGCGTTTTATTATACAAGTATTTATTTCTAATTTCTTCAAACATATCTTATATCATCATCATTCCTATAGTTTGAAAAACATCTTCTACTGCTGTACCTGACTTTGCACTAGCAAAAAAATCTATTGAAATAGCTCGCTCTTTCAAAACTTCTTTAAAATCATCAAGATTTACTAGATCAACTTTATTAGCAACACTCACAAACATAGACGATGGGAAGTTAATTCGAAGAAAATCTCTCTCTTCATTAAAACGTTCATACGTTTGTGGACGAGTAGGGTCTATAACATAAATAAATCCTGAAGTTCCCAAAAGATAAGAGGAACGAACTTTTTGTATATCCTCTTTGCCTTCAATATCCCAAATGACTAGAGTTAAATCTATTGCATCAATCTTAATTTCTTTTTTTAAAATGTGAACACCGATTGTAACAATATAACTATCAGAAAAGGTGTTTTGAACAAAACGTCTAACAAGGGACGATTTTCCAACACCAAAATGACCAACAAGTACAACTTTTTTGGAACTACTCATTTATAAATTCTGTTAACTTTATGGTTATTTGCTTTTTATCAACTGCCTCTGTTTTTATATGACTAGCAATATCAAACAATTTATTTTCTAAATTATTTTTAAAAGAAATATTAAAACCACCGGAAATAACGACAGCAAAATAATAGGAAGTAAAATTTTGAATGTGAATTTCGAACAACTCGTACTGAATTAATTCGAGGCTTTGCTGGTCTTTCTTAAATGCATCTTCCATAAAACTTTTAATTGCAGTTAGCATACCTGCAATCATATCTTCATCAATATTTTCTTGCTTAGAAGCACTAGAAATAATTAATCCTGAACCTTTTTCTATAAGAAATACTTGCTCGACTGAAGGTTTATTCATTTCGCTCAAAATAATATCGGTTTCAGAAACTCCCGTAAAAATCACTTTGACTTTTCGTTGCCAAGTTTTTATAGAAAAAGTAGTTTGCACTTGGCTATTAATAGCATCTGATAGTGCTTTTATTTCTTGCTGAATGTATTTCTTAATCATTTTACCAATGATAGGGAAAAGAGCTTCTACAACTTGATCTTGAGATTTGGTCAAAGCATCGGCAATAACTGGACCAAACTTTGATGGGATTTCATCAACAAAAGTGTCAATCTTTTTGTCAATAATTGGATTTACTTTTTCAGATAATTTTTCGTGAGTATTTACTGTTTCATCGAGAGCATCTAATTTTTGTAGGATATTTTGCGCAAAATTTCTATCTTCACTAAGAAGAAGTTCTTTTAGCCTAATTAATTTCTCTGCATCAGTCATGATAATGAATTAGTCCTTCATTATCTTTTCACCCATAGAAACTAAAAGTGTTCCAATTAAATTTCTATCGACTTTTTTATGGTTTAACTCGTCCGTTCTATCATTCATACTGTTTTCTATATCAGTAATTCTAATGTTTAAATCGGTAGTCAAGTTATCTATATTCGCGTTCAGTTCTTTGCGAGTTTCGGCAATGAAGTCTTCTAGTTCTTCTTTTCTCTTCTCGACATGATTTTTTATAGATTGAAATTCTTTATCAATTTGCTGGATGTTTTCACCAAAAATTAAATTCTTGATTGCTTCCAATCTTTGAGAAGATTCTAACGGATTTACCGCGGCAAATTCAGTTTCTTTTGATTGATTTTTAGACATATGTATAAGTAGTTGTTGTTGAAAAAAACGTTTGCAAACTTAATGATTTTATCTTAATCAAGCTACTTTCAATGTTTTATGTTTTGTAGAATTTATTCTACACTTAAGAACCATTCATAAATTCTTCCGCCTTGCTAACCATATTATAACTTCCGCAGAAAAAGGGAACTCTCTGATGCAACTCGGTAGGTTGAATTTCCATAATCCTTCTATGACCATCAATAGCTTTTCCGCCCGCTTGCTCCGCAATAAAAGCCATTGGATTACATTCATACAACAATCGTAGCTTGCCATTAGGTGCTTTTGAACTAGTTGGATAAATGTAAATTCCGCCCTTAATCATATTACGGTGCATATCTGACACTAAACTACCAATATATCTAGAAGTATAAGGTCTGTCGCCCTCTTCTAGTTGACAGTATTTGATATAATCTTTAACACCTTGCGGAAAATGCACATAATTACCTTCATTTATAGAATAAATGGTTCCGTCTTTTGGATATTGCATATTAGGATGCGACAGATAAAAGGTTCCTATGGCAGGGTTTAAAGTAAAACCATTTACTCCATGACCTGTTGTGTAAACCAACATGGTTGAAGTTCCATAAATTACATATCCCGCAGCTACTTGTTGTGTTCCTGGTTGCAGAAAATCTTCACTTGTAACAGGAGTTCCAACAGGCGTTTTTCTCCTAAAAACAGAAAAAATTGTTCCAACCGAAACATTAACATCAATGTTGGAGGAACCATCCAAAGGATCCATTAAAACAACATACTTATTACTATGAGACTTATCTGAACCAGCAACCGTAATGAAATCATCGTTTTCTTCAGAAGCAATACCGCAAACAATTTCACGATTAATTAACGTTTGAATAAAAACTTCATTGGCATAAACATCTAATTTTTGTTGGTCTTCACCTTGAACATTTTGCTCGCCTGCCGCTCCAACAATATCAACCAATCCTGCTTTATTAACTTTGTAATTAACTACTTTAGCAGCCAATCGAATGGAATTAATAATTCTTGATAATTCTCCTGAGGAATACTGAAAAGCATTTTGATTTTCAATAATAAATTCACCTAAAGTTTTGTTGCGTTCTTCCATTACGAAATCGTTGTAGTTATTTGTGCAAATATCGTATTTTTTATCAAATTTTTTAAGATAGTTTGTCAAATTGATATATTTGTTGAAATTTATTGAAATGATTATACGAAAAGCCACCAAAGAAGACATGAAATCGGTTCTTGATTTAATACAAGAATTAGCAACTTTTGAGAAAGAACCTAATGCAGTGCTAATTTCTGAAGACGATTTAATTCGTGATGGTTTTGAACAAACCCCTTTGTTTCATACATTTGTTGCAGAAGTCGATGGTCAAATTATCGGAATTGCACTTTATTATTACAGATATTCTACTTGGAAAGGCAAAACAATTCATCTTGAAGATTTAATTGTAAAAGAAGACAAACGCGGAATTGGTGCAGGATTTGCACTTTATAGCGAAATCATAGCCCAAGGAAAACGTGATAATGTGAAAAGAATTGAATGGAATGTTCTAGATTGGAACACAGCAGCCATCGAGTTTTACAAAAAAAGTGGCGCAAAAATTCTCACTGATTGGCAAGTTGTTCAAATGAGTGAAAACGGAATTGATAAATTTTTAAATAAAATCTAAAAGACCAAACCCTTAATACTTACTACTAAATTCTTAATACTAATATGAGAATATATAAATTTGGCGGTGCATCAGTAAAAGATGCTAATGGAGTAAAAAATGTTTTTGATGTTTTACAAAAAACAGGTCACGACGAAGTATTAATTGTAATTTCTGCTATGGGAAAAACAACTAATACATTAGAAATTGTGATCAAAAATTATTTTGAAAAATCTAATGCATTTCATGCTTCACTGCAAGAAGTTAGAAAATACCATAATCAAATTTTACTAGATTTATTTGACGATGAAGAACACGATGTTTTCTTTGCTGTAAACAGCCATTTTGCCGATTTAGAATATTTTTTAAGAAGTAATAAATCACCCAATTACAACTTTGTTTACGACCAAGTAATAAGCTATGGTGAGATTGTCTCTACAACAATTGTAAGTCATTATTTTAATCAACAAGGATTAAAAAATAACTGGATTGACGTTAGAAATTTCATTAAAACCGATGCTACCTACCGCGATGCCAATGTTGATTGGGAACAAACTCAAAAATTAATTTCTAAAGGAATTAAGAAAAAAGCATTAAATATTACACAAGGATTTTTAGGTTCAGACGAGAATAACTTCACTACAACTTTAGGACGCGAGGGTTCTGATTACACGGCAGCCATTTTTGCTTATTGCTTAAGTGCGGAAAGCGCGACAATCTGGAAAGATGTACCTGGTGTTTTAAATGCCGATCCAAGATATTTTGAGAATGCGATATTATTAAATCAGATTTCCTATCGTGAAGCGATAGAATTAGCCTTTTATGGCGCTTCTGTGATTCACCCAAAAACTTTGCAACCTTTGCAGAAAAAAGAAATTCCACTATTTGTAAAATCATTCATAAACCCTTTATTGCCTGGAACCTCGGTGTCTAAAGGTGCCGATTTAGAACCAAAAACTTCTTGTTTTATTGTAAAGAAAAATCAATTATTAATTTCGCTTTCTTCTATAGATTTCTCTTTTATTATGGAAGAAAACATCAGTGAAATTTTTGCTCTTTTACACAAGTTCAAGATAAAAGTAAGTTTGATTCAAAACACAGCCATCAGTTTTTCTATTTGCATTGAAGACAAATTTGGGAATTTCAACGAATTGAAAACTATTCTTTCTAAGAAATTTAAAGTTTCATATAACGAAAATGTTTCCCTTTACACCATTCGTCACTTTTCTAAAGAAGCGGGAGAAATGGTAGAAAAAGATAAGACTGTATTAGTAAAACAAGTTTCTAGAGAAACTATGCAGATTATTACTAAAGAATAAAATTTACTTCAGGTTTTTTTATTACTTTATAAAAAAAATCATGAAGATAAAAGATTTAAAAAAATATTCAATAGCTAAGAAATTAATTTTAGCTGAACAATTATGGGATAGTGCTGCAAAAAAAAATCAAACTTTCTGATGAAATAAAAAATAAATTAGATAGAAGACTTCAAATTATTGGAGAAGGTAAAACTCAATATTATTCTTGGAATGATGTAAAAAATCATTTGAAAGAAATCAGAAAATGAAACAAATTCAATTCACAAAGGAAACTCTTTTTGATATTTAAGAAATTATACTTTGGTATAAAGACCAAAGAGAAGGTCTTTCATTCGATTTTGGATTATTTCTCGAAGTAGTTACAAATAAAAAAGAAAGAACTCCACCTGCTTTTCAAAAAAGATATAAACAAGCAAAAATTAGATTAATTAACCGACTACCTTATGGAATTCATTATATCGTAGACAACGAAATCATCACTATTTTTGGGGTTTTTCATACTTCACTTTAGCCATCTAATTGGTTAAAAAGAAATAAATCTTAAATTCTATTCCTAAATCTTTCAAATAATAAATACTACTTTTGACATTTATGAGTTATCTTATTTATGTTAAAAATTAGTTTTTTATGGATATTATTGTTCTGTTTTTCGGGCATTTTTGCTCAGGAACTAGAAACGCCGTACAAAAACAAAAAAATCATCATTACTAAAGATTCTATTGCTATAGATAGTGTTAGTATCAATAAATCATTTTTTAAAATTCAAGATAAACTAGGAATTGACATAGATACTTCGTTTTACAAAGTAGATTTTCGAAAAGCGAAATTAGTTTTCAAAAATAACTTCGCTACAAAAGATACTTTAACGATAAGGTATTTGAAATTTCCGGAGTTTCTTACCAAAACCTATACTATTTATGACGAAAAAAGAGTTGTCCCAAACGGAATTGAAAACCTTTACGCCATAAAAAGTGATGACTTAAAATCTTTTAAACCGTTTGACGGATTAAATACCACAGGAAGTATAACGCGCGGAATTACCGTTGGGAATAATCAAAACTCTACCGTTTCGTCAAACTTAGATCTGCAAATAACTGGAAAAATCTCCGACAGAGTTTCGCTTCGCGCTTCTATTCAAGACAGCAATATTCCTCTACAAAACGGCGGTTACTCGCAAACATTAGACGAATTTGATCAAATTTTTATCGAATTATTTTCAGATAAATGGAACATTCGTGCAGGTGATCTTTTTTTAGAAAATCGTCAATCTAGGTTCTTAAATTTTAACAAAAAAGTACAAGGATTAGCATCTAGATTTACCTTTGGCACTCCCGAAAAAAAGACCGAAATTTTTGCTTCGGGAGCCATTGTGCGCGGACAATATGCAAGAAGTAACTTTACGGGACAAGAAGGAAACCAAGGACCATACAAATTAAGAGGTAACAACGGCGAATTATTTGTGTTGGTTATTTCGGGTTCAGAACGTGTTTTTATTAATGGCGTTTTACTACAACGTGGTGAAAGCAATCATTATATTATAGATTACAACGCAGGAGAAATCATTTTTACATCGCTCTTTCCAATAACTTCCGAGATGCGTATTGTTATAGAATACCAATATTCTGATCGAAGTTTTACCCGATTTGTTACCTATGGCGGAGCAACACATCAAACAGATAAATGGTCTATTGGAGGTTATATTTATTCTGAAAATGACATAAAAAATCAACCATTACAGCAAAATTTATCGGAAGAACAAGTAGATGTACTTAAAAATGCTGGAGACACTATATCATTAATGAATGCCCCTTCTGCTTTCATAGATAGTTTTTCGGAAAATAAAATATTATATGAAAAAATACTGGTTGGTGGTGCAGAAGTTTTTCAGTTTTCTACATCTGAAACAGCAGTGTTATATAATGTAAAGTTTTCATTAGTAGGAAACAATTTAGGAAACTATGTTTTATCGAACAATAACACCGTTGGAAAAATTTATGAATATATAGCACCGGTTTCGGGAGTTCCTCAAGGAAACTTTGAACCCATAACAAGATTAATCGCACCAACAAAAATTCAAATTGCCACAATTTTAGGAAATTATAATCCGTCAGAAAAAACAGCAATCGATTTTGAACTTGGTATTAGTAATAACGATTTGAACTTGTTTTCAACTATAGACGACCAAAATAACACCGGAATTGCTGGTAAGGTTAATGCTAAACAACGGCTTTTCTCAAAAAAATTCCACCTAGACGCTTTTGCAAATTTTCAGTTCATTGATGAAGATTTTAAAACCATTGAACGATTATTTAATATAGAATTTAATAGAGATTGGAATTTAACTGCAATACTAGGGAACCAAAGTTTGTTAGTAACGGGTTTGAATTTCGATTTTAAAAACAAAGGATTTGCTAAATATCAAATAGAAAAATTAGATTTTACAGATAATTTCTCAGGTTCGAGACATGTTTTACAAGGAGTTTACAAACATAAAAATGGTTTAATTCAACAAAATGCTAGTGTATTAAAAAGCACAGGTTCTATTACTAATACCAATTTTTTACGTAATCAAACCACTGCGAAATATCATATTAAAAAAAATTGGGTTGGTACAAGTTTAAATGCAGAAGACAATGTAGAAAAGTTGGTTGCTACTAATGAATTTACTCTACTAAGTCAGCGTTTTATAGAATATGGTGTTTTTGCAGGGCGAGGCGACAGCACAAAAGTATATACCGAAATTGGTTATTTACATAGAAAAAACGACAGTTTGCAATTGCGCAATTTGCAACGAGTAAACACCTCAAACTCCTACTATATCAAATCAAAATTAATTCAAAACCAAAATACAAATTTATCATTATTTGTAAATTACCGGCAGTTATTCTTTACCGATGCAACACACCCAACCGAACCATCACTAAATTCAAGATTGTTATATTCTGATAATTTTTTCAATCAGTTAATTCAAACAACTTTTGCCTACGAAACAGCCTCTGGAACGATCGCCCAGCAAGAATTCACCTATTTAGAAGTTAACCAAGGTCAAGGCGTGTTTATGTGGAATGATTATAATAATAACGGAATTCAAGAACTACAAGAATTTGAAATTGCAATTTTCCCAGACCAAGCAAAGTATGTTCGCGTTTTTCTTCCTAATCAAATATTTGTAAAAACCCATCAAAATAAATTTTCCCAATCTATAACCTTGAGTCCGTCTAAATGGAGCAACGAAAAAGGTATAAAAAAACTTTTATCCTATTTTTATAACCAAACCACTTTTGCATTAGACAGAAAAATACAACGCGATTCCAATAATTTTAATCTTAATCCATTTTCTAGTAATGAGGAAAATATGCTCGGATTAAATTCTAATTTTAGAAATAGTTTGTTTTACAATCGAGGAAAGCAAAAACATTCTGTTACCTACAATTATATTCAAAGCCGAATAAAAAATCTTCTTTCTATAGGCTCCCAGGAAAACAGCACAACATCAAACCAATTACAGTACGTTCATTTATTAAAAAAAAGTTGGCTTTTTAATTTTGATACCACAATTTCAAATTCAGAAAGTATTTCAGATAATTATGCTTCGAGAAATTTCATTTTAAATGGACAGTCTTTAGAACCAAAAATTTCTTACCTGCTGTCTAACGATAAAAGTGTTTCGTTATTTTATGTCTTTAAAAACAAAGCAAACACTATCAATTCGATGGAAATTTTAAAACAAAACCAATTCGGAATTTCATTCAATTATTCTAGCAATTCTAAATTTACTGTTAATGGTGAATTTTCGGTGTTTAACAACAATTTTATTGGTAACTCCTTGTCACCAGTAGCTTTCCAAATGTTAGAAGGTCTTCAATCTGGAAAAAACAGTACTTGGCGCCTACTCTTACAAAAAAATCTTACGCAATATCTAGACATAAACATAAACTACCAAGGCAGAAAATCAGATACTAGTAATGCTATTCATACTGGAAATGTACAAGTGCGAGCTTTTTTCTAAAAATTTTATTATGAACCGTCTTTTTTGTAGAAAGAATTTTACAACTAATTGATTTGGAATAGTATTTGTAAAAGAAAAAATAGTAATTTTATTCCTAAGTAACCAAAATTTAAAAAAGATGAAAAAACTAATTTTATTATGTTTAGTATTTATTTTCTCGAATACAACATTTGCGCAAGAGACTAAAGAAAAAACAACAAAAGCAAAAAAAACAACTGAAAAAATTGTAAAAGAGAAAACAACTAAAGCGGAACAACTAAAAGCAGCCAAAGCACAAGCCAAAGCAGATGGTGAAAAAACAGCTAAACAAGCGGCAGCCAACGAAAAAAGAAAAGCTACGATTGCAGCAAAAAAAGAAGCAGCAGCGGGGGCAGAAAAAGGCACTAAACTTAAAAAAGACGGAACGCCAGACAAACGTTTTAAAGAAACTGGAAAAGCAGCAGAAAAAGTTACAAAAACAAAAACTGACGCTAAATCTAATACAAAATATGTGTCTGATAAAGCTAAAGAAGCCAAAGCATCTGCTACAGGAACAGCCAAAGCAACTGCAAATAAAACAGCTGCAAAAGTTAAAAAAACGGCTGCTGAAGAAAAAGAAGATATGAAAGAAACTGCAGCTTCTAAAACTGCAGAGAAAAAAGTAGCTGATAAAGTAACTGGTAACTACAAAGGTAAAAAAGTATTCACAGGACCAAAAGGCGGAAAATACTACATCAATAAAAACGGTAACAAAACCTATATTGATGCTGAGAAAGAAGAGTAAATCTTTCTATTCTTAGAAAATTTAAAAATGCAACTTTCAACCTATCGAAAGTTGCATTTTTTGTTTAGTTTTTAACTTAAGTTTTTCTTCCAAAATCAATACGAAAACTTATCGTAAAAATTCATAAATCCCTTATTTTTAGGGATTTTTTCATTTTTTGATGTTTGTAAACTATTGTTAAACAAATAGTTATAAAAAAGTAAAAATTAGTAGTATTCCTACACATTGTTAAAAACTAAAGCCGATTGTCAATAACTTTGACTTTCTTTTTCATTTAAAAATAGTAATCTTTGTAACAGCTCAAATAAGTTAAAAAAACCTTAATAAAAACAAATAATTATGTCTTTCGTAGAACCAATTCTAAAAGAAAATAAAGATCGCTTTGTAATTTTCCCAATTAAGCATCAAGATATTTGGGAATGGTATAAAAAACAAGAAGCTTGCATTTGGACAGCAGAAGAAATTGACTTACACACCGATTTGAACGATTGGAACAATAAGTTAAACGATGATGAAAAGTACTTCATCAAACATATTCTTGCCTTCTTCGCTGCATCTGATGGAATTGTAAACGAAAACCTTGCAGAGAATTTTGTGAGCGAAGTACAATATCCTGAAGCTAAATTTTTCTACGGATTTCAAATCATGATGGAAAACATTCATAGCGAAACGTATTCCTTGTTAATTGATACTTATGTAAAAGACGAAGCAGAAAAACACGAACTTTTTCATGCTATAGAAACTTTTCCTGCTATTAAAGACAAAGCAGAATGGGCTTTAAAATGGATAGAATCAGATTCGTTTGCAGAACGATTGATTGCATTTGCAGCCGTAGAAGGAATTTTCTTCTCTGGTTCTTTTTGTTCAATTTTCTGGTTGAAAAAACGTGGTTTAATGCCAGGATTGACTTTTTCTAATGAATTAATTTCTCGTGATGAAGGAATGCATTGTGATTTTGCTGTGCATTTACACAACCACCATTTAGTAAATAAAGTTCCTAAAGCAAGGATCACAGAAATTTTAACGGACGCTTTAAACATCGAAAGAAAATTCATCACCGAATCACTTCCTGCAAGTTTGATTGGAATGAATGCTACTTTGATGACACAATATTTAGAATTTGTTACCGATAGATTATTAGTAGAATTAGGATGCGATAGAGTTTATAACTCTTCAAACCCTTTCGATTTTATGGATATGATTTCACTTCAAGGAAAAACTAACTTCTTTGAAAAACGTGTAGCAGAATACCAAAAAGCTGGTGTAATGAATTCTGATTCTGAAGCAAGTAAAATTAGTTTCGACGCTGATTTTTAATCTGAACTTGTTTCAGATTATTTTAAAATCAAAAAAAAAATATTTTCCAAAAAAAAAACAGATGCTGAAACAAGTTCAGCATATATTACAAATAACTCGAAATAGCGAAGGGATTTTCTATTTCACAAAAACTTAAAACTTATGTACGTAGTAAAAAGAGACGGCCACAAAGAGCCGGTAATGTTTGACAAAATCACCGATAGAATTAAGAAACTATGTTATGGTTTAAATGACAGAGTAGATGCTGTAAAAGTAGCCATGCGTGTAATTGAAGGATTGTATGATGGAGTAACTACGTCAGAATTAGATAATCTTGCAGCAGAAACAGCAGCGTCAATGACGATTTCGCATCCTGATTACGCTCAATTAGCAGCAAGAATCGCAATATCAAATTTGCATAAAAACACTAACAAATCATTCTCAGAAACGATGAATGAAATGTATCATTATGTAAACCCAAGAACGAATCAAGAAGCACCATTGCTTTCGGAAGAAGTTCATAATGTAATTCAAGAAAATGCAGAATTTTTAAATTCTCACATTATATATAACCGTGATTTTAACTACGATTATTTTGGTTTCAAAACTTTGGAACGTTCGTATTTGTTAAAAATCAATGGAAAAATTGTTGAAAGACCACAACACATGTTGATGCGTGTTTCTGTTGGAATTCACTTAAACGACCTTGAATCTGTAATTGAAACTTACGATTTAATGTCGAAAAAATTCTTTACGCACGCAACGCCTACATTGTTCAATGCAGGAACACCAAAACCTCAAATGTCATCATGTTTCTTGTTGACCATGAAAGATGATAGTATTGATGGTATATACGACACGCTGAAACAAACGGCAAAAATATCGCAATCAGCTGGTGGAATTGGATTAGCAATTCACAATGTTCGTGCAACAGGTTCCTACATTCGTGGCACAAACGGAACTTCGAACGGAATTGTTCCGATGTTGAGAGTTTTCAATGATACTGCTCGTTATGTAGATCAAGGTGGAGGAAAACGTAAAGGAAGTTTTGCAATTTACCTAGAAACTTGGCATGCCGATATTTTTGATTTCTTAGATTTGAAAAAAAATACAGGAAAAGAAGAAATGCGTGCTAGAGATTTATTTTTTGCCATGTGGACATCAGATTTGTTCATGAAACGTGTAGAAGCTGATACCACTTGGACTTTAATGTGTCCAAACGAATGTCCAGGATTAGATAATGTTTATGGTGACGAATTTGAAGCATTATATACTTCGTATGAAGCAAAAGGAAAAGGAAGAAAAACAGTAAAAGCACGTGAACTTTGGGAGAAAATTCTAGAATCACAAATCGAAACTGGAACACCGTACATGTTGTACAAAGATGCAGCGAATAGAAAATCGAACCAAAAGAATTTGGGAACTATTCGTTCGTCGAACTTGTGTACTGAAATCATGGAATACACATCGCCTGATGAAGTTGCTGTCTGTAATTTGGCCTCTATTTCATTACCAATGTTTGTTGAAAACGGAAAATTTAATCACGAATTGCTTTTCAATGTGACCAAACGTGTAACGAGAAACTTAAATAAAGTAATCGATAGAAATTATTATCCCGTAATCGAAGCAGAGAATTCAAACATGCGCCATCGTCCTATTGGTCTTGGTGTTCAAGGTTTGGCAGATGCTTTTATCATGATGAGAATGCCGTTTACAAGTGACGAAGCAAAACAAATGAATCAAGATATTTTTGAAACATTATATTTTGCAGCTGTAACTGCTTCTATGGAGTTAGCCAAAGAAGAAGGAGCCTATTCATCTTACGAAGGATCACCTATTTCTAAGGGTGAATTCCAACATAACCTATGGAATATTAAAGATGAAGAACTTTCTGGAAGATGGGATTGGTCAGGTTTGAGAAAAGAAGTTTTAGCAAATGGTGTTAGAAACTCATTGTTAGTAGCGCCAATGCCAACAGCTTCAACATCACAAATTCTTGGAAACAATGAAGCTTTTGAACCTTACACTTCTAATATTTACACAAGAAGAGTGCTTTCTGGCGAGTTTATTGTGGTAAATAAACATTTACTAAATGATTTAGTAGAAAGGGGACTTTGGAACGAAACATTAAAGCAAGAGTTAATGCGAAACAATGGTTCGGTGCAAGCATTAAATATTCCAGAAGATTTAAAAGAATTATATAAAACTGTTTGGGAAATGTCTATGAAAGATATTATTGACATGTCTCGTCATAGAGGATATTTTATTGATCAATCGCAATCGTTGAACTTGTTTATGCAAGATGCTAATTATGCTAAATTGACTTCGATGCATTTCTACGCATGGAAATCAGGTTTAAAAACAGGAATGTATTACTTAAGAACAAAAGCTGCGGTTGATGCCATCAAGTTTACTTTAAATAATGATAAAAAAGCAGAACCAATTGAAGTTCAAGAGCAACCTGCAGCAGAAATAAAAGCTATAACAGAACCATTACAGCCAATTGCAGTTCTAAACGAACCAGTAGAAATGACTGCCGAAGAATACAGAGCTATGATTGAAATGGCAAAAAATGCTGGACCAGACGACTGTGAAATGTGTGGTTCTTAAAAAATTAAGTAAATGAAAAAAATCACAATTATAATTTTCTTGTATTTCAGTCTGATTTTGGAAGCTCAAGAAAAAAGACTTTGGGCAAAATCATTTCAAGATAAAGAGGCACCTGCTTTTGTTGTTGAACAGTGGATTTCTGAGAAACCTGAAGTTAAAGGAAAATTCGTTTTGATAGATTTTTGGGCAACTTGGTGTGGCCCTTGTAAAAAAGCAATTCCTGAACTAAACGCTTTTCAAAAAGAATTTGAAAAAGATTTAATTGTGATAGGAATAAGTGACGAAACTAAAGAGAAAGTTTTAACACAAATAAATCCTAAAATGGAATACTTCAGTGCTATCGATACTAGTAAAAGATTAAACAATAGTTATGTGGTTAAAGGAATTCCACACTGTGTATTAGTCGATCCTTATGGAATTGTCAGATGGGAAGGTTGGCCACAACAAAAAGGATACGAGTTAACAAGCGAAGTAATTAAGGAAATTATAGCAAAATATAAAAAATAATTCTAATTAATCATCATAAACAGTCATCAACTCGATGGCTGTTTTGTTTTTTAATTATCTTTGAAATCAAATAAAAATAGTAGCGATACTGAAATAAGTTTAGCATGAAAGAAAAAGGAGTTTACACAGGAATTATTGAAAAAGACCAAAACGGGAACTATTTCTGTGGCGAATATTTATTAGATTATCAAATCGTTGTAAAAGATTTTAAATTGGGTGACGAAATCAATATCAAATCGGTTATTGCAAATCCGAGTGATAAAAGTTACAATCAATATCCAAAGAAATCAAGAGTATTTTTCTTGGCTAATGATAAAAAGTAGGACAAAAATCGTTAATCTTCAATCAAAAATTATGATGAACTGGGAACAACTTTTATCTTTAAAACGTCAAGGCGACAAAGGAAAACGACTTCGAATAGAACAAGACGATACTCGTTTGGGTTTTGAAGTTGACTACGATAGAATTATTTTTTCGTCAGCTTTTAGAAGTTTACAAGATAAAACGCAAGTTATTCCTCTTTCGAAAACCGATTTTGTTCATACACGCTTGACGCACAGTTTAGAAGTTTCGGTAGTTGGACGTTCTATTGGACGTTTGGTTGGAAAAAAAATCATTGAAAAATATCCGTATTTGCAAGAAATTCATGGTTATCAAGCCAATGATTTTGGAGCAATTGTAGCTGCAGCTTCTTTAGCACATGATATTGGAAATCCACCTTTCGGTCACTCTGGTGAAAAAGCTATCGGTGAATATTTTTCTATCGGGAAAGGACAAAAATATAAAGAACAACTTACCGATAAAGAATGGCAAGATTTAATAGATTTTGAAGGAAATGCCAACGGATTCTCAGTTTTAACTAGTTCAAGACCTGGAATAGAAGGAAGCATCCGATTGACTTATGCTGTTTTAGGAGCATTTATGAAATATCCGAAAGAAAGTTTACCTAAAAAACCAACTTCAAATATTGCTGATAAAAAATATGGTTTCTTTCAAACTGATAAAGAATTTTTCAAAGAAGTAGCCGATGAATTGGGATTAATTCCAAACAAATCGGGAAATGATATTGGTTATGAAAGACATCCTCTCGCCTATCTTGTCGAAGCTGCGGATGATATTTGTTATACTATAATTGATTTTGAAGACGGAATAAATCTCGGATTAGTTTCAGAAGATTATGCATTAGAATATTTAATCAAATTGGTACAAGATACTATTGATACTAATAAATATCAAACACTAACTACAAAAGAAGATAGAATAAGTTATTTACGTGCTTTAGCCATTGGAAATCTAATTAACGATGCTGTTCGTGTTTTCATAGAAAATGAAGAAGCTATTCTAAAAGGTGAATTCCGACATGCGTTAACCGATAAAAGTAAATACAAAGCACAAATTGATGATATTATAAAACTGAGTGTAAAAGATATTTATCAAAGTCGCGAAGTAATTGAGAAAGAACTTTCTGGCTATCAAATGTTGAACAACTTGTTAGATAAATTCATTACAGCTTACAACAACAATTATGACGGAAAAGCTACCAATTATGATAAACTTTTATTAAAGATTTTGCCAGAAAAACATCATATCGAAAAAGAAACTTTATATGAACGATTATTGCACATTTGCCATTTTATATCGATGTTAACTGATGGTAATGCGGTTTTATACAATAAAATAATTGCTTCCAACAATAGTTAAAAAATTGAATTTCAAAGCTATAAATTGTTTTTAAAACAAAAATAATATATGTTTGTGACAACTAAACCAAACTACCATGAAAAAAATCACGCTCTTGTGTTTTTTGTTGCAAACCCTTTTTTCGTTTTCACAAACTAAAGAACAAAAAATACAAACTTACCTTAACGCCAATTACACCAAATTAGAACTTACCCAACAAGATGTAATTGATTGGGTAATGGCTGGCGAAACTACATCTGAAAGCACTAAGATAACTAATGTTTTTTTTAAACAAAGACACGCAGGAATCGAAATTTATAATGCAATTTCTAACGTTTGGATGAAAGATAATCAAATTATAAATTTTGACAACAGATTTATTGTAAATGCTGCCACAAAAATAAACACAATTACGCCAAACTTAAACGTGCTAGATGCTCTATATAATGCTAAACATTTACTGAATATTACTACTCCAAATAACCATGAAATCATTGAATCGGGAGCGAACAAAAAATTTAAAATTTCTCACGAAGGTTTTGAAAATCCGATCTCAGCGCAACTAGTTTTTCAAATCAACGCGGAAGATAAGTTGCGATTGGCTTGGAATTTTGTTATTGAAACCTCAAATCATCAACACCTTTGGGATGTAAGAATTGATGCAATTAATGGCAGTATTATTGAAAAAAATGACATGGTTATAAGTTGTAATTTTGGCCCTAAACACAACCACGAATTAGTATGCAGTACTAAATCAAACGCCACTAATTTTTCATTTTTTAAACAAAATAATACAATCTTAAATGTTCAATCCGGAAGTTATAATGTAATCCCATATAATTACGAAAGCCCCAATCATAGTCCAAGACAAATAATTATAGCGCCTCACAATACAACTGCTTCACCTTTTGGATGGCATGATACCAACGGAGTTGCAGGAAATGAATTTACAATAACACGAGGAAATAATGTTTTTTCTCAAGATGACACCGATGGC
The DNA here is from genome assembly GCA_044361155.1 of Flavobacterium sp. GTDB lineage: Bacteria > Bacteroidota > Bacteroidia > Flavobacteriales > Flavobacteriaceae > Flavobacterium. The sequence continues at coordinate 38,244 of JBIKJF010000004.1, forward strand.
AACAACGGAACAGGAACCGCACCAAATGGAGGCGCATCATTGAATTTTGATTTTCCGTATGGAGGCACAACAGCTCAGCCTGCAACATATCTAAATGCAGCTATAACAAACTTGTTTTACATGAATAATATCATGCATGATGTTTGGTATATGTATGGTTTTAATGAAGTTAATGGCAACTTTCAACAAAACAATTATGGCCGCGGTGGTACAAGTTCTGTCTTTGGTGATGCCGTATTTGCCGATGCACAAGATGGGGCTACCTTAGAGCCTCAAAACTTAAACAATGCCAATTTTTCTACACCAACAGATGGCAATAGACCACGAATGCAAATGTTCTTGTGGAATGTAGCTCCACCATTAGAGCCTTTAAATATAAACTCCCCACCAGACATTGCAGGACCGAGAGCGGCAAGAGATAATGTTTTCTTTCCAGGCAATGTTCCTATTCCTATTGCTCCCGCATTAATTCAATCAGATTTAGTTTTATTTAATGATGGAACAATTCCAACTTCCGATGCTTGTACACCTGCAATCAATGCTTCTGCAATAAACGGAAAAATAGTAGTAATTCGACGAGGCGATTGTACTTTTGTTTCTAAAGTGAAATTAGCACAAGAAGCAGGCGCCACTGCTGTAATATTGGTAAACAATGTTGCTGGAGTGATAAACATGGGTGGTGCAGATGCAACCATTACAATTCCAGCAGTAAGCGTAACACAAGAAGTTGGTGAAGCAATAATCACTAGAATGCAAACATCTGCTGTAAACGTAACATTACAACTACAAGGAGTCCCTTTCATCAATGCAGATGGTGACTTTGACAATGGAATTATTGCCCACGAATACGGTCATGGAATCTCCAATCGCTTAACTGGTGGTCCTGCAAATACAAGTTGTTTAAACAATGGCGAACAAATGGGCGAAGGTTGGTCTGATTGGTTTACCTTAATGATGCAACTAAAAGCTGGAGATAACGGCGCTTCACCTAGAGGAATAGCAAGTTTTGCAGTAAGTCAAGAAACAACAGGTTCAGGAATAAGAAGAGTACGATATTCTACCGATATGTCTATTAACCCTTTAACGTTTAATGACTCTAACGATGCCGATTCGCAGCACAATAGAGGAGAGTTTATGGCTACTGTTTTATGGGATTTGACTTGGGCGTACATAGAAAAATATGGTTTTGACTCCAATATATATACTGGCACAGGCGGAAACAACAAGGTTATGCGATTGGTTATTGATGGATTAAAATTGCAGCCTTGCCAACCTAGTTTTATAAATTTTAGAACTGCATTAATCGCAGCAGATCAAGCTACAACAGGAGGGCAAGATTTTTGTATGATTACAGAAGTATTTAGAAGAAGAGGAGTAGGTCTTAATGCCTCCTCTGGCTTGGCAACCAATGGCGCAGATCAAGTTGAAAACTTTACTGCATTTGCTCCTGGACCAAACTGCACATTGAACGCAGATTATTTTAGAAATGAAGATCTTTTTAGAATCTATCCAAATCCTACAAATGGACTATTAAATATTAAAATTAATAATTTTGTGGGTAACGTAAGTATACAAATCTTTGATGTAAACGGAAGAGCAGTTTACAATAAAGATGAAGATGTTGCAACAGAGATTACCATGAACTTAAATTTCTTATCTAAAGGAATTTATTTATTGAAAGTAAATGGCGACCAGCTTAATTTTACAGAAAAGTTCATAATTAATTAAAACAAAAAAAGGAGTGATATTTTTACATCGCTCCTTTTTTTATACTATAAAATTACTTTAGTTTTTATCTGCTAAAGAATTATTGGTTTTAATAACGCCTTTAGAAAAATTAACTTCTGCAATAGTATTGTCTTCTTTCCAAAATAACCATGTTCCTATCTTCTCTCCATTGGTATATTGAGCTTCTGCTTTTTTGTTTCCAGCTTCATCGAATGAAATCCATTTTCCATCAAGCTTACCGTCTTTAAAGAATCCAACTTGTTGAATTGTTCCATTATCATGAAAATAAGTTGCTTTTATCATTCCGTTTACTTCTTCCAATTTTGGGCTAACTTCTTGCGCGAATGTAAGTACTGAAACCAACAATGTCACCATTAATACATACTTTTTCATAGTGTAGGTTTTATTAATTGTTTATAATTACATAACAAATATAGCTATTAATTTACACTACGCAAACTTTTGCTTAACAATTTGGTAACATTGACTAAAATTTAACATTAGAAATAAAAAAAATCAACTTGATAAATACCATCAAGCTGACTTTGTAGCAAAAAGAAAATCTATCTTTATTTTAACAAACCGTCTAATTGAACTTGTAATTTGTCATCAGAAGGTCGTTTAGCATCAGAGTCTAAGACATTACCATCAGGATCAATTAATATAAATCGTGGAATAGAATTTACAGCAAAATATTTTATAAATTCTGATGTACCATCAGCATACAACTGAACTCCACCCAATTGTTTGTCGGTAACAAATTTTCTCCATTTTTCGTAATCCTTTTTGTCATCAATAGAAATACTAACAAACTCAATCTTCTTTGAATGATATCTTTCTTCAATCTTTTTTAACGAAGGAATTTCTGCTCTGCAGGGTCCGCACCATGTTGCCCAAACATCAACATAAACAAATTTACCTCTAAGCGATTCTAGAGATGTTGTTCCTCCTGCATGATTTTCGTATACAAAGTTTACCGATTGTTTTCCTGTTAAGCCTTTTTTTGCCTGTGATGCTTTATAAGACATTTGCATTCCCAAAAACATCTGCATCATATCTTTTTTAAACTTAGATGTAAATTCCGGATCAAAATTACTAGCTTCAAGTTTCTCAAAATCGGCTTTCTTTTTAGCATCAAAAACCGCATAAAAATCGTCCTTAGATTTATCTGCATGTTCTGTTTCAAAAGTTTCAAAGGAAATTGATTGCTTTGCAATAAAATTATTTTCTTCAGCTCCTTTACCAGAGTATGATAAAGTTTCATCAAACTCTTTTGCATTTAATTTCAATTTTAAATCAAAACCACCCTTTAAAAATAGCTGTGCATACTCTACTCCATCATACAAAGAGTAAAAACCCGTCTTAACATCAAAAGTTCCCTTAAAAATCCCTTTTTTGTTGGCTACCAATTCTTTAATGGTTTTATTTGAGGCGTCTTTTATATAAATTGTATCACCATTTCTATTGGTGATTTCCGCTTGAAAATTGATAGTGTTTTGCGATACTACTGCAGATACTATAACAAGTGTAAATAAAGTTGTTAAGATTTTTTTCATATTTGTTGTCATTTTATTAGTTATTCAAATGTAAACTTTTTATTTTCAAAAAATAAAAAACTTTTACAAAAATTTCAGTTCTATTTTACTAGTAATTATTGACTTTTGTTTTTTACTTTTGCAGTTGTGACTAATAATAAGTAGTAAGTAGTAAGTATTTAAAATTTATTCCAAATATATACAAGCAATGAATATATTATTTGAACTATAAAAAAGAAAATCCAACGAATTAACAGTAATTACGCTTTTGCAAAAGTTATATAAACAAATAAATAAAATTAAAATGTACAGAAGTCATTCCTGTGGAGATTTAAATGCCTCAAACATCAATCAAGAAGTAACACTTGCTGGTTGGGTTCAAAAATCAAGAGATAAAGGATTCATGAATTGGGTTGATTTACGTGATCGTTATGGAATAACGCAATTGTTATTTGACGAAAGTCGATCAGAAAAATCAGTTTTCGAACTGGCTAAAACACTTGGTAGAGAATTTGTGGTTCAAATAAAAGGAACTGTAATTGAACGTGAAGCCAAAAATAAAAATATGGCTACAGGAGACATTGAAATTCTAGTAAAAGAAATGACCATTTTAAATACTTCATTAACACCACCATTTACTATTGAAGATGATACCGATGGCGGCGAAGATATTAGAATGAAATATCGTTATTTAGACATTCGTAGAAATCCTGTTAAAAACAGTTTGCTTTTTCGTCATAAAGTAGCAATGGAAGTTCGTAAATACCTTTCAGATATGGATTTCTGTGAAGTTGAAACGCCTTATTTAATTAAATCCACCCCAGAAGGTGCGCGAGATTTCGTAGTTCCAAGTAGAATGAACGAAGGACAATTTTATGCGTTACCCCAATCGCCGCAAACATTCAAACAATTATTGATGGTTGGTGGAATGGATAAATATTTTCAAATTGTAAAATGTTTCCGTGACGAAGATTTACGTGCCGATAGACAACCTGAGTTTACACAAATCGACTGTGAAATGGCATTTGTAGAACAAGAAGATATTCTAAATGTATTTGAAGGATTGACGCGTCATTTATTAAAAGAGATAAAAGGTATTGAAGTAGAGAAATTCCCAAGAATTACTTACGATTATGCAATGAAAACCTACGGAAATGACAAGCCAGACATTCGTTTTGATATGAAATTTGGTGAGTTGAATGAAGTTTCTCAACACAAAGATTTTCTTGTTTTCAATTCGGCAGAATTAGTTGTTGGAATTGCTGCTCCAAATTGTGCAACACATACTCGTAAAGAAATAGATGCATTAATTGACTGGGTAAAACGACCACAAGTTGGTGCTTCGTCAATGGTATATGTAAAATGTGAAGCTGATGGAACTTTCAAATCATCTGTAGACAAATTTTACGATCAAGAAGATTTGAAAAAATGGGCAGAAATTACTGGTGCCAAAGCTGGAGACATGATTTTTATACTTTCTGGTCCAGCTGATAAAACACGTGCACGACTTTCTGCTTTAAGGATGGAATTAGCAACAAGACTTGGATTGAGAAATCCATCTAAATTTGCTCCATTATGGGTTGTAGATTTTCCATTATTAGAATTAGACGAAGAATCTGGAAGATGGCATGCAATGCATCATCCATTTACTTCGCCAAAACCCGAAGATATGGAATTGTTAGCAACAAATCCAGGAAAAGTTCGCGCTAATGCTTATGATATGGTTTTGAACGGAAACGAAATTGGTGGTGGTTCTATTAGAATTCACGATAAAGCAACGCAACAATTAATGTTCAAATATTTAGGATTTACAGAAGACGAAGCTCGTAATCAGTTTGGTTTCTTGATGGATGCTTTCCAATTTGGAGCTCCACCACACGGAGGGTTAGCTTTTGGATTAGATAGATTGGTAGCTATACTCGGAGGTCAAGAAACCATTCGTGACTTTATTGCTTTCCCAAAAAACAATTCAGGAAGAGACGTGATGATTGATGCGCCATCAGTAATTGATGACACACAATTAAAGGAATTGCATATAAAACTTGATTTAAAGTAATTTATGTCAAATTCGCAATAGATTATAATGCAACTAATTAATTATTCATAAATAGTTGCTTTTTTTAATCCTAAAATCAGAACCTTTTAATATTACACTGAAAATCATTTAATTATAATCTTAAGTTATTGTAAAAAATTTTAAATTTTATCCAATTTTTGTTTGCTATGTCATAAATAAGTATATCTTTGACCATTATTAATTTTTTTATATTACAAAATGCGCACAGGAACAGTTAAATTTTTCAATGAATCAAAAGGTTACGGATTCATTACAGATGATGAAAATGGAAAAGACATTTTCGTTCACGCTACAGGTATTAAAGCTGAAAACTTAAACGAAGGAGACAAAGTTTCTTACGAAGAAGAAGAAGGAAGAAAAGGTAAAGTAGCTGCTCAAGTAGTAGTTATCGAAGACTAATATATATTATTTTTTGATTGCCTAAAATGGTAAACGCTCTGATAATCTCAGAGCGTTTTTTTTGTGACCTAATTTATTTAGAATGATTTTAAATAGCTGATTTTAACTTATAAATAACAAAGGTTTATCTAATGATTTTTGAGAATTAAATATTGCAGTGTATATTTGTAGCTATTTTACAAATATTAACTATAATAGACATGCAATCTACTCAAATTGATTATTTACCTATACTCATGCAAGCAGGACTTGCTATTGGATTTGTTGTTGCAACAATTATTGGATCAAGTTTTCTTGGACCAAAAAGATATTCCAAAAATAAAGGAAAGAATTTTGAGTGTGGAATAGAATCTGTAGGAAACGCGCGAATTCCTTTTTCTGTAAAATATTTTCTCGTTGCCATTCTTTTTGTGCTTTTTGACGTAGAAGTTATTTTTTTATATCCATGGGCAGTCAATTTCAAAGAATTGGGAGCTGACGGAATGATCAAAATGGTTATTTTTATGTTATTACTTTTAGTAGGTTTCTTTTATATAATAAAGAAGAAAGCATTAGAATGGGAATAAATTAATTACGACTTGAGCGAAAGCTAATTAATGAAATAATTAAATTGAATTAAAAATGAGCGATTCTAATAAAAAAATGGTTGCGCCACCAGATGGTGTAACAGGAGAAGGATACTTTGCTACAAAACTTAATGATGTTGTTGGTCTAGCAAGAGCTAATTCGCTTTGGCCATTACCTTTTGCAACTTCTTGTTGTGGAATTGAATTTATGGCTACAATGGCATCTCACTACGATTTAGCACGTTTTGGTTCAGAAAGAGTGAGTTTTTCTCCTCGTCAAGCAGATATGCTAATGGTAATGGGAACAATTTCTAAAAAAATGGCTCCAATTTTACGTCAAGTATACGAACAAATGGCCGAACCACGATGGGTAATTTCTGTTGGTGCTTGCGCTTGTTCAGGAGGCGTTTTTGACACCTATTCAGTTTTACAAGGAATTGATAAAGTAATTCCTGTTGATGTATATGTACCAGGTTGCCCACCACGACCAGAACAAATTGTTGATGGTGTAATGCAATTACAAGAATTAGTTAAAAACGAATCTGTTCGCAGAAGAAATTCTCCAGAATATAAAGAACTATTAGCTTCTTACAACCTATAATATGGCTTTAGAAACAATATACATACAAGAAAAAATGACTCAAAAATTTGGAACAAAAGTTCTAAATTTTGCTATGAGCAAAGACATTTTTTCATTCGAAGCTACTTCAGATGCAATCTATGAAGTAATTAGAACATTAAAAACAGAAGAAGAATTAAATTTTCATTTTCTGACCGATTTATGCGCCATTCACTATCCAGACAATGATGAAAATCATCAGTTTGCAATAGTTTATCATATGCATAATTGGATAGAAAACGTAAGGATACGAATAACAACTTATTTAAACGGCGAACATCCCGAAGTAAATTCTATAACAGACTTATTTCTATGTACTAATTGGATGGAAAGAGAGGCGTGGGATTTTTACGGAGTCAATTTCAAAGGTCATCCTCAGTTAAAAAGAATTCTAAACATGAATGAAATGGTTTCGCACCCCATGAGAAAAGAATTTCCAATGGAAGATAGCGGGCGAACCGATAAAGACGATCGTTTCTTTGGAAGAACAGCACAAAAAATATAAAACTCAGTAAATAATTCAACATTATAAAATGTCAGACTTATTATTATTACCAGAACATCGATACGCCAAAGTAATTGAACAAACTCGCAACGAAGATGGAAGCGAACTTTCAATACTAAATCTTGGGCCTACTCACCCCGCAACGCATGGTATTTTTCAAAATATCTTGCTTATGGATGGTGAAAAAATCCTTGATGCCGAACCTACAATAGGCTACATTCACCGAGCTTTCGAAAAAATTGCAGAAAATCGTCCGTTTTATCAGATTAATGTATTAACCGATAGAATGAATTATTGTTCGTCACCTATAAACAATATGGCATGGTGGATGACTGTAGAAAAATTATTAGAAATAGAAGTTCCTAAACGTGCTCAATATTTAAGAGTTATCGTAATGGAATTAGCTCGTATAACAGATCATTTAATCTGTAATTCCATTCTTGGAGTTGATACTGGAGCTTATACTGGTTTCCTTTATGTATTTCAATTTAGAGAAAAAGTCTACGAAATCTACGAAGAAATTTGTGGTGCTCGTCTTACAACAAATATGGGCAGAATTGGCGGTTTCGAAAGAGACTGGTCAGAATCAGCTTTCAAAAAATTAGAAACTTTTTTAACTGATTTTCCAATAGCTTGGAAAGAATTTGAAAATCTTTTTGAAAGAAATAGAATATTCATTGATAGAACTGTAGATGTTGGACCAATAACAGCAGAAAAAGCAATGCAATACGGAATGACAGGTCCAAACCTTCGTGCTGCAGGAATTGATTACGATGTAAGAAAAGCTTTTCCTTATTCATCTTATGAAGATTTCGAGTTTGATATTCCCGTAGGAAAATCAGGCGATACTTATGATAGATTTTGTGTCAGAAATGCCGAAGTATGGGAAAGTTTAAAAATTATTAAGCAAGCTTTAGAGAAATTACCAGAAGGACCAATTCATGCTGATGTTCCTGATTATTATTTGCCTCCAAAAGAAGATGTATACCATAATATGGAAAGCTTAATATATCACTTCAAAATTGTGATGGGTGAAGTTCCAGTTCCAGTAGCAGAAATTTATCATGCTGTTGAAGGTGGAAATGGCGAACTAGGATTTTACTTAATAACTGATGGCAGTAGAACACCCTACAGACTAAAATTTAGAAGACCTTGTTATATTTATTATCAAGCATATACTGAAATGATTAAAGGCGGAATGTTATCTGATGCCATTGTAATTTTATCAAGTTTAAATGTAATTGCAGGAGAATTAGACGCATAATGATTTCAGATTTAAAGAAATAAAATGGAAAAATCACATATAAAACAAGAGATAAATATAACCGAATCGTTGATGAATCGTATCAATGAACTTATTAGTCATTATCCTGAAGGCAAAAAAAAATCGGCTTTATTACCTGTATTGCACGAAGTTCAAGATACTCACGACAATTGGTTGAGTATTGAATTACAAAATAAAGTTGCTGAAATTTTACAAATTCAAAATATTGAAGTGTATGAAGTTGTAACTTTTTACACGATGTTCAACCAACGTCCAATAGGAAAATATATGTTTGAGTTCTGTCAAACTTCTCCTTGTTGTCAAAACGGAGTTGAAGATTTAATGGATTACACGTGTTCTAAATTGGGTGTAAAAGTTGGTGAACCAACACCAGACATGATGTTTGAAGTTCGAGGTGTAGAATGTCTAGGTGCTTGTGGATATGCTCCAATGATGCAATTAGGTGATTTCTACCAAGAGCATTTAACAAAAGAAAAAATCGATCAGTTAGTATCTGATTGTAAAGACGGTAAAATCACTTTACACGATAAATAGTATCATGGGAAGAAAAATATTATTAGACAAAATAAACGTTCCAGGAATTAAAACTTATGAAGTATATCGTCGTGAAGGCGGTTATGCATCAGTAGAAAAAGCCTTGAAAAAAATGACTCCAGATGAAGTTGTTGAAGAAGTAAAAACTTCTGGACTTCGTGGTCGTGGTGGTGCAGGATTTCCAGCTGGAATGAAATGGAGTTTTATCGATAAAAAATCGGGAAATCCTAGACATTTAGTTTGTAATGCTGACGAATCAGAGCCAGGAACTTTCAAAGACCGTTACTTAATGGAGTACATTCCTCACCTATTAATAGAGGGAATGATTACATCAAGTTACGCTTTGGGCGCAAACCTTTCGTATATCTACATTCGTGGAGAATACATGTGGGTTTACAAAATTTTAGAAAGAGCCATCGCCGAAGCAAAAGCTGCTGGTTGGTTGGGTAAAAATATATTGGGTTCAGGCTACGATTTAGAACTTTTTGTTCAAATTGGTGGCGGAGCTTACATCTGCGGAGAAGAAACAGCATTAATTGAATCACTGGAAGGGAAACGTGGAAATCCAAGATTGAAACCACCTTTTCCAGCTGTAAAAGGACTTTGGCAAAATCCAACCGTAGTAAATAATGTAGAAACAATCGCTGCTGTGCCCTGGATTGTAAATAATTCTGGTGCTGATTATGCTGCTATTGGAATAGGTCGTTCTACTGGTACAAAATTAATTTCAGCATCTGGTAACATAAAAAACCAAGGCGTTTTTGAAATAGAATTAGGTATTTCTGTTTACGAATTCATGAATTCTGATGAATATTGTGGTGGAATGCAAACCGACAGACCATTAAAAGCATTAGTTCCTGGAGGAAGTTCGGTGCCAATTTTACCAGCCAATTTAATTTACAAAACTGCTGCTGGTGAAGACAGATTAATGACTTACGAAAGTTTATCTGATGGTGGATTCGCAACTGGTTCTATGTTAGGTTCTGGAGGATTTATTGTTTACGATGACAGAGCATGTATCGTTAGAAACACTTGGAATTTTTCAAGATTTTACCACCATGAATCTTGCGGACAATGTACGCCATGCCGCGAAGGAACAGGTTGGTTAGAAAAAGTGTTACACCGAATTGAAAACGGTCACGGACGCGAAGAAGACATCGAATTATTGTGGAGTATTCAATCTAAAATTGAAGGAAATACGATTTGTCCTTTAGGTGACGCGGCTTCATGGCCAGTTGCTGCTGCAATTCGCCATTTCAAAGATGAATTTGAATACCATATTCGTTTTCCAGAAAAAGTAAGAAATAGAGATCACTTTGTTGCTGAACCATTTGAAAAATTGAAGCATTTAGTAGCAAAGCAGGAATTATAATTTAAAAGTATGAAGTTAGAAGTTGGAAGTACGAAGTGGAAACACTTAAACTTTTAAACTTTTAAACTTTTAAACAAATATACAATGAAAGTAACCATAGACGGTCAAGAAATAGAAGTAGAAGCTGGGACAACCATCCTGCAAGCTGCTCGTATGATTGGTGGAGAATCCGTTCCGCCAGCCATGTGTTATTATTCTAAACTAAAAGGAACTGGTGGCAAATGCCGTTGTTGTTTAGTTGACGTTACAAAAGGTAGTGAGGCTGACCCGAGACCAATGCCAAAATTAGTAGCATCTTGTGTTACTGGTTGTCAGGACGGAATGGAAGTAGCCAGCAAATCTTCTGAAAGAGTAACTGAAGCTAGAAAAGCAGTAACCGAATTCCTTTTGATAAATCACCCATTAGATTGTCCGGTTTGTGATCAAGCTGGAGAATGTGATTTGCAAAATTTATCATTCGAACACGGAAAATCGGAAACTCGTTTCATTGAAGAAAAAAGAACTTTCGAACCTGAAGATATTGGTCCACACATCCAATTACACATGAACCGTTGCATCGTTTGCCAGCGCTGTGTAGAAGTTGCAGATCAATTAACTGACGGAAGAGTTCATGGAGTATTAAATCGTGGTGATCATTCACAAATTTCAACTTGCGTTTCGGCAGCGATTGATAATGAATTTTCTGGAAACATGATTGATGTTTGTCCGGTTGGAGCATTGACAGATAAAACTTTCAGATTTAAATCTAGAGTTTGGTTCAACAAACCATTCAATGCACACAGAGAATGTACAACTCCAGGATGTTGCGGAAAAACAACCGTTTGGATGTTTGGTGAAGAAATTCAAAGAGTTACAGCAAGAAAAGATGAATACCATGAAGTTGAAGATTTTATCTGTAACACATGCCGTTTTGACAAAAAAGAAGTTTCTGATTGGGTTATTGAGGGCCCGAGAAGATTCGAAAAAGATTCAGTAATCAATCAAAACAACTATACTCGTAAAATGGATAAAGTTGTAATTGAAACTGAAAAGGGTATTTTGATGGGAAGAGATATCGATCGTAAAAAAATCAGTATGTCTGAAATTGATTATAACAAAAAAATTGACGGTAATTTAATAGATTCAAAGAAAAATGGATAGTGCCTTTATCATAGAAAAAAGCATCTTTATTGTAGCTATTTTTGCAATAACAATGATTATGGCAATGTATTCTACTTGGGCAGAACGTAAAGTTGCAGCTTATCTTCAAGATAGAGTTGGACCAAATCGTGCTGGTTGGGGTGGATTATTGCAACCTCTTGCTGATGGTATGAAATTATTCGCCAAAGAAGAATTTGAACCAAACACGCCAAATAGATTTTTATTTTTTGTTGGTCCCGCAATTGCAATGAGTACTGCATTAATGACTAGTGCTGTAATTCCGTGGGGCGATAAACTAGAAATATTTGGCAGAACCGTTGTGTTGCAAGCAACAGATATAGATGTATCACTTTTATATATTTTTGGCGTAATTTCAGTAGGTGTTTACGGAGTGATGATTGGAGGTTGGGCATCAAACAACAAGTACTCGTTAATGAGTGCAATTCGTGCCGGCTCTCAAATGGTTTCTTATGAAATTGCAATGGGCCTTTCAATGATTGCTTTGTTAATGATGACAGGAACATTAAGTTTGAAAGAAATATCAATGCAACAAGCAGGTATGAATTGGAACGTTTTCTATCAACCTGTAGGGTTTTTAATATTTTTAATTTGTGCCTTTGCAGAAACCAACAGAACGCCATTCGATTTAGCAGAATGTGAATCAGAATTAATTGGAGGTTATCATACTGAATATTCTTCCATGAAAATGGGATTCTATTTATTTGCTGAATATGCTAATATGTTTATTTCATCAACAATTTTGGCTGTACTATATTTTGGTGGTTATAACTATCCTGGAATGAGTTGGGCAATTGAAAATTGGGGTGTTAACATAGGAAATGTCATTGGTATATTTGCCTTATTTGCAAAATTATGTTTCTTCATCTTTTTCTTTATGTGGATCAGATGGACAATACCAAGATTTAGATACGATCAATTAATGAATTTGGGATGGAAAATTTTAATTCCACTTTCTATTGTTAATATTATAATAACCGGAATTTGCATTTTAGCTTTTAATTAAAAAAAGAAACTATGTCAACATCAATACAAAGTATATCGTTATCAGGTAAGAAAAAAGAAGTTTCCAGTAAGGAAATGACTTTTCTTGAAAGAATGTATCTGATTGCGATTTTTAAAGGATTATGGATAACTATCAAGCACTTCTTCAAAAAGAAAGCTACCATTCATTATCCAGAACAAGTACGTGAGTTTAGCCCTGTTTACAGAGGAAGACACATGTTAAAACGTGATGAACAAGGTAGAGAAAATTGTACTGCCTGCGGTTTATGCGCCCTTTCTTGTCCTGCAGAAGCCATAACAATGAAAGCCGAAGAACGTAAAAAAGGTGAAGAACATTTATATAGAGAAGAAAAATATGCTTCCATATATGAAATCAACATGTTACGTTGTATTTTCTGTGGTTTGTGCGAAGAAGCTTGTCCGAAAGACGCTATCTATTTAACTATCTCAAAAGAATTAGTTCCATCACAATATAACAGAGAAGATTTTATTTTCGGAAAAGATAAATTAGTAATGCCGCTAGAAATGGCTTTAGCAAATACTAAAAAACTGAATTAATTATGTCTCCAATACTAATAATATTTTACGTTTTAGCTGCTGTAACCTTGGCAACAGCATTTTTAACTATCTATAGTAAAAACCCTATTCATAGTGCAATATATCTAGTACTATGTTTTTTCTCCATAGCAGGTCATTATTTTTTATTTAATGCTCAGTTTTTAGCCATAGTTCATATCATTGTTTACTCAGGAGCCATTATGATTCTATTCTTATTCACCATCATGTTAATGAATTTGAATAAAGAAGACGAAGTACATAAACCAAGAATTACAAGACTTGGAGCTATTGTTGTATTTTGCTTACTAAGTGTGGTTTTGATAGCTGTATTTGTAAACTCAAAAACAATTATTGGTGATTATGATACCACTGGCGAAGATTTTCAATCAATTAAAAAGTTAGGTACAGTATTACTTAACGAATATATGGTGCCATTTGAATTTGCTTCAATACTTCTTTTAGTAGCCATGATTGGAACAGTATTAATATCTAAAAAAGAAAAAAAATAAGATGAATAATATTTTAGATCATATAGGTATAGAAAATTATATTTTTCTTTCTGTCCTTCTTTTCTGCATTGGAGTTTTCGGTGTTTTGTACAGAAGAAACGCTATTATCGTATTTATGTCAATTGAAATAATGTTGAATGCCGTTAACTTATTGTTTGTAGCTTTTTCAACCTACCACCAAGATACCGAAGGACAAGTATTCGTTTTCTTTTCGATGGCAGTTGCAGCAGCAGAAGTTGCCGTTGGTTTAGCCATTCTAGTTTCTATTTTTAGAAATTTAGGTTCTATTGATATCGCTAATTTAAAAAACTTAAAAGGATAATCCCTAATGGAGAAGAATTTAGTTTTACTATTGTTATTAACCCCATTTGTTGGGTTTCTATTTAATGTTTTCTTTGGAAAAAAATTTGGAAAAAACATTTCAGGAGCTATTGGAACTTTAGCAGTTACAATTTCATTTATACTGAGTGTATATTTCTTTATGCAAATTAATCCTACCTCAAAATCAAACCCAATAAGATTATTTGATTGGATTACAGTTAGAAATTTCTCTGTAGATTTTGGTTTTTTATTAGATCAATTGTCACTTTTATGGCTACTATTTGTTACCGGAATTGGTACTTTGATTCATCTATATTCTATAAGTTACATGCACGATGACGAGAATATGCACAAATTTTTTGCTTATTTGAATCTGTTTGTGTTTTTCATGATAATGTTAGTTATAGGAAGTAATTTGTTAGTTATGTTCATTGGTTGGGAAGGTGTTGGTCTTTGCTCCTATTTACTTATTGGATTTTGGCATAAAAATCAAGATTATAATGATGCAGCCAAAAAAGCTTTCATAATGAACCGAATTGGAGATTTAGGATTGTTAATTGGTATATTTATCTTAGCTTTCTCTTTAAATACAATTGACTTTGTAAAACTAAGTGAATTAATGTCTCCAACAGTAGCAATTTCAAGTACTGGATGGACCTTGATTTCTATTGCTGCATTATGTTTATTTATTGGAGCTTGTGGAAAATCAGCGCAATTACCTCTATATACTTGGTTGCCAGACGCAATGGCTGGTCCAACACCGGTTTCTGCATTAATACATGCTGCAACTATGGTTACTGCCGGAATTTTTATGATAACAAGAATGAATTTCTTATTTGATTTAACACCTTATGTTCAAGAAATCATTGCTGTTGTTGGAACCATAACTGCAGTTGTTGCCGCATCAATTGGATTACTACAAAACGATATTAAAAAAGTTTTAGCCTACTCAACCGTTTCACAATTAGGGTTAATGTTTTTAGCTTTAGGTCTTGGAGCTTACAATGTTGCTGTTTTTCATGTTATTACTCATGCCTTCTTTAAAGCTTGTTTATTCTTAGGTTCAGGTTCTGTGATTCATGCTTTACATGGCGAACAAGATATGCGAAAAATGGGTGGTTTACGAAAAGTAATGCCTATCACTTTTGCAACAATGTTAATTTCTACTTTAGCTATTGCTGGTATTTTCCCTTTCGCAGGATTTTGGTCAAAAGACGAAATTTTATTAGTTGCTTTCCAAAATCATAATATTGCTTATGCTAAAGTATTATACGTTTTGGCATCTATTGCTTCAATAATGACTGCTTTTTATATGTTCAGACTTATGTATCTTACTTTCTTTAGAGAATTTAGAGGAACTGAAGAGCAAAAACATCATTTACACGAAAGTCCAAGTTTAATTACATTACCATTAATCATTCTTGCCATTTTGGCAACTATCGGTGGCGCAATAAACTTACCAGGAAGCAATTGGTTAAACCATTTTTTAGAGCCAATATTAGTAACAAAACATGAACATCATGCTCTTGGCAGCCAAGAATATATGCTTATGGGAGTTGCGTTAGTTGGAGCAATAATTGGTATTGTATGGGCTTATTCAAAATATATCAAACAAGGATTTGTTCCTAATAATGATGCAGATATTACTGGATTTTCTAAAACTATTTACAACAAATATTACATTGATGAATTATACATGTCATTAATTGTAAAACCTTTGAATGGATTATCAAATTTCTTTAGAGAAACATTAGAACCAGCTTTAGGAAAATTGGTTTACGGATTTGGTTCTGTAGCAAATGGTATTGGAAACCAAGGTAGAAAAGTACAATCAGGAAGTATTGGATTATACTTATTTGCCTTTGTAATTGGTGTTTGCGCCATAATTATTTATTTATTTTTAGCTCAAAATATTGCATAATGAACGTAACTACTATATTATTATTACTTTTAGTTGGAGCAATTGCAACTTATCTTTCAGGAAACAAACTTGCTTCAAAAGTTGCATTGCTATTTAGTTTACTAACCTTCGGATTTTCTATTTATTTGTTAAACCAGTACTATAATGGTATAAACATCAGTTTTTTCGGAAATTGGATTGATAACCCAAAGATTTCACTTGCCTTCAAGGCAGATGGTCTTTCTATTACGATGGTTTTACTAACTACAGCATTAACTCCACTAATTATTTTCTCATCATTCGGAAATTCTTATTCTAATTCAAAAAGTTTTTATGCTTTAGTAATGTTTATGTCTTTTGCAATGACAGGAACTTTTCTAGCTGCTGATGGATTATTATACTACGTATTCTGGGAATTATCATTGATTCCGATATACTTTATTGCATTAATTTGGGGTAATGGCGATGCAGAGGAACGTAAGAAAGCTGTTGTAAAATTCTTTATTTACACCTTGGCTGGTTCACTATTTATGTTAATTGCATTTGCCTATTTGTATCAAAAAACTAATAATTTCTTACTAGAAGATTTATACAAATTAGACCTTTCTTCAACAGAACAATTTTGGATATTCTTTGCCTTCTTTTTAGCTTATGCTATCAAAATTCCAATAATTCCTTTCCATACATGGCAAGCAAAAGTATACCAAAAAGCACCAACTGTAGGAACAATGTTACTGTCTGGTATCATGCTAAAAATGGGATTGTATAGCGTTATTCGTTGGCAGCTTCCTATTGCTCCATTGGCTGCAAAAACATACATGCCAATTTTATTAGGACTATCAATAGCTGGAGTAATCTATGGTTCAATTGTAGCTTTACGTCAAAAAGATTTAAAAAAACTACTTGCCTATTCTTCTCTTGCTCACGTCGGATTAATTGCAGCTGGTTGTTACACACTAACGCTTGACGGATTAAATGGTGCAGTTTACCAAATGATTGCTCACGGATTTGTAATCGTTGGTTTATTCTTTGCAGCAGAAATAATCAACAGAAGATTTGAAACTAGAAAAATAAGCGAAATGGGTGGCATTCGTTCGCAAGCTTCAAAATTCACATCGATGTTTATGATTTTAGTTTTAGCATCTGTTGCTTTACCTGGAACTTATAACTTTGTTGGCGAGTTTACCGTATTATATAGTTTGTCTCAAGTAAATTATTGGTTTGCTATTCTTGGCGGAACGACAATTATTCTTGGGGCTTATTATATGTTGAAAATGTTTCAAAATGTTATGTTAGGTGAAACCAATACAAAAGTTTTTACCGATGTAACAGTAAATGAAGCGATTACTTTAGTACTAATAATAGGATTTTTATTATTCTTCGGATTGTATCCAAAACCAATTACTGATTTGGTTACACCAGCAATAAAAGAAATTTTAATTTATATAAACAGATAAATTTAGACCTACCAATGCAAACAATAATAGCAATAGCAGCACTAGGTGTTTTTTCGCTTATAGCTGAAATTTTTAATCTAAGAAAAGCGCTTGTTCCTGTAACAATTGTTGGTTTATTAGCCATTCTTGGTATAACACTAAATCTCTGGTCAATTGATGCATCTTTCAACGATCAATTCACTTCAATGGTTGTAGCTGATAAATTTTCAACTGCGTTTTCGTCTTTATTCATCATATTAACAATATTTTTAATTGCTCTAAGTAGTGATGTATACAAAGAACACCAAGGTCAAATTTCCGATTTTATTGCAATTAAAATCTTCTTGCTTTCTGGAGCTGTTGCAATGGTTTCTTTCACGAATTTAGCAATGTTCTTTTTAGGAATTGAAGTATTATCAATAGCTTTATACATTTTAGCAGCTAGTAAAAGATTAGACATTAAAAGTAACGAAGCAGGAATGAAATACTTTTTAATGGGTTCATTCGCTTCGGGAATTATACTATTCGGAATTTGTTTAATATATGGTGCAACAGGTTATTTTGACATAAGAGAAATTTACGAATTATCTCAAGGTGCAGGATTACCAATTTGGTTCCCAATAGGAATTACTTTAATGATCATTGGAATGTTGTTTAAAATTGCTGCAGTACCATTTCATTTTTGGGCACCAGATGTTTATGAAGGCTCACCAGCATTAACCACTGCATTGATGAGTACTTTAGCTAAAGTAGTTGCAATGGCAACACTTTACAAACTTTTAAGTGGATTAACTGTCGGATTAACTTACAATTTTGAAATTATCATAGTAATCATTTCTATAGCTTCAATGACTGTAGGAAATATAATGGCTTTACGTCAGAAAAATGTAAAACGTATGTTAGCGTTTTCGGGTATATCTCATGCAGGATTTATGTTAATGGCTTTATTGAGTTTATCAACGGCTGCATCAACATTATTATATTACACAGCTGCTTATGCTTTTGCGGGAATGGCAGCATTTTCTGTAATCATTTATGCTACAAAAGATAAAGACAACGAAGATATAATAAACTTTAATGGGCTTGGAAGAAGCAATCCAATTCTAGCAGCAATACTAACAGCTTCATTGTTATCAATGGCAGGAATTCCAATTTTCTCAGGTTTTTTTGCAAAATTAATATTGTTTACTCAAACTATTAAAGCAGAATACTTAGTAGTAGTAATTGCTGGTGTAATTAATTCGATTATAAGTGTAGGATATTATTTTAAGTTAATAGTAGCAATGTACACTAAAGAATCAGGAGTAGAACAACAAACAACACCTTTTGTTTATTACGCCGTTGCCGTTCTATCAATAAGTTTTAACATAATAATTGGATTATATCCTTCTTTGGTAATTAATTTATTGAACTAATATTTGTTAATAATTTTTACACAACTAAAAATTTTTGCTTAAAATTCTATTTAAAATTCTGAGCATTTAAAATTCAACAAAACACCAATAAAAATGATTTATAAGAACACAAAAAATATACCAATTTTACTTTAGAGAACTTTAAAATTTAATTTTAGAAATATAGAATAAAACGTGTAAAATAAAAAAACCTTTACGTAAATGTAAAGGTTTTTTTGTGGTCCCACCTGGGCTCGAACCAGGGACCACCTGATTATGAGTCAGGTGCTCTAACCAACTGAGCTATAGGACCAGTTAAGAGGATGCAATATTACTACTATTTTTAATTTATTGCAAGTGTTTTTTGTTAATTTGCTCAATCAAATTATAACTTACTGAAATCCAATTCTATTTACAGTCTTGACAAAGTTCTATCAATACTCCGTTTGTAATCTTAGGATGTAAAAATGCCACTAGCTTATTGTCAGCACCCTTTTTAGGGATTTCATTTAGTAAAAGGAAACCTTCTTTCTTTAATCGCTCCATTTCGGCAACTATATCTTCAACATCAAAGGCAATATGGTGAATGCCTTCACCTCTTTTTTCAATAAACTTAGCAATGGGACTGTCAGAATTTGTCGCCTCTAATAATTCAATTTTATTTGGACCATTCCTAAAAAAAGAAGTTTTTACACCTTCACTTGCAACTTCTTCTTGTTTGTAAAAAGGCGCACCAAATAATTTCTCAAACAATACATTAGAAGTTTCTAAATCTCTAACAGCAATTCCAATATGTTCTATTTTTCGCATGGTGCTTTTTTTGTAAAATTAAGAAAATAAAATCGATTTAAAAATAATTAGAAAAGAGTTTAAAATATCAAAAAACTAAATACGATAATCTTCAATCAAAAATCTTATCGTATTTTTGCATGATGGAAACAAATAGACAAAAAAAAATAGGAAGCGTTCTTCAGAATGATTTAGTAGACATTCTCCAAGGCGAAGTCAGGAAAAATGGAGTTTCAAATTTAATCATTTCCGTTTCAAAAGTAAGTGTTACGACCGATTTGGGTGTAGCGCGTGTTTATTTGAGCGTATTTCCACAAAATAGAGCACAGGAAATTCTTGCCGCTGTAAAATCTAATGCACCTCTTATTAAACACGATTTATCTCAAAGAGTTAAACTACAACTGCGAAAAGTCCCTAATCTATCATTCTATATAGATGACTCATTAGACTATATCGAAAAAATTGACAATGCTCTTAAAGGAGAAGAAAATCCAATTGAAAATAGAGATTTATTAGAAAAACGCAAAAAATCGTAAGTGAGTTTTCCTCTATACATAGCCAAACGTTACCTCTTTAGTAAAAGTAAAAACAACGCTATCAACATTATAACACGCATCGCTTCTGTTGGAATAATTGTTGGTGCATTATCGCTGTTTGTTGTTCTTTCAGTTTTTAGTGGCTTAAGAGAATTTAGCTTATCTTTTTCTAATGATTTTGATCCAGATTTAAAAGTTAATCCTGCTTCTGGAAAATCTTTTTTTATAACCTCGGACCAAGAGCAAAAATTACAAAATATATCCTCAATTGAAAGCTACAGTAAAATAATCGAGGAGCGTGTTCTATTTTCATTTGCTGGTAAACAACAAATCGCAACATTAAAAGGAATTGACAAAAACTACGTTAAAACAAACAAGTCTTCTGAAAAATTATTTAACGGAAGTTGGTTAAAACCAAATACCTATCAAGTAGTTGTTGGCTACGGAATTTCAGAAAAACTCTCTATGGGTTTATTTGATTATAATAATACTTTTGAAGTTATGGCACCAAAACCAGGAATCGGTGACTTAGCTATAAATCCAGAAGATTCTTTTACCAAATCTGTATTAATCCCTGTTGGAATTTATGCTATCAATGAGGAACTTGACTCTAAGTTTGTTTTTTCAGATTTGGGATTAGCACAAGAATTATTTCAATACCAAAAAAATCAAGTTTCGGGAATCGATATTAAAACAAAGCCCGACACTGACAAAGCGAAAACTATTGAAGAAATTAAAATAATCTTTGATAACAATGTAGAAGTAAACACTAGAGCACAATTGAATGCCACTTTGTATAAAATGCTGAATACCGAGAACATAATTGTTTATCTAATATTTACCTTAGTTATAATTATTGCCTTATTCAATTTAGTTGGTGCACTAATCATGATGATTTTAGACAAAAAAGCAAACCTAAAGACACTATTTAACTTAGGAACAGAGGTTAAAAATTTACGTAAAATATTTTTACTACAAGGAACCTTACTTAGTGTTTTTGGAGGATTAATCGGGTTACTTCTTGGCGTAATAATTGTACTAGTTCAACAACAATTTCAATTGATTATGATAACGGATAGTCTTGCTTATCCTGTAAAATTTGTTTTTCAAAATGTACTTATCGTATTAGCAACTATTTGCGCTTTAGGATTTATAGCTAGTTTAATTGCCAGCAGCCGTGTAAGTAAAAAATTGTTGGAATAAATTTTGGTTATCTAAAAACAAAAGGAATTCGTCTTAATTGTACCACTTTACAATTTAGAAAACTTGACAATCAACATACAATTCTTGAATTTCATCCAAAGCTTTGAATAAATTTTCGGGCTCTTCAATAGTTACCAATTTTAACCTATATTCCTTAAAATTCGCAATTCCTTTAAAGTAATTCGTGTAATGACGACGCATTTCTACAATTCCAAGGCGTTCGCCTTTCCAATCCATAGACCAAGATAAATGATTTCTGGCTGCTTCTACTCTATCTGCAATTGTCGGTTTTGCCAGATGTTCGCCGGTAGCAAAGTAATGCTTAATTTCGTTAAAAATCCACGGATAACCAATCGCAGCACGACCAATCATCATTCCGTCAAGGCCGAATTTATTTTTATATTCTAAAGCTTTCTCAGGAGAATCGATATCGCCATTTCCAAAAATTGGCATCGTGATTCTAGGATTGTTTTTTACACGTTCGATATGACTCCAATCAGAATGACCTTTATACATTTGGGCACGAGTTCTAGCATGAACCGTTAGTGCTTGAACACCAATATCTTGCAAACGTTCTGCTACCTCATCAATATTAATAGAATTTTCATCCCACCCCAAACGTGTTTTTACCGTTACCGGAAGATTAGTTCCTTTAATAACCGCCTTCGTCAACCGTATCATCAAATCAACATCTTTCAAAACACCTGCACCGGCGCCTTTACATACTACTTTTTTTACTGGACAACCAAAATTAATATCCACCAAATCAGGCTGTACTGCATCAACTATTCTTGATGACATTTCCATTGCTTCTTCATCGCCACCAAAAATCTGAATTCCAACTGGACGTTCGTAATCAAAAATATCTAATTTCTGACGACTTTTTACGGCATCACGAATCAATCCCTCCGAGGAAATAAATTCGGAATACATTAAATCGGCACCGTGCAATTTACACAACCTACGAAATGGCGGATCGCTTACATCTTCCATAGGCGCAAGTAATAGAGGAAAATCGGGTAATATGATGTTGCCTATTTTGGGCATTAAACTAATTTTTTTGCAAAGATAGTTAAGAAAATTTAGTTATGAAATTTAATCGAAATAAGAACCATAAAAGCTAAAATTACAATATTACAATTTTATTACTATTAATTACGTTAGTTTTACCTAATCAAAATTTCAATCATCAATCAAATGAGAATTTTAAAACTATTTTTAATTCTTTTATTTATCAACAATTTACATTCCCAATCCAAGGTTTTTTCTGCAGAAGAAGCCAAAAAAATTGGAATTAATATTGAAAAATTAGATTTAGAATACAAATCGGCGGTTCATGTTGATAGTACAAAGGCTGTTTTCAGAAGAGAAGCACAGCAACAAAAATTACAAGAATCTTACATTAAATTACTTCAAGATTTTGGTGCTTTTTTAAACAAAAACAACTTCAAATGGGAAACCAAAACCAAATGTTCTCAAAGAATCTATTTTGCTCTAAATGGTAAAATCGATTATTTCATTTATAATTTCAAATTAAAAAATGTACTTCCTAAAAATTTAATTTCTGAAGAGAAACAAAAAGAATTTGAACGTTTATTAAAACTTTTTGTTAAAGATTATACTTTTTTCTCTTCAGCAAATGAAAAATTTGCTCAATGTAGCCCAACTTCCTATCAATAAGCACAAAAAAACATAGCTTAAAAGTCTAAACTTTACATTATATTTGCAGATTAATTGCATTAGAATTGCTAATGCCCCGAAGTTTCGGGATTGAACTTGATATTGAAGCATGAAAAATATTAGAAATTTTTGCATTATTGCACATATTGACCACGGAAAAAGTACGCTTGCCGACCGACTTCTTGGTGCCACACAAACCGTTACTGCTCGTGAAGAAAAAGCACAATTGCTCGACAACATGGATTTGGAGCGTGAACGTGGAATTACCATAAAAAGTCACGCCATTCAAATGGAATATAAATATAAAGGTGAAGATTATATTCTAAACCTTATTGATACTCCTGGACACGTAGATTTCTCATACGAAGTTTCTCGTTCGATTGCGGCTTGCGAAGGTGCTTTATTAATTGTTGATGCAGCACAAAGTATTCAAGCACAAACAATTTCTAATTTATATTTGGCTCTTGAAAACGACTTGGAAATTATTCCCGTTTTAAATAAAGTCGATTTACCTAGTGCTAATCCAGAAGAAGTTAGTGACGATATTATAGATTTATTAGGTTGCAAACTTGAGGACATTATTCACGCTTCGGGTAAAACTGGATTTGGTGTGGAGAATATTCTTGCTGCAATTATTGAAAAAATTCCTGCTCCTAAAGGAAATAAAGACGAGCCATTACAAGCATTGATTTTTGATTCACATTACAATCCGTTTCGCGGCATTGAGGTTATTTTCCGTATAAAAAATGGAGAAATTAAAAAAGGTCAGAAGATAAAATTCATGGCTACTGGCAATGAATATTTTGCTGATGAAGTTGGAACTTTAAAGTTAAATCAGGTTCCAAAAAACGTAATTTCTACTGGCGATGTTGGCTATTTAATCTCTGGAATTAAAGAAGCAAAAGAAGTAAAAGTTGGTGATACCTTAACGGATGCAAAAACACCAACAACCAATATGATTACAGGATTTGAAGATGTAAAACCAATGGTTTTCGCCGGAATTTATCCTGTTGATACCGACGATTTTGAAGATTTACGTGCTTCGATGGAAAAACTACAATTGAACGATGCTTCGTTGGTTTTTACAGCAGAAAGTTCGGCTGCTTTAGGATTTGGTTTCCGTTGTGGATTTTTAGGAATGTTGCACTTAGAAATTATTCAGGAACGATTGGAACGCGAATACGACATGACTGTAATTACAACAGTTCCAAACGTTTCATATTTGGCTTATACCAAAAAAGAACCCGACACTTCCTTTGTAATTAACAATCCGTCTGATTTACCTGAACCGTCAAAATTAGACCGAGTTGAAGAACCTTATATAAAAGCAACCATCATTACCAAAGCCGATTATGTTGGAAACGTAATGAGTTTGTGTATTGAAAAACGTGGAATTATTACCAATCAAACCTATTTGACTACTGAAAGAGTAGAGTTGAATTTTGATATGCCTTTGGCAGAAATTGTATTTGATTTCTATGATCGATTAAAAACCGTTTCAAAAGGTTATGCGTCATTCGATTATACTCCAATTGGAATGAAAGAATCGAAATTGGTAAAACTAGATGTGCTATTGAATGGTCAATCGGTCGATGCACTTTCGGCTTTAATTCATGAAAGTAATGCGTACAACATTGGTAAAAAAATGTGTGAAAAATTACGCGAATTGATTCCGAGACAACAATTTGACATTCCGATTCAAGCCGCAATTGGAGCAAAAATTATTGCTCGTGAAACTATAAAAGCTTTAAGAAAAGATGTTACTGCAAAATGTTATGGTGGCGATATTTCGAGAAAACGTAAACTTCTAGAAAAACAGAAAAAAGGTAAAAAAAGAATGCGTTTGGTAGGAAATGTTGAAATTCCGCAAGAAGCGTTTATGGCTGTTTTGAAGTTGAATGATTAAAAAGTATTAAGACTAGACCCGATGACGAACGTTGTTGGGTTTTTTGATTTAATTTTGTTTTTTTGTTAACTTGGTTCTATGGACCCTATTAATTTAAACATCAAACTAGATATAAACCAACTATTAGAAGCGGTTAAACAATTATCGCCAACAGATAGATTGAAAATTAATGACGCAATATGGAATGATAAAATAGAAATTCCTATTGAACACCAAAAAATAGTTTTAGATCGAGTTTCTAAATCACAAATTGACCCAAACAGACTATTAGATTGGGAGGAAGTTTCTAATGATTTATAGTGTTTACATTTTTTCCAACAATCGCATCACATCTTCTACTTTAAAAAGCTGTGTTCCTTCGTTCATAGTCGCAGCCGTTCCGCAACAAACTCCTATTTGAATTACTTTCTTCAGGGTTTTGTTTTGTGATAATGCCCAAACCATTCCGCCTACCATACTATCTCCAGCGCCAACCGTGCTTTTCTTTTCTACTTTTGGTGCTTTTACTAAATGGGTTTCGTCTTTTGTGACTAAAATTGCGCCGTCTGCTCCAAGTGAAACAACTACAATTTCGGCACTTTTATTTTCAATTAGCTTTTTTGCTGCTTTTTCTACATCTGGTAATTCTAATCGTTCAACACCACTTAATTTTGCTAATTCACCCATGTTGGGTTTGATTAAATAAACACCTGTTTCTAATACTTTTTGCAACGCTTCTCCAGATGTATCAACAATAACTTTTATGCTTGATTCTTTTGCGATTGCTGCAATCATTTGATAGAAGTTTGTAGGCAAACCTTCGTTCAAACTTCCACTGATGACTAGATAATCGGTTTTTAATTCTTTTATCGTTTGTAGAATTTTATCTTTTTCATCATCTAATAATTCATTTCCTGGAAATCCGAATCTATATTGAGCTTTGCTTGTATTTTCGAAGGCTATAAAATTTTCTCTAGTCCAATTCTTGGTTTTGATCACACAACTTTCTAAATTTTCATTTGCAACTAATTCTTCCAACATTTCACCAGATGAACCACCAGAAGTAAAAACACAAGTGGATTTTCCTCCCAATTTCGTAATGGCTTTCGATACATTTATTCCGCCACCGCCAGCATCATAGCGTGGTTTTTCACAACGGATTTTCTGTTCGGCAATCAATCCTGTAAAATGCGTTGATTTATCTAATGACGGATTTAAAGTAAGAGTAACTATTTTTATATTTTCCATTTTAAATTGTAATTGAACATAAAGATAAGACTTTCTATATTCTCACTATTAAGAAATTAAGATTATACCTTTGAATGTGATTTTATTATGTAATTTATCCCAAAAGGTCTAAAAGACAAAGTTG
This sequence comes from Flavobacterium sp., assembly GCA_044361155.1. Classification (GTDB taxonomy): domain Bacteria; phylum Bacteroidota; class Bacteroidia; order Flavobacteriales; family Flavobacteriaceae; genus Flavobacterium. The sequence continues at coordinate 64,610 of JBIKJF010000004.1, forward strand.
CAAAATACCTTGTACTTTTATGTCTTTACAGCAAAAAATTATTTTATTTTGTTATTAAGAAAAAATCAAAAATCAAAAATCGTTAATCAGCAATCGTTAATCTTTCTTACCTTTGCAGCATGATAGAAGATAAAAATCCGCAACGAACATCACTTTCGCAATTGGGCGAATTTGGATTGATAGACCATTTGACAAAGAATTTTGATGTAAAAAACACCTCAACTATAAAAAGTATTGGTGACGATGCTGCTGTTTTAGATTTTAAAGATAAAAAAGTAGTCGTTTCTACCGATTTATTGATTGAAGGTGTACATTTTGATTTAGCTTACATGCCATTACGCCATTTGGGTTACAAAGCTGTTGTGGTGAATGTTTCTGATATTTGTGCTATGAATGCGAAAGCGACTCAAATTACAGTTTCGGTTGCAGTTTCTAATCGTTTTCCGCTAGAAGCTTTGGAAGAATTATTTGACGGAATTACATTAGCCTCTAAATTTTACAATGTTGATGTTATTGGCGGCGACACTACTTCTTCTCAAAAAGGTTTGATTATCTCAATCACTGCAATCGGCGAAGCAAACGACGATGAAATTGTGTACAGAAGTGGTGCAAAAGAAGGCGATTTATTGGTGGTTTCTGGCGATTTGGGTTCCGCTTATATGGGATTGCAAGTTTTAGAACGCGAGAAGCAAGTGTTTCAGGTGAATCCAAACAATCAACCCGATTTGGATGCTTATACTTATTTGATAGAAAGACAATTACGTCCTGAAGCGCGACACGATATTAAAGAATTATTATCGAAATTGGAAGTAAAACCAACATCGATGATTGATATTTCGGATGGATTATCTTCTGAGATTATTCATATTTGCAAGCAATCAAAAGTGGGTTGTAATTTATATGAAGAGAAAATTCCGGTCGATCCGCAGTTTATAAATGTTTGTGAAGAATTCAATATCGATGCGACGACGGTTGCTATAAATGGCGGTGAAGATTACGAATTATTGTTTACCATTCCTATGGCAGATTTTGATAAAATAAAAGCCAATCCAAATTTTACCGTAATCGGACACATGGTTGCCGAAAGCGAAGGAACCCATTTGATAACTAGAGCCAATACTAAAATTCCGTTGAAAGCTCGCGGCTGGAATGCCTTAGAAGAATAGTTTGACAAAAAAATCCTCTTAAATTTAATTTCAAGAGGATTTTTTTATTATTTCAACATCATGCCATTTTCTCTGGCTATCTTTACCAATTCATCGTTTTTGCATCCTTTTTTCCCAATCAGCTCTTTCATGCTTTCAATTCTTGACTTTACATTACTTGACGAAATCGGAATATAGAGCGCTACATCATCTGCTTTTACTCCTTTGTTTAAAAAATGCAAAATTTGTCTGTCTATAACATCAACATAAACCTGCTCTTTTTGAAGATTATTAAGGTAATTAATAACCGAAATGCTATAATAACGTTCGCCTTTTATAACGGTTGCCAGTGCTAAAAGCATGTTTTCGTAAGTTAAATCATTTTTTATTACTAACCCTAGTGGATTAATTTCGCTAATGATCTTTTCTACTTTTAGTCGCTCCGAATGCATTGTTAAGAGTACGATTTTACAATCTGGACTAACTTGATTGATCAATTTTGCCAAATCTTCGCCTGTTTGAATATTTTTTTCTTCGTAAGCTGGCATACTAATGTCGAGCAAAGCAATATCGAACGGATTTTCTGCAGCTGCTTTTAGTATGGTGTCATGACCCATTTTACAATCGGAAGCGGTTGTTATTGTAAATTCGTATTTTTTGTTGGGAAACCTTGTGATGGCATTTTCATAACCTTTTATAATAAAGGGATGATCGTCTACAATTAAAATGTTAATATTTTGGGGCATATTAAATACTAATTTATTGTTTTATTTATCGAGTGGAAAGGTAATAATTATTTTTGAACCTTTACCATTTTCTGACTTAATATCTATTGTTCCATTGCATTGTTGTACGCGTTCCACCATGTTTTTGGTACCAATTCCCTTTAGTTTGTTGTCTTTAATCTCAAAACCTACGCCGTCATCTTCTACATTAAACAATAGACTTCCTTTACCATCTAGCTGAAAACGCACCAAAATATTCTTGGCGTTAGCATGCTTATTGATGTTTTGTAATGCCTCTTGAAGAATTCTGTACAGATTGATTTTGGCCATATTAGAGATGGTATCCCAATCGATAGTATCGGCGATTATTAATTTAATTTTAGCCGAATTAATTTTCATTTGACTTTCTATTAAACTATTAATGATTGAAACGAAATTATTAATTAGTAAAAGATTTTCCCTACTTAGTTCGTGTGATATCTCTCGTAAATCTTGTTCAATGAGCTTAAGTTCGTCTAGGTATTCTAGTCGTTGCTGTTTTGCGTCATCGTCATCAAAGGAGTTTAATCCGTCTAGATTGAGACGAAGTCCGAATAATCTTCCAAGAACGCCATCGTGCAATTCTTTAGACAATCGTTTCTTTTCTTGATCGCGTCCTTCTTCAACCTGATTTTGATGTGAAATAATGAGTCGATAAATTTCTTCATTGGCTTGTTGCTGCGCTTGCTTCAATAACAGCACACGTGCACGTGATCGCTGCGTCCTAATCAAAAATAATACTCCAACAAAAAAAAGTGTACCAAAAAAGTAGTTAAGAATATTTTCATTTTTTTCTATCAAATTAGAATTTTCTTCACGCAGTTCGTCGGTTTCTAATTGTATGCGAGCAAAGAGATCTTTCGATTTACGCTCTGCAATTTGAAGGCTATCTGACAAATCAATATAACGTTTTGAATAAATTGATGAATTCTGTTTGTCTACATTTGACAACTGTTGCAAAGAGTTAAGCACTGCCAATGGCGCTTTTGCTAACAAAGATAATTCGTACGCTTCTTTGGCACATTTTTGCGATCTTAATGTATCCTTTTGAGAAATAAAAAATTCAGACAAATGTATTTTACTGGCTACAATAGAAACTTTATCTTTTAAATTTTCACGTACTTTTAAAGCATCATAAAACAAATTCGGTAATGACTGAAGTTGACCTGTTTTAAATTTTGAATAAGCCAAATTAGCAGTTAAATTAGCATAAAGTTCAGGAAAATCAGTTCTAAGATTTTTATCTGTCAAACCATTCAAAAAATTTTCTATCGCCAAATCATGCTTTCCTATATTTTGATAAGTAAAGCCAATGTTGTTATACAAAATTGCTTTATGGTGATTAATATCCTCTTTATCAATTAAAATTAAATTTAATGCTTTGTTATAATAAAAAATTGCTTTATCATAATCTTTTAATCCATCCGAAACGTTACCTAATGAATTAAGAACCTCATACAACTTTTTACTATTATCTGAATTTTTTATTATTCTATATGTCTTTGCTAAAGTCAACTCTGCACCCAGAAAATCACCTGCATTATATTGGACTATACCTTTATTTAGCAAAACATTAGCATAATTTTGCTTATCATTTGTTTTATAATATAATTTTTCAGCATTTATATAATAATAAAAAGAACTGTCAAAAACTTTTTCGTTTTTAAAATAAAATCCTTTGAATCTGATTGCCACTCCAAGATTCACAGAATCATTTGCCGAAGTAGACATTTTTAATAATCTTGTAGACGCATCATTTAAATTATTCCAATCGTTCAAATAAAAAAATTCATATATGATTTTAGTAATATCATCGCGAACTGATTGGGTATTTGCTTCCAATTTATAGGACGAATAGGTATCAACTATCAGTTCCAATTTTTTATCTTTAATAATATTTTTATCAGCTGATAATTTAATTACACTATCGACATCTGATTTCTTCTGCGAAGTAATATTCTTTCTATTCTTTTTTTCACATGAATAAAACAAAGTAAATAAAGAAAGTAATATTATAACTAAACTAAATTTCAAATTTATTTTTTTTCAAAAATAATCAATTAATAAAAAAAAAACTACCATAATGGTAGTTTAATTAAATTTATATATAAAATTATATTTATGGTTGCGTCAATGTAGATTGTAATCCTACAATGTAATAAGGATCAGTTGGCACATCTTGTTTTCCAGCTGTACTTCTTCTTCCACCGATAGGAGCTGCGAAATCCATTAGATTCGCTTGCGTTCCGCTAATATAATACGGATCAGTGGGTACATCTTGCTTTCCTGCTGTACTTCTTTTACCACCAACATCTGCGGACGAAGTGAAAGAAGTTAATAATAATAACATTGATAATAAACCGAATACTGTTGTTAATTTTTTCATAATTCTGGGGTTTTTATGTTTTAAACTAAATTTTTGTTCTTTAACTAGTTTACAATTGTATTGATTCGTCAACCCTACCTTTGTAAATCATGTCGTAAAACTACTACAGCATTGGCTTTCAGTTGCAATGGTTTTAATGGTATAATGTAGAATATCATCGTTTGATAGTGAATAGTAGTCAAATCTTGGTGAATGGAGGTTTTTAAAACCAGGTAGTTTTACGGGGTTTTATAACAGTAGTCAATATCTTTAAATAACTGATTTACAATTACTTAAAATTATTATAATAGTAAAAACGTCGTTTATCGAGAAAAAAGGGTGTTTCAAAGGGTGTTTCCTTGGCGGTAATTTTTAAATAAAAAAACATCTGAAACAGAAACGAAAACAGGAGAGCAATAGGAAGTATTGCAAGTGTTGATTTTAGACCAAATTCGCTTTAATCATTTACGGTAAATCTTGTAGCAAAAAAAAGAATATTGCCATGAGTGTCATAAGGACGTTAAAAACTACTTGTAAATTAAAAAGCAGATTAGGAACACAAACACGCCAAAATTTTATAAAAAGTACTCAACTACAACGGAATTGAGATAAAAATCTTAACGCCTTTCTTAGGTTCGGTATGGATATTTATTTTGCCTTTTAGAGTGGCAATGCGTTGTTTAATGTTTTTAATTCCAATTCCGGTGCTGCTTTTGTTGTTATTAAAACCGGTTCCGTTATCTTGAATCATCATTAAAACATTGTTTTCTTCTTTAATAAAACTAATGATTGCTTCTGTGGCGCCCGAATGTTTGTTGGTATTGTTTGCGGCTTCTTGTAAAATTCTGTAAATATTTAATTTTTGAAGGTTGGTTAATTGCTCTAAGTTGAGCTCTTCATCAAATTCGAGTATGTATCTAATGCCAGTTAAGTTATTTTGGTTGTCGTAAAATTGTTCTATAAGCGCTTTATAGTCTTGATTTTTCATAAAATAATCGGCAGACAGATCGTGCGTAATGGTTCTGATTTCGTCTTCAATATCTTTTATACCTTCAATATGAACCAATGCTTTATCGATTGTTTCTTTATCTGATTTACTGGATAATACAAATAAGTTGAATCGTGTGCTGGCTAATTTATTCATAATATTGTCGTGCAACTCTAGCGCAATGCGTTTTTTTTCTTTGCTTTTTACTTGTTCGCTCAGTGCTTGTTGTTTTTGAATGACATCAAAGAGTTCTTGACTGATTGCTTGCTGTTCTTTTATGAGGGCGATTTCTTTTTTCTTTGCATAAAAATAAAAAACTATAAATAGCAATATAACGATACATAAAACAAGAGCAGATATCAGTAGATATAGCCATTTCTGACTTATAGCTTCTTCCTTTTCTTTTTCAATTTCGTTGGTTTCTAGTTCGATTCTAGCAAACAAATCCTTTGATTTACGCTCAGCTACTTGAAGACTATCAGATATATGACTATATTCTTGCGAATATTGACTGGAATTTTCAGAATCTATTATTGAAGCGTGTTTTAAAGCTACAATTCTGTAATAAGGCAATTTTGATGATTTTGCAATATCTAATGAAAGAATCGAAAACTCTTTAGCTTTTAAAAAATCATTTGATTTAAAATAATATTCCGACAAATGCACGTAATTCAAAATCATGTGACTTGCGCGATTTAATTTTTTTGTAATCTCCAACGATTCAAGCAGCATTGATTCAACATTATCAAACTTATTCATCTTTAAATTTGAGTAAGCCAAATTATCTAATATACTTGAGAATAATAAAACATCATAGTTCTTTAAATTTTTGTTGTTGAGTGCTTTTGTAAAGAAAAAAGATGACTTTTTATATTGCTTTAACTCAAAATAAACTAAACCAAGATTATTATAACAATTTGCAATATCTTTTATTTTGTTTATATTTCCTGTGTCATCAACTAAAACTAAAGATTTTTCGAAATAAAATATCGCTTTATCATATTCTTTTAATTCACTTGAAACTGTTCCAAGTGCATTTAACGTGGTGTTCAAGTTTAATTTATTATCGGTTTCAACAAAATAATTATACGCTTTCTTTAAAGAAATTTCAGCAGATAAATAATCATTATTATTTAATTGAATTATACCTTTTTTTAAACGTACGAGCGATAAATTAGGTAAATCATTTATGCTTGCAAATTTTTTTTCAGCTTGTGAGTAAAAATAGAAAGCGCTATCAATCAGAGTTTTATTATTGTAATAATTTCCAAAATATTTAAATGCTTTCGCAGTGTTGATGGAATCGTTTATTGAACTAGATATTGCATATAGTTGATCTGTTGCCAATTTGTAATCTTCCCATTCACCAAAATAATAAAATTTATCAATTATAAAATTTAACTTTTCGATTTTAAATTTATCACTATCTACATTTAACAATAATTCAAAACCTTTTTTATTGAATAAAGATTGACTTTCTTTTGTTAAAGATGTATCAGTCGATTTATCTAAAAACATTTCAACTTTACTAATATCACTTTTAATCTCAGACGTTGTAGATTTTTTTTTACAACTGCTGATTAAAAGAAGAACTACAAGAATATAACAAAAGAATCTCAAAATATAATTTTTAATTGACAAATATAAAAAACGCAATTGTTCCCACTTGCTTTAAAATTTCTTAAAGATAAAATATCGCATCGGCTTATCGCGGCGCTGTGTTAATAGCTTTTTTTATATGAACTAGGTTCTTTATAGAATAATTTATCTGTACATAATAATCTAGTTTATAAATTTTAGCAATATCCTGCACGTCTTTATAATTTAAATCTTAAAATATTTTATCTGCGTTGTTTCGATGTTTTAACAAACTATATTAATATAATAATTTTATGTTGCAACAAGCACAATTATTTTTAACATTTTCAAATTTAGAATTATTAGAATAAAACGATAAAACATAAAAAAAATAATTTCTAGTTACTGAATCATTTGGCGCTTTTTGTACTAATGATACTAGTTTATCAGCATAATCAATTCTTTGTTTAATTGGAAGATCAGAATTTTGGAATAAACTTCTATACTTTTCTATAGAGTCGTGGCTGCTATTAACGTTGGTAACCTCTTTTTTTTGGCAACTAAGCGATAACAAAAACGTAACTAGTACAACTATAAAAAATCTAACAAAAAATGTCATAAACTTTACTTGATTAAACAAAACAAATGAGTTTCAAAAACATTTATTTTGAAACTCATTTTTATTATTCTTTTACCGTTATGGTAACTTCTTCCTCAAATTTATACTCGCCTTTTTTGTAAATTTCTTTATTTGAGAGTATAATTTCGTAGGTGTAAATGCCTTTTGGTAACTCAAAAAGGCATTCTTTTCCTTCGTTTGGGATTACTAATTCTTTTTTTACAAGTACGTCGTCTTGATCTGTTCCTACCAAACTAAAGATAATTCGGTCTTTGAGTTTGTTTTTAACACACACCGTTTCTATAACTTTAGAATTGGTTTTAGACTCGTTTTTACTGCTTTTTAAGAATGTTAATCCAGCCACAATCACTTCGCTGCCTCGCAAAACTTTATCAAACCCTGATTGCGAAAAACTGGCAGCCGAAAAAAATAGTATTAGAAAATATTTATTCATTATTAGTTTTTAAGCCGACATACTTTTTACGTACTCAAAAATAATACTTGCGATGTAAAGTAGTGCTACCAAAATAAATATTACTTTGTCCTTAAAATTTAATTTGTAATTTTTGAATTTTTGTAATCTGATATAATAAATCCAAACCAGAACTAATAATCCACCGCAAATAGGTATTGTATACATATTAAAAAGATATTTGGTTGTTGGTAATCTTGTATTAAATATTATCGAAATATTTTCTACTTAAAAGCATATTCATGTTTTTTGCTTAAATAAAACAGCCTATTTAGAAGGTAGTTTCTTGAAATAAAAAAAATAAAGCTATTGCTACACTAACCATAGTGAAAATCGCAAATAAATAGCGTTGCTTTTTACTTATTAAACCCATTTTTAGTTGATTCCTAAAGATTAATGTTGACACTATAACGATTACAGCAGCAAATACTAACTTGATTTCAAGGAGTAAATGACTAAAAAAATAAGTTATTGTAAAATACAATCCCAATAGCACAAACGGCAATAATTTTAAATTTTTCATTTAGTTTGATTTTAGTTTGTCTTTAAAAATATGTAGTAATTTTAATATATTATAAAGTTTAGCGTAACTGAAGCGACATTAAACTGTCGAAATAGTCAAAATTAATTGTGATTAAGACCATGGCTAAATACTATTAGAAAAAACCAGAAGCGATAAATTTCTTCATTTTTATCTTTTAGCTTCGCATACTTCTAACATATTCATAAACTATCGATACAACAAAAAGTAAAGCTACAAAAATAAATATTACTTTGTCTTTAAAATTTAGTTCGTAATTTTTAAATTTTTGTAATCTGATATAATAAATCCAAACTAGAACTAATAATCCACCGCAAATAGGTATTGTGTACATAAAAAAAATTAATTTAAAGTTTGAAGACAAGCGTCATACGCGTCTTTACAATCGTCTAACATTGAACTCATATGCATAGAAGCTCCCGTAGCACACGCAGAGTACAAAGCAGCACCCGCACAGCCTGCGCAGTAAAAAGACAAAGCACCAACACCAACCCCTGCTGATATGCAACCAGCTTGTTCTACAATATATATACCCCAAGCCCCAGTTTTGCAAGATTTAAATTTCTGCAAACAAGTTCTTCCTCGATCACTAACAGATTCTAACACATTATTCGGTATGTTATTTATTGCTGCAATAAAAACTTCTAATTGTTCATTTTTTGTTAAACTGTTTAGTTTTAATTCTTCATATATTCTTTTGATAATATTATGATTATTAATGTCAAATTCATATGCGGTTTCTTGACTTTTAAATCCTAAACTATTTAAAAGAATTTGTTTATCGTCTTCATTTAGCTTCTCTTTTTTTCCCAACTCTTTAATTAATTCGAAATTTTTAGGAGAATCACTAAATAATGAAAGTTGATTAATTAATTCTGTAAAATCTTTTCTTGTTGAAATTTTGTAACCCAACTCATTTAAATCGATTTGCCCAAAAGACAAATTTGTAAATAATAATCCTGTAGCTAGTAAGCTCAATAATAATTTTTTCATAATTTTGTGTATAATTTTTAATTATTGCAGTCTTGCTTTGTGTCGTCGAAAACATTTAAAGGCAGGGCTGCTTTTTTTGTGGTTGGTTTATCGATGCTTTTATTTAATAACAAACCTCTAAAATAAATAAAAGCTTTCTTTTAAATTTTCTTTACAAAAAACTAGAAAAGCATTTTTTGCAAATTGTCACTGCAGAGAGGATAAGTCTCGTTTTTTCACCTTTTATGAATTATTGTTTTTTAATAATTCAAAAGTAAAAGGTTATTTTTAATAAAAAGTAAGCAAAAAGTGTACATTTTCATCAATAGTCAAAATTTATATGTATTTGTTTTTTTTTGCCTCTCTTACAATATCTTCATCGGTGCCTTTATCTATGCCTAAAAATTCTTTAATAGCTACTTTTCGTTTGTCAATAGCACTCTTAGAAAGGTGTAATTGTTCCTGAATACTTTTGTTTTTAATTCCTTGTGACAAAAAAGTAATTATTTGCCTGTTGTAACTATCTAGTACTTTTTTAAAAGAGTTTACCTCATTTACGCAAGATAAAGCTGTTTTACTAAGATGACAATCGCCTTTTAGTACGGTTTCAAAAGCAAACAATAACTCCTGTGCGGTGATGTCGTTTTTTACTAGCAAACCATCAGGCTTTAAATGCTGTATGATATTGTACAAAGCAAACTTTTCTGTAAAAGAGGTAAGTACAACTATTAAACTTTTGGGCAAAAATTTTCTAACCAACAAAATCAAATCTTCGCCAGAACTAATGTTTTTAGCAACATAGGGTGGCAAAGTAATATCAATAAAAACAATATCTATAACAACCGATAATGGATTGGTTATAATTTTGTAAGCTTGCTCACAGTCGTAAGCTTCTATTGTAGTAATAGAATAGCCGTTTTTATTTAACGACAATATTGTTTTATAACCTTCAATAATAGGTACATGATCGTCAATCATCAAAATTGTACATTCCATTTTTACTAAAATTTCTTAAATTAAGAAAAAAACTTTTACCCGTTTAAATTTCGATATAATTTCCAGAAGCTATTGTAGCAATAATGGCATCGATATTTTCTTTATATGATTTTGAAAAAGGCAACTTGGTGGTCGTGTTTTTTATATGACAAACGGCATTACCTGTATGAATCCTAGAAACATATTCAATATTTAGAATATAACTATTATGTATGCGTACAAAAGGATATTTTAAAACGCCTTCAAAGTGCTTTAAGGTTTTAAAAGCAGTAATCATTTCTCCTGTATTTAAATGAATATCTGTTGAATTATTATCTGCCTGAAGATAGCAAATGTCCTTTGCGTCTATATATCTGTAATCACCATAAGATTTTACACAAATTATTAATGCTTTGTCCGCTTCTTTTTGATTTATCGAGAACGTTTCTTTTTCTAAATCTTGCTCAACAACCGTTTCCTCGATGGCGGTTGCCACTTCGTCAATCACCACAACCTCGTTTTCAATTTCGCTAGTAGTGTCGTCAGCTTTAAGAGCTACTTCATCATGAGGTTCTGTAACAAAATCACTTGATCCATCTTCTCCGCCAATGTCTATTTGTTGCAATGCATCATTCTCAGCACTAGTTGGAAGTTCCTTAACTGCTGTAACTTCTATTGCAACCGCTTTTTGTGTAGAAGTAGGTGCGGACGCTATTTGTTGTTGAACGTTGGCACTTGTCGCAACACCACCAGATTCTTTAGCTAATCGAAATAACGATTTACGCAGTTCTTTAACTTCTAGCGGAAACAATAAATAATCGTAAACACCATACTTAAAAGCGTTTAAGGCAAGCGTATCGTTTTTTGTTGTAACAAAAACTTTAGGAATCACCGATAAATAACGATGTAGTTCATTTATAAATTGCAACGAAAGATTAGAGTCTTTATCTTGTGGATCGATTTCTAAAAATAGTAAATCTGGTTGATGCTCTAAAACACAATCTAGCGCATCGTCGTAGTTATTTGCAGATGCCAAAAAGGTAAGGTTCTGAAAACCGTCAGCAAGTTGCTTCGTTTTCAAACCATTGTTGTAATCGTCGTCAATTATTACGTACGTAAAATTATTCAATTGCTTTACTTTTTGGGGTAAAGCATTAGTTTACTGAGTTCACACAAACTCAAGCTAAATGATATAATAGTTTGGGGACTATTTGTTTTAAAACACACCTTTAAAACGTTACTAAATTAGTTTATTTATTGGTTATGTTATCAAATCATTAATTTGATTTTTAAACAAAAGCTACATTTTAGTTGAAAGGAATTAATCGCCGACGAAAGACATTTTTACTATAGATTTTTCTTACAAAAATAGAAGTGCCTATTTTTGTATCTAAAAACAAAATTATACATCGTTAATATATAAAAACAAATAAATACCTTTAATTTCAATTAATTAAGAAGACATAGCAAAATTTTAAGTAGCGTTAAAAAATTGCAGCAACATCTTTTTTAAAGTACTTTATATCTATAAATTTCTGACAAATTATACCTTACGCTAGTAATAAATACAACCAGATGAAATTTGACGTTATTAACATTGCATTTGAACAAAACACTCAAAACAACTGCTCGCTATCGTTTCAAATTGAAAAGAAGCATCAATTTCAGGCTACTTCAAGTAAACTTTACTATTTTTGAAAAAGTTTTACAATTTTAATTTAGGATTTGGTTACGTTTTGCTTCTTGAAATTGGTTTACTTATATGAAAATAATCCACTTTTTAGTCCGCATTTGTGGTAACTTTTAATAACTATACATGGCGATATGGGAATTACAAAAACATTTGGTTTTGCTTATAAAATCAATGAAATGGCAGACATTTTAAAGGCACTAGGGAATCCGGCTCGTTTAAAGATTATTCAATTTTTGATGGTTAACCCCAAATCTTGCTGTGGCGATATATTAGAAGTGTTGCCATTAGCCCAATCGACCGTTTCAAAACACTTATCTGAATTGAAAAGGGTAAAACTTATTGTAGGAAAAAATAAAGGAAATAATATTTATTATTCGTTACAAATAAAAACTTGGGAAAAGGTAAAGGATTTTATGCTGTCTGAAATAAATTTACCAAAAGAACGTTAATTTTTTTTTACACAATTTATATTTTAATAATTTTAAACAATCTAAAAAACAAACTGTATGAAAAAAATTTATTTAGTCTTGGTTTTGGCAGCAACCCAACTAGGATTTAGTCAAGAAAAAAGTACTCCCGACTTTAAAAGAAACGAGTTAAAGATTAATGCGTTTATGCTAATTCTTGGTGCGCCCGAGATTGCTTATGAAAGAATAATTAACGAAGAATCTAGTTTTGGTGCCAATGTTGGATTTGCCATTGACGATGATTTTGATGCCAAGTTCACCTTTACTCCCTATTATAGAATGTATTTTGGAAAAAAACCAGCTTCTGGACTTTTTGCTGAAGCATTTGGAATGCTAAATATAAACGAAACGGAAATCTACAATTATATTCAGATGCCAGATCCAAATTTTGGATTTACTTCTACTGTTACACAAGAGCAATATACTGACTTTGCACTTGGCGTTGGCTTGGGCGCGAAATGGGTCACCAAAAATGGTTTGGTTCTTGAAATAAATGCAGGAATAGGAAGGAACTTGCTAAACTCGCAATATGGTGCAGAAATTATAGGGCGAGGCGGAATACTGCTGGGTTATCGTTTCTAATAAAAAAAAGGGCTTCTCACAAGGAAGCCCAAATTGTTTTAATTCATTTTCATCAACCAATTTCTCATCGAAACTTCTTCGTTGATAATTCCTCTTAATTCAGAAATAGCAACTCTATCTTGTTTCATTGAATCTCTGTGACGAATTGTAACTGTTTTGTCTTCTAACGTTTGATGATCAACTGTAATGCAAAATGGCGTTCCGAGAGCATCTTGACGTCTGTAACGTCTTCCTACAGCGTCTTTTTCATCATAAGCTACATTAAAATCCCATTTTAAATCATCAATTATACTTTGAGCCACTTCAGGAAGCCCATCTTTCTTTACTAATGGTAAAACAGCAGCTTTTGTTGGCGCTAAAACACTTGGTAAACTTAAAACTGTTCTTATTGAACCATCTTCAAGAGTTTCTTCTTTTAATGAAGTTGCAAAAACCGATAGGAACATTCTATCTAATCCAACCGAGGTTTCGACTACGTATGGTACATAGTTAGCATTGGTTTCGTTATCAAAATATTGTAATTTTTTACCCGAAAATTGTTCGTGAGCTTTCAAATCAAAATCAGTTCTTGAGTGAATTCCTTCCAATTCTTTAAATCCAAATGGGAAGTTAAATTCGATATCGGCAGCAGCATTAGCATAATGAGCTAACTTTTCATGATCATGAAAACGGTAATTTTTTTCGCCTAATCCTAAAGATAAATGCCATTTAAGACGGTTTTCTTTCCAATACTCATACCATTTCATTTCTTCGCCTGGTTTTACAAAAAATTGCATTTCCATTTGTTCAAATTCACGCATACGGAAAATAAATTGTCTTGCAACAATCTCATTTCTAAAAGCTTTTCCGGTTTGAGCAATTCCAAAAGGAATCTTCATTCTACCTGTTTTTTGAACATTCAAGAAATTAACAAAAATTCCTTGAGCTGTTTCTGGACGCAAATACAAATCCATCGCGTTTTCGGCAGACGCTCCTAATTTTGTTCCGAACATTAAGTTGAATTGTTTTACCTCTGTCCAATTTCTTGAACCGCTTTCTGGACACGCAATTTCTAACTCTTCAATTAATGCTTTTACGTCTTCTAAATCGCCGTTTCCTAAAGATTTACCCATTCGTTCAAGAATTTCTCTCTCTTTTGAAAGATATTCCATCACACGTGGATTGGTGGTTTTATATTGTTGTTCGTCAAAAGATTCGCCAAAACGTTCGCGCGCTTTTTCGATTTCTTTTTTAGCTTTCAGGTTTAATTTTTCGGCATAATCCTCAATTAAAACATCGGCTCTATATCTTTTTTTAGAATCTTTATTGTCAATTAATGGATCGTTAAAAGCATCAACATGACCAGAAGCTTTCCAAGTTGTTGGATGCATCAAAATCGCTGCGTCTAAGCCAACAATATTTTCGTGCATTTGCACCATTGCTTTCCACCAATATTCGCGAATATTTTTCTTTAATTCAACACCATTTTGTGCATAATCGTAAACCGCACTTAAACCATCGTATATTTCGCTTGACGGAAAAATAAATCCGTATTCTTTTGCATGCGAAACTACATTTTTAAATAAATCTTCTTGTTTTGCCATAATAGTGCAAAAATATAAAAGTGAAATTAAAATTTAATACAATTAACCAATGAATCGCAGATTTTTATATTTTTATCAAAATAAATGGTTTTTTTATGATTCAAAGCATTGTAAATTTACTTTTTCCGAAAATTTGCGCTGGTTGTTCTTCGTTTTTATTGAAAGATGAACTTGTTATCTGCACAAGATGTCGTCACGAAATTCCGAAAACAAATCATCATTTAAGTAAAAACAACGAAGTATTTTCGCGATTTTACGGAAGAATTCCATTAGAATTTGCTTCAAGTTTAATGTATTTTCACAAAAAAGGAATTGTTCAGGAGCTGGTTCACAAGTTAAAGTACAAGGGCCATCAAGAAATTGGTGCAGCCGTTGGTTACTGGTATGCCGAAGAACTAAAAAACATTGCAGCACTTAAAGATATTGATTTTATTATTCCGATTCCGTTGCACAAAAAACGACTTAAAGAGCGCGGATACAATCAGGTAACAACATTTGGTGAAGCACTTTCTACCTCTTGGAATATTACCTACAACGATACTATATTACATCGAAAAATCTACTCTAAAACGCAAACCACCAAAACAATTTTTGGCAGAACCGAAGTGGTAGAAAATATCTTCGGAATTACCTTTGATGAATCGCATCACGATAAACATTTTTTACTAATTGATGATGTAATTACGACAGGTTCAACCCTCGAAGCTTGCGGCAGAGAACTACTGAAAATTCCTGGAGCAAAGATCAGTATAGTTTGCATGGCAATGACTCAATAAAACTTTTAGTTAATAATAAATAAAAAGATTTCGTTTACACTAAATATAATTGTTATTTTGCGACTCAAAAAGCGACAAATAATGCAAAGAAATTTCCTAAAATATTTATGTTTTGCCTTAATTATAACCCTTTTTGGTTGTGCTAGAAGAGGCTCGTTGACTGGAGGTTTTAAAGATACTTTGGCTCCAGTTTTAAAATCTAGTGTGCCAAAAAATTTCACAACCAACTTTAAAGGAAACGAAATTAAGTTGTATTTTGATGAATATGTAAAACTAAAAAACGTTAATAAGCAATTAATTATTTCGCCTCCAATGACTAATGCTCCAGACGTTTCACCTTTTAACGCAAGTAAATTTATCACAATAAAAATAAAAGACACCTTGCGTGCCAACACTACTTACAGTTTTAATTTTGGACAAAGTATAGAAGATAACAACGAGCAGAATCCTTACCAACAATTTAAGTATGTATTTTCGACAGGTGAATTTATAGATTCTTTAAAATTAGAGGCAACAGTAACCGACGCACTCGAAAAAAAGACTAAAAATTTTGTGTCGGTAATGTTGTATGAAGTAGATGAAAAATATACGGATTCTATTATTTTTAAACAAGTGCCCCGTTATGTAACCAATACTCTAGACAGTTTAAAAACCGTTCAATTTGAAAATTTGAAAGAGGGAACGTACAAACTTGTGGCTATAAAAGATGTCAACGGAAACAACAAATACGATCCGAAGACCGACCGAATAGGCTTTAGAAAAGAAGTTATCACACTTCCTAACGACTCAACATACGATTTAAAACTTTTTAAAGAAGAGTCGGCTTATAAATCAATAAATATCTCGCAACCTGCTAAAAATAAATTACTACTTGGCTACGAAGGAAATCCGAAAGACGTAAAAGTTGAAATTAAAAAAGGAACCGAAACTATTCCGGTATTACTTACAAAATTTCCTAAAAAAGACTCGTTACAAGTTTGGTATCCCTCAATAAAAGACGATTCACTTAGCGTTGTTATTAGCAAAAGCAACTATTCTAAAACGTATGCAATAAAAGTAAAAGAGCAAAAGAAAGACTCTATAAGTTTTACTTCGACACAAAGCATTTTAAATTTTAGAGATAAATTTACCATTACCTCAGGAACACCAATTACCAAAATAGATTTTTCTAAAATACAGCTCATGAATAAAGATTCTGTTGCAACCAAGTTTACAGCAGACTACGACGATTTTAATCAAGAATTGAAGTTTAATTTTGATAGTCAGCCATCAGAAAAGTATACCATTACCATCCTACCCAAGGCATTTACAGAATATAATGAGCGAACTAATGACTCTTTAAAATTTCAATTTACGACCAAGCCTTTAGAAGATTTCGGAAATCTTAAAGTTGTTTTAGAAAATTTAAAACGGTTCCCTGTAATTGTTGAACTTACAGACAAGGACGGAAAAGTTATAGCAAGCGAATATTCTGAAAAAGAAACTATAATAAACTTTAATTTGGTTATACCTTCTTTATTTACAATGCGACTGATTTATGACGATAATAAAGATAGAATGTGGACACCTGGAAGCTTTTTAGAGCAACGCCAAAGCGAAGAAGTAATTTACTTTCCAAAAGAAGTTGATGTGAGAGCTAATTGGGATGTCGAACAACCATTTGATGTTGGCGGATAGTTATTTTGCCGATTTCGGGTTATGAATTTTGGGTTAAGATTGAAACTTATTTCGTTTTGGAAAATTAAACCAACTTAAATTCATCTCTGTCATTTAGAAAATTTAGTTTTTTTCTAGTTTCTAGCATTTCGTTTTTATCTAATTCTACTATAAAAACACCTTCTATTTCTTGAGGCTCGTGAATGTAATTGCCAAGATAATCAATAGCTTGTGAATGTCCGATGTATTCGAGATTATTAGCATCTATTCCAACACGATTGACACTAATTACATAACTCATGTTTTCAACGGCGCGTGCTTTGAGTAAAATATCCCAAGCATTAATTCGTGGTTTTGGCCAATTGGCAACATAAATCAACACATCATAATCTTCAACATTTCTGGCAAAAACTGGGAAACGCAAATCGTAACAAATAAGCGGACAGATTTTGAATCCTTTGTATTCGATAATTAATTTATCTTTTCCTGCAGTGTACACTTTGTCTTCACCAGCTAAAGTAAACAGATGTCGTTTATCGTAATATTGAATTTCTCCTGATGGAAATACAAAAACCAATCGATTGTAATAATTGCCATTTTCTTCGATTACTAAACTTCCTGTTATGGCGCAATTTCTAATTTTTGCCCATTCTTTTAACCAAGAAATTGTTTCACCTTGCATGGTTTCGGCAACAACTTGAGGATTCATAGTAAAACCAGAAGTGAACATTTCGGGCAACACAATCAAATCGACATATTGCGATAAAGCAGAAAGTTTTTGAGTTAACAACTGTCTGTTATTATTGGGGTTTTCCCAAAAAATTGGCGTTTGGACTAGAGCTATTTTCATGGACATTGGAACGCGGATAAAACGGATTCACTTCGTGAAAACGCAGATTCTCACGGATTTTATTTAATTGTTACTTCGTCTACAAAAATAAATGCATCGCCATTGTAAGGATAACCCAAATGCCATTCTGGGAGTTTTCCGTAATTGTAAGCTTTTACTTTTATATATCTTGCATTGATTGGTTTTGATGCTGTAAAACTAAAATCTTTGATAGTGTTTTCGTCTTTTTTTGGATCAACATCATTGGCTACTGAAGTAATTAATGTAAAATTGACATTGTCTGTCGAACTGTAATATTCTACTTTAGTTGGCATTAAAATCCAAGAACGTTGGTCTTGTAGAAAGGTTGCGCTAAAATTGGATACTTCTTTTACGTTTTGCAAATCAACAACGGCTTCAAAATCTTGTGTTTGATATCCTTGCCAATCTCCTTTTCTCCAATTTGTTGTTCCATTAATTCCATCTAATAAACCATCCTTTCCATCAGCATGATATTGTGGATTGTAAGTAGATTTTATGTCAATAGTATAATTGTTTGGTTTTTTGAAGAATTGAGCAGAGATAGTGTTGCTTTGAGAATTATTATTGAAAACATAACAAGATATTGTTGCATTTTGCTGAATTTCAAAAGGTTGATTATACAATTCAAATGATTTTTTTTCTAATGTTTCAACATAATTATTTATTTTATAATAAATTTTATCATTAGAATTTTGTGATACTATTTTAATTGTCATTTTATCTTTAAACGATTTACTATCCGCTTGAATTACTGGAACTGGGATAATTTTATTGTAATTTGTATTTTCAGAAGTAATTTGTGAATAGTCAAATTGAGATAGTGTGGAACTTCTTTTTTGAATTAATTGTTCTTTTAATTTTTCTCCAAGTAAAAAAATCCGATTGGAAATTCCATTTACAATTTCTTTTTTGTAGTTTACTAAATCTTTTCCATTTTCATCTTTTATTTTAATTTCATTAAATATAGGTTCATTGCTTTCCCATTTTTCTATTCCTGGTGAAACTTGATAAACTCCCATAGAACTCAAAACATACCAAGCGCTCATTTGTCCGCAATCTTCGTTTCCTATTAATCCGTCTGGTGTATTTTTGTAGAAATTATTTAAAATGTAATGTACTTTATCAGTTGTTTTTTCTGGTTTTCCAATATAGTTATACAAATACGCCATGTGGTGGCTTGGTTCGTTTCCGTGTGCGTATTGCCCAATTAATCCTGTTACATCGACTTGCTCTCTTCCTGTAGTTTTACTTTCAGAGTTGAACATTTCGTCTAGTTTGGCTTCAAATTTATCATTTCCACCGTACGCTTGAATCATTCCTGGAATATCTTGTGGTACAAAAAACGAATATTGCCAAGAATTTCCTTCGGTATAATTATTATTGATTTCTCTTGGGTCGAAGGGTTTATCCCAACCGCCATTTTTCTTTGGTCGCATAAAACCCGTATTCCAATCGAAAATATTCTTCCAACTTTGAGAACGCTTCATAAAATATTCATAATCTTCTTTTTTATTTAAAATTTGAGCCATTTGCGCAATACACCAATCGTCGTAGGCATATTCTAAGGTTTTTGAAACGCTTTCATGCTCGTCATCCATCGAAATAAAACCTTGTTTTTTATAAGCATCTAATCCTAAATGATCTAGCATCGCCGAATGTTTTGCGGCTGCAAATGCTTTTTCGTAGTCAAAACCAGTAATTCCTTTAGCCATAGCATCAGCCATAACCGAAACCGAGTGATAACCAATCATACAATCGGTTTCATTGGAAGCCAATTCCCAAACGGGTAATCTTCCACCTTGTTCGTATTGTTTTAAAAACGTGTTTATAAAATCGGCAGTACGTTTTTTTTCGATTAAGGTATATAAAGGATGCGTTGCTCTAAAAGTATCCCAAAGAGAAAAAACAGAATAATAATCAAAACCTTCTGCTTGATGGATTTTGTTATCTCTACCACGGTATTTTCCATCAATATCTTGCGCAATATTAGGTTGAACCATAGTATGATATAAAGCCGTATAAAAAATGGACAACTTATCTTTATCAGTTTCAGTAATTTGAATTTTAGATAACTGTTTGTCCCAAAGTTGTTCAGCTTCTTTTTTTACTTTTTCAAAATCCCAATGTTTTATTTCCGACATATTTAATCTTGCTCCTTCATAACTTGTTGGAGAAAGCGACACTTTCACTGAAATTTTTTCTCCTTTTTTGATTAGTTTAGAGAAACTTATAGCCAATTTCGTTCCTTTGAATATACCCTGTAATTTAGTGCTTTCCCTGTTTTCTTCTTCAACCAAATTAACTTTCATAGGAACATTAAACTCAATTCTAGCATAAACATATTGGTCTTTTGCCCAAGCTTCACTTCTTCGAAGAATTTCTATGGTTGTTGGATTTACAATTCGAACTTCACCATATAATAATTTATCTCGATGATTTAAGTCTAAAATTATGTTTGCTTGACCATTTTGATTAAAAGTATATTCGTGAAAACCAACTCGGGTTGAAGTCGTTAAACGAACATCAATATTGTGTTTATCTAATTTTACGCTGTAAAATCCTGCAGAAGCTTTTTCATTCGAATGAGAGAATTTAGAACCGTATTCTTTTGGGTTAAAATTGGGTTCGCCCATTGTTGGCATTAACATAATATCACCATAATCGCTGCAACCTGTTCCGTTTAAATGCGTGTGAGAAAATCCGTAAATTACAGAATCATCGTGGTGATAACCCGAACATCCATCCCAACTTCCATCAATTCTGGTGTCTGGTGAAAGCTGCACCATTCCAAACGGAACTGTTGCTCCAGGATAAGTATGACCATGTCCTCCAGTTCCAATCATTGGATTGACGTATTTATGCAAATTTTGTCCGAAAGCAACTATTGAGGTAAATAGAATTATTATTGAAAATAAATTTCTCATTTTAGTTTTATTTGTCTTTCAAAGATATTAAAACCTACTTAAATAGACTTCTTTTTTAAGAAAAACTCTTTTCATATCAGGGAAAACCCTTAGAATAAAAAATCAGTAATTACCCTGAAAATTAATTGATTGTAGCATATTAGCTTGCACTTGTTTTTTAACCTCAAAAAATAATGTTTAACTCTAAACTTAAAAACATGCTTAAAATTTTATTTACCTTTTTGTTTTTGCCCTTTTTATGTGCCGCACAAAACAATACTGTGGCTTCTGGTGCAACTGCTTCTGGAGCAACTGGTTCAGCTACTTATACCGTTGGACAAGTTTTTTTTGTAACTAACAGTAGTTCAACAGGAACAGCTTCTCAAGGCGTGCAACAACCGTTTGAAATCACAACGTTGAGCACTACAGAAATCCCACAAATTCAATTGACTGCTGTAGTATATCCGAATCCAACTGTTCAAAATGTAACGCTCTCCATTAGAGACTATGACTTTACTGAAATGCAATTTGCCTTAATTGATATTTCGGGTAAAATTATTTCGCAAGGAACTATTACGCAAAGTGAAACCCAAATTGAAATGAATCAGTTGGCAAGTGCTTATTATTTTTTAAAAATTACCAAAAACAGTCAAGACCTAAAAACATTTAAAATCATTAAAAACAACTAACTATGAAAACATCAATTAAAATATTCTTTTTGTTCTCTTTTTTCTTTTCTCTTTTTTCTGCTCAAGCTCAAGCACCCAACCGAATGAGCTATCAAGCGGTTGTTCGCAATGCTACGAACGCTTTAGTAACCAATCAAGCGGTTGGCGTTAGAGTTACAATTGTAAGCGGTTCTGCTACTGGCACAGAAGTTTACCAAGAAACTTTTTCACCAAATCCTACTACCAATATAAACGGATTACTAACATTAGAAATAGGAACAGGAACACCAAGCATTGGCACATTTGCAGGTATTACATGGGGAACCAACACTTTTTTTGTTAAAACAGAAATTGACCCGTTAGGTGGAACTAATTATTCTATAATTGGCACAAGTCAATTGCTCAGTGTTCCTTATGCATTATCTGCAAAAGAGGCCAC
The DNA here is from genome assembly GCA_044361155.1 of Flavobacterium sp. Classification (GTDB taxonomy): domain Bacteria; phylum Bacteroidota; class Bacteroidia; order Flavobacteriales; family Flavobacteriaceae; genus Flavobacterium. The sequence goes on from JBIKJF010000004.1 coordinate 86,667, forward strand.
TAACAATTGGGGATTAATCGGAAATGCTGGAACAAACCCATCAACAAATTTTATTGGAACTACTGATGATACTGACATAGTTTTTAGGAGAAATACTGTCATCGCTGGTAGAATAGGATTTTCAAATAACGCATTTGGAACTGGATCTTTACAAAATAATATTGGCTTTTCTAACAACGCATTTGGTAGGGCAACTTTACGAAATAATACTAATGGTATTAGAAATAATGCTTTTGGAGATGAAACTTTAAGCTTTTGTACAACAGGTAGTTTTAATAATGCTTTTGGATGTCAAGCGTTAAGACTTAATTCATCTGGTATTCAAAATAACGCATTTGGAAATATAGCTCTAACAAACAACACAACAGGTGATAATAATAACGCATTTGGTAATTCTGCTTTACGAAATAATACAACAGGTAATGATAATAACGCATTTGGCAGTGAAGCTTTAAATAATAATACAACTGGTGGACCCAATAACGCATTTGGAAGGGCAACTTTACGAGATAATACAACTGGCGATAATAATAGCGGGTTTGGACATAATGCTTTATTAAGTAATACAACAGGTAATTCAAATAACGCATTTGGAAGTTTTGCTTTATTAAGTAATACAACAGGTGGTTCCAACAACGCATTTGGTCGATTAGCTTTACGAAATAATACAACTGGAGGTAATAATAGTGCCTTTGGTAATGAAGCGCTAAGGGATAACATTAGTGGAGCGAATAATATTGCCATTGGTTTGCAATCGCTTCTTGTCAACACCGAAGGACAAAACAACGTGGCTATTGGTGTTATAGCACTAGATGCTAATACAACTGGAGATAACAATACAGCCGTTGGTCGTGGTAGTTTGAGCAACAACATTATAGGCAATAGCAACACAGCTGTTGGGCGTGAAGCTCTCTTTAATAATACAGGAGATAATAATACAGCACTTGGTTTAAGTGCGCTTTCTAGCGTTACTACTGGGAGCAACAATATGGGTTTAGGAAATGCTGCACAAGTTGCAAATCCTGCAAACAGTAATCAAGTACGCATTGGTAATACAGCCATAACGCTTCTTAGTGCGCAAGTGGCACTTACAACTACATCAGATAGTCGCTGGAAAACCAATATTCAACCATCCAATCTTGGGTTAGATTTTATCAAACAATTACAACCTGTTTTCTACACCCGAAAAGATGTAGCGATTAATGAGTGTAAAACGACAATTTTAGAAACCACCTCAAACCCAACTACCGAGTATGGTTTTATTGCGCAAGACCTAGAAAGTGCTTTAGTTAAATTTGGTGCTACCAACAACGGTATAATCAACAAAGATAGCGAAGGCATGTATGGTGTTCGCTACAACGATTTATTAGCTCCAATGGTAAAAGCCATTCAAGAACAACAAGCGATTATTGAAGAACTGAAAGCTAAAATTGAAAAACTAGAAAATGGAAAGTAAATTCAACTACTTCATACTGTTTTTATGGGTCATTATAAATTACAATTCATGTCAAGGTAAAGAACATCTAGAACCAAATATAACTCCAAAAAAAATCGTAGAAAACAAACAAATGGTAGCGAGTAAATTTTCAGGTAACTTCTTGGGAGAATTGAATGGAAGTGAAATACTAGTTTCGCTACTTCCTGAAAATAATTCAAACAAAATTACGGGCGAATTTTGGATGAATAATGAGCGTGCAACAATAACTGCTGTTGAGAGTAATAGTGTGGTTAATGGTTCAATAACCGAAGATGTAAGTAGTAAAACGTACGCCATAAAAATGGAATTCATAGCAGAAAAGCTTCATTTATCTATGACTTTCCCGGAATATGACAACCAATCGGTTACTATCATTTTAGAAAAAGCAATTTCTAATAATACTACAGTAAAAATTAGTTCAAACAAACCCATAAATCAAGATTTGGTTGGAACTTGGCGTTATACAGAGGTTTTAAATAGTGGTTCAGGTGAATATTATGCTTCTTTTTCAACTGATTATTTTATCCAATTCAAAGCCAATGGTGAATGTATAACATGGACAGGCACAAGTGCTGGTGGTGATGCAAACACTACAATAGACAGCAGCAACGCTTCCAACTTAGAGCAAGCTAAATGGTATATAAAAAACAATACCATTGTGTTTGTAAATCCTGCTTCGCAAAAACAAGTTGCCATACCGTATTATTCTGAAAAAGACCGAATGATGCTAAAAGGCAGTGTGAATAGAGTTTATCAAAGAATATTTTAAAATTATAAAAAAGCATAAATCAAAAACGACAAATCATGAAAAATTCAATTACAAATGAATTAGGTCCTCACAATCGTTTTGGAAATAGCTGCGACTCATCTAATGACGGCATAATTTGTGCGATAACGCGAGACGGACAAAACTTTCAAATTTCATATACTATTAAAAAATTGAATGATTAATAAAAAAGACTGCCTCTGTATTTGATTTAAAAAAATGCAGATGCAATCTATTTATTTCTTAATTTACACTCCAAATTAGCAATCATGCTCAAAACTTTTTTATATCTATTTGTAGGTCTCTTTTGCTCCTTTTTGTCGGCGCAAAACGACACTATTTCTATTCAAAAATTGATGGATAACGCCTATAGTTTTGAACAAAATAAACCTGAAAAAGCATTGCAATTATACAAAAAAACACATCAATTAAGTTTAAAATTTAACTATGATGATGGTGTTTATAAATCCTTACTTTATAGCGGTATTGTTTACAGCAGCATCGGAAAATATGATTCTGCAATTCATTTTTACAAAAAAACAATTAATTATTGTAATAAAGAAAAAAATCAAATAGGCGTTGCCAAAGGATATGCAAATATGGCTAATGCTTATCAATTTAAAGGAGATTATGCTAAAGCAGGAAAGTGTTATTTGAATTCCATTAAACTATTTGAAAAAACGAAAGATAGTGCCATAATAAGTCAAAGTTATCAGAATCTTTCAGCGCTTTATGATAATATTAATAATGAAGAATTAGAATTGCTTTATCTAAAAAAGGCCATTCAATATTCAGATAAAACAAAAAAAGAACAACTTGGCTTACTCTATGGAGATGTTGGGTTAACATTATTAAACCAAAATAAAACAAAAGAAGCGTACATTTACTTCAAGAAAACAGAAGCATTAAGCAATACAGATAAAAGTGAACGCTTATTGTTTTTTACAAAAAAAAATTTCGGAGAATATTACAAAAAAAAGACGGATTATTTAAAGGCAATCAATTACTATAAAGCTGCTCTTAACTTATCTGAAAGTCAAAAAGATGCTTTTCAAAAGGCAGATTTATTGAATAATTTAAGTGATTTGTATTTAGAAGAAAAAAACTTTAATAAATCGCTAGATTATAGTTTTCTAACTTTAGATTTAGCAAAAGAAATCAATGCAAAAGAATTTGCCTTTCGCTCTCAAAAAAGAATTTCTAGAATTTACAATGAACTTGGAAATCCGGCAAAAGCCTACAAGTATTTGCTTTTAAGTTCCTCTTTAAAAGACACCCTTTTAAATGAAAATCAATCTAAAGAAATCTTTTTGCTACAAACCCAATTTGAGACCGAAAAAAAAGACAAATCTATTGCCGAACAGCAAGTGAAACTAAAAAAGCAAGAGTTAGATCTAATTAAAAGTCAAAAGGAAAAACAACTCTATTTTATAGTAAGCCTTGGTTTAATTATAATTTCGTTGGGCATTTGGTATTTCTTTAGGCAACGTCAAAAGATAAAAGATAAAGAAATCATTGCCTTACAACAACAACAAGAAATTGCCAAATTAGAAGCATTAATTGATGGTGAAGAAAAAGAAAGAAAACGCATAGCTCAAGAACTACATGATGGTTTAAATGGTGATTTATCAGCAATAAAATATAGATTATCTACGCTAGAAGAATCGGGTTTAAGTGCTATTGATACAGAAAATTTAACCAAAGTTATCAATATGATAGACGACTCCTGCGCACAAGTAAGAAGTATTTCACACAACTTGATGCCTTCTTCCATCTTAGATTTTGGATTGATCGAAACGGTTAAAGAATATTGTGTCAAAATAAATAATTCGGATAATTTCAAAATTGATTTTCAGTTTTTCGGAAGTTATATTGCACTTTCTAAAAAATCGGAAACAATAATTTATAGAATCATTCAAGAATTGGTTACCAATATACTAAAACATTCCAAAGCAACCGAAGCCATGATTCAATTCAATTATAGAACAGATGAACTTTTTATAACGGTTGAAGATAACGGAATTGGTTTTGACAAAAACGCTATTTCTGCCGGAATTGGTCATAAAAACGTTCAAACAAGAATTGACTTTCTAAATGCACAATTAGACGTTGACAGCTCTTCTGTTGGAACTTCATATACAATTTCTATTGATTTAAATAAAGTAAAATGATACAAATAGCCATTACAGACGACCATATGATTGTAATTGAAGGCATTAAAATATGCTACAATCTAGTAAAGAAATTGAGGTAATACAAACTTTTGAAAACTTGAAAGACACATTCGAAAACCTTAATAATTTGGTTGAAGTTCTTTTATTGGATATTAATTTACCTGACGGAAATGGTATTAATGCTTGTAAACAGCTCCTCGAAAAACATCAAGATTTAAAAATTATAGCTTTAACCAATTTTGAAGATAGTATTTTTATCAAGCAAATTCTAAAAAATGGCGCTATGGGTTATTTGCTCAAAAACACAAGTAAAACCGAACTTAATGAAGCTATAAAAGAAGTTATAAAAGGAAACCGCTATTTGCCAAAAAAAATTAGTGATATTCTATTAAATGATTCAATCGGAATTGAAAATTCGAGTTATTTTATTCCAAAATTAACACTTCGTGAAAAAGAAATTTTAACTTTAATAATTAAAGAATACACCACCGATGAAATCGCAGATGAGCTATTTGTAAGCATAAAAACTGTAGAATCGCATCGAAGTAATTTAATGCAAAAATTAGGTGTAAAAAACGCTGCTGGATTAGTTAGAGTTGCGTTTGAAAAAGGTCTTACATAAACAAAAAACGCATCCAAATTAATGAATGCGTTTTAAATTATTTTAAAAAGTAAGTAAATTACTTAACAGAAGCTTTTAAATATTCTCTGTTCATTCTAGCGATGTTTTCTAACGAAATTCCTTTTGGACATTCCACTTCACATGCTCCAGTATTGGTACAGTTTCCGAAACCTTCTTCGTCCATTTGACGAACCATGTTTAAGACACGTTGGGTTGCTTCTACTTTCCCCTGTGGTAACAAAGCATACTGAGACACTTTTGCCCCAACAAATAACATTGCCGAACCGTTTTTACAACTAGCTACACAAGCTCCACAACCGATGCATGCTGCTGCCATAAAGGCCTTATCAGCATCTTCTTTTGGAATTGGCGTAGCATTAGCATCTATGGTGTTTCCAGATGTATTCACAGAAACGAAACCACCAGCTTGTTGAATTCTGTCAAATGCACTTCTATCAACCACTAAGTCTTTGATTACTGGAAATGCTCTACTTCTCCATGGCTCTACAAATATGGTATCACCATCTTTGAACATTCTCATGTGTAATTGACAAGTGGTTATTCCTGTATCTGGACCATGCGCACGACCGTTGATGTATAAAGAACACATTCCGCAAATTCCTTCACGACAATCGTGATCAAATGCAATTGGCTCAATTTTATCATTGATTAATTGCTCATTCAATTGGTCTAACATTTCCAAAAACGAACTTGCTGTAGAAACATCATTCAATTTATAAGTTTCTAAACTCCCTTTTGCTTTGGAGTTTTTCTGACGCCAAATTTTTAAGGTAATATTTATATTTTTTGCTGCGCTCATAATTTTTTATTTAAGTGATGAGTAAATAGTGATTAGTGATTAGCTTTTTAATAGTAATTTTAATAGAAATTATCTAGTTACTATTCACTAGTTACTAGTTACTATTTGTAATTTCTTGCGGCTATTTTAATAAACTCGTATTTCAATTCTTCTTTATGAAGCTCTGCTTTGGTAATATCGTCTCCTTTATATTCCCACGCACTTACAAAAGAGAAGTTTTCGTCATCACGAAGTGTTTCTCCTTCGGCATCTTGATATTCTTCACGGAAGTGACCTCCACAAGACTCTTTTCTTTGCAAAGCATCCATCGCCATTAATTGACCTAAATCAATAAAATCGGCAACACGTAACGCCTTTTCTAATTGCGGATTTAACTCATCTGCATTTCCAGGAACATTTACATCTCTGTAGAATTCTTCCTTTAAAGCTGTAATTTCTGAGATGGCTTGTTTTAAACCAGCTTCATTTCTTCCCATGCCAACTTTGTTCCACATAATTAATCCTAAACGTTTGTGGAAATGATCCACCGATTTAGAACCTTTATTATTCAAAAATCTATCGATGGTTTCTTTAACTCTGTTTTCTGCGTCAACAAATTCTTGCGTATCTGTAGAAATCTTACCTGTTCTTATCTCGTCAGCCAAATAGTTTGAAACCGTATATGGAAGTACAAAATAACCATCTGCCAAACCTTGCATTAAGGCAGAAGCTCCAAGCCTATTAGCGCCATGATCAGAGAAGTTTGCTTCTCCTGCGACAAAACAACCTGGAATTGTCGATTGTAAGTTATAATCAACCCACACGCCACCCATAGTATAATGAACTGCTGGATATATTTTCATCGGAGTTTCATAAGGATTTTCATCGGTAATTTTTTGGTACATTGTAAACAAGTTACCATACTTCTCTTTTAACCATTGCTTTCCTAAAGTTGTAATCTGCTCTGGTGTTGGATTGTGATTTCCTAGAGCATAGGCTGCTTGCTTTCCTTTATTTTGAATTTCTGAAGAGAAATCTAAATAAACACCTTCGTTTGTATCGTTTGCCTCAATACCATGTCCAGCATCACAAACTTCTTTTGCCGCTCTTGATGAAATATCTCTCGGTGCTAAATTTCCAAAAGACGGATATTTTCTTTCTAAGAAATAATCTCTATCTTCTTCTGCTATTTGCGCAGGCTTCATTTTTCCTGCACGGATTGCTTCTGCATCTTCTTTTTTCTTTGGAACCCAGATACGACCTGAATTACGCAATGATTCTGACATCAAAGTTAATTTTGCCTGATTCGTTCCATGAACTGGAATACATGTTGGGTGAATTTGAACAAAACATGGATTGGCAAACAAAGCTCCCTGCTTATGTATTTTCCAACCTGCGGTAACATTGCTTCCCATTGCATTTGTAGATAAAAAATATACGTTTCCATAACCTCCAGATGCAATCACAACAGCATGAGCTGAATGTCTTTCTAGTTCACCAGTAACTAAGTTACGGGCAATGATACCGCGAGCTTTTCCGTCTACTTTAACTAAATCTAACATTTCATGACGGTTGAACATTTTTACACGACCCAATCCGATTTGTCTTGATAAAGCAGAGTATGCTCCTAATAACAATTGTTGTCCTGTTTGTCCAGCAGCATAAAAAGTTCTTTGTACTTGCGTACCACCAAACGAACGATTATCCAACAATCCGCCATATTCACGTGCAAAAGGAACTCCTTGCGCCACACATTGGTCGATAATATTTCCTGAAACTTCGGCTAAACGATGCACATTTGCTTCACGAGCTCGATAATCGCCACCTTTAATAGTATCATAGAACAATCTAAAGATACTATCTCCATCATTTTGATAATTTTTTGCAGCATTAATTCCTCCTTGAGCAGCAATTGAATGCGCGCGACGAGGTGAATCTTGAAAACAAAAAGCTTTTACATTGTAGCCCATTTCCCCAAGTGAAGCAGCAGCTGAAGCACCTGCCAAACCTGTTCCTACAACAACAATATCAATTTTTGGTCTGTTATTTGGAGCAACCAATTTTAAATGGTCTTTATAATCGGTCCATTTTTGAGAAATATGACCTTCTGGTATTTTTGAATCTAATTTCATAATAATATAGTGTTTTGTACTGAAACAAGTTCAGTATAAAATTATTTTAAGAAAAAATGAATGTAAATTGGAATAATCGCAAATAAAATTGGCACAACAATAGCAAAAGCAGCACCCAAAAACTTTATTTTAGGTGTCCAATTTGGATTATTGAGACCTAAAGATTGGAAAGCACTTTGAAACCCGTGCAATAAATGGAATGATAGCACTGCCATTGCTAATACATAAATAATAGTAAAAAACAAACCTTCGTTAGGTATAACATTTAAAAATTTACCTTTACTTTGAAAGAAGTCTTTGGTTAACTTATGCAAATCTTTGTAACCTTCCCCTACTTTTACTTTAGCCTGAGTATTATAAAACTCTGTTTTGTTTACAATATAGTTTGGAAGATTATTCTTTACAGCATCATCATAATTTTTTCCAACTTGATTTATTGGCTGATAACCTCCTGAGGTCGTTAAGTATAGCTGTTGCTTCTGACCCATTAAATCAACTGTAATGATTTGTAATGGCATTTTTTCATCAAAATGCATTTTAGCCCAAAAATTTACCATGTGAGTAACTATAAAAACTAAAATCAATGTACCTAAAACGGCCATATTTCTTGATGCCGAAGAACTATTTGCTCCCGGATTTGTTTTTGCATAACCTATCGGTCTTGCTTTAACATTTTGATAGGTTAACAAAAACCCATCAATTGCATGAAATAAAATTGAAATATAAGTTACATAAGAAAGTAACTTCACTGCTGGATTTGTAGTCATAAACAACGCATACTGATTGAATTGTAATGCGTCACCAAAAATCAATTGAAGATTTCCAGCTAAATGTCCTGCTAAAAACAAGCATAAAAATAAACCCGTAAGAGCCATCCAATATTTTTTTGCGATAGATGACTTTAAAAGTGCAGATTTTGCCATAAGATAGTATAATTTATTTTTAAAAATCACACAAAAATACAGCTATTTGATATTAACTACAACCTTTTCGTCGTAATTTATAATGAATTTAAAGTGAGTTTAACACTTGTTGATTTTCAAGTGTTTATATCAATATAATAGGACTAATTTTGTTAAACAAAACTAATTTGTATAGGTTGGAATCAATCCTCTTAATCCCATATCGACAACATTTTCTCCTTGAGAAGGTTCAAATTTACCATCATTAATTACTTCTGACCATTCAAAACTATTATTAATTGATAGAGAAAGAGTAACAATAATATTTTTTGTTTCATTCCCTGTTATAACCAAATTTGAAGGAAATTTTCCAGTAACTACACATGAACCAGCTGGAATTTGCGAAGTTGCCGCTAAAGGATTTGGCACTGTAGTAGCATTAGCTGGAGCTTGACCAGAGGTGGAATATGGAAAATCGTTTAGTGCAAATGCCCAATATCCTTGAAGTCTATTACCATTAACTGGGAAAATATTATTACCTATTAAATGTGAGTTGATGTAAGTGTTAAACCCTACAAAACTAGATAAAGTTCCTTCATAATCATTTCCTTGATGACGAATAGATATTTTATAATTTTGATAGGACAAGGAACAACGAGCCCATTCATAATTTCCAGGAGTAATATTTTTTAATGGAATTTCAAGAAAAGCTTCGTTTTCGGAAACTATTATTGCTTTACCAAAGTCTATGGCAGTTGATCCTCCTAAATCTGTTTCTGACGCGTGATATAAAACTGTCCCATCACCAAGTTGTGTAGTAGCTGTTGGTGAAAATTCTAAATAATGTGCAGAAATCTTACTAAAAATTGGAGTTTGAGCGGCATTTTCACTAGGAATTCCTGCTGGTTGCCCCAAATTATTCAATCGAACTTGAGTTGGATCAAATTTAAATCTAACTATTAATTTTGGTTCATTAACGGTTGGTTCTTCAAAAATATCGTCAGCATCTTCACAAGAGAAAAATGCAAAACCTGAAAATACTACAACTGCAAACAAAACTAATTTTTTCATACCAATAGTATATTAAATAACCCCGATTTCTTCACAATACCTTATTTTAATTCGAGTTCAGAGAACTTCTTTGCTACGGAAATCCTTTTTTTTGTTGACGGAGGTTCTCGAAGTCAACAACAAAAAGTTGCAGAGAAAATCGTGAAAATGGTTGGCAAAAAAGCGCAAAACTCTAGTTTCAAACAAATAAGACGATTTTAGTACGTTTTTGTTACATCTTCATCTATAACGAGAATGTAGTTGCCTTTATTGTAATTCTCTTTCTCTAATTTAGAAATATCTTTTTGCTCGACACATGAAATGGTGATAATTTCAATGGTTGGGTTGTATTTTTTTAAATACCAATTGATTCCTTCAAAGTTATCTGAATGGTAAGTTCCGTTGTAATGGATGAAAACCGAGTTTGGCTTTAAATTTTTATTGATAAAATAAGCCATCGTTGCATCTTTTATGGCTTGAGCTTTTGGCATTTTGTCGCCTGCATGTCCGCCTTGCATGTTCATCATTCCTTGATAACCCGGAAGATTGATGTCGAATTCAATTGGCAAAGGTGCAATCCAGGATTTTTCTTCGTCTTTAAGTGTTTGAAGTTCTTCTAAACCTTTTTTGAAAACCATGGAAGCATAACGTCTTGGAATATTAGTTGCGATAAAATCGAATTTATTTTCTTTTGCAAAATCAACCAAAGGTTTGTAATCTGTTGGATAATTTTTCCAAAGACGTGCAGTAGAATCTAGCTTTTTTTGATCTATTTCTCCTTTTAAATATTGGTTTAATTGGGTTTGATTATCGGCTTCTATCATTTCTGCACCGAGAACCACAGGTGTTTTTGCCGCAACATCTTTTGTAAATTTAAGTTGCAACCAATGTGAAACAGAATTATTATGATATTCTCCAAAAAGAACAACTTGTGTTTTCAAAGACGCTTTTAACAATTTATCGTAAGAGACTTTCTTTCCATTTTTATCAAATAGTTGATACGATTTTTTGTCTTGTGCTTGAAGAACAATTGTGAAAAGAAGAAGTAGTGACAAAAATTTAGTTCTCATTATGAAATTTTTTATAAAAATATAGATTTTAATCTGAGTTGAAAACTATTTGGATATTTTTGTTGAAACTTTTACAAATGCCAGTTTTAAAATCAAACGATGCTTTTCTTTATTATTTATGTCAATTTATTGATGTAAAAGATGATTCTATGCAAGAATTGATTGTTAAAGCGAGAGCAACATTTGTCATTTTTCATCTTAAGAAAAATGAATTCTTTGTAAAAGAAAATGAAGTTTGCCAGCATTTTTGTTTTGTTGAAAGCGGCATTTTACAACATTCCATCGAAATTTTGGATGAAGAAAAAACAACTTATTTGGCATTAAGAAATTCAGTTACTTCTTCGTTGAGCAGTTTTTTGTTTGGAAAACCATCAAGAAAAAGCATCAAAGCTATTGCTGATTGTAAATTATGGATAGTAGATTTGAAAACCTTCAAAGATTTAATTGAAAACAACAAAGCATTTCATCAATTTTATTACAATGTCATCGAAAAACAAATTTGTTTAATTGATGATTATCGCATTGATTTATTGACATTAACTCCCGAAGAACGTTACAAAAAACTTCTTTCAACCGAACCAAAATTACTACAAGAAGTTCCGTTGCATTATTTATCATCGTTTTTAGGAATTTCGTCGCGACATATGAGTCGTATTCGTAAAAATATTTTATGATTTTTTTTGGAACACAGATTTAAGAAATTATATTAATTTTTAAAATTTCTTAAATCTCTGTTCCTAAACTTTTCTTTTGTTCCTATAGAATAAAAATAACGCCATTTGGCTACATCTTAAACTCAATTATTCTTTAATTTTGGTAAATAGAAATTATTAAATTTATTCAAAATGAAATACCATCAAATAGACCGTGATTTGTTTATTAAAAACAGAGCAAAATTCACGGCACAAATGAAACCTAATAGCGTTGCCGTTTTTAATTCGAACGATATTTATCCAGTTTCTGCCGATTCTACTTTGCCTTTTGCGCAACACCGCGATATTTTTTATTTATCTGGCGTTGATCAAGAAGAAAGTATTTTGTTGCTTTTTCCTGATGCACCTTATGAGCATTTGCGTGAAATTTTATTCTTAAAAGAAACTAATGAACACATTGCAATTTGGGAAGGCGAAAAACTTACAAAAGAAAGAGCGTTTGAAGTTGCCGGAATTAAAACCGTGATTTGGTTGCAAGATTTTCATAAAACTTTGAAAGAAGTGATGACATATGCCGAAACCATTTACATCAACACTAACGAGCATTATCGTGCGGTGATTGAAACCGAAACTCGTGAAGCGCGTTTTATCAAATGGTGGAAAGAAAATTATCCAGCGCATAAAGTAGAAAAATCGAATCCTATTTTGCAAAGAATTCGTTCGGTAAAGGAAAGCGAAGAATTAGATTTGATTCAAGAAGCATGTAATATTACAGAAAAAGGATTTCGTAGAGTTTTGAATTTCGTGAAACCAAACGTAATGGAATACGAAATCGAAGCCGAATTTGCGCATGAATTTTTAAGAAATCGTTCGAAAGGTTTTGCTTATACGCCAATTATTGCTTCAGGAAATAATGCGAATGTGTTGCATTATATTGAAAACAACCAACAATGTAATGAAGGTGATTTAATTTTGCTTGACGTTGGTGCAGAATATGCGAATTATTCAAGTGATATGACTAGAATGGTTCCAGTTTCGGGACGTTTTTCTGATAGACAAAAAAAAGTTTATAACGCGGTTTTACGTGTGAAAAATGAAGCTACAAAAATGTTAGTTCCAGGAACTTTGTGGAAACAATATCATGTAGAAGTTGGTAAAATCATGACTTCCGAACTTTTAGGTTTAGGATTAATTGACAAAGCCGATGTTCAAAACGAAAATCCAGATTGGCCAGCTTACAAAAAATATTTCATGCACGGAACGTCGCACCACATGGGATTAGACACACACGATTACGGATTGTTACACGAACCAATGCAAGCGAATATGGTATTCACTGTTGAACCAGGAATTTACATTCCGGCAGAAGGTTTCGGAATTCGTATTGAAGACGATATGGTGATTCAAGAAAAAGGTGAAGCGTTCAACTTGATGAGGAATATTCCTATTGAAGTGGATGAGATTGAATCGATAATGAATTCTTAAAAATAGTTTAAGAGTTTAATGGTTTAAAAGTTTAAAAGGCGGTTTGCGAAAGTGAGCCGTTTTTTTATGTTCCTAGTTGTCATTCAGTAGGAATCTCACTCGTGATTACTTTGTGTGATTTCTCCTTCGTCGAAATGACAAAACTATTATAAATTAATCTTTTTAATAGAATTGAATTCGAGTTTAAAAAATTCTACTTTTGCACCAATGAAAACCACCATCTTCAAAAACACCAAAATCACTTACACCGACCAAGGAAAAGGTACGGTTATAGTTTTACTGCATGGTTTTTATGAAAATAAAGAAATGTGGAATGCTTTTGTGCCTGAGTTTTCAAAGAAACATCGCGTTATTGCTATTGATTTATTAGGTCACGGACAAACCGAATGTTTAGGTTATGTGCATTCTATGGAAGATCAAGCCGATATGGTGCATCACGTTTTGCACGAATTGAAAATTAGAAAAGCAGTTTTGGTTGGTCATTCTATGGGCGGTTATATTGCGTTGGCTTTCGCCGAATTATATCCAGATGCTATGAAAGGTTTGGTGCTTCTAAATTCGACTTCAAGAGCTGATAGCGACGAACGAAAAGCCAATCGTGACCGAGCTATAATTGCTGTGAAAAAGAATTATGTGGCTTGCATCCGAATGAGTATTGCCAATTTATTCAGTGAGAAAAATCGTGAAATTCTATTGGATGAAATTGAATATGTAAAGTTGGAAGCTTTAAAAACGCCACTTCAAGGAATTGTTGCTTGTCAGGAAGGAATGAAAATTAGAAAAGACAGAGAAGTGATTTTGCATTTTGCTTCTTATCCAATGTTATTGATTTTAGGAAAAGAAGATCCAGTTTTGAATTATGATGAAAACGTTGACCAAATTGAAGGCACTAACGTAAAACTTCACACTTTTCCAGACGGACACATGAGTCATATTGAAAATAAGGAAGAATTGTTGGTGGTTTTGGGTGAGTTTTTAAAAAAGGTTTAATCACGAAGACACGAAAATGCACGAAGGTCACTAAGTTTTGTGGTTAAGTTTAAACTTTCTCTTCAAAAGCTACATCAACACTCAAAATCTCGTTTAATAAAACCACAATTTCTTCAATATAACTTTCCATTATTTCAGGTGAAATTACTTCGAATATTTCTTTACCTTCTTTAAAACCAAATGGTAAAAATCCATTTTTTAAGTTTTTGAAAGAAATAATTCCGGCTTCGATTTCTAAACCTTTTGCATCTGGTTCGTACATGAATGCGTATGCAAGAATTTGGATAATTTTATCGTTTTTGATGTCTTCTGTTAGTCCATTCCAAGATTTTAAAGTGACACTTGGTTTTGTAACATTTCCAGTTTTATAATCGATGATTCTGATTCTTCCGTTACGATTTTCGATTCTATCTACGTTTCCTCCAATTTTTACAGGAAAAGGTAGTTTCGGATGTTCTAAAACGCGTTCTAAATGTTTTTCTAAAGCAATAATCTGAATTTCGTTCCCATTTTGAATGGCTTCTAATTCTAACTTTAGAAAATTCAATACGTTTCGTTTGGCAACCTCAAAAGCTAGCAGATTTCTTCCTTTTTTGATTTCACCTTCTTTGTAAACCAATTTGAACTGTTTCAACACTTCATCATCGATGTTTTTGATACAAATTTTAATATCATTTTCAATTAAAATCTTACCAATAAACGGTTTGTACAATTCTTCTAAAGTTCCGTGAATGATTGTTCCAAGTGTATTTACTGCGATATTTTCTTCCACTTCATCGGTTTCGGAAATACGCAATATTCTTTGAACATAAAACTGAATCGGATTTCGAATATAAGTCGTCAATGCTGATGGAGAAAATCCTTTTTCTGCAATTTCCTTCAATCGCAACAACACTTTTTCCGATTTTGGAATGACTAATGGTTGATGTGCTATTTCAGGAACATTGGCATTGTACGTTTGAAATGTCAAGTTGTGATTTGGTTGTTTTTCGACTTCCAATTGTGTGATAAAACGACTTCGTTCTCCGGCATCCAAACCTTCACTATCAGAATTATATAACAAATAAACGTTTTTAGCGCGCTGTAATAAATGATAGAAATGGTAAGTATAAATGGCGTCTTTTTCTTTGAAAGTTGGTAAACCATATTCCTTTTTAACATCATAAGGAATAAAAGAATTCATGCTTTTTCCAGCAGGAAATTTACCTTCGTTTACTGATGTGATTATTACGGTTTCGAAATCGAGCACACGACTTTCTAAAACTCCCATTATCTGTAATCCATTCAAAGGTTCTCCTTCAAATGACACTTCTGCAACATCAATTACTTGTTTGTAAATGGCATAAAGTGTTTCAACAGAATCAATATTTGAATTTGATGAAAAATACGAAATCATTTTGTTTATGACTTTAAAAATCGAGTAAACAAAAGCATTTGTAATCTTTTCTTCTTCATTATCAGAACTTAAATTAGATTTTATTTTAAGTAAAATCTGACTCAAATTCTCCAAAATAGCTACTGGCGAAGTGTCCCATTTTTGAAAAATTAATTGAAATAATTCATTCTGATTTTCTTGTAATTCTAGAATTCGTTTGTGAACTATGAAAGTATAATTATTCTGATTAATTCGGTTTACTAATTCTTTAGCATTGATATAAGATTCGATCAACGGATGTGTTAGGATATCCAGAACATCTTTGTAATAAAACACATAACTCGATGCGTTTCTCGAAATTGCGTTAGTATGTGCTTTAAATAGTTTGGCAATCAACAATTGAGCAGGATTATTTTTACTCGAATAACCCATTGTAATATTTAAAGCATCAACATTGGATGGAAGCGAATATAAAATTGGAACCAAAAGTGATTCTTCACCAAGAACTACGGCAACATTTTGAAGTTTACCTTCGTTTTCATTACTTTGTTTTTCGATAATTTCTCCAACTATTTTGGCTTGACCAATAGCTTTTGGCGTACCAATAATTTGAATGTTCTTTTCTTGCTTAAAATCATTTGTAATCCACTCATACGGATTGGCTTTATAGTAAGGCCAAGTTGATTTGAATCTACGCTGAAAAAGTCCTGTATCGTGAAATGGATCATTCAAAAAGGTTTCATCAATATCCCAATAGATTTTGGCTTTATCAATCGCTAAAAGATGTTGAATTATTTTTTCTTCTGCGTAGTTTAGAGCATTGAATCCAGCGAAAAGGAATTTTTTATCTTTTATAGTTTCTGAAAAATGATTCAAATTATCAACGGCTTCTCTATAAATTAAACCTTGATAACCAATTTCTTTATTCAATAAAAAATTATAAAGCGAATGATAGTATAATGGAAGTTTTTTCCAGAAAATTAAATATTTATCAATTAAGTCGGTTCGTTTATCAATATCAACAGCCCAATGCTCTACTTCTTTTATGTTTTCTAAGTATTTTAAAATCTTATCAGGCTCAAGAAGATATCTATCTATTTCATTGAAGTCTTGAAGTAAGGTTTTAGCCCAATTGGCAAAGGTTTCAAAAGATTCTTGTTCTTTTTCAGTTACCGCTAAATAAACATTGTAAAATTCGAATAATAATTCAACACTATCAATAGAACGAATTCCAGCAATGTCTTGAACAAAGTCTTCAATACTAATTATTTCAGGAGAAAATATAGTTGCAGTTGTTTCTTTTTTTAGTTCATCAATGAGAAAAACTTTAGCTCTTCTGTTAGGTAGAATGACTAATAAATCTGAAAAGTTGTCAGAATAGTCAGCAACAATTATCTTGGAAAGTTTATTTAAAAATGAGTTGTTATTCATTTTATAAATATAAAAAAAACACCTCGAAAATCGAGGCGTTTCTTGAAATTATTTTTGAAGAAATTATTTTACTAATTTCACTTCAACTCTTCTGTTGTTAGCTTTACCAGCTTTAGTTTTGTTAGAGTCAATTGGCATTGTCTCACCGAAACCTTTAGATGATAATCTTGAAGTAGCGATACCTTTTTCAATTAAGTAAGATTTAACTGCAGCAGCTCTGTTTTCAGACAAAGTTAAGTTAGCATCATCTTTACCATCAGAATCAGTGTGTCCTTCAATTGAGAAGTTAGCACTTGGGTATTCTTTCAATATAGCAGTGATAGCCTCTAATACTGGGAAAGTTCTTTGTTGGAAAGTAGCTTTGTTAGTATCAAACAATATAGTTTTAGCATAATCATTTAATTTCTTGATTGCGTCATCAGTAACTTCTGGACAACCTTGATTAGATACAGTACCTTTAACATCTGGACATTTGTCATCTTTATCCAAAACTTTATCACCATCTCTATCTGGCCAAGGACAACCTTTGTTTTCTTTAGGACCTTTAACGTCTTTACAAGCGTCATCTTTATCAGCAATTCCGTCACCGTCAGCATCTGGACAACCATTTAATGATTTTAAACCAGCAACTTCTGCACAAGCATCATCTTTATCAGCAATTCCGTCTCCATCTTTATCAGGGCAACCGTTCATTTCTGCTGTACCAGCGTCATTTGGACATTGGTCTTTACTGTCTTCGATACCGTCTTTATCAGTATCAGGACAACCATTGAATTCTTTTAAACCAGCAACTTCTGGACAAGCATCATCTTTATCGTAGATTCCATCTCCGTCTGTATCTTTACCACCAAATTTGAAAGTAATCCCTGCAAAGTGCTGCAGATGTGTAGCAACATCTACATTAGGAGTTCTAGTTTCATCAAATGAATGCTTGTAAGTAGATTGTAACGAAAGACCAACATTTTCTGAAACCCAGAAAGTCAAACCTAAACCTCCGTTTAATGTACCTGCAGATGCATTACCCAACCAAGTGTAACCTCCACCAATGTGAGCAGAAGGATCTATCCATTTTGATTTTAATGCATTTTGAAAACTGTATTTGATAATTGCATCAATACCATAGTAGTTTAAATCACCTGGATCTGTAACTACATAGTCAGTAGATGGAAAAACTCTTTCATTAACAAACTTATCCATTTTGTTAACAGAACCAGTTACTCCAAAAGAGAAATTATTTCCAACGTATCTAGAAACGCTAACATAAGATACTGATGGAATAAGACTCCAGTTATCTCTAGCATTAAAATACTCAGAAAATTGATCCTTTAAATTAGAAGCAGCACTTACTCTACCCCCGTCTACTGCGTTTGCTCCAAACGAAATAGCCCATTTGTTGTTACCATCTTGTGCTTGAGAACTTAATCCTAAAAGCATCAATAAAGCAAATAATTTGTTAAGATGTTTCATACTTAATTTTGTTAGATTATAAAGATATAATGATGCAAAAGTAACACCAATTATTGAATTATCAAAATGTTGTAGAAAAATTTCTACTTTATATAACTTTAAGCATTTTACCTACTTCTTCAAAAGCTAGTATTGCTTTGTCTAAATGTTCTTTTGTATGCGCCGCTGAAAGTTGAACTCTAATTCTAGCTTTATCTTTAGGGACCACTGGATAAAAGAAACCTATAACATAGATACCTTTCTTCAAAAGTTCGTCTGCCATAATTTGCGAAAGCTTAGCATCGTATAACATAACTGGTACAATTGCCGAGTCACCATCTATGAAGTCAAAACCTGCTTTTTTCAATCCGTCCTTAAAATAGTTAGTGTTCCATTCAAGTTTGTCTCGAAGTGTTGTGTCTTTTTCTAAAAGCTCGAAAACTTTAATAGAAGCTCCAACAATTGCTGGTGCTAATGAATTTGAAAACAAATAAGGTCGCGAACGCTGGCGAAGAATTTCAATTACTTCTTTTTTAGCTGTAGTATATCCGCCCATTGCTCCACCAAGCGCTTTTCCTAGTGTTCCAGTTATTATGTCAACTCTTCCCATTACGCCTTTTGCTTCAAGCGTTCCTTTTCCTGTTGCACCAATAAACCCTGCTGCGTGACACTCATCAACCATCACTAATGAATCATATTTGTCGGCTAAATTACAGATTTTATCTAATGGCGCAACTAATCCGTCCATTGAGAAAACTCCGTCAGTAACGATAAGTTTGAAACGATGTTTGGCTTCAACCGCTTTCTTCAATTGATTTTCTAAATCTTCCATATTGGAATTTTCATAACGATAGCGAGCCGCTTTACACAAACGAACACCATCAATAATAGAAGCGTGATTTAAACTGTCAGAAATTATACAATCTTCTTCACCTAGTAATGGCTCGAAAACACCACCGTTGGCGTCAAATGCTGCTGCATAAAGAATAGTATCTTCTGTTCCGTAAAAATTGGCAATTTTTTGTTCTAATGTTTTATGAATATCTTGAGTTCCACAAATGAAACGTACCGATGACATTCCGAAACCATGAGAATCTAATGCGTCTTTCGCAGCTTGAACCACTTCTGGATGTGATGATAATCCTAAATAATTATTGGCGCAAAAATTTAAAACCGTTTCGCCATTAACAGTAATTTCTGCTCCTTGTGGGGATGTAATAATTCTTTCTTTTTTGAAAATACCATTTTGCTCAATAGTATTTAGTTCGTTTTGCAGGTGTTGTTGAATCTTTCCGTACATATTTTAGTTCTTTGTTTGTCGTTTATTGTTTGTGGCTACAAATGTAACACTTCAATTGTTTCTCCTATATATATGAGTGATTTTTTCTCTACTTCAAATCCCATGTCTTCAATAGATTTTTGATAATTCTCGAGTTGAGTTTTGTGTTTTGGCAAATATTGACCAGTTTTATAATCTAGAAGAAACACTTTTTTATCTATTGAAATCGACATTCTATCTGGTTTTACGATGTTTCCTTGCTTTTGAATGATGGTTTGTTCGTTCATCACTTTGTGTTCCTCCGAAAAATAATCGGATAATTCTTTGTGATTTACAATTTCATAAATCGTTGCCAAAACTTCTTCTTTTTGACTAGAAATTATCAATCCGTTTTCAATGGCTTTTGTAATTGCCAAATCGATATCATTTTTGGTTTTAACAAAGGCTAGAATTTCGTGAATGATGTTTCCGAATTCGATGGCTTTCTGTTGTTTGGTATTCCACATGATGCTTTCACGTTGTGCAATTTTGATGTTTTTCGGATTTAATGTTTCTGCAAGTTGTGGAATTGTCAACGCGTTTGAAACTGCTTCTTGAGTTTTAGAAATTTTTTCATTTGAACCAAATTCGTATTCTAATTGTTCTTCTTTGAATTCGTTTCCTAAAAATTCGATAAAGAACGTCGCCATATTATTGGGCAATTCTCCTTTACTATTTTCAGAAACCAGTCCAGAGATTATATACAATTGTTCTTCGGCGCGCGTCAATGCAACATAAAGAACATTAATATTGTCTAATAAATCTTCTTCTTTTTTCTGACTGTAAACTTTTGATGCTTCTGCGCCAAAATTCTCAACGTCTTTGTTTTTAGAAACCAATGCTTTTGGCAAACCAATTTTTTCTTCATCTGCCGCAATCCAAATTTTATCACCCAGATTTTGCAAATAGTTTTGTTCTGCAAATGGAAAAATCACAATAGGAAACTCTAAACCTTTAGATTTATGAATCGTCATAATTCGAACTGCGTCATTTCCTTCAGGTGATGGAATGCTTAATTTCTCCGAATTGTTTTCCCAATAAGAAAGAAAATCGGAAATTCCAGATTGCTTTTTCAAATCGTGTTCCAAAATCAAATCTAAGAAATATTGCACATAAGCATTTCGTTTTTCAATTGGAATCACTTTTGAAATTATGATTTCTGTTGCTTCATAAAGTGCCTTTTTACGGATATTTTGAAACGAAAAATCGAGATCAATTTCGGTCAACCAATTTTGAAATTCCAATTCGTTTTTCAATTCCATTCCTTTGGATATAA
Organism: Flavobacterium sp.; assembly: GCA_044361155.1. GTDB lineage: Bacteria > Bacteroidota > Bacteroidia > Flavobacteriales > Flavobacteriaceae > Flavobacterium. The sequence continues at coordinate 107,633 of JBIKJF010000004.1, forward strand.
AATCGTGAATTGGCAATTCTGATTGATGATTATTAGCTAAATAATACAAGAAATTAGCTTTCGATTCTAAGTCCATTGCGTTTTTTAAATATCGCAATATATAAATACAAGTTTGCACTTCGGAAGATGCACCAAGCAACAAACTTTCAGATGAAACTATTGGGATTCCGTTTTCAACTAAATGATTGGCAATGGCTGTTCCTGGTTTTTTAGTTCGCGTTAAAATTACGATGTCTTTATAATTAAATCCATTAGCTTTTACTTTCAAAATGGTATTTAAAGTTGCTTCCAAATACAAGTCGTTTTTGTCCAAATTATCTTCATCGGAAACTTCTTCTTTATCGATTTTTGGAATAAAACTCACATTTACATAACCCCCTTTTTTATCGTTAAATTCTTGATGCGAATGGTTTTCATACAAATCTTTGTAATCTTTATTATCAAATTTGGATGCTAAAAATTTGAAAAACTTATTATTATAATCAATTACTTGATCATAACTTCTCCAGTTAATCCCGAGTGGAAAAAGCTCTTTACTTGGATTTACAAACGGATTTTTATCTTTACTTAATTCGATAAACTGTTCTGCTTTTCCGCCACGCCAGCGGTAAATTGATTGCTTCGGGTCGCCAACAATCATTAACGAACCGCGAGTTCCATCTAAATCTTCACTCGAAAGTGCGTTGTCAATTAACGGAATTAAATTTTGCCACTGCATTTCAGACGTATCTTGAAATTCGTCTATGAAAAAATGCTTGTATTTTTCGCCCAAACGTTCATAAATAAAAGGTGCAGGTTGGTTTTGAATTTGCTCGTTAATCAATTTATTGAATTCAGCAATCGAAAGTATGTTTTGCTCTTTTTGAATCTCTTGCAATTTATTACTCAAGGTATTCATCAAGGAAAGCGGCGTGATATTTTTTAAGAAAGCCTCATAGAAATTTTTCTTTTCAAATTTGGTGTAAATCGATTTTAAAATAGCCAATAATTCGGGAATAATGCTTTCAATTATTGTGCCATCTTTTGCTGTTTTATTGATTTTTATATCTTCAAATTCATGATACGTTTTATTATTCGGATTGAACTGACCTTCTTTAATTTTATTCAAATGATTTGGAAAATGTCCTGCAGAAAACGATTTTAAATCAATTCCATTTTTATCAATCAAAAGCAATGCTTCTATAGCTTGAGCAATGGTTTCAGCTTCAATTTCTTTACAAAATTCTACTAATTTGTTCTTGATTTCAACAAATTCAGCAATTGATTTATTATTGAAATGACTTATTTCTTCACGATTATTTTCGTTTAAAATTAGTTTTCCGGTTTCCATAATTTCACGTGAAACATCCCAACTTTTATCGTCATCGGTTTTTTCCATCGTGAAATTTACAAGAAGATTGGTTAACGTTTCATCTTCGCCGGCTTGAGCAATGATGGCATCAACGGCTTCTGTTAAAAGGTTTTCGGTATCAAGAGAAACATCGAAAGTTATTGGTAAATTCAAATCGTGAGCAAAGGCTCGAATGACTTTGTGTGTGAATTTATCTATGGTTGAAATATCAAAAGCGGCGTAATTATGAATCAGATTCTTAATAATACTTTTGGCTTTTTCTTTAATATCAAAAAGTGAAATTCCAGTTTCTGAATGAATAACTTGCATTAAATTCAGCGCTTTTTCAGTAGGATTATCTTTTGCAAATTCAGACAAACTTTCTACTACACGACTTTTCATTTCGTGTACCGCTTTATTGGTAAACGTAATCGCAAGAATGTTGCGATAAGCATCTTGTTTTTTAGACAAAAGAATAATTTTGAGGTATTCTTTTACCAAAGTAAAGGTTTTGCCCGATCCTGCTGATGCGTCGTATATAGAAAAAGCTGGCTTTTGCATTTATTTTTTATTTATTTGATAAATATAATTCAATTTAGAATCTTCTCCGTAATATTCAACTTCAAATTCGTCAATTTTTATTCCGCCTATTTTTTCTATTGCTTTTTGAGAACGAATATTATAAGCTCCTACATGAAAATAAATAGTGTCTACATATTGAAAAGCATAGTCCATCATAAGTTTTTTTAATGCTTTATTGTAGCCGTTTCCCCAATATTTTCTTCCTATAAAGGTGTAACCTATTAAAATAGAGTTGGTTTCTGGATTGTAATCATAAAATCTACTGCTGCCAATAGGTTCGTTGGTTGTTGCTTCTCTAATAAAAAACGCTCCTTTTGATTGTATTGCTCCTTCGAAGAAATTTTGAAAAACGTCTCTTTGATATCGTAATTTATTAGGATGTTGTTCCCAAACCAAAGGATCGGAAGCTGCTTTATACAATTCTTCAAAATCATTTTCGTGAAGCGGAACTAGTTTTATCAATTCGTTTTGCAAATGTTTGGGCTGAATATCAAATGTCATTTAGTTTTATTATAGGTTTTGTCAATGTAATTATGTAAAAAAAGTATTTTCATTTACAAAGATAAATGTATAAATTTGAAATCAATTTTAGTATTAACTTATAACAAAAAATATCATGGCATTTGAATTACCACAATTACCTTACGCTTATGACGCGTTAGAGCCACATATTGATGCAAGAACAATGGAAATTCACCATTCAAAACATCACAACGCTTACACAACGAACTTGAATGCTGCTATTGCAGGAACAGATTTGGAAGGAAAATCTATCGAAGAAATTCTTAAAAATTTGGATATGACTAAAGCAGCTGTTAGAAATAATGGCGGTGGATTTTACAATCACAATTTATTTTGGACGGTAATGTCTCCAAATGGTGGTGGATTACCAACAGGTGATTTGGCTGCTGCAATTGAAAAAGATTTAGGTTCTTTTGACGAATTTAAAGCTGCTTTTGCTAAAGCTGGGGCAACTCAATTTGGCTCAGGTTGGGCATGGCTTTGCGTAAAAGATGGAAAATTAGAAGTTTGCGGAACTCCAAACCAAGACAATACTTTAATGCCTGGCGTTGGTTGTGGCGGAACTCCTATTTTAGGAATGGACGTTTGGGAACATGCTTATTACTTACATTACCAAAACCGTCGTCCAGATTATATTGAAGCTTTCTTTAATGTAATTAATTGGGATGAAGTGGCTAGAAGATACGCTGAAGCTAAATAATACTTAGTCTTATAAAAATCAAAAACCGGTTGTGTGTGCAACCGGTTTTTTTTGTGTGTGAATTTTTAAAAAGACGTTCGCGAGAGCGAACGCCTTTTTGCCCCAAATCTACCATAAATTTAACCTACTAAATATATGGAATTGCAAACATACTAATGATTGCATTTTAACTATTTGAAAAACATCAATTATATTGGAATGATAGGCAAATGAGAGTGAAATTCACCTTTTTTAAAATGAAACTTGTATAAAATAAAAAAGGTGAAATTTCTTTCACCCTTTTTGCCCCAAATCTACCATAAACTTAACCTACTAATGCTATGGTTCTTCAAAGATATATGGCTGTGCAATGTGTTGCAAAATATTATTGATGAATTACGTTAATAATCGATGAAATGCAATAAATAGATGTTTTTTAATAAGCTCTTGCATCTTTTCCTTCATAAAAATTCATAAAGGCTCGGTTTACAACGCGGTTTCCACCAGGTGTTGGATAGTCCCCAGTAAAGTACCAATCGCCTAAACTTTTCGGACAAGCAACATGTAAGTTATCAACTGATTGAAAAATGATTTTTACTTCTGCTTTTATATCACTTGAAGTTAATAATTGAGCTATTTTATTTGATATTTCTATATCGCTAAATGGAGAATATATTTCTGTAACGTAATTAACTACTTCTGAGTCTTTTAAATCTTCTTGTGCTTTACATTTTTTATAAACTTCATCAACTATTTTATATTGATTTCGTTCTTTTAAAAGTTCTATTGCTGCTTGAAAGGCCACCAATCCTTCTAGCTTAGCCATATCAATTCCGTAGCAATCTGGATACCTAATTTGAGGTGCGGATGAAACAACAACTATTCTTTTTGGATTTAATCGATCCATCATTTTGATGATACTCATTTTAAGAGTTGTACCACGAACGATACTATCATCAATAATTACCAAATTATCGGTTGGTTTAATAACTCCATAGGTAACGTCATAAACGTGTGCAACCAAATCATCACGATTGGCATCATCAGTTATGAATGTTCTTAATTTGGCATCTTTAATTGCGATTTTTTCAGTTCTGATTTTTACAGATAACAATTCTTCTAAAGAATCTTTGGTTAGCTTTTTTCTATTGTCAAGAATGAACTTGTTTTTTCTTTGATTCAAGAAATCATTAGCCGCTTCCACCATTCCGTAAAAAGAGGTTTCTGCTGTATTTGGAATATAAGAGAAAACCGTGTTGTCCGTATCATTTTCAATCGCTTCAAGAACCGCTGGAAGTATTAATTTTCCTAATTCTTTACGTTCTTGATAAATTTCAGCATCGCTTCCTCTTGAAAAATAAATTCTTTCAAACGAACAAGCTTTTTTTACTGTCGGAACGATTATTTCTTCTTCAGTAACGGTTCCGTTTTTCTTAATTATTAATGCGTTTCCTGGTTGCAATTCCTGTACTTTATCAAAAGCAACGTTGAAAACTGTTTGGATAACTGGTCGTTCAGAAGCTACTACAACAATTTCATCATCTTCATAGAAATAAGCCGGACGAATTCCTGCTGGATCTCTAAAAACAAAAGCGTCGCCGTGACCAAAAAGTCCTGCCACGGCATAACCGCCATCCCAACCTTTAGAAGCACGTTTTAATATTTTAGCAACAGGAAGTTTTTCAGCAATTACTGGTGAAGCTTCTCTTTTGGATAATCCATTATTTTTACATTCTTGGTATAAATCGGTAACTTCATCGTCTAGAAAATGACCGATTTTCTCCATTATGGTTACCGTATCCGCCATTTCTTTTGGATGTTGTCCTAATTCTACTAGACTATTAAAAAGTTCTTTTACGTTAGTCATGTTAAAATTTCCGGCAACGATTAGATTTCGATGCATCCAATTATTTTGACGTAAAAAAGGATGAACACTTTCAATGCTGTTTTTTCCAAAAGTTCCGTAGCGAACGTGACCAAGAAATAATTCTCCAATGTATGGAATATTAGCTTTTTGAAGCGCTACATTATCAGCATATTCCGGATGTAATGTCAATTCTTCGTTTACACGTTCATTGATTTGTTTAAAAACATCTTGAATCGCTTGTGCATCATTAGATCGAACGCGGCTTATGTATCGTTCGCCTGGTTCAACATCAAGTTTAATCGATGCAAATCCGGCACCGTCTTGACCGCGATTGTGTTGCTTTTCCATCAGAAGATACATTTTCTGTATTCCGTAAAAAGCCGAACCGTATTTTTCTTTGTAGAATTCTAACGGTTTTTTTAATCGTAAAAGTGCAATTCCACATTCGTGTTTGATTGCGTCACTCATTGTATTGTAGTTGTTTTTATTCCGCTGCGCTCCATACAGTTCGGCTGCGCCTCGGGTGTTGTGTTATGTTTTTTGCCACAGATTCACAGATTTAAAAAGATTAATTAACTATGAACTTGAAGCTATATTGTATTTTCAAATAAAAATGCCCCGATAATTTCGAGGCATAAATTTATTATAATTCTATATCAAAATGTGTTAAAGCTTTGAATTGTTTCAATCTTTCTTGCACTTCTTCTTTTTTCAATGATTCCATTCTTTCTGTTCCGAATTTTTCAACGCAGAAAGACGCTAAATTAGAACCTTGAATAATCGCAGTTTTCATGTTTTCAAAAGAAACATCACCTTGTTGGGCAATATATCCTGAGAAACCTCCTGCAAAAGTATCTCCTGCACCTGTTGGATCAAAAACGTCTGCTAATGGTAATGCCGGTGCGAAGAAAATATGTTCGTTATGGAAAATTAACGCACCATGTTCTCCTTTTTTAATCACTACATATTTTGGTCCCATTGTATGAATTTTAGCTGCAGCTTTCACTAAAGAATATTCTCCTGAAAGTTGACGAGCTTCTTCATCATTGATTGTAATTACATCAACGCGTTTGATAACGTCTAATAATTCTGGTAAAGCGCAGTCCATCCAAAAATTCATAGTATCAAGAACTACTAATTTTGGTGTTGACGTCATTTGATTTAAAACACCTGATTGAACTAATGGATGTAAGTTTCCTAACATTACTACTTCGGCATTTTTAAAATCTTGAGGAACAACTGGATTAAAATCGGCAAGAACGTTTAATTCTGTTGCCAAAGTATCTCTAGAGTTCATATCGTTATGGTAACGACCGCTCCAAAAGAAGGTTTTTCCACCTTTTACGATTTCGATTCCTGAAATATCGATGTTTCTTGCTGTCAATAAATCTAAATATTCTTGAGGAAAATCTTCACCAACAACCGAAACGATTCCTGATTTTACATTAAAATGCGAAGCTGAAAGTCCGATAAACGTTGCAGCACCACCAAGAATTTTATCTGTTTTTCCAAAAGGAGTTTCGATAGCGTCAAAAGCAACCGTTCCTACTATTAAAAGTTTGTTCATTTTTACGTTTTCAAATTAAAGGTGCAAAGATAAACTTTAGTTTAGAAGTTTAAAAGAATTTGATGTTTAAAAGTTTAAAAGGATTTGTGGTTTAAAGTTTTGGAGCATTTTTGTAGATTTGAGAAAAATTTTACATGAAAAACAAAGGTTTAATTTTCTTAGTCTTAATTTTGGTTTCATGTGAACCAACTAAGTTAATCGTTGAAAAGAGTGAATCGGGTTTCAAAGATGAAAAGACTATAAAATGGTTTCTTAAAGAGGAATCTATCATAGGAACAACGTATAAAAAATTTGAATTAAAAAAAGATAAAACAAAATTTTATCACAAGGAAAAAGTTATTCAAATAGAAAATGACAACTATTCATATCATTATGAGATATTTGACAATAATTATATATTGATTTCAATTTTTAATAAACCGAATATTTGGTCAAGTCCAATTCTAATACCAAAAGACTCATTACATATTTATGATTTAAAAAAACAAAAGAAATCTTTTGCGACTTTGAAAAATACAAAATTTGTTTTGAATAAAACAGAGTTGAAAAATCAATACAAAACAAATGTTGATTTAAATGAAAAATTTGATTATTTCTTCGCCATCGATAGCATCAATTTAGATACAAATGAACTCTTTTTAGTGAATCCAAATTTCAAAATAGTTGAATATAAATTGAAATCTGTAAATTAATCCTACAACAACTTCCCATCTTCATTTTCATAAAAAGCATCAATAGATAAATTGGGTAAACCTGATGCATAAACAGCTAATTCGTCACAACGTTCGTTTTGTGGATGATTGTTGTGTCCTTTGATCCATTTGAAATCTACATGGTGTTTTCTGTAAACTTTTAGAAAGCGTTTCCATAAATCGGAGTTTTTTCTGTTGGCAAATCCTTTTTTCTCCCAACCTAAAACCCATTTTTTCTCCACAGAATCCACAACATATTTAGAATCTGAAATTACTAAAACCTTCATATTGGGATTTTTTAGTTTTTCTAAACCTACAATTACGGCAAGAAGCTCCATTCTATTATTAGTAGTTAAACGAAAACCTTCGTAAAACTCTTTTTTATGTGAAGTGCCAACAAGTTCCATAACAACGCCATAACCGCCGTTTCCGGGATTTCCTTTGGCAGCGCCGTCAGTGTAGATGTGGACTTCGATTTGCATATTTGCGTGTTACGAGTTTCGAGTTAAAAGTTTTTCAATTACATCAGGAAAATATTGATATTCTAAAAGGTGGATTTTCTCTGCAATTTGTTCTGGGGATTTGCAATCTTCGATATTTACTGATTTTTGAAAAATGAATTCGCCTTCATCATAATGTTCGTTTACATAATGTATGGTGATTCCTGTTTCTTTTTCTTTATTTTCTAAAACGGCTCGGTGCACATTCATTCCGTACATTCCTTTTCCACCATAATTAGGTAAAAGTGCTGGATGAATATTGATTACTTTATTTGGATAGGCTTTTATAATGTGTTCAGGGAATTTCCATAAAAATCCGGCAAGAACAATTAAATCAGGTTGAATTTTGTTTAATTTTTCCAAAACAATTTCTTCGTTTAGCTCTTGTCTATTGAAAACTTGAGCAGGAACGTTTAAGTTTTTTGCTCTTTCTAACACTTTGGCATTAGGATTGTTAGTGAAGACTTCGAATACGTTCACAAGATTTTTTTTATTGAAATGTACTATGATATTCTCGGCGTTAGAACCCGATCCAGAAGCGAATATTACTATTTTTTTCATCTTATTTGACTTTTATTTTTTATTGGTATAAGATGGAACTCGCCAGAATAATTATTCTTTTTTACAAGGATTTTGGATGCTCGTTTCATTTACCTGTAATTTTAATTACGCAAAAAAAAGAATAATAAATGATAATAAATAATATAAATGAGGTCTTTGTAAAATTATTTTTTTAATTTCGTATTCACATTTATTAACTAAAAGGTGGATTTAAAATAAAGTTTTTTATTTTTGCCAACAATTTAAATTTAAAATTAAAGATTATGTCAGACATTGCATCAAGAGTTAAAGCGATTATCGTAGACAAATTAGGCGTTGACGAGAATGAAGTTGTAACAGAAGCAAGCTTCACCAACGATTTAGGAGCTGATTCATTAGACACTGTTGAGCTTATTATGGAGTTCGAAAAAGAATTTGATATTCAAATTCCAGACGACCAAGCAGAAAACATTGCTACTGTAGGTCAAGCTATTTCTTACATCGAAGAAGCAAAAAAATAATAAAATAAAACACCCGTATACTATAAATGTGTGCGGGTTTTTATTATTTTTTTTAATTTAGAAAAAATTAAACTATTTTTGATTGAATTTCAATCACACTATATTGAAATACCCTTGTCTCTTTAAGCTCAATTTATAAAGAAAACAGGGTATTATTTGTTTAAGATACATTTAAAAAAATTTATATGCAATTAAAGCGTGTTGTTGTAACTGGTCTAGGAGCATTAACTCCCATTGGCAATTCCATAGAAGAATATTGGAATGCTCTGATAAGTGGTAAAAGTGGTGCTGCTCCAATAACATATTACGATACTGAAAAGCATAAAACAAAGTTTGCTTGCGAAGTTAAAAACTTCAATATTGAAGATTATATGGACCGTAAAGAAGCGCGTCGATTAGATAAATTTTCTCACTATGCTATTGCTGCAAGTGATGAAGCTATCAAAGACGCTGGAATTACTCATAACAACATAAACAAACACAGAGTTGGAGTAATTTGGGGTGCAGGAATTGGCGGTTTAGAAACTTTTCAAGAAGAAGTAATGTACTATGCCAAAGGCGATGGAACTCCAAAATTCAATCCATTCTTTATTCCGAAAATGATTGCCGATATTGCTCCTGCTCATATTTCTATGAGAAATGGCTATATGGGCCCAAATTATACAACGGTTTCTGCTTGTGCATCATCTGCTAATGCGATGATTGATGCTTTTAATTATATTCGTTTAGGAATGTGTGATGTAATTATCACTGGAGGATCTGAAGCGGCTGTAACTATTGCAGGAATGGGCGGATTTAATTCAATGCATGCTTTATCTACAAGAAATGAAAGTCCAGAAACGGCTTCGCGTCCATTTGATGCTACTCGTGATGGTTTTGTTCTTGGAGAAGGTTCTGGTGCAATTGTTTTAGAAGAATACGAACATGCAAAAGCGCGTGGTGCAAAAATTTACTGTGAAATTGGCGGCGGCGGCATGTCGTCTGACGCTTATCACTTAACTGCTCCACATCCAGAAGGAATTGGAGTAATTGCTGTTATGGAAAATACATTGCGTGATGCAGGAATGACTCCAGAAATGGTAGATCATATCAATACGCACGGAACTTCAACGCCACTTGGTGATGTTGCCGAATTGAAAGCAATTAGTCATGTTTTTGGTGCTCATGCTAAAACCATCAACATCAATTCAACAAAATCAATGACAGGTCATTTACTTGGAGCTGCAGGTGCGATTGAAGCAATTGCCGTTATTTTGGCAATGAAACATAGTACTGTTCCTCCAACTATTAATCACACAGCTGTTGATGAGAATATTGATCCATCGTTGAATTTAACATTAAACAAACCACAAAACAGGGCAATCAAAGTAGCTATGAGTAATACTTTTGGCTTTGGTGGACACAATGCTTGTGTATTATTTAAAAAATTAGAAGAATAGGTTTTCATGCGATTACTTAAAAAAATATTTACCCGAAATTCCCGTCCTACAGAAGGCGGGAATTTTTTTGTTGCAATCGAAAAAATCGTTGGTTTCAAGCCAATCAATATAAAATTTTACGAAAAAGCATTCACGCATCGTTCTTCCAATAAAACCGATGAAAAAGGAAATCCTTTAAATTATGAACGTTTAGAATTTCTTGGAGATTCTATGTTGAGCTCTGTTATAGCTGCTCATTTATACAAAGAGTCGCCCCTAGGTGATGAAGGCTATCTAACAAAAATGCGCAGTAAAATTGTAAGTCGTGAGCATTTAAATGAACTTGGTCGGGATTTACATCTTATTGATTATGTAGAAAGCAAAGTCCCTTCCTCTCACTTTGGAGAAAATATTCATGGTAATATTTTCGAAGCATTAATTGGAGCTATATTCCTTGACAAAGGTTATTTAGGTTGTGAGAAATTTATTCATAAAAAAGTAATTATTCCCTATGTTGATATTGCTCGATTAGAAGGAAAGGTAATTAGCTATAAAAGTTTGGTTATAGAATGGTGTCAAAAGGAAAAAAAGCAATTCAATTTTGATGTTTTTGACGATAACGCAAATGATGGTCAACGTTATTTTGGGGTAAAATTGAGTATTGATGAAAAAGTAATTGCAAAATCGAGAGCAACTTCTAAAAAGAAGGCAGAAGAAATTGCAGCTAAACGTGCTTACTTTGCATTTCAAGAAAAAATTAACAAAATTTAATTTGAATTCTCATAATACTATAACGTTTTCGTTTATAAAATAACGTTAATCTAATACTTCATTAGTGTTTTGAATTTTTTTAAACACTATATTTACAACTTATTTTGGCATTAAATGGGCAATTATAAGCTTTCTATTGAAGATTTTGAAGAAGACGATTTTTTAATAATCGCCATTCATACCTCCTTAGAAGATTATCGCTTAGCTTATTTTTTAAATCTAAATCTTAATATATTTTTAAGTAAAAACAAAAATGATATTGAGTTAAATGCAAAAGAAGGTAAAACTACTTTTTCTCGATTTACATTTGAAGATAAAGAAAAATTCATCAATTGGAATTTGATACAAAATAAAAATGAAATAGAAATTTCTGAAAACAAAAATCGACAAGATTTATTTACAGGATTTAAAAATAAATTTTCTGCATCGGCTTTTTTATTACCTGAATATAAAAAAGTAGATTATTTTTTTAAAATTGAAAATGTAGAAAGAGAAATAAAAATAAACACAATTGTGTCAAAAATAAATAACATTGAAAATATAAAAATGGTTTATGCTATCGACTCTGAAAATATAAAATCAAAAAATAATTTAATTTTTTAAAAAATGCCAACAAGAAAAAAGACTAAAATTGTAGCTACGTTGGGACCAGCTTGTAGTTCAAAAGAAGTTATTAAAGACATGATTGAAGCAGGAGTAAATGTTTTTAGAATAAACTTTTCTCATGCTGATTATACCGATGTTAAAGAACGAATTGATATAATTAGAGAATTAAATATCGAAAACGGTTATACAACAGCAATTCTTGCCGATTTGCAAGGACCAAAACTTCGTGTAGGAGTAATGAGTGAAGATGTTGTTGTGAACCCGGGAGACATCATTACATTTCAAACAGCAGAAGATATTCCTGGAACAAAAGATAGAGTTTACATGAACTATCTAGAGTTTCCTAGAGATGTACAACCAGGAGAAAAAATTCTTTTGGATGACGGAAAACTAATGTTTGAAGCTCTAGAAACCAACGGAACAACCGAGGTAATATGTAAAGTTATACAAGGAGGTCCATTAAAATCTAAAAAAGGGGTAAATCTTCCAAACACAAAGGTATCGCTTCCTGCGTTGACAAAAAAAGATATCAAAGACGCGATTTTTGCTATTGAAAATGATGTCGATTGGATAGCCCTATCGTTTGTAAGAACGCCTGCAGATTTAGAAGAATTGCAAGATTTAATTGCGAAACATTCTACACATAAAATTCCTATTATTGCTAAAATTGAAAAACCAGAAGCTGTAGAAAATATTGATAAAATTGTTGCATTTTGTGATGGTTTGATGGTAGCTCGTGGTGATCTAGGCGTTGAAATTCCCGCGCATGAAGTTCCTTTAATACAAAAGAAGTTAATTCATAGAGCTAAAACAGCTCGTATTCCTGTAATTGTGGCAACACAAATGATGGAAACAATGATAACCAGCTTAACACCAACAAGAGCAGAGGTTAACGACGTTGCAAACTCGGTTATGGATGGCGCAGATGCGGTTATGCTTTCTGGAGAAACATCAGTCGGAAATTATCCAGTTCAAGTTATTGAAAAAATGACACAAATTATTGAAGCTGTAGAAGATTCACCACTAATTCAAGTACCATTAACAGCACCGCAAGTTAGAACAAAACGCTTTGTTACCAAGTCTATTTGCTATCATGCAGCTTATATGGCTAATGAAATCAAAGCCAAAGCCATTTCTACATTGACTAATAGTGGATATACTGCTTTTCAGATTTCAGCTTGGCGTCCATCAGCTCATATTTTGGTTTATACATCTAACAGAAGAATTCTAACACAATTGAACTTACTTTGGGGTGTAAATGCATTTTTCTATGATAAGTTTGTAAGTACAGACGACACTGTAGAAGATATTAACCATATTGCAAAAGAAAAGGGTTATGTTAAAAAAGGTGATATTCTAATTAACCTTGCAGCTATGCCTGTTGTAGAGAAAGGAATGGTAAACACTTTGAGAATTTCTGAGATAGCATAAACCTTAATTTAAAAATAAATCTAAAGGATTATTGAAATAGTTAAATATTTTGATAATCCTTTTTTACATTTCAAAAGAAAAAGTATATTTGAACAACTAATATTATTTAAACTATGGAATCGAAGAATCCCTTTTTTAGAACCAAAACTTTCAATAACACTTCTGCCGCAAATGACAACGTACGCGTTATAGATTACAGCGATACCATGACGGTTTCGGGAACAATTAATAAAAGTTTTATTTTATTAATGTTATTAGTTGCCACAGCTTTTATTACATGGAATTTATCTTTCAATGGTTATAATCCTATTGTTTTAACTATTGGTGGTGCTATTGTTGGTTTGATTTTAGTATTAATTTCATCCTTTAAACCACAACTTTCTACTTATTTGGCTCCAGCTTATGCTTTATTTGAAGGACTATTTATTGGGGGAATTTCCGCATTTTTTGAAGCAAGTTATCGAGGATTAGTAAGCCAAGCAATTGGTGCAACTATTGTAACTTTCCTTGTTTGTTTTGCTTTGTATAAATATAAAATAGTACAAGTTACAGAAAAATTCAAATCTGTAGTAATCGCAGCTACTCTAGCTATTGGAGTTTACTATTTAGTATCGTGGTTATTATCAATGTTTACTAGCTTTCAGCCTGCTCATTATGGAAATTCTATGATGAGTATTGGAATTAGCGTTTTTGTTATTGTAGTTGCGGCTTTAAATTTGTTTTTAGATTTTGATCAAATTGAAAAAGGTGCTCAAGAAAGAATGCCAAAATACATGGAATGGTATAGCGCTATGGGATTAATGATAACTTTAGTTTGGTTGTACATTGAATTCTTGAGATTATTATCAAAATTATCTAGTAGAGATTAATCTATATTTTATCTATAAAAAAAGCGTTCAAAAAAATTTTGAACGCTTTTTTTGTATTTAATTTTTTGAATCTAAGCTGCTATTTTTTCAAAAGCTATAAAGTTGATAAGTTCACCGTTAACATCAAATACGGGATAACCTTTTATTTGGCACTTGTATAACGAACCATCTTTACAATAATTTATTATTATTTTATCAAAAGGTTGCTTTGTTTTTACAGCTTCACTAATTTCCTGCGAAACTTTCTTGTTGGTAAGTTCTCCCTGAAACATTTTTGGCGAATTCCCGATAACCTCATTAGGATAATATCCGTTTAAATCTAACATGTTTTTAGAAGCAAAAACTATAGCTAACTTCGCGTCTGTAACTACAATAACCGTTTCACTACTTAATTCTTCTTTATAATCCCAAGTTGTATTCCATTTGTTGTCTTTTACAATTCTGTTTAATGTAAGCGTATCTGCAAGTGTCATCCTTAGTCGGTCAAAACTTTTTGAATAAAAATCCCAACAATTTAACGGAAAGCTACTTAAGGACAAACTGTCGTAATGTTTTGCAATTGCATTTTCGTAATTTGAAAGTTTCATTTTTTATATTAATTTTCCGCAAATCTAAAATGATTTTTTAATATCAAAGGCCTTTTGCCAAAGATTAACTTTTGTTCAATGCTGGTCAAAACTCAAATCGCAATTGAACTACCACTGTTTTCTTTATTTCTGTATTTAAATTATTCAGTGAAATCCCGAGTAATCGTACAGAATTCTTCATTCGTTCTTGGTAAAGTAACTCTTTGGTCGTTTCAAACAATAAGCCCTTATCTGAAATAAAGTAAGGCAACGTCTTACTTCTTGTTTGTGTAGTAAAATCGCTGTATTTGATCTTTAAAGTTACTGTTTTACCTGAAATATTGTATTTCTTTAATCGCTGTTCTAATTCGGACGCAATACTTTCTAGACGTTCTTGCATAAAAATTTCAGAAGTTAGATTTTCGTTGAATGTATGTTCAGCTGCAACCGATTTAGAAACCCTATCTGGTTTGACTTCGCTAGTATGAATACCGCGAACAATGTCATAATAAAACGCACCACTTTTACCAAAATGATACTCTAAAAATTCTTTAGATTTAGATTTCAAATCTTTACCTGTAAATATACCGTGCTGGTACATTTTTTCTGTGGTAACTTTTCCTATTCCATAGAATTTTTTGATATCTAATTTTTCCAAGAAATCTTCAACTTCATTAGGATTTACCGTTTTTTGCCCGTTTGGTTTGTTATAATCACTGGCAATTTTAGCAACAAATTTATTGACCGAAATTCCAGCAGAAGCAGTTAAGCCTACTTCATCAAAAATTCTTTTTCTAATTTCTTGTGCAATTAAAGTGGCACTCGGATTTCCTTTCTTATTTTGAGTGACATCTAAATAGGCTTCGTCTAACGAAAGTGGTTCAACCAAATCGGTGTAATCATGAAAAATTTTTCTAATTTTAGTTGAAATTTCTTTATATCTATCGAATCTTGGTCGAACGAAAATAACATCGGGACAATTTCTTTTAGCTTGAATGCCACTCATGGCACTTCTTACTCCAAATTTTCGTGCTTCATAACTTGCCGCAGAAACGACACCTCTAACTTCACTTCCGCCAACAGCCAACGGTTTACCTTTTAATTCAGGATTATCCATCTGTTCAACGGAAGCATAAAAAGCGTCCATATCGACGTGTATTATTTTTCGATATTTAACTTCTAGCTCCATTAAGTTAGTTTTTTAAAGGAAAGAAAAATGCCATTGGTCTTTCTTTGAAATAATTCCAAATAGCTCTGTTCAATAGTGAAATCTCAGAAATTGGAATGTTTCTAGATCGAAATGCCAATCCTAAAGAAAGAGAAAAACTCACAATAAAATTCATGAATCCGATGATTCCTATTCCGAAAATTGACCAAAAAATAGTCCATCCATCTACAAAGAAATTTTGACCATATAATCCTAAAGCAAAGTTACCGCTTGCAAAAGTAATGTGTCGAATGTCTAAATTTAAACCAAAAAACAATCCAAGAGAAGCTGTGCTTCCCAGAAAAACACCAAACCATCCATTAGAAACTACTCCAGCCCAATTTTTCTCGAACCAATTAGCCATTTTTTTGGTACGTTCTTTTCCTAAACTGAGTTTTAACAAAGGATGTTCCTGAATTCTATAGTAAACATTATTGTGTTTACTTTTATTAGAAACATTCCCAGAAATAATTCCGGATAAGAAAAGAAAAACACCAGCAATGGCAGCATGAAATATAGCCGCAGATTGAACTGGATTTAAATCATTTAATAATTTCGAAGATTTTTCGAAAGCAATATTTACATCAAAAGTCATATCAATAAGCCAAATAATCAATAATGAAACTGGAAAGGCAATAAGAACATTTCCAATAAAGGCAATGAATTGAGAACGAAACAATCTTGCAAATAAATGTGCGAAAGAACTATGTTTACTTTCATTTTTGTTCATTTTTTTCATACCAGACTCCAAAGCTGTTGTAATGGTTGACGCAGTCATTGCAGGTTGTTTTGTGGCTAAAGTAAATCCAAATAAATAAATGGCTATAAAACCCAACGAATAATTCAAACTATATAAAAAAGCATGACCAAAAGCACTTGTGTCCACTTTTGAAAATAATAATTTAATTACACAAAGTAAACCTACAATAACGCCACCACCAACAGAAGCTTTTAGCATCAAAAAATATTCTTTAGAAGATTCTGTAATATAATGTTCGCCAGTTTTAGCTGTATGCTGTGTTATTTCGTATGAAATTAATTGTGTACTTTCACCTATAAGTTGACGAATATTGTTTTTGTGACAATTATATTTAATTAATTTTAAAGACAAATTAATAGTATTCCCAATCTTTTCTGAAGGATTATTTACTATCAATAAGGGAAGTAAAATCTTCAATCGAAACAGTTGCTGTCTAATTTTAAGTAAACTTTGATTTACTCGTAAAGAAATTCCAAATTTTGAACTATTGTTGAATGCTTTGTCTATGTATTCATCACATTGTTTATGCAGAACCAAAGCTTGTTTATAGTTTTCATTTTCTCTTGTAATATAATGCTTTTCGGAAGTTCTAATTTGATTGAAAATAGTATACAGTTCTTTCTCTAAAGCTACAAATGGACTTTCTTGATTGTTGTATTCAGGAGTCATCATGATTACTTCGCTGTCCATAGCATGTCCACTCATTCGTTGTGAAAGTAATCCCATAGCACTCATAATTTCAGATAAAGGAGCACTTTCATTTGTTGAAGCATAAATATCAGACAAATCGATAAGTTCAAATAGTTCTTTAAGTTCTTCTAGAGGAATTTTGGTTACCCAAAAAGCATCTGAACTGTGATAAAACACTTGGTTTAAAACAAATTCTAAAGTGTCTTCTTGTGGCTGAAAAGGCAATATTTTAGCAAAAATTCGCTTTTTAACCTCGTAAATAAAATCAGTGTTTTGAAGAATTCCCGTATCTGATAAAAAATTGGTAAACTTTCTATTTTGTAAAATAGACGTTAAATAATTATTGAAAAAGTTTTTTCGAGTCGGATTATCTTTTAGAAATTCAACCAATATCCTTATTGATAAGCTTTCAACTACTTTTGGATTATTTGGACGGAAAAGGTGAACTAAATCCACAAGAAAATACAAATCGTTTCTAGATTCGTTAAAAACATGTGTCAAATTTTTTTGAAATAACTGTTCTAACGTAATTTGTGATTTTATTTTGTGGCGTAAATTCATAAAGACTTTATAATTATTGTAAAAATACAATTTCAAAGTTAGAATTTTCTTAACTTGGTACTAAATTTAACATCAAATTTTTCTTGTAATGATAGAAATAGAACGCAAATATTTGGTTACGTCCTTAGACTTTTTGAACGAATATTTTAACAAAAATGAAATTTCGCAAGGTTACTTATGCTCTCAAGTAGAACGTGCGGTCAGAATTAGAATAAAAGATTCTAAAGGAGTTATAACTATCAAAGGAGTTGGCAATGAAAGTGGTACTTCGCGTTTTGAATGGGAAAAGGAAATACCATTAGAAGAAGCGCAATCACTATTAAAATTATGCGAAAAAGGTGTAATTGATAAAACGCGTTACGAAATAAATGCGGGAAAACACATTATAGAAGTTGATGTGTTTCATGGTGAAAATAACGGTTTAATTATTGCAGAAATCGAACTAGAAAAAGAAAACGAAACAATTATAAAACCAAAATGGCTTGGCGAAGAGGTTACTAAGGATGAACGCTACTATAACGCCTATTTAAGCAAAAATCCGTTTACTACTTGGTAAATTTAGTTTTGTAAAATTTCTAAAGTTACTGCTGCTTTTCCAGAGTTTTTATTTCCGGCAATTGTCATGAAGGCTTTCTTTGACAAATCTATTTCTCGTCCTTTTACAAATGGTCCGCGATCAGTAATTTCTACCACAACGGTTTTCCCATTAGACTCATTGGTAACTTTTACTTTTGTACCGAATGGAAGTTTTTTATGCGCAGCTGTTAATCGATTCATGTCAAAAATTTTACCACTTGCGGTTCTCTTTCCGTGAAATCTGTCTGCATAATAAGATGCGTGAGCATTTTTCTTATACGGTTTAAACTTACCCTTATACTCAACAACACTATCTATTTTAACTTCTGGTAGCGTTAAGTTCTTTTCTTTAATGGTATCAAGAATTTTTTTTATTTCTTCAACTTTCTTTACTTCTTGTTTTTTTGCTTCAACCTTTTTCGGAGTCTGTTTTTTCGGATCTTGCTTACCTTTATTATCAATAAAACTGCTTGAGAAGATTAATAAAAAAAACAAAATAATATAAGAATAGAGTGATTTTTGCATAATTATAATTTTGAACTTTATCTAATAAACAAATACTATACCTAAAAAATGTGCTTGTAGAATTAGACCAATTTTTATTTAAAAAATGTGTTTGCTAAAAAAAGTCCTTTTCAGGACTTAAAATGCTATTTTAACCATAATTTCCATGGTATTCTACTAAGAATTAAAACCATTCCTAAACCATAAAAAATAGCTATTGACTTAAATTTAGCCTCGCTTGTGATTCCTTTTTTATGTTTAGACCAACCTATTGTAATTAAAACAATAGCAATAATATTTGTTAATGGATGTTCTAACATAGTTAATCTTAATGCTGATACTTTCATTGCACCTTCTATAGAAAAAGCTTTAATTCCAACTTCTGAGATGAAGTACAATAGTAAACCAACCAATAGTTGTATGTGTGTAGCAATTAATCCGAATAATGCAATTTTTCTGTCTTTGGCCGTAAACTCTTTTTTCGAGGTCATTCCTAAAACTGAATTAACTACCACAAGAACTAGTACTAAAAGTGCTAAATATGCCCAGCCTGAATGAAATTTTTGAACGAAATTGTACATAAAAATTATTTTTTGTTTTAACAAATATAAAAAAAAAGAATAAAAAACGGCACTCTAATGTTAAGAATGCCGTTTTTTTAAGTATATTTTTACTGTTGTTTAAGCTTTAAATAAACAACACAAAAGCAATTATCGTTTTGTCAAAAAATGCTTTAACAAAAAAGTAGTTGAACTATCATGTTTTTTAATTTCTGAAGTATTTATATCTTCTAAAATTGAATTTGCTAGTTGTTTTCCTAATTCAACACCCCATTGATCATAGCTAAAAATATTCCAGATAATTCCTTGCACAAAAATTTTATGTTCATATAAAGCTATTAAGGACCCTAAAGATTTAGGTGTTAATTTATCTATTAATATGGTGTTTGTTGGTTTATTTCCAGTGAAAACTTTGAATGGCTTTAAAGATTTTGTTTTCTCTTCTAAAATTCCTTGTTTTTCAAACTCCTCCATTACTTGTTCTTCACTTTTTCCGTTCAACAAAGCCTCGGTTTGAGCAAAGAAATTAGACATTAATTTGTCATGGTGGTCAATGTTACCATAAAGTGGTTTTACATATCCAATAAAATCAGTTGGAATCAATTTTGTTCCTTGATGCATTAATTGAAAAAAAGCGTGTTGTGAATTAGTTCCTGGTTCTCCCCAAATAATGGTTCCTGTTTGATAATTAACTGTTTTACCATCACGATCTATGCTTTTTCCATTACTCTCCATGATTCCTTGTTGAAGATAAGGTGCTAATTTTTGTAAATATTGAGTATAAGGAATTAGAGCCTCACTTTCGGCACCAAAAAAATTGTTATACCAGATACTCAAAAGAGCTAAAACTACAGGTATATTTTGATTAAAACTAGCTTCATTAAAATGTTCATCCATTTGATTGGCTCCTTTTAATAAATCGTCAAAATTTTCAAAACCAACGGCCAAACTTATAGATAAACCAACAGCTGACCATAGTGAAAATCTTCCTCCGACCCAATCCCACATTGGAAAAATATTATTTGAATCAATACCAAAATCGGTTACTTTTTGAATGTTTGTCGAAACAGCAACAAAATGTTTTGCAACATGTTCTTGTTGAGCCGATTTTAAAAACCAAGTTCTAATGGTTTCAGAATTTGTTAATGTTTCCTGAGTTGTAAAAGTTTTTGAAACAATTACAAAAAGAGTAGTTTCAGGATTTAATTTTTTTATAATTTCATTCACATGATCACCATCAACATTAGAAACAAAATGAAGATTTAAATGATTTTTATAATATTGTAAAGCTTCAACAACCATTGCCGGACCCAAATCGGAACCTCCAATACCTATGTTTACAATATCTGTAAATGGTTTTCCTGTGTATCCTTTTCTTTCACCTGAAATTACTTCATTAGAAAATAATTCAACTTTATTCTTTACTTCAAAAATTTCAGGAATCACATTTTTCCCATCTACTAAAATAGATTTATTTTCTGATGAACGTAATGCGGTGTGAAGAACTGCTCTATTTTCTGTTTGATTAATCAAATCGCCTTGAAAATACTTTGCGATAGCTTCTTTTAAATTTACTTCCTCTGCAAGTTCTAAAAGCAAATCTATTGTTTCTTGATTGATGTTGTTTTTAGAATAATCAACTAGAAAATCATTCCATTTAATATGAAAATTTGCTGCTCTTGACGGATCATTTTCAAACATTTCTTTAATAGAATTGTTTTGCATAACCGCAAAATGTCTTTGTAATTTACTCCATGAAGAAGTTGTTGTTGGATTTGTATTTTGAAGTCCCATTTTTGAATTTTTGAATGACAAATTTAACTAAAAGATTGAAGATAAAAACCATCTCAGTACTTATTTACCATTCAAAAATTAATGAAAACGTTGTAGTTGGTTATTTTGTTTATTTATTGAATTCAATTTCGGCAACGCTATCAAGTTCTCTGCGTAGTGGGCGGATTTGCTCTTTAAATCGAGGTAAATCTCTACTTTCCATTGGTTGCGAATTTGGAAGTTTTAATTGTAGTGCATCGACCTCAACACCATTTTTCCAGAAACGATAACACACGTGCGGTCCAGATGCCAAGCCAGTACTTCCTACTTTACCTATTATATCGCCTTGTTTTACACGTTGACCACGTTTTACAAGGATTTTAGACATATGAAGATACTGTGTAGCATAGGTGTTATCATGTTTTATTTTAACAAAATTACCATTTCCAGCGGTAAAACCTGCCATTTCTACAACTCCTGTTGCGGTGGCCATAATGGGCGTTCCGGTAGGTGCTGCGTAATCTGTTCCTTTATGAGGTTTCCATTTCAATTGAACTGGATGGAAACGATTTTTAGAAAACTTTGAAGTAATTTTTATAAATTTTAAAGGTGCTTTTAGGAAATAGTTTTTAAGTGCTTTTCCTTCTTCGTTATAATAGTCTACTTTACTATTTTCATTTATCTGAAAAGGGAATGCATATAATTTTTCTCCTTTATATTCGAAAAAAGCAGCTCTTAAACTATCAACTCCATCATAAAGCGTATCGTTAATGTACCGTTCTGTAAAACTTAATGCAAATTTATCCCCTTTCTTTAATCGGAAAAAATCTATTGACCAGGCGTACACTTTCATTAATTTTTTGGATAATGCTGCATCTATATTCTGATTTTTTAAAGTCGAAGCAAGTGAACCGCTAAGTTTTCCTGCAATTGTTTTTATTTTGTAGGTAAGAGGTCTTGATTTTTTATATCCGACAATAGAATCTGTTAAATCTACTAAATAATAATCTAGTCTATTGGGTTGATAAATTAAGTACTGTAGCTTGTTATATTTATCTTTTGAACGAAGACAAACATAAGGCCTTTTAAATCTAACACTTGTAGGAAAAGAATCTTTAACTATACTGATAATTTCATATGCTTTTTTACCATTAAGGTTTTGTTTTTTTAAAATTCTTTCAAAAGTATCTTGATGTCCAATAGTATCATAATGAACATTAAAATCGTCAAATTTAAAACCGAAATCAACAATAGGTTTATAGGGTTCAATATCTTCAATAACATATTCCTCTTGTTTATTTTTACAAGATAACAAAACTGCTATAACCACTAAAAGGATTGCTACTTTTCTCAACAGGAGTATTTTTTATTTAACAATCTTCTCCCCAATTTTTCAACTCATCATCATTCCAAAGTTCTGGAAAAAATATTCTTCTTTGGTATTTGGGATGCATGTACTTTTTCCAATCGCTGCCACCTGTTGCTTCTCCGTCACCAATATATTTTCTTGCAGCATTTAAATGTCCCATAACCCATGTAATATTAACCGTTTTATCGTAGTGTCGCATGGCAGCAACTAAATCTGGATTTTTTTGATCATTCTCAGGCAATTGTTTAAATTTTTGCCAAATATTTATTGTGTTATATTTTTCCATATAACGTAAAAACTCTTCTTTATATTTTCGTTCAAATTCTAGAACAAGAAACGATTTTTCTCCGGTTGCATGATTTTTACCAGCCGCTTGCCAATATAAATGTTCAAAAGCATGGGTATAAGGCGTATTTCTATCGATTGTAGCTCTAAAACGATAATCAATCAAATTAATTAAATCGGTTGAAGAAAACTCAATTAATCTATATTGCGCCGATTGAAAACCACTTGCGGGCGTTAATGTATTTCTAAACTTCATGTATTGTTCAAATTCCATTCCATCGCCCATTATATTGAATGAAGTTGTTAGCATATCGAAGTACCTTGAAATTCTCATTAATCTTTCGGTAAAAAACTTTGTTTGAGGTTTTTCACAATGACAAACTTGATCTATTTCCCAAAGAATCATTTTAAACAATAATTCGTTAACTTGATGGTACATTATAAAAACCATTTCATCGGGCAATGTTGTTCGTTGTGTTTGTAAATTCAACAAAGCATCTGTTTGTACATAATCCCAGTAGGTGATAGGTTTAGACCAAAGCAGTCCTTCAAGGTGTGTTGCTGTTTTTTGGTTTATGGCATCAAATTTTTTATCTAACGCATCAATTATGGTTCCTGATTCTATATTCATTTTTTTACTTTTATCATAAATGGATTACTCAGTCCTTTAAAAGACTCTAAATCTGCTTTTAAAGAGCCGACGGCTAAACTTGCCTTAATTCTTACCGGAACTTTATTTTGGTCATCTGAAATCCAAACAGTTAAACTTTCTTCCTCCTTAAAAACCCTTCCTGATTGAACTAAAGGTCTAAAAATCATACAAGGTATAATTCCGAACTTAGATTTTACATCTTCTCTGCCAATAAATTTCAGTTTAAATTTGGTCGATTCATCATCAAAAAACATATCTATCGCAATAGATTCTCCAACTTTTAATTTATCTACATTGGGATGGTTTCTCAAATAATAAAAAGTTGATAGAATATCCTGAATATTTTCTGATGTTGTGAACGTCTTTTCTGTTTTATTTTTGTAATCTTTTACTAAAATAGTATTTTTATCTTGATTAAAAAAACCTTCCTGATTTTTTGTATAACCTCCTTCATCAATTTTTCTAACAAACTGGTATGGTTTTCCCGTAACCTTATCAAAATAAGACTCGTAGTTATCTTCAACTTTAAAAAAGAACTTGGTCATACCTGTAGTATATCCTTTACCAACCGCATGAAAAACTTTCTTGCTGTTTTTTAACGCTTCCTTGACCTCTACTGTTGCGTAACCAGCGGTCACCAAACCATAGTGAATTCTAAATTTAAACCACTCTCCTACTGTAAATGCTGACTCTCTTTGGGCATCGAAACTTACCATTAAAAAAACTAGTGCAAGTAAAAAAATCTTTTTCATTGTTATTTTCTTAAAAGTTATATGCCGATGTAATACAATTTCTGTTCCAAATGTATTAAAACAAAAAAACTCCATCAAATATTGACGGAGTTTTTATGCTATTAACCAACCAAAAAACTATAAATTATGAAAAACTTATATAAAACTAATAAGGAAACCACTCCTTTTTGTTTTGTGAGAACAAAGGTAAACTAGTTCTTTGAATTATTCTCAAATAAATACAAACTTTAACATATATTTGACAAAAACAACACTGCTATAACGTTGTAATTTAGTGATTGTTTAATAATTTTTAACTTTTACAACGTTCCTCTTAACAATTGTTCTCTTTCTATGGACTCAAAAAGTGCTTTAAAGTTACCTGCGCCAAACCCTGTTGCGCCCATTCTTTGAATAATTTCAAAAAATAAAGTTGGCCTATCTTGAACTGGTTTGGTAAAAATTTGTAACAAATAACCATCTTCGTCAGCGTCAACTAAAATAGAAAGTCTTTGTAGTTCGTTTATATCTTCTTTCATAATATCTCTGTGAACGCCTAATCTGTTGGGAATATCGTCATAATAAGCTTGTGGTGGAGGTGGTAAAAATTCTACCCCACGTGCTTTTAATCCTGCAACAGTTTTTATAATATCATCTGTTGCAACAGCAAGATGCTGAACGCCTGAATCTTCATAAAAATCTAAATATTCTTCAATTTGTGATTTCTTGTTTCCTTTTGCTGGCTCGTTTATCGGAAATTTAATTCTTCCGTTTCCGTTACTCATTACTTTACTCATTAAAGCTGAATATTCAGTGTGAATTTGAGTATCATCAAACGATAGAAAATTTTCAAATCCCATTACATCTTCATACCATTTTACCCATTGGTTCATTTGATTCCAGCCTACATTCCCTACCATATGATCTACATATTTTAGACCAAGTGGTTCTGGATTGTACTCTGATTTCCATTCTACAAAACCTGGTAAAAATGTACCATTGTAGTTTTTTCTTTCTACAAATATGTGAACGGTTTCACCGTAAGTATAAATTCCTGAACGAACAACTTCTCCGTGCTCGTCTTTTTCTACAACTGGCTCCATAAATGGTTTTGCGCCACGTTTTGTAGTTTCTTCAAATGCAGATTTTGCATCTTCTACCCATAAAGCAATAACTTTTACACCATCACCATGTTTTCGCAAATGATCATTTATTGGAGAATTACTATTTAAAGGCGTTGTTAAAACCAATCGTATTTTATCTTGTTTTAGTACATAACTCACAGAATCTCTGCTACCTGTTTCTAATCCGCGATAAGCGTGTGATTGAAATCCGAAGGCTGTTTTGTAATAATGTGCTGATTGTTTTGCGTTTCCTACGTAAAACTCCACATAATCTGTCCCTAATAGTGGAAGAAAATCTTGTGCTCCACTGAATATCTTTTCTAGTCCGTACTCAACGGATTTTATATCTTTTGCCATAATTATTTATTTATTTCCAACTTACGGTATCAACATAAGTTGAATCTTGGTAAATGGAATCATTAGTATTATATTCATTTATTGATTCATTGTAAAACAAAGAATCATTTACTTTTCTATTATTAATTTCTTCTATTTTTTCTTTAAACAGGTCAGATAAACTTACTTGATAAATAAAAAACACAAATGCAAAAGCTAAAATAAAGAGCGCGCTAAGTATTGTACCTATAATGCAAATTATCTTAGCAGCGTTGACATTTTGTTTACTTTGATGGGAATACACATCTGGATTTGAATAATATTCTTTCAAACTATTACTTGCAGTAACTAACCCAACAATACTCAATATTAAAGAAACTATTACTAAAAATCCGCAACAACATCCACACAAAATTATTACTAAGCTTATTATTCCCAATATCAAAGCTGAAGGATCGGCAGAAAGTTTACTTTTTATCATCATAAATTATTCTAACCAAGATTGGAAATAAGTATCATCTGCGATTTTCATTGCTTCTTGTGTAACCATTAAAGGTTTAAAAGTATCAATCATTACGGCTAACTCTAGCGTTTCTTTTTTTCCGATACTTCTTTCGGCTGCGCCAGGGTGCGGTCCATGCGGAATTCCTGCGGGATGAAGCGATATGTTTCCTGGTTTTACATCATTTCTGCTCATAAAATCGCCGTCTACATAATACAAAACTTCATCAGAGTCAATATTACTATGATTGTATGGTGCTGGTATTGATAACGGATGATAATCGTAAAGTCTTGGTACAAATGAGCAAACTACAAATGTTTTTGTCTCAAAAGTTTGATGCACTGGTGGTGGTTGATGAATGCGTCCTGTTATGGGTTCAAAATCATGAATAGAAAGAGCATAAGGATAATTGAAACCGTCGTAACCAATCACATCAAATGGGTGTGTGGCATAGACCATTTCGAAAATTTCGTCTTTCTTTTTTACTTTTATAATAAAATCACCTTTTTCATTATTAGTTTCTAATTCATAAGGACGACGAATATCTCTTTCGCAAAATGGCGAATGTTCAAGAAGTTGTCCGAACCAATTTCTGTATTGTTTTGGTGTATAAATTGGCGAATGTGATTCCACAATAAACAATCTATTTTCTTCTGTATCAAAATCGATTTTGTAGATGATTCCACGAGGAATAATTAAGTAATCACCATATTTAAAATCTAAATTACCATAAATGGTTCTTAGTTTTCCTGATCCTTGATGAATGAAAATCATTTCATCAGAATCGGTGTTTTTATAAAAATAATCGGTTGTTGATTTTCTTGGAGCAGCTAAAACAATGTGACAATCAGAATTGGTCAATACAATTTTACGGCTTTCTAAAAAATCGTCTTGTGGCGCTACTTCAAAACCTCTTAATTTATAAGATTGAATATTGTTTGATTTCGCAATTGTTGGCGCAACGCTATATTGTGCTCGAATTTCTTTTACTTGTGTTGGTCGTTGCTCGTGATAGGAATTGGTTGACATTCCGTCGAAACCAACAGTTCCAAAAAGTTGTTCGTAATACAAATCGCCGTTTGGTTTACGAAACTGTGTATGACGTTTAGGTGGAATACTTCCTAGTTTGTGATAAAATGGCATTTCTTTTTATTTTAAAAATTTAAAAGTATAAAAGTATAAGGTTTCCTTTAACTTTAGTTACAACTCAAAAAGAATTAAACTCATTCAGGATTTCTCTTGATGAGGAATTTTAAATGGATTAATAAGTTGTCCCACATTTTCATTTAACAAATATCGGAAAAAATAAAAAAAAGCCACTAAAAAGTGGCTTTTTTTTATTCTGCATTTTCTTGTTTTCCAAGTTTTGCATTTCTTTTACCATATAGGAAATAAACAATTACACCTATTAATAACCAACCTAAAGATAATAATTGCGCATCCTTACTAAGATTAATCATTAAATAAGTGTTAATACAAATACCGCATATTGCTATAACAGGTAATGCTGGAACTTTAAAAGTCCTTTCAATATTTGGTTGCTTAATTCTTAACATCCAAACAGCTACACATACCATTGTAAAGGCAAATAAGGTTCCGAAACTGGTCATATCTGCTAACTTGTTAATTGGAGTAAAAGCAGCTACTGTTGCTATAACCACGCCCAGAATCATAAGATTAGTTTTTGGTGTTCCTGAAATAGGATTGACTTTAGAAAATACTTGAGGAATTAGACCATCTTTTGACATGCCAAGAAAAATTCTTGATTGTCCCATAATCATTACCATTAACACCGATATCAAACCAACTGTTGCTGCAATTGTAATAATGTAACCAGCCCAAGCTTGTCCAGCTATATCAAAAGCGTAAGCTACAGGAGCTTTTATAGCATCTGGATATTTTCCTAGTGGATTAAAATCCTGATAATTCATCATTCCAGTTAGTACAAGTGAAACTAAAATATATAATAATGTACAAATTAGTAAAGAAGCTATAATTGCAAAAGGGACATCTTTCTTTGGATTTTTTGCTTCTCCTGCTTGTGTCGAAACTGCATCAAAACCAACGTAGGCAAAGAAAATTGCAGCAGCACCTGATACAATTCCTCCTATTCCATATGCTTCATGTGTAGTGTTCTTGTCAATTATTTGAGTGGCGTCTGGAATAAATGGAGACCAATTTTCTGGATTAATAAAAAAAGCTCCCGCAATTATAACGAATATGATTGCAGAAACCTTCAAAATAACAATCAAGTTATTCGCTTTTGCAGCACTTTTAGTACCTTTAACTAAAATTGAAATAACAAAAAGTACTATTAAAAAAGCTGGTAAATTCATAGAAAAACCATCTCCTGTAAAACTACTTGGGTCAGTAGTTAGCCATTCAGGTAACTTTATACCAAACATTTTTAATAATTTATTGAAATAACCTGACCAAGATACAGCTACAGTCATAGATCCCATTGCGTATTCAAGTATTAAACCCCATCCTATAATCCATGCGAAAATTTCACCAATTGTTCCATAAGCATAAGCATAAGCTGAACCTTCAACTGGTAAAATAGACGCAAATTCAGAATAACAAAGTGCGGCAAAAACACAAGCAACTCCTGCAATAATAAAAGATAATGCTAAAGCTGGGCCTGCATGATAATAAGCCCCTGTTCCCGTTAAAACAAAAATCCCGCCTCCAATGATAGCTCCTACACCTATTGCCGTAAGACTCCATTTTCCTAAAACTTTCTTTAATTCACTCTTTTTCATATCGGCTTCAAAGGCAGATACGGGTTTAACTCTCCAAATAGACATAATGTAGTTTTTTAGTTTATTGTGTTCAAATATACTTTTTTTGTTTAATAATTTTACGAAAATATGAAATTTATAGAATTAAAACCAAAAACCTAAATTAAACCAAGTATAGCCCCGAGATAATTCTGGTGACCAAGAGTATTTTACTTCAATAGGACCAATAATTGTTTCTAATCCGTATCCAACTGCGTAACCTGTATATTGCGGCGTTGATAGCCAATTACCTGTTTTGAACAACCCTCTTTCGGCATTTGCAAAATTGGCAGAAAAATTGACGTGGTTTTTTTTGTAGAACTCTACATCTACAGTTGTCAAGGCTTTAACATAACTATCTGCGGCAATTGCTAGAAAATCGTATCCGTAAAAATGCTTAAAATTATTTATTGCATTAAAGCCGTAGCCGCCTAAAACAAAATCTAAAGTATGTACGCTTATATTACCAAATGCCATACCAGCATCTGCTTGTAATTTAAGATTAAGTTTATTAAAAAATGTCCTTGTTATAGCTGTTTCTGCTTTTGCAATTGTAAAATTATTATATTGATTTGAAAAATTATTTGAATAAACAAAACTTTGAATATCACCATTAAACATCCAGCCTTTTTTTGGAAAATATCTATTGTCAAAAGAATCATAGATAACATACCCAAACAAGCTTGAATAATAACTTTTATCAAGAATAGAGGTTATGTTCGGCAATGTTTCCGATGTTATTTTTAGGTACTTTAACTCAAATCCACCACCTACTAAAAACTTTTGTGCGAAGACTGTTTGCAAATAAGCTCGATTCGTAAAATCCATGTACTCTACACCTAAACGCTGTATTCCTAAATTGGCAAATAATTGTCCGTCGTTAAAATCTGTAGATACATTTCTATTAAATTGATTGAATCTAGATTTAAACCCAAAACTAAAATGAAAACCATTGTCTATATAATAATCTAGATTATATCTAAAGTTATCACCCAAACCAACATCTATAGAAAACACATCGTTCTTTGCCAATAGTTTTTTTTGAGTTAGATTTACTAATAAGGCACTTTTATATAATCCGTCGAAATGTAAACCAAATTTTAAAAACGTTTTATTACTACTTTCTTTTAAATTTATATGAAGATTGTCTCCGTTTTCACCTTCTTCTAATTTATAGCTAATTGAGCTAAAGTTTTGCGTTGCATCTAGTTTATTTATTCCCGATTTTAAATCGCTAAAAGATATATTTTCACCTTCTTTAAATCCGAGTTTACCTATAATATAGGAACGTGTGTAGTTTTTAACTTCATTAATTCCGATTCCATCAATTTTAATACTATCACTATTTAATTGGTGGCGTTGCACTTTGTAGACTTCTTTATTACCTAATAACTTAATTTTTTCGTAAACTGAAAATGCTGCTTCTTCACCTGTTTTTACAATTGATTTACCTTCGTTGAACGATAGTACCGTAAACTTTGAAATATCTGGTTTAATGTAAACATCGGTTTTATTAATTTTATCTTTCATCCCTTCAATCATCTGAATGTTTGAAATTTGAACCAAAATTCTGGTTGCGTCCATCAATCCGCTTCTGTCTTTTAAATCATCTTGAACATCTACGCCTATTATTATGTCAGCGCCCATTTTTTTTACCTCATCAATAGGATAGTTATTAGATACGCCGCCATCTATAAGTAATTTACCATCTATTTCTACAGGAGCAAACAACGACGGAAAAGCTGAACTTGCTAAAATAGCCAATGGCAGATAGCCTTCATTTAGAACCACTGATTTGCCTTTTTCAATATCGGTTGCTATACATAAAAAAGGAATAGGCAACTTGTTAAAATCTCTTGTATGCCTTACATTATTAGTTAGCTTGCATAATAAATTGTAATTATACATACCTTTAGATAATGCTACGGGAACTCCTAAATTAAACTTATTAAAAGGAAGTGAAATAGCATAAGTTTGATCATTATATTTCTCGAAAAAACTTTTGGAACTTCTTGGAATGTAATCACTTAATAATTCATCGAAATTGGTTTCTTGAAAAATAGAATCTATTTGACTTGCGTTGTACCCCGAGGCATACAATCCGCCAACAACAGCTCCCATACTTGTTCCGCCAATAAAGTCTATTTTAACTCCGGCTTCTTCAATAACTTTTAAAACTCCTATATGAGCAAATCCTTTTGCGCCTCCGCCAGAAAGTACTAGACCAATTTTTTTTCTCGAACTCGCCTCCTGCGCCGCGGTTTTTTGAGAAAAAAGCAAAGAGAAAATAACCACTAGGCTAAACAAAACAGTGGTTATTTTATAAACTGATTTTTGCATAAAACGACTGCTGCTTATCCCCGATAGTAATGGAAATCCTTTTCTTATTTTTCCCTGAGGCTCTCGATGGGAACAATAAGAAAAAATTGCAATGAATAGCGGGAAAATGGACGAAAAGTAAGTCTTAAACATTCGCTACAAAAATTAGTTTTCAATTTTATGGTAAAAGTCGATAATTTTTTTGGCTTTTGATGCACCAACTACTTCAGAAATTTCATTTTCGGTGGCTAATTTCAATCTTTTAACACTTTTGAAATGTTTTATTAAAGTGAGCATGGTTTTTTCGCCAATTCCAGGAATAGTTTCGATAGATGAATTTAATGCCGATTTACTTCGTTTATCACGATGAAATGTTATTCCGAATCTATGCGCTTCGTTTCGCAATTGTTGAATAATTTTAAGTGTTTCCGATTTTTTATCGAGATACAATGGAGCAGAATCGCCTGGATAAAAGAGTTCTTCTAATCGTTTTGCAATTCCGATGATGGCAATTTTACCACGTAAACCTAAATCGTCGATACTTTTTAATGCCGAAGACAGTTGTCCTTTTCCACCATCGATGATGATGAGTTGTGGCAAGGATTGGTTTTCGTCTAAAAGACGTTTGTATCTTCTATAAACCACTTCTTCCATAGAGGCAAAATCGTTTGGACCTTCAACGGTTTTAATATTGAAATGACGGTAATCTTTTTTAGATGGTTTTCCGTCTTTAAAAACTACGCAAGCCGCCACAGGATTGGTTCCTTGAATGTTGGAATTATCAAAACATTCTATATGTCGTGGTTCTACAGAAAGGCGTAAATCTTTTTGCATTTGTGCCATAATCCTGTTGGTATGACGTTCTGGATCTACAATTTGAATTTGTTTTAACTGATCTAATCGATAATATCTAGCATTTCGTTCTGACAACTCTAGAATTTGCTTCTTATCACCAAGTTGCGGAACAGTAACTTTTATTTTATCGCCAAAATCTAGCTGAAATGGCAAAATTATTTCGCGCGAAAGTAAATGAAAACGTTCACGAAGTTCAACAACTGCTAACTCAAGAAGTTCTTCGTCGGTTTCGTCTAATTTCTTTTTTAATTCTAATGTATACGAACGAATTATTGCTCCGTGAGCTATTTGAAGGAAATTGACATAAGCAACTGCTTCGTCTGAAATGATAGAAAATACATCAATATTTGATATTTTTGGGTTTAAAACTGTAGAACGTGATTGGTAATTTTCGAGAACATCTATTTTTTCTTTAATTTTTTGCGCTTCTTCAAATTGCATTTTAGCGGCAAATTCGTGCATTTTTGTTTTGAAATCTTTCAAACTTTCTTTGAAATTTCCTTTTAAAATCTCTCTGATTTTATCTACATGATTTTGATAATTTTCTAATAATTCATAACCTTCGCAACCACCTTTACAATTGCCAATGTGAAATTCTAAACAAACTTTATATTTCCCGTTTTTGATGTTGTTTTGTGTTAAATCGTAGTTACATGTTCGTAATGGATATAACTCCTTAATCAAATCTAAAATGGTGTTTACGGTTTTAAAATTGGTATAAGGTCCAAAATATTCAGAACCGTCTTTTATCATTCTACGAGTTGGAAATATTCGAGAAAATGGTTCTTTTTTGATGCAAATCCAAGGATAGGTTTTATCGTCACGAAGTAAAACGTTGTATCTCGGTTGGAGTTTTTTAATCAAATTATTTTCCAACAAAAGAGCATCCTGCTCTGACGAAACTACAATGTGCTTTATGGTTGCAATTTTACGAACAAGTACATTGGTTTTTCCGTTATCATGTATTTTATTAAAATAGGATGAAACTCGTTTTTTAAGATTCTTAGCTTTTCCTACATATAAAATTTTACCGTCTTTATCGTAATACTGATATACTCCGGGATTATCTGGTAGAGTTTGTATTTGAAGTTCAAGAGACGGATTGTTCATTTTTTATGAAAGTATAGTAATGAATTAAGAAAATAGTTTATCCTAGTTAATAGCTCCAAATTTACGAATTTCATTATTTATTTATACATTTATACTTTAATTTCATGAAATGAAAAAAACAAATCCAATTACAATTTTAGGCGAAACAATTTTTGCTGGTGAAAGTAGAATTATTGCTATGGAAATTGCACGTTTACATACAACAACTAGGCTCAAAATTCCGGTGATTGTAGAACGTTCTAAAATTGATGGCCCTACTGTTTTGTTTTCGGCCGGAATTCATGGCGATGAAATAAATGGCGTAGAAGTGGTGCGACAGATATTAATTGAAAAAATTAACAAACCAAAAATTGGAACCATTATTTGTATTCCGATAATTAATATGTTTGGTTTTGTTAATAAATCTCGTGATTTTCCTGATGGTAGAGATTTAAACAGGGTTTTTCCAGGAAGCAAAAAAGGTTCGTTGGCGAGCAGATTTGCACATCATATTCTTGAAGAAATTATGCCCGTTGTAGATTATGTTGTAGATTTTCATGCTGGCGGCGCAAGTAGGTTTAATGCGCCTCAAATTCGAATTGCCCCGAATAATTTAGAATTAAAAAAATTGGCCGATATTTTTAATGCTCCGTTTACTTTATATTCTAAAAATATTAGTGGCTCATTTAGAAATTCTGCCGATAAATTGGGTGTAAAATTATTACTTTTTGAAGGTGGGAAATCATTAGACATTGATAAAGACGTTGCAAAAATTGGTGTTGATGGCGCAAAACGATTGTTAGCTCATTTAGAAATGTTAGAAAGTAATCATTTATTAGAAACCCCGACAACAAATTCTATTTATATAGAAAAATCGGGCTGGTTGCGAGCCAAATGCTCGGGATTGTTTCAAGACAATAACTTACTTGGATGCTTTGTAGAAAAAGGAACCGTACTAGGTTTGATTACTGATCCGTTTGGCAAATTTGAACAAAAAGTAAAAGCGCCAAATAAAGGTTATGTTATCAATGCCAATCATTCACCAATTGTTTATGAAGGGGACGCAATTTATCATTTATCAAATAGCATTGGCGATGGAGTTGAATAAAAATCAATTACGAATTAAATATAAAAAACTAAGACAGCAATTATCTACCATAGAAATTGATGAAATGTCTCTTGCAGTAGCAAATCAACTACTATCATTAGACATTTGGAAACAAACCTATTATCATTTATTTCTAACTATTGAAGAACAAAAGGAAATTGAAACGGAATATGTTTTGAATGTTTTGCAAGGAAAAGATAAAGAAATTGTGGTTTCTAAAAGTGATTTTGTAACTCTAGAAATGGTCCATTATTTACTTACGGATAATACAAAATTTAAAAAAAACGAGTATAACATTCCCGAACCTATTGACGGCTTAGATATTCCTCTTACAAAAATTGATGTTGTTTTTGTTCCGCTGTTAGCTTTTGATTTAAAGGGAAATCGCGTTGGCTATGGCAAAGGATTTTACGATAATTTTTTATCTAAGTGCAAACCTGAAACTATAAAAATAGGATTGTCACTTTTTGACGCAGAACTAACTATACCTGATGTTAATGCCAATGATATTAGGCTAGATTATTGTGTTACGCCAACAAAAATTTATAGTTTTTCTTAATCTAGTTTATTGTGAAACACTCTAGAAATATGATTTGGAGGAAGTGTAAAAGCTCTTTTGTTAAAGAAAATTAAAATTCCAATTCCTGTAGAAATAGAAACATCGGCAATATTAAAAATAGCGTTAAAAAAAGTAATTTCTTCTCCTCCCAAAAAAGGAACCCACTCTGGCAACATATAATCTTCTATTATGGGAAAATAAAACATATCTACTACTCTACCATGAAACCAAGTGCTGTAATGATTTTCAGGAAAAAAAGTAGCAAGTTGACCGTGACTATCGTTAAACATTACACCATACAAAACAGAATCGATTATGTTTCCAAGAGCACCTGCAAAAATTAAAGCTATTGCTACTATTAAAAAATTAGACTTTTCTCTTTCAATAGAATCCCACATCCAGTAACCAATAAAAGGTAAAACTAAAATTCTAAAAATAGTTAAGATAATTTTACCATACTGACCCGGAATTACGGTTCCCCAGGCCATTCCTTCATTTTCTATGAATAGTAATCTAAACCAATCAAAAATTCTAACTTCCTCGCCATATAAAAAGTTGATTTTTATAAAAACTTTAGAAAATTGATCTAAAATAATAATAATAGCTATTAAGAAAACCGCTTGGAAAAGTTTCATTTTTTTTAATTTGAATGCAAAAATAGTAATTAAATCAAATAAAAAAAGAGATTTTAGCAATATCAGATAAGTTATTATTCTAATAATTAATGAATTGAACCTTATTTTTGGTGAAAATCATGTTTTACAAAGAAAATTTATTTGGTTATAAAAGTATAATTAGTACATTTGATTAGTTTTAAGTTATTAGTTATGAAAACTTTAAAGTCATTCGTTGGTTTTTTGTTTTTAGTATTTTTTATTTCTTGCGAAAATAACGATTTACCTTCTGTTAAGGTAAAATTTGCAGTTCCAGTAATTAAATCGTTGTCGGAGTTAAGAGCTAATGTTGGTATTGGAGCTGCAAAACAAACCAATTCCGATGGTAAAATATACGTCGCGCAGAACTATTTATTTTATATTGCCCAAGAGCAAGGTGTTCATGTTTACAATAATCAAAATCCTGCAACACCTTTAAATATTGCATTTATTACTATAGAAGGCGTTCATGACATAGCAGTAAAAGGCAACTTTTTATATGCAGATAATTTTGTTGATTTATTAGTTTTTGACATCTCAAATATCAACAACATCACTTTAGTGAAAACAGTAGAAAATTCGCTGTATTTTAATGCTATATATCCATCAGATGCCGAATATTATGATTATACTTCAATTCCAAATAGCGATGAAATTATAACAAGTTATAGGATAGAAATGCGAGATAAACCAGACGAACAATATAATTTATTGGCAAACGATACTTTTTCTGGTTCAGAAAACGGACCACAAACAAATTCAAATACTATTGGAGTTGGTGGTTCTTATGCAAAGTTTCAAATAAATAACAATGCGCTTTATGTTGTAAGTGCTTATAAACTTAACGTTTTTAATATTTCAAATCCGATAAATACTTTTTTTGATAAAGAAGTTTATATGAACGCTTGGTTTGGAGGTGGTGAATTTGAAACTTTATTTATTCAAAAAGAAACACTTTTTGTTGGCGCCACCAACGGCATGTTTACTGTAAATGCAGACGATGAATTCAATCCGTATTTTGTTGGTGGGTTTTCGCATGCAACGGCTTGCGACCCAGTTGTTGTTTATGGTAATACGGCTTATATAACAGTAAGAGGTGGTTCTACATGTGGCGCAATACAAGATCAAATAAACGTAATCGATGTTACTGATATTGCAAATCCTGCTTTAATTTCAACAACTTTTGTAAACGAACCTTACGGTTTAGGAATAAATAATAGTATTTTGTATGTATGTTGTGGTGCTAACGGATTAAAAATTTACGATGCTACCACTGCTAACTTGGTTTTAAAAAACACCTATACTACTAATTTAAGAGATGTAATTCCTTTAAACTCACATTTGATTGCCGTTGGAACCAATAAAGTGATACAATATAATTATGGGGCTAATTTTACGTTGAATCAAATTAGTGAAATAAATTTTTAAATCATAAAAAAACCTCGCCAATTAGCGAGGTTTAATAACTATTTACAACGTAATTATCGTTGCATATTCTTTGCTTCAATACTCATTGTTGCATGAGGAACTATTTTTAATCTTTCTTTTCCTATCAATTTTCCTGTTACTTTACAAACACCATAGGTTTTATTTTCTACACGGAAAAGTGCATTTTTCAAATCGCGAATGAACTTTTCTTGACGAATTGCTAATTGAGAATTTGCTTCCTTACTCATTGTTTCGCTTCCTTCTTCAAAAGCTTTAAATGTTGGCGATGTGTCATCTGTACCATTATTTAAATCATTCATGTAAGCACTTTTAATCAGTTCGAGGTCTGATTGTGCCTTTTCGATTTTTGCTAAAATTATTTCTTTGAACTCTGCTAAATCTGCTTCAGAGTATCTCAATTTTTCATCTACCATCTTTATTCTATTTTGAGATTAATATTTTTGTTTTAATGTCATCAAATTCAATTTCTATACCATTTTCTAAAGTATCGATAAAAACCAACTCTTTTGTTAATGTTTCGTCTTTGATATAGTTTTCGTTATTTGTTATCGCTTGTTCTAATTCGTTGCTGCGTTGAATTTGAACTTTAATTTTATCTGTTACTTCAAAACCGGAATCTTTTCTAATGTTTTGAATTCTATTTACCAATTCTCTTGCTATTCCTTCTTGTTTCAGTTCTTCAGAAATTGTAATGTCTAAAGCTACGGTAATTCCGTTAGAGTTTGCAACCAACCAACCCGGAATATCCTGCGATGTAATTTCTACATCTTGGGATGTTAAAGTTATACTATTTCCTGAAATAACAAGCGATAGTTCCCCTTTAGCATCAATTTCGTTAATTTGTTCTTGTGAAAATTTTTGTATCTCACTAGAAATCAATCCCATATCTTTACCAAAACGTGGTCCCAAAGCTTTGAAATTTGGCTTAATTTGCTTCACTAAAACACCTGATGCGTCGTCTAAAAGTTCGATTTCTTTTACGTTTACCTCAGCTTTTATAAGGTCAGAAACTGCCTCGATTTCAGCGCGCTGCGTCTCGTCAAGTATAGGAATCATAACCTTTTGCAACGGTTGACGTACTTTTATCATCTCCTTTTTACGAAGCGATAAAACTAGCGACGAAACCGTTTGTGCTTTCATCATTTTACTCTCTAACGATTTATCAACAAAGTTTTCAACCGAATTTGGAAACTTTGCCAAATGTACAGACTCAAATTGCTCTGAATGTGTTGCCTGAGTTAAATCTCTGTAAAGTTTATCCATAAAAAATGGCGCTATCGGAGCCGAAAGTTTAGCCACATTCAACAAACAAGTATAAAGCGTTTGATAAGCCGCGATTTTATCTGTTCCGTATTCGCCTTTCCAAAATCTTCTTCTGCATAAACGAACGTACCAATTACTTAAATTTTCTTGAACAAAATCAGATATTGCTCTTGCTGCTTTAGTTGGTTCGTAATCAGCATAAGCTTCATCAACAGTTTTTATCAAAGTGTGCAATTCGGATAAAATCCAACGATCGATTTCAGGTCTTTCATTTAGTGGAATTTCAGCTTCTTCATATTTAAAGCCATCAATATTAGCATATAAACTAAAGAACGAATACGTATTATATAATGTTCCGAAGAATTTTCTGCGAACCTCAGCAACACCTTCAATGTCAAATTTTAAGTTATCCCATGGATTGGCATTTGCAATCATATACCAACGAGTTGCATCCGGACCATATTCTGCCAAAGTTGTGAATGGATCAACGGCATTTCCTAGACGTTTCGACATTTTTTGTCCGTTTTTGTCTAGAACTAATCCGTTTGAAACTACATTTTTATATGCAATTTTATCAAAAACTAAAGTTCCGATGGAGTGCAAAGTATAAAACCATCCACGAGTTTGGTCTACACCTTCAGCAATAAAATCAGCTGGAAATGCTTTATTTTCGTCAATTAAATCTTTGTTTTCAAATGGATAATGCCATTGAGCATAAGGCATTGCACCTGAATCAAACCAAACGTCAATTAAATCGCTTTCACGTTTCATTTCTTTTCCTGATGGCGAAACTAAAACGATGTTATCAACTACATTTTTGTGTAAATCGACTAAATCGTAGTTTTCTTCGCTCATATTTCCAACAACAAAACCTTTGAATGGATTTTCTAATTGAAAACCAGCTGCGATAGATTTTTCTATTTCTGAATACAATTCTTCAACCGAACCGATTAAAATTTCTTCAGTTCCATCTTCTGTTCTCCAAATTGGCAATGGAATTCCCCAGTATCTTGAACGCGACAAGTTCCAATCGTTGGCATTTTTCAACCAATTTCCGAAACGTCCTTCACCGGTTGCTTTTGGCTTCCAGTTGATAGTTTCATTCAAATCGAACATTCTGTCTTTGATTTCGGTTACTTTGATGAACCAAGAATCTAACGGATAATATAAAATTGGTTTGTCCGTTCTCCAACAATGTGGGTAACTGTGCACATATTTTTCAACTTTGAAAGCCTTATTTTCTTCTTTTAATTGAATGGCAATTTCAACATCGGCTGAGCGCTCTGGAGCTTCGCCATCGTTGTAATATTCGTTTTTAACGTATTTTCCAGAATAATTTCCTAAACCTTGAATGAATCTACCTTGTAAATCAACCAAAGGAACAGGATTTCCATTTTCGTCTAAAACCAACATTGGCGGAATTTCTGGCGTTGCTTCTTTTGCTACTTTAGCATCATCTGCACCAAAAGTTGGCGCCGTATGAACAATTCCAGTTCCATCTTCAGTAGTTACGAAATCTCCAGAAATTACTCTAAAAGCATCTTCAGGATTTTGATAAGGCAAAGCCAATGGCATCAATTGCTCGTAACGAATTCCCACTAAATCAGCACCTTTGCATTCAGCTAGAATTTGATATGGAATGTTTTTATCACCTTCTTTAAAATTTTCAAAATCGGATGGTTCAACAGAGGCAAAAAATCCTTTCCCAAATTGTTTTCCGACAAGGTTTTTAGCCAAAATTACTTTAACAGGTCGAAAAGTGTATTGATTGAAAGTTTCCACCAAAACATAATCGATTTTTGGACCAACTGTCAAAGCGGTATTTGATGGTAACGTCCATGGAGTTGTCGTCCAAGCCAAAATGTGAATATCTCCAAAACCTTGTAAAAAGCTTGGTAAGGTTTCAGCTTTAGTTTTGAATTGCGCTACAACAGTTGTATCCGTAACATCTCTGTAACTTCCTGGTTGGTTAACTTCGTGTGAAGATAATCCAGTTCCAGCTTTTGGAGAATACGGTTGGATGGTGTAACCTTTGTATAGTAAATCTTTGTTGTAAATTTGTTTCAACAACCACCAAACGGTTTCCATATATTTAGATTTGTAAGTCACATACGGATCTTCCATATCAACCCAATAACCCATTTTTTCGGTCAAATCGTTCCATACGTCAGTATAACGCATAACTATTCGTTTA
Organism: Flavobacterium sp.; assembly: GCA_044361155.1. Lineage (GTDB taxonomy): Bacteria > Bacteroidota > Bacteroidia > Flavobacteriales > Flavobacteriaceae > Flavobacterium. The sequence continues at coordinate 147,993 of JBIKJF010000004.1, forward strand.
CAAGCTTCGTTGTATTCTTCTACCGAAATGGTTTTTCCGATGTCTTCTTTAGTGATTCCTAATTCTTTTTCAGTTCCCAATTCTACAGGCAAACCGTGAGTATCCCAACCCGCTTTGCGTTTTACTTGAAAACCTTTTTGAGTTTTATAACGACAAAAAATATCTTTAATAGCACGAGCCATCACGTGGTGAATTCCAGGTAATCCGTTTGCTGAAGGTGGACCTTCAAAAAACACATATGGAGTTGCTCCTTCACGCGAAGTTACACTTTGTTCAAAAACGTTGTTTTTCTTCCAAAAATCAAGAACTTCTGATGCTACTATTGGCAAGTCAAGTCCTTTGTATTCAGTAAATTTTGTGCTCATTTTGTCGTATTCTTAAATCAGTTTGCGAAAGTAATGAATTTTGATAAAAGAGAATAGAAAATAGATAAAAGAGAATAGACTTTTACTGAAAATTTAGAAAGAATTACTATTTTTTATCTTTTTACGAAAAAACCTCCTTTAAAACATCTAAGGATTTTGGTTTTTTGAATCCATCAAGGTGTATGGAATAGTAATCTAATAAGATTTTTAGAAGAATTTGGCGTTCAATTCCAGCGAAAACTTTTTGGTCGGAATCAAATTTTAGATTGATTAGTTTTTTGAAAAGGAATGTTTCATGTTCGTTAAGGCAATTTGTGCCTTGAAAAGGTGAAAAAATGCCATCAACCATTTCAAAAAAATTAAAATCTGTCTCGGAATTATCTGGATAAAATCCTAAAAATTTTGTAGTTTCTAAAAGTAAAATTAGATGAAAATTGGATGTTTCTTCGTGAGTGTCTAACCAAATTAAAGCCGTTTCAAGAAAAGTAAATAAATCTTCATTTTTTTCTTCTTCGTGAATACTATGGTGTAACATCTCTGATAAGAAAATTACAATAGTACTTTTTACAATATCGGTATTTATTGTTTGATAAGCGGTTGATAATTTTATTTCTTTAAAATGTTCTAAAGTGCCTTTATTCTTGTGGTTAGCTTCAATTTCAAGAATCGTTAAAGGTTGAAAATAAGCGATTTTTTGATTTGATTTTTTTCCAGAATAAGCACTTTGTACGAAGTAACTTTTTAAACCATCACTTTGTGTAAAACATTTTACAATCAAGCTTTTTTCTTGATATTTAATGGATGAAAGAACGATTGCTTTGGTTTTTACCAACATTTGAATTTGTATTTTCGCGTTGGAATTTATCTAACTATCATTACTTTTTTAACTTTGGTTTCAATTCCATCTTCTGCAGAAATAAAGATCATGTATACTCCAGAAGCTACTCTGTATTTTCCAAAAGCAGTAGTATCCCATTCTATAGTTCCGCCTTCTGAAGTGGCTTCGTGCACTAGATTTCCTTCAATATCGGTTATTTTTACAATAGCTCTATTGGTTAATCCAGAAATTTTTACCGTACCTAAAAAATCGGGTCTAACAGGATTTGGATAAACAAAAACGTTTTGTAGGCTATCGCTAGATTTTGTCGCCGTTCCTTTGTATGAAACTAATCCTTTATCAGTTGCAAAAAAAACTTCCCCTGTAATGCCATCTATTTCGATATCTGAAACAAAATTACTTGGTAAAGGAGAATTGTCTTTTGTAAAATGAAAGATTGTTTGCTGTCCGTTTGGTGACACGAGAAAAACACCAGCATCGGCAATAGAAACCCATTTGTTATTGGCTCCGTCTACAGCAATATCTAAAATAAATTGATCAAAAAATAATTCTTGTGCAAGATCATTCTCTAAAATAATGATAGATTTGGATTCTATTTCTGTTTGCGAAAGGAATACATCTACGTTTGTCACAATTCGTAGTCCTTTGTCCGTTCCTATCCAAAGTTGGTTTTTAGTATCAATGGCCAAGCAACGAACATACATACTGGGTAAATTCCCATCTGTTAATGTTTTTATTACTATAAATTTATTGTTGTAATTTTCATTAAAAGCTATTACACCATTATTAGCAGATGGAATCCACTTGGTGTTATTTTTATCGACTACCAATATTCCGTAGCTCTCTTCGTTGGCTGTATCTATAATTTCCTCTAAATTATAAGATTGCCATTGTCCGTTAGCTTTAAATACTTTTAGTCCTCTGTTTACAAAACTGTTTGACATCCATAAATTTCCGTTTTTATCATAAGCTGGACCATTTATTCTAATGTCTCTATAAGAAGGGTCTGGATTTGGATTACCAGGAGAAGGTGGAATAATTAATGTTTCTAAACCGTTTGGACCTGTATTGTCGGCATTATAAAGAAAGGTAGGCACATTATTTTCTAATTTTAATAAACCCGAGAAAAAAGAACTTACAAACAGTTCATTCTCATTAGTAGGATTAACTGCGAAATTGGACAATGATTTCGCTTCAAATAAACTTGAATACGGAATTGCATCCCAACCTGTTTCGGTAGAAAACTTACTGATTGGATATTCAAATGGTGTAAAGGGCGGATTTGGATTGTAGGGATTATAGTTTGCGCTATATTCGCCATAAAGTGCCCAGAGTGTAGATGGTGTTTTTTTTAGTCTAAACATTCTGTTTCGCTCAGGACCATCAGGCATTATAAATTGAAAGCTAGATTGATTGTTTAAAGGACACGATACGATTCCGCTTTCATTAGTTCCTATATATAAGATATTATTGATTACTGTTGCGCACGTAAATGTTACAGGAACCGCTGTTATTTGATTGCTAATAATATGATTTGTTTGTACAAGGCTACTATTATACACATAGACATGATTTCTTGAAACAAAAACTAAATTATTTTCGGCTACTCTAATATCTAAACCCATTTCGGTAACATTTACAATCTCTTCAAAAAAAACTTCATTGTATATATAAGTTCTATTATTTGAATTGTATGCAATTAATTGATTATTAAAGTTTACTATTCCTACCCAAAACCCTGTGTCTATAGTCATCCACTGATTAGCGTCTACCAAATTAGGATTAGATAACGATGCCTTTTTTATTCCGAAAAATTCTGTCACTGCAACTATTTCGTTATTTCTTACTGATGTTTGATAGACCTTAGATTGCGAACCCGAACCATTAATATAATAGGTGTCTCCAAACTCTAGTGAAGCCATATCAAAAACGGTAATTCCAAAATCACAAGAAAGATAAATTTTCCCTTGATGCTCGGTAAAATGATTGATTTTTTTATTGAAAGGCGAAACAGGAACTTCTGCTACAATTCCATTTTTGAACAAAATAGAGCCATCGGCATTCAAGATTAGTAAAAGTCCGTTTTGGTTGCCAATAAAAGTTTTATTATAAGCAGTACTATAATAAATAGAAGTTATTGTTTGTGCTCTTAATCCATCAACAGAGTTTAATGTTTTGATATCATTAGACTGAATATTTTTAGAAAAAATAGCATTTTCTGATGCAGCATAAAGCGAAGTATTGGATTGACTAATATCTTTTATTTGTTTATAAGAAAAAAAGCCTTTCCAAAGGTTGTTTTGTGAAAAACCAATGTACGAAAGAAGAAATATTACTATTACAATTTTAAATCTAGTCATTTACTTAGTATCTTGATACAAATATAGTACAAACGAAATAATTTGTTATTTAATATAATAAAAAATGAAAAAGCCCTCTTTTTTATAAAAGAGGGCTTTTTGGTAGGTTAAAAAAGAGATTAAACTACTCCTTGACCTAACATAGCATCAGCAACTTTAACGAAACCTGCAATATTAGCACCTTTTACATAATCTATATAGCCACTAGCATCAGAACCATATTTAACACATGCCGCGTGAATGTTCGCCATAATTCCTTTCAGCCTTTCATCAACCTCCTCAGAAGTCCAACTTAAACGTAAAGAGTTTTGAGACATTTCTAGACCAGAAGTTGCAACACCTCCAGCGTTTGAAGCTTTTCCAGGAGCAAATAAAATTTTAGCATTTTGAAAAACATGCATCGCCTCTGGGGTTGAAGGCATATTTGCACCTTCAGCAACACAAATACAACCGTTTGCTACCAATATTTTTGCCTCTTCTTCGTTAAGCTCATTTTGTGTAGCACAAGGTAAAGCAATATCGCACTTTACTTCCCAAGGACGTTTTCCTGCTACGAAAGTTGCGTTTGGATACTTAGCAACATAATCTGAAATTCTGCCGTAGTTTACGTTTTTAATTTCCATTACATAAGCTAACTTTTCTGGTGTAATTCCGTCTGCATCATATATATAACCTGATGAATCTGACATTGTTACAACTTTACCACCTAATTGTGTAGCTTTTTCTGTAGCATATTGAGCCACATTTCCAGAACCTGAAACTACAACTGTTTTTCCAGCAAAACTATCACCTTTAGTTGCAAGCATACTTTGTGCAAAATACACATCGCCATATCCAGTAGCTTCGGGACGAATTAATGACCCTCCAAATGAAATTCCTTTACCTGTTAGCACACCTGTAAATTCATTTCTTAGTCTTTTATATTGACCAAACATGTAGCCAACTTCTCTTCCTCCAACTCCTATGTCACCAGCTGGTACGTCGGTGTCAGCGCCAATATGTCGAGACAATTCAGTCATAAATGCTTGACAGAATCTCATAATTTCAACATCTGATTTTCCTTTTGGATCAAAATCAGCACCACCTTTTCCTCCACCCATTGGCAAAGTTGTTAAGCTATTTTTAAAAGTTTGCTCAAAAGCCAAAAATTTCAAAATACTTAAATTTACAGATGGATGAAAACGAATTCCTCCTTTGTAAGGTCCGATAGCAGAGTTCATTTGAATTCTGTAACCTCTGTTTACTTGAGTTTTACCAGTATCATCAATCCAAGTTACTCTAAACATAATTACTCGCTCTGGTTCAACCATTCGTTCTAAAAGCATTTTGCCTTCATATTTTTTATTTTCTTCAATAAAAGGAATTACTGTTTCAGCAACCTCCTTAACGGCTTGCATAAATTCTGGCTCATTAGGATTTTTTTTAGCAACCGCTTCAATAAAGTTGTGGATACTTTGTGACATAAATTAAAATATTAAAGTTTTAAGAAAACGTTTTCGTAATTTTTGACAAAGATACATTTTATAAAAATAATGGCGTAATTTTTTTTAAATTCTCATTATTTTTATATTAATGTTAAGAAATTTTAATGAAAAATGAAATTTTCTCTTTGTTTTAAAACTATTTATGGTTTTTTTCGTTTATATATAAGTATTTTTCTTTTTTATTTTAATAGTGATTGATGTTTTTATATATTTGTCGAGAATTGAATTAATTAACATGAAAATGTCTAAGTATTTTATCATAATTTCGATGCTTTTGTTTGGATCTTCATACAAAGCTATAGCACAGTTTGGTTTTTCTCATGAAATAGGCGTGATTACAGGTCCTGTTGCATTTCAATCTGATTATGGTGAAAGGGGCGATTTTTCTACAAATACAGGAAATACAGGATTTGGTATTGGACTTATTCATTACTTAAATTTTTCATACAAAGCCGAATGTAACTGTTACACTCCTGAAACTTATTTTAATGATCACTTTAAGTTAAGAAGCGAGTTATCTTATAATAAAACAAATCTTCAACATTTTGGACAGTGGGTTGACGCTAGCAAAACATCTGTAGGCGCCAATCAGCTAAGATCAATGAATGGAAGTACTGCTGTTACCAACTTAGGTATGCAATTAGAGTTTTTCCCTTTAAGTATTAGAGATTTTTCTTCAACTATTGGAAGTTGGGCTCCATTTGTAAGTCTCGGTGGACAATTTAGTTTTTATAAAGCAACGGCAGAGTCTAGTTTAGGACCTGGTTTAGGAAAACTACCAACAGTTACGCCAGAAAAATATATTGGTGCTTTTGATTTAGATCAAGGAACAACATGGTCTGTGGTAACTAGTTTTGGTACTAGATATAAACTAACAGAATTATCAGATTTAATGGTAGATTTAAGATTTCAATATTACTTCTCTAATTGGGTGGATGGTTTAAGCCCAGATCCAAGAATTTATACCGAAAACAAAGCAAACGATTGGAATGTTTGGTTAAACTTTGGATACATCTATTATTTAAATTAAAGTATAATCAGACATGGATAAAAAACCCGATTCAAATTAATGAATCGGGTTTTTTTATTTTATCTGAATGCTTGTTCTAAATCGGCAAGTAAATCATCTATATCTTCAACACCTGTGCTTAATCTTACTAAGTCATCGGTGATTCCAACTTCAAGACGTTTATCTTCTGGAATTGATGCATGTGTCATTAATGCTGGGTGATTCGCTAAACTTTCTACTCCACCTAAAGATTCTGCCAAAGTGAAAACTTTAAGTTTTTCTAAAAAGGAAATTGCATCTTCTTTTCTTCCTGATGTGAATGTGAATGAAACCATTCCACCAAAACCACTCATTTGTTTTTTAGCAATATCATGGAATGGATGATCTGGCAATCCAGGATAATAAACCTTAGCTACTTCTGGATGATTACTTAAAAATTCCGCCACTTTTATTCCGTTTTCACAATGTCTTTGAACTCTTAAATGTAACGTTTTAATTCCTCTTAAAACCAAATAACTATCCATTGGTCCAAGTGTTCCTCCGGTTGCAAATTGTTTGAAGTGTAATTCGTCTCCTAATACTTTGTCTTTAATAATCAAAGCGCCTGCAATAACATCAGAATGTCCACCAAGATATTTTGTAGCTGAGTGCATTACAATATCAGCTCCTAAATCTAAAGGTTTTTGTAAGTAAGGCGTTGCAAAAGTATTATCAACTGCAAAAAGGATATTATGTTTTTTAGTGATTTTTGCAATTTCTGTAATATCAGCTAATTTCATTAATGGATTTGTTGGTGTTTCAACCCAAACTAACTTTGTGTTTTCATTAATCAAGGATTGGAATTTATCCAAATCATTCATATCAACGAAGTGAAATTTGATGCCACTATCTTTATATAAACGTGTGAATAATCTATAAGTGCCGCCATATAAATCATCCATTGCAATGATTTCGTCTCCAGCTTTGAACATTCTCAACAAACAATCTGTTGCTGCTAATCCTGATGCAAATGCTAAACCTCTAGCTCCATTTTCTATAGAAGCCAAAGCGTCTTCCAAAGCTTGACGCGTTGGATTCGCAGCACGACTATATTCATAATCACCTACAGGAATTCCTGGACTTGTTTGTGCATAAGTTGAGGTTTGAAAAACTGGAGTCATTACAGCTCCAGTTACTTTTTCGTGGTGTTGACCACCGTGTATTACTTTAGTATTGAATTTCATTATAATAATATTTTTACAAAGGTATTTTAAATTAAATAAATTTTCTAATATTCATCATAAAACCCAAATGAATTCCTTCATGATAATTATTAAATTCCATGGCATCTTTTATGTTTGCTAAATGAAATCCTGTGCCAGTTGTATATTCATTATACGAAGTGAATTTTCCATTAGTATAATCTTCTTTGGTTTTTTCTAATAATGAAAACAATAACACTTTCAATTCTTCTATTTCTTCTTGGGTTGTAGCAGTTGGTTTTGACCTATTTTTATATTTGTCCATCATTTCTGTTGAAACATTCATAGGTAAACCCGAAAGTCTATATACTAAACCTTGTTGCGAAACAATAATATGTCCTAAATTCCAAGCCAAATTATTACTAAAACCTTCCGGAATCTTATTCAATTGTTCTAATGAATAATTCTCAATGATTTTTAAATAAATGTTTCTGCTGGTTTCCCAAATTTTAAATGTTGCTTCCATTTTGTGATTTTATAATTGTGTAAAATTATCTGATTTTGGTATTAAATTCATGACATCAATTGCAATTTGTGGTGTTGGATTTGCAATTTTCCTTAGTTTTGTGTCCATCCAAGCACCATCTACAGTAATAGTAGCTAGAAGTTCGTCTTTGTCGTTTTTAAATTCATGAATAAGCGTCCATCGCGAAGCATCTTCTTTTATTTTACCCACTTTTGTGCTGATAAAAACCTTTTGATTCATTCGCATTTCTCTTCTAAAAACACATTCTTCACGAAACAATATTGGTCCAAAATGTTGTTCTTGCATGATACGCATTGACATTCCTAATTGTTCTAGAATTTCAACACGATTTTGTGCTCCAAAATCGTAATATGCGCTGTGACGCACGTGAAAATTTGGGTCTAAATCTGCCCAACGAATGTGTATTTCTTTAGTAAATGTTGACATTGATTGTAATTTTTATACAAAAATAGCGAGTTTTTTGTTTTATTAACTATTAAGAAAGTTAAGTTCATTAAGAAAAATTGTAAAACTTAATTTTCTTAAAATATCTTAATGGTTAAAATCTTTGAAATGAATTCTAAATCTTACTTTTGCAAAAAGAAAAAATTATGACTGATACTATATACTATTTAGCGAGTTGCGATACGTGTAGAAAAATTATAAAATCGTTGCCTAAAAGTGCAAATTTGAAATATCACGACATAAAACAAGATCCAATTACGATTGAAGAACTAGAATATATGCGTTCACTTTCTGGAAGTTATGAAGCCTTGTTCAGTAAAAAAGCGCAGTTGTATAAGTCAATGGATTTAAAAAATAAAAACCTAACTGAAGATTATTATCGCAAGTATATTTTAGAACATTACACCTTTATTAGTCGTCCAGTTTTTATAATTCAAGACAAAATTTACATCGGAAACACACAACAAAACATGTTGCAAGTAATGAAAGCATTAGAAAATGTCTAAAAGAACTTGGGCATTATTTGCCGCAACATTAGTTTCCATAATTTATGGTGTAACCTTTACTATTGCTAAAGATGTAATGCCAAAATATGTTGAGCCTTTCGGATTTATCACAATGCGAGTTGGTGGTTCAGTATTATTATTTTGGTTGGTTTCCTTTTTTGGTCCAAAAGAAAAAATTGCTTTAGAAGATTTTCCTCGAATTGCTGCTGCAGCTTTGTTTGGCGTAGCTTTGAATATGCTTACGTTTTTTAAAGGTTTGAGTTATACTTCTCCAATTATGGGTGCGGTTTTAATGGTTACAACGCCAATGATTGTGCTTGTTCTTTCGGCAATAATCATGAAAGAACGCATGCTAAAACGTAAAGTTTTCGGATTAATTTTAGGCCTTGTTGGAACCATTGCGCTGATACTTTGGGGTGAATCTTTGATAAATGCACCAAATGCAACTTTAGGAAATTTACTAGTTTTTATAAACGCCGTTTCGTATGGTTTTTATCTAATTGTTGTGAAAAAACTGATGGATAAATACAACGCGTTTACCTTTGTAAAATGGATTTACACCTTCGGATTTATCATGGTTTTACCTTTCGGATGGAACGAATTTCATGCGATAAACTGGACCATAGTTCCAAATGATATTTATTGGAAAATTGGCTTTGTTGTAGTCTTTTCAACATTTTTAACGTATTTGCTGAATTTAATTTCCATGCGCGAATTGAAACCAACAACAGTTGCCGTTTTCATCTATTTACAACCATTATTTGCCACAATTTTCGCCATCAGTTTAGGCAAAGACGAACTTACTTGGATCAAAATAACATCGGCCATTTTAATATTTGTCGGAGTTTATTTAGTAACGCAAAAACGAGTAAAAAGTGAATAATAATTAGTAAATAGACTTGAAATCGATAAATTACTAATCACTTTTCACTAATCACTAATCACTATTTCATATATTTGAAATCTATAAAACATAAGAATGATACAATCAATGACTGGTTTTGGAAAAGCATCTTTGCAATTACCAACCAAAAAAATTACAGTAGAATTAAAATCACTAAACAGTAAGGGTTTAGATTTGAATACAAGAATGCCGTCGGTTTACCGCGAAATGGAATTGGGTTTACGCAACCAAATTTCGCAACGATTAGAACGTGGAAAAATTGATTTTTCTCTATACATCGAAGTTACAGGCGAAGAAACCTCTTCTAAAATTAATGTGCCTATTGTAAAAGGTTACATTAATCAAATGAAAGCTGTAATCCCAAATGCTGATGAAACTGAATTGATGAAAATGGCTGTAAGAATGCCTGATGCATTAAAAACAGAACGTGATGAAATCGACGAAAACGAATGGAAGGAAATTCAAAAAGTCATTGATGAAGCACTTGAAAATATTGCTAATTTCAGAAAAGACGAAGGCGTTTCATTAGAAAAAGAATTTCTACATCGCATTGCCAATATCATGAAATTAATGAACGATGCTGTTGCTTATGATGCTGAGCGTGTTGAAACTGTAAAAACAAGATTGAGAACTGCTCTTGATGAACTTCAAGTGAATGTTGACGAGAATCGTTTCGAACAAGAATTGATTTTTTATTTAGAAAAATACGATATTACAGAAGAGAAAGTTCGTTTAGAAAATCACCTAAATTATTTCATAGAAACTCTTGCTGGAACGGAAGCAAACGGAAGAAAATTAGGCTTCATCACTCAAGAAATGGGAAGAGAAATCAATACTATGGGTTCAAAATCGAATCATTCTGAAATGCAGAAATTGGTAGTAATGATGAAAGATGAATTGGAGAAGATTAAGGAACAAGTTTTGAATGTTCTTTAAGAAGATAGAGAATAGAATAAAGAGAATAGACAACACAACTAAGAATGAATAAAGGAAAATTATTAGTATTCTCAGCGCCATCTGGTTCGGGAAAAACCACTATAGTGAGGCATTTACTAGCTCAAGAAGATTTGAATTTAGAGTTTTCAATATCTTGTGCAACACGTAAACCTAGAGGTCAAGAAGTTGATGGAAAAGATTATTATTTCATCAGTTGGGAAGAATTTAAAAAACACATCAAAGCAGAAGAGTTTGTGGAATGGGAAGAAGTTTATACCAACAACTATTACGGAACCTTAAAAAGTGAAGTAGAACGTATTTGGGCTAAAGGCAAGAACGTGATTTTCGACATTGATGTTTCAGGTGGATTGCGAATTAAATCAAAATTTCCTCAAGAAACATTAGCAGTTTTTGTAAAACCACCAAGCGTTGACGAACTAAAAAGAAGATTAAAACAGCGTTCCACAGAAAGCGACGAAAAGATAAACATGCGCATCGCTAAAGCACACGTTGAATTAGCAACCGCACCACAATTTGACAAAGTCATCAAGAATTATGATTTGGATGTAGCTAAAGCTGAAGCTTATGAACTAGTAAAAAGTTTTATTTCTTTAGAGTAAATAGTGAAAAGTAATTAGTAAATAGCAATAAGATGGGAAGCATAAATTCTTATAAAGACTTGCTTATTTGGCAGAAAGGTATTGTTTTAGTAGTAAAAGTTTATAAATTAGTTAAATCTTTTCCTCAAGAAGAGTTATATGCTTTAACTTCTCAAATTAAAAGAGCCGCAGTATCTATTCCTTCTAATATTAGTGAAGGTTACGGTAGAAATACAGATAAATCATTAAGTCATTTTCTTGATATTTCAAGAGGTTCTTTAAATGAATTAGAAACACAACTAATTATTGCTAAAGAACTTGAGTTTATAACAGATTTTGATTCATTTAATGAAGTTTTATCATTAATTACAGAAGAATCAAAAATGATTAATGCTTTTTCTAAAACACTCAAAAACTAGTAGATGAAGTATTCAGCTAATCACTTTTCACTATTTACTAATCACTAAAATCATGAAAATAGGATTATATTTCGGAACCTTCAACCCAATTCACGTTGGGCACATGATTATTGCCAATCACATGGCAGAACATTCCGATTTGGACCAAATTTGGATGGTTGTCACGCCACATAATCCACACAAACAGAAGAATACTTTATTGGATGATTACCAACGTTTGCATTTAGTGAATTTAGCAACCGATGATTATCCTAAAATCAAAGCTTCGGATATTGAATTCAAATTACCTCAGCCTAATTATACCGTAAATACTTTAGCGCATTTAAAAGATAAATTTCCGCAACATGAGTTTTGTTTGATAATGGGTGAAGACAATCTGAATTCGCTTCACAAATGGAAAAACTACGAATACATTTTAGAAAATCACGATATTTATGTCTATCCACGATTGAATTCAGGTGAAAGTAAAGAATTTGACAACGCTGTTTTAGATTTAAAAGATGCTGAAACTAGTTCAGCACCAAGAATTCATCGAGTTGGTGCGCCTGTTATCGAACTTTCTTCAACTTTTATTCGCGAAAGCATCAAAAACAAAAAAAATATTCGTCCGTTATTGCCCGAAAAAGTTTGGGAATATGTAGATCATAATAATTTTTATAGGAAGTAAAAATGAGAATTGAGTTTTTAATTTTTTTAGTAGTTTGTTTATTTGTGTTGTTAAAATTTCGCGGAAATATTAGACTACATATAATTTTAAACTTAATTATGTATGGTTTCTATATTTATCTTTGGTGGATGATGTACCAACCTTATACAAATTCTCATCATGGTGATAAAGGTTTAGGATTTGCGTTTGTCACAATTGCTACTATTCCGTTTTATTTATTGATTAACCTTTTTAATATTTTTATATTTAGAGAAAAAAAAGATTCGAATCAATTAATAATTTTTTATACACATGTTACAGGGCTTTTATTATGCTTAACTCATTTAATCGCTTTTTTGTATATGATTTATTAATATCATTATTTTTTATTTCGTTTAATTCGAATAGAAAATTTGAATTCATAACTTAACATTCCTTTACCACTAATTCGTTCAATCGTTTCGTAAATTTGTACTCTAAATATTTATACAATGAACAATTTCGAATTATACAATCCTGTCAATTATGTTTTTGGTAAAGGACAAACAGAAAAATTAGCTACATTAGTTCCAAAAGACGCCAAAGTTTTATTGGCTTATGGTGGCGGAAGTATCTTTAAAAATGGTGTTCACGACGCTGTTACTTCAGCTTTAAAAGGTTTTGAAATCGTAGAATTTGGCGGTATCGAACCCAATCCAAGATTTGAAACTTTGATGAAAGCCGTTCAAATTATTCGCGAGCAAAAAATCGATTTTATTTTAGCAGTTGGTGGCGGAAGCGTTATCGATGGAGTGAAATTCATTTCGGCAGCTTCCAAATTTGAAGGCGATGAAGCAGATATTTTAAGAAAGAGAATTTTATTTACCGATTTATCACAAGTGATTCCATTTGGAACGGTTTTAACCTTACCTGCAACAGGTTCAGAAATGAATTCTGGTGCTGTAGTAACTATTGAAGCAACTCATGAAAAACTGACTCTTGGCGGAAGTGCTTTGTTTCCAAAATTCTCAATTGTTGATCCAACTGTAATTACTTCATTACCAAAAAGACAATTACAAAATGGTGTTGTTGATGCGTTCACACACGTTATGGAACAATATTTAACTTTTCAACACGATGCTTTATTACAAGATAGATTTGCAGAAAGCATCTTGAAAACTTTGATCGAAGTTGGACCAAGTGTTGTAGAAAATCCGAGTGATTATAAATTAGCTTCTAACTTTGTCTGGAGCGCAACTATGGCCCTAAACGGATTGATTCAAAAAGGTGTTCCTAGCGATTGGGCAACACACATGATTGGTCACGAATTAACAGCTTTATATGAAATTGATCACGCAAGAACTTTAGCGATTATTGGTCCAAACTTATATAGAGTTATGTTTGAAACCAAGAAAGATAAACTAGCACAATATGGTGAAAGAGTTTGGAACATCACAGGAAATTCTGTAGAGGAAAAAGCAGAAAAAGCCATCGAAAAAACTATTGAATTTTTCCACACCATGGGAATGAAAACCAAAATCTCTGAAAACGCAGAAAATATAGAAAAAACTGCCGATTTTATTGTAAATCGTTTCGAAGAAAGAGGTTGGAAAGCGATGGGTGAAAAGCAAAACATCACTTTAGAAAAAGTTAGAGAAATTGTGGAAATGAGTTACTGATTTTAGTGAAGAGTGAAAAGTAAATAGTGATTAGATACTGAAACAAGTTCAGCATAAATTCAAAAGGCGTTCAAGATATATTTCCTGAACGCCTTTCTCAAACCCCAAAACAAAATTTTTAACTAACTAAACTTATGAAATCACCTAACAGAAATCATATATAGTAATAACGACCATTATTTCTTGTTATTGTACTGAATATCATAATTTTAAGTTAAATTAATTTTTAACAATATCTTTCCTTAATAATCTTAAACTAACGCAATCGCATTGCTTTAAATAAATTTCAGTATTTTTGGATTATCAAACACACTAATAATGAATCAATATCCAAAATTTGCAGTGATTGGTGGCGGAAGTTGGGCTACTGCAATTGCAAAAATGTTGTGCGTCAATTTAGACGAAATTGCTTGGTACATGAGAAATCAATCAGCAATTGACCATATAAAATCTCAAAAACACAATCCAAATTATTTAAGTTCAGTAGAATTTGATACTAATAAATTGCGATTAACTTCCGATATAAATGAAGCTGTCGCATATGCAGATTATATCATTTTCGCTATTCCATCGGCATTTTTAAGCGCAGAATTAGAAAAACTTACTGTTAGTTTACAAGGCAAAGTAATCTTCTCTGCTATCAAAGGAATTGTTCCTGAAACCTTTTTGATTGTTGGCGAACATTTCAACAAAAAATTTGATATTCCTTTTGAAAATATTGGAGTAATCACTGGACCATGTCACGCAGAAGAAGTGGCACTTGAACGACTTTCGTATTTGACCATTGCTTGTGGTGATTCAAATAAAGCAAAGGTAGTAGCTAAAGTTCTTGCTGGAAATTACATTAAAACTAAAATTTCTGACGACATTATTGGAACGGAATACGCAGCTATGTTGAAAAACATTTACGCTATTGCTGCAGGAATTGCTCACGGATTAGGTTATGGTGACAATTTTCAATCAGTTATTATGAGTAACGCCATTCGTGAAATGAAGAAATTCATTAGAAAAGTGCATAAAATGAAACGTAATATTAATAACTCAGCTTATTTGGGCGATTTATTAGTTACAGGATATTCGGTATTCTCAAGAAATAGAATGTTCGGAAACATGATTGGGAAAGGCTACACCGTAAAATCGGCCATGATGGAAATGAGTATGGTTGCCGAAGGTTATTATGCTGTAAAAAGTGCTTACAAATTAAATCAAGAATACAAAGCTAAAACGCCAATTATTGATGCCGTTTATGAAATTTTGTACGAAGGAAAAGACGCAAAATCTGTATTTAAAAAACTTACCGATAAATTAGATTAAAATGAGCGAACGTTGGAAATATCAAATTCGATTAGGACTATTTTGGAGTTTATTTATGATGCTTTTCATTACTTTATCTAATGAAAAGAGTATCAATGAACAAATTAATTCGAAATTTTTCTTTATAAGAATTATCGGGATTTTTATTGTTGGGATTTTTGTTATGGGTTATCTATCTTGGATAGGACAAAACCCCGAAAACAATAAATGGAGCAATCTTTTCAAAAAATTTAAAAAGTAATTTTAATGAGCGAACGTTGGAAATATCAATTAAAAATGGGTGGGTTTTGGGGTGTTTTTATGGTTGTTTTCATGACCTTATTTGAGCTTAAAGAAAAGACTGTTTCGCAACAACTATCTGACAATAATTTCTATGTAAGAGCCGTTTCTTATATTGTGATAGGCATCTTCGTTTTAGGATATTTTAGCTGGAAAGAGAAGGTTAAAAGAGAAAACTCCGCCAAGAAATAGATTTCAAAATAAAAAACTACCTTACAATCACGCCGTCAACAAACAAAATCGGCACTTCCTCAACATAATCTGGAGTTATGGTTTGTGCTCGGAAGATGAATTTTTTGTCATACAAAGTATCGCCAATAAAATAAGATACCATAAATTCGTTGTTCAATCTAAGTACACTTGTTTCAACCATTTCAATTTTAACAACAGAAACCGATGGAACTTTTGGAAACGAATGACGTAATAGCGACGTCTTTTTTTCTTCACCATCAATAGTTCCAAAGGCTTTGGAAACTACCATTACATTCTCTATATCATAGTCAGAATCGTTTACAAGATAAACGTACCAAACTTTATCCATGAAGTCGTCGCTCCATTCTTGAACGGCTGCTACAAATACGTTTTCTACTTTTGGGATGGTGATATCTGCTTTCATTTTTAAAGAAACTCTTGCAAAGTTTAAAACTCTGCAAGAGTTATTAATTTATATACTTGATTTAAATTGCTCTAAGAAACGAACATCGTTTTCAAAGAACATTCTAATGTCGCCAATTTGGTGTAAAAGCATTGCGATACGTTCAATTCCCATTCCGAAGGCGAAACCTGAGAATTCGTCTGGATTGATGCCACAGTTTTTTAGAACATTTGGATCAACCATTCCGCAACCTCCAATTTCTAACCAACCTGTTCCTTTTGTGATACGATAATCGGTTTCGGTTTTTAAACCCCAATAAATATCAATTTCGGCACTTGGTTCTGTAAATGGAAAGTAACTTGGTCGTAAACGAATTTTAGATTTTCCGAACATTTCTTTAGTGAAATAAAGTAATGTTTGTTTTAAATCGGCA
Organism: Flavobacterium sp.; assembly: GCA_044361155.1. GTDB lineage: Bacteria > Bacteroidota > Bacteroidia > Flavobacteriales > Flavobacteriaceae > Flavobacterium. Next base: position 164,510 of record JBIKJF010000004.1, read on the forward strand.
AACGAAACGTCTTTGTCAATATACAATCCTTCTACTTGGTGAAAAATACAGTGAGAACGCGATGAAACCGCTTCGTTACGGAAAACTCTTCCCGGAGAAATCGTACGAATTGGTGGTTTGTTGTTTTCCATGTAACGCACTTGCACCGATGAAGTGTGCGTACGCAACAAAACATCAGGATTGGTTTGAATAAAAAACGTGTCTTGCATATCTCTTGCTGGGTGATATTCTGGCAAGTTTAATGCTGTAAAATTATGCCAATCGTCTTCGATTTCTGGACCTTCAGAAACGTTAAATCCGATGGTTGAGAAAATATCAATAATTTGATTTTTTACTAAGGAAATAGGATGACGAGAACCAATTTGAATAGGTTCACCTGGACGAGACAAATCGCCATAAAAACCTTTCACTTCTTCTTTGCTTTCTAGCTCTTCTTGAATGGTTTTTACTTTTTCTTCGGCAACAGCTTTAAGTGTGTTAATTACTTGTCCGAAGTCTTTCTTTTGGTCGTTTGGAATGTTTTTGAACTCATTAAAAAGTTCTTTCAACAATCCTTTGCTTCCTAAATATTTTATACGAAATTGCTCTAACGATTCTTTGTTTTTTTCGTTAAATGCTTTAGCTTCTTCAATATGTTGTTTAATCTTGTCTATCATCGTTCGTTCTTTGAAGGTGCAAATTTAAGTTTTTTTAGTGATTAGTGAATAAAAAAGTGAAGAGTAAATAGTTAATAGCAGAAAAATATTTTATCCTCTCAATAGACTAATTACTTATCACTTTTTACTAATTACTTTATAAGTTCTTTCTCAACGAAGTAATTTACAATGGCATCTTTCATTAAAATAGTTTGTTCACCAGCTTTTAATGGTGGTAATTCTTCTTTTACTTTGTAATGTGGCCATCCGTCTTTATCAAAAAATTCGAATTCGTAGTAACCATAAGGTTCTAATAATCTACAAATGGCAATGTGCATTAGGTTTACTTTTTCGTCTTTTTTAAATAATTGTTGGAATTTGCCAAGTTCTTGAACTCCAATTAAGTATATTATTGCATCTAAGTCAAGTTGTTCTCCTTCGGCAAATTGATTGGAAAGGATTTCAACGACTTTTTCCCATCGTTCTTTTAGTTGTATATCTCGAGACATTTTTTTTATTTAGAGAAAAGAAAATAGAGAAAAGAAAATAGACTTTTCAACTACAATTTTCAATTAGTTTGCAAATATATCACATTTACCATCTTTTCTCTTTGTTCTATTTTCTATATTCTTATATCTTTACCGCTCACTTTTATTAAATTTATGGGATTTATCGATATTGTTTTTGCAGTTTTGTTGGGTTTTGCGGCTTTTAAAGGTTTACGAAACGGATTATTTGTTGAATTGGCTTCATTGATTTCATTTTTTGTTGGAATTTATATTGCGGTAAAATTCTCATACGTTGTTGGAAGTTTTATTGGTGACAGCAAAACTGCGAAAGTTGCAGCATTTATAATCACTTTACTTATTGTAGTAATTACCATTCACTTGTTAGCAAAAGTATTTTCTAAAATTGCTGATTTTGTATTTTTAGGTTGGTTGAATAAATTGGGTGGCGCATTTTTTGCCGTCTTGAAAACTACATTATTGTTAGGCATCGTTTTGAGTTTATTCCAAAAAGTGAACATCAACGATGCTTTGGTAAGTAAAGAAACTCAAGAAAATTCTGTTTTTTTCAATCCAATATTAAAAACTTCTGAATTTATGTTACCGGTTTTAACCGATTGGTTTAAGGATTTGAAGGAGAAGGTTTAAAATTCTTACTAAGCATAAAAAAAGGACTATCTAAATTTAGATAATCCTTACTTGTAAAATTAATTTAACCGTTATTATTCTTTTTTTGCTGCGATTTGTGACCAAAATAAGATATTACAAAAGCAATAAAAATATTTATAATATTTAGCCCGATTAACTTTAAAATGGATCCATTATTAGTGTTTTCAATGATTTTATAAATACTTCCCGTAATAGCAGCTAAAAAAATGTAGTATGCCAGGGTGATTCTTAGAATTTGTTTCATGTTACTTAAATAATGATGAAAAAAGAGAAAATTATTTATTCTTTAAATAGATAATCAAATAAACTAAAAAAATCAACTCTAGAAACAAACCTAAACCTATAATATACGAGCTAATTACAGAGTTTTCTATGGTTATTTTCATTATTGAACCAATCATCACTAAAATAATTCCCATAATAAGATAATAAAGACCTTTTTTCATAATTTATAGTTTTAAAATTTAAAAAACTTGATTAGTTGTTACAAATCTATGTCTGAATGTAAAAACTAATTTACACTAAAAGTGTAAAAAATGTTAAAAATCAAAAAATGAGATTCCTTAGGAATGAAAAACGTTGACGATAAACTATCAGAAGTAAAACACTGAAAACTGTGACTGCGAATGAAAACTAATTCAACTCTTTAATCGCTTCATCACTAATCCAACCTGTAGTTTCATCAGTAAGTTGTACTTTTTTCCAGTTTGCGATGCTTTCTAGAATGTACACTTTTGTTCCTTCGTGAAGTAAAATCGTTTCGGGACTTGATGCTTTTGGCTCGCCTTTTACTGATGCGGTTTCGGCAAAAACTATGGCTGGCCTTTCAGTTGCTAATCGGTTTTTTTCGAACATTCCTGAGGAAACCGAAATGATAATTACAATCAAAACCACAAACATTCCTGTAAAATAAATACGCTTCTTAAAAGCCGTTGGTGAGAAATAATATCCGATAAAAAACGCTAAAAATACAAACGCGAACGCAACTGCAATCCAAGCCCAAGTATCGTAACGATAACATGAAGTGAAATCGGCGATTAATTTATCGAAACCTACTTTTGGAATGATTTTGATATCGTCAATAGCCATTTTTCGGGCAAAATCTAAGTTGGTTTGAATTTCAGGATCGTTTGGATTTAGTTGTAACGCTTTTTCGTAATTGTAAATTGCTGGTGCAACTTTATGCAATTTATAATAACAATTTCCAAGGTTGAAATACAACTCAGCCGATTGTTGACCATTTGCCAAAACACTTTCGTAACTTGTAATCGCTGCTTCATATTTTCCGTCGTTGTATTGGATATTCCCATCTACAAAAGGATTAGAAATATCCGTTGCAAAAACAGATGCAGAAATAAATAGAAATAGATAAAAAAACTTCTTCATGATTACTATTTAATTTGTTTTTCTAAACTCGAAATGATCTCAACAGCTTTATCATAATCTTGATGAATTATTGTGCTTGTTGATGGCGCATATCGAGCTAATTCACAACTTTCGGTCAAGGTTATAAATTCTGTCACCGTTTCTGAATTTGCATTTCGCGAAAGCAGAATTTCCGTGATTTTATCTTTACTCATTTCTGAAGTTTCGATATTTAATTTGGCTTTCAAAAAATTGTGCATTGCTTTTTCTAATGCGATGTAAAATGGCTCTTTATTATTGATTTGTTTTTTAGCTTCCGATAAATATTTCTTAGCTAAAGCATTAGCTCTTTTGGTTTTATTCCCAATAATATCAGCATCTTGAGTGTCTTTTCGCTTTTTGAAAATTATTAGAACTGGAATCAACAAAAATGGTAAAAACAACAATCCGTAAAATAATCCTGAACCTAGGAAATCGTCTGATTCTATACTTTCTAACTCCGTTTTTTGTTTGATAAAGGCAAATGATTTTTTAACCGTTGGTTCCACTTTATTTGGATTAACAGCAACTGCGGTTTCTTTGCCTTGAGCAACATTTAAAACTATTTGTTGAGAAGTTATTGTTTTATAGCTATTGGAAGCCAAATCAAAATAAGAAAATTGAATTGGTTTTATAGGAAAGTTTCCTTTTTCATTCGGAATAATTGTGTATTTATCTGAAATACTTCCTGTCATTCCTGAAAGAGGTGTTTGCACATTTTCAGTATGTTCTGGATCAAACATTTCTAATGAAGACGGAACAACTGGCTTTGGCAAACTAAATAATTTTAGGTTTCCTACACCAACGACTTTCAAATTCAGGTCTAAAGATTCACCACTTTTTAATGACGTTCTTGATGGCGTAACTTGAAAATCAAATTTACCAACTGCGCCCGAAAATCCTGCAGGTTTTCCTGTTTCTGGCAATGCTTTTACATTGATTGTTTTAGCTCCTGCAGAAACTCTTTTCACTTGAGTTTTAGTTTCATATTCTCCAAAAATATCAACTCTACCTGTTGGAACTTCAACTTGTACATCTAATGTTAAAGGTTCTATTTGAAGGTTTCCTGCTTTTTGAGGGTACAAAACTACTTTTCTTAAAACAGCATATCGGTAATTTTCACCTTTAAAAATGCCATTTTGTATTACTAAGTTTTTAACATCAATATTTTGACTCCAAAAATCGGAGTACTTTGGTTTATTGGTTTCATTCCAACCACCAACAGCAGAACGCTGGCTTACATAAATTTTATAAACTACCGTAATTGGCTCGTTTACATATGGATTGGTTTTGGAAATTTCTGCTACTAAATGAACACCATCTTTTCCAACATTTACAGGAACACGTTGTTGCTGTTGTTGTTGATTATAATAAGGATTATTAGAATATGGATTTTGTTGTTGTGCAACCTCATTACCAACAGTTATTGTGATTGGTTGTGTTTTAAACTCCTGACCATTAAATTCTATTGTTGCACTTTTTATTACAAGTTTTCCCTTTTTTAAAGGCATCAATGTGTAGGAATAGGCTTTATTAAAAGAACTTCTTCCATTTACCCATGACTGACTAACCATTTGACTCGGACCAGCAATAACTCTAAAACCTGACGCTTGGAAATTAGGAACTTCCAAATTATCGCCATCAAAATTCATGTAGAATTCTATTCTTACATTTTCATTTATCCCAATTTCATCTCTACTTACTCTTGCTTCAAATTTTGTTTGAGCGTTGAGCAGATTTGCTATTAACAAAAGAAATAAAAAAACTATTTTTTTCATCATTTTCATTTTTGATTTATCAAATACTGCTATTTGATTACCAATCTTTTTCTGGTTTTTGTGGTTTTCCTTGTACTTTTTGAGCTTTCACTTTATCCTGAACCTTTTTCTCTTCGTTGTTTACTGCATCAAGAAGATTTTCTATACGTTGCTTATTAGCTCCTGTAGGCTTAGGCTGCGGTTGTTCTTGCTCTTCTTTCTTATCTTGATCGCCTTTTTTGTCTTGCTCTTTTTTGTCCTCCTGCTCTTTCTTTTCGTCTTCTTTCTTTTCTTGTTCTTTTTTCTCTTTTTGCTCGTCTTTTTTATCTTCTTTTGGTTTTTCTGGCGGTGGATTGTCTTTCAACATTTTTTTTGCTAAAGCATAATTATAGCGCGTTTCCTCATCATTTGGGTTGTTTCGTAAGGCGTTTTTATAGGCTTCGACTGCCCCTTGGTATTCTTTTTCTTTCATCAATACATTTCCTAAATTATGATAGGACTTGTGTTTTTCTTGTTTGGTCTTGGCTACTTGAATTGCTTTTGCAAACTGATATTTCGATTCGGAATGCTGATTTTGCTTATAAATTGATGTGCCCAAATTATGAGATGAAACTGCTTTTTTCTTGAATTTAGATTGTGAAATTCTGTAATTTGCTTCAGCATCGGCATATTTTTTTTCTGCAAATTCTTCATTCCCTTTGGGCAAAAACTTATCTTTCTCTTGTGCTTTTATTGCAAAAGAGATTAGGATTAAAAGTAATGTGATAATTTTTTTCATTGTGTTTTTGCAAAGAATTTGTGAAATTCTATTTTTTCTCTTCATTAAATAAATTCATTTTTCTAACCCATTTTGTCCTTCTTTCTAGTAAAAAAATATCGGCAATAAGAAAGAAAAAACCAAAACCTAAAAACCATTGAAACTGCGATTTAAAATCGGCCATTTGTGTAGCACTAAACTCTGTTTTTTCTGTATTGTCTAGCACTTTCTTTACATATTCTAGCACTGTTTTGGTTGAATTACCATCAACATAACCACCTTTTGACGGTTTTGCAATTGTTGCTAAAACAGCTGCATTTCTTTTGGTTACCACCACATTTCCATCTTTATCTTTTTGAAGTCCTTCGCCATAACCATTTTTGGCTAACGGTATGGTTCCGCCATTTTCTGTACCAACGCCAACTGTAATTATTTTTATTCCTATTTTTTGAGCTTCTTCTGCGGCAGATTCTGCATTATCAGAATGATCTTCTCCGTCAGAAATTATTACAAGAAGTTTATTGGTTTTATCTTTTTTGTCAAAATATTTAGTAGAAGCCAAATCTATAGCTTGGTCTATTGATGTTCCCTGAGAAGAAATCATTCCTGGTTTCATGCTTTGAAGAAACATTTTTGCAACAGCATAATCTGAAGTCATTGGTAAAACTGGAAAAGCACTTCCTGAATAAGCAATAATTCCGATTCTATCACTTCCTAATTGATTAATTAATTGTGAAACCAATTGTTTACTTTTTTCTAATCTATTAGGCGCAACATCTTCTGCAAGCATACTTTTTGAAATATCGACTGCAAAAACAATATCAATTCCTTCACGTTTTACTTTCTCGACTTTTGTTCCCATTTTGGGATTCACCAAACCAATAACTATGAATGTTATTCCTAGCAAAAAGAATATCATCTTCAATATTGGTTTAAACGTAGATTTTTCAGGACTCAATTTTTGAATCAAATCTAAATCACCAAACTCTTGCCGCTTTTTTCTTTTCCAAAATTGAACATAAAGAAAAAGCACCACCAATATTGGGATGATGAACAGTAAATATAAATAACCTTTTTCTTCTAATTCGTACATTTGATTGTCGATTGCTGATTAACGATTTTTGATTTCAGAATTAAATAAAACTTTTAAAAATTGTATTTCTCAATGCTATTTCTATCAATAGTAATATTCCTGCGATTATTACAAATGGTCGGTATTTTTCGTCGTAATCATAATATTTTAATTCTTCTATTTCGGTGGTTTCTAATTTATTTATTTCACCATAAATTTCTTCTAACTTAGAATTGCTAACCGCTCTAAAATATTTTCCGCCTGTATTTTTAGCAATCGTTTTCATTAACTGCTCGTCTATTTCTACAGGCATCATTTTGTATAAAAAATCCTTTCCGTTTGGCGCAAAAGCATAAGGAAACAATGCATTTCCATTTGTTCCTAATCCAATTGTATACACTTTTATTGCGTATTCTTTAGCAATTTCCGAAGCCGTTTCTGGTTCTATAAATCCCGAATTATTAACACCATCTGTTAACAGAATAATTACTTTGCTTTTGGCTTTGCTATCTTTCAAACGATTTACTGCTGTTGTCAATCCCATTCCAATTCCTGTTCCGTCTTGAAGAATATTATCAAATTTAATATCTGAAATGGCTTGTTTTACAATTGCTTTATCGCTTGTAACTGGTGTTTTAGTGTATGCTTCACCTGCGTAAACTACAACACCAACTCTGTCATTTGGACGTCCATCAACAAAATTGGTAGCTACTTCTTTCAAAGCCTCCATTCTGTTGGGTTTCAAATCTTTTGCCAACATACTACTGGAAAGGTCAATTGCCATGACAATGTCGATTCCTTTAGTAGTCTTAGTTTGATTGCTGATATCAACCGTTCTTGGTCGAGCTAAAGCGATGATTAAAAAACATAAAGACATAATTCTTAATCCTGATAAATATGGTTTTAATTTTGCCAAAATTGATTTAGAACCTTTAAATCCTTTAACGGAACTTATTTTTAAAGTTGCCGTTTGTTCTTTATTTTTCCACCAAAGCCAAGCTATTGCTAAAGGAATTAACAAAAACAACCAAAAAAATTCAGGGTTTAAAAAACTTATTTTTTCCATTGTTATTGTGCTTGTTTTAATTCGGCAGAATTGATGATTCGTTTCCCAATTTTTTCACCATATACATCGCCTTCACGATATGCCACTATTATTTGTTGTAAACCACCATCTTGCTTGAAAAGTAAAATTTCATAATACATCTTCTCACTTTGATTATTATCAACAACAGTCATTGTTCCGTAGGCTTTTACACCAGTTACTCCTTTACCAGTGTTAAAATCTTCTTGTTTAAAAAGTATGTTTTCAGCTCCGTTTTTTTGCCATGTGTTTGTAATTCCTTCTAAAACAGTATCAAAATTAATCTCTGTTTGTTGTTTAAACTTGTTCGTAGAAATTGCAACAAACAATTTTTGCCTTAAAGCGCCAAACTCAAACATTTGCATTTCCTTTAAAATAGCATAAGCATCTTTTGGAAGCATTTTTGACGCGTCAATTCTTTTCAAAACCTTTGGCGTTTCTATAATAACACCTGGATTTCCATATTCACTCAAAACCCATTCGCCTTCTACTAACTCTTTGGTCTCGTTACCTAAAACAAAATCTTTAACAAAGTCGAATCCTTTTATTGCAGTTGTTATTCCTACTGTTAATGCAAGAACCAAAACTGTGATAAAGACCGCTTTTTTGATGCGTTTTATTTTTTGTTCTGATGCTTTTTTTGCTAATGCTTTTTGTTTTTGTTCTTCATTCCAAACCTCTAATTCATCTTTGTCTTTAACAATTTCAGGAATAGCTTTGTGAATGGTTACAATTGTACTTGTAATTCGTTTTTTATCTTCTTCTATTTCAAAATCTAGTGGCTTTACTTTAGCAAATTTTACTAAATCGGCTTGTTGTAATACTTTTTCTAAATTTTCAAGTATTTCTTTAGAAAGTTTTAATTTTTTGCTTTTGGCAACGTTTCTCAAACTTACAATTAGCTCTGAAGTCGTACTTTCCATTGCTGGAATGTGAATTTCTTCTTCGATGTAGGTTCTAGCAATATCAGTTAATTCAGAATAATAAGATTTTATTTCACCACGTTGAATAAGTTCTTTTCGCTCTAATTGTTGCAATAATGATGTAGCTTTTTCAATTGGAGTTTTATAAACGATTTCTTCAATCTTTTCAGGTTTTTTGTAATACTTTTTGAATAACCAATATCCTAAAAATCCTAAACCAACTAAAAGTAAAATTCCTAAAAGATATTTCCACCAATCGCTTGAGCTTTCAACAGGAATTACATCTTTAATTTCATACATTTTCTGTTTTAAGGTATCAACTTTTACATCGGCAACCTCAACTTTTAAACTGTCTGAAAAAGAAGGTTTTCCGTTAATTAAAATCTGAATTCTTGGAATGGTGTATTTACCTGAATCAAATTGAGTCAATCCGTATTTTTTGATTAATTCGTATTTGTCATTCGATTTAATCGTGTCAATTTTATAGGATTCAATAACTTCTAAAGCTCCAAAATTCTGAGCTTTTGGAAAAACAACTTTATCTGTTTTATTTACTGATGCTTTTAAAGTCAACTTGAATTCGGCTCCTATTTTTTTCTTAGTAGAATCAATAGAAGTCGTGACTTTTTGGGCAAAAAGTGACGTTGTTAGTAGAAAAAATAATATATATAATTTGAATTTCATTTATCCTCTGGATTTAAAATAACCCAATAATTTTTTTACATAACTCTCATCGACACGAGTATTCACGGTTCCTGAACCACATTTTGAAAAAATATCTTTAAAATAACCAACTTTCTGTTGGTAGTTTTTTTCGTAATTCAATCGAACATTTTTAGAACTCGTATCAACAACCATAATTTCGCCCGATTCGGCATCTTCCATTTCGACTATACCAATGTTTGGCATTGTTTCTTCGCGAACATCATATACTCGAATTCCGGTGATGTCGTGTTTTTTTCCTGCTATTTTCAATGTTTTTTCGTAATCATCGTCCACCATAAAATCGGAAATCAGAAAAACAATTGCCTTCTTCTTTTGGGTTGATGATAAAAACTTCAAGGCTTGTGATAAATCGGTTTTTCTACTTTTAGGTTGGAATTCGATTAATTCTCGTATGATTCGAAGTACGTGTGATTTCCCTTTTTTTGGTGGAATATACAATTCGATTTCATTGGAAAACAAAATCAAACCTATTTTATCGTTATTTTGAGTTGCTGAAAAAGCCATTGTCGCAGCAATTTCAGTTACGATTTCGCTTTTCAACTGATTTTTAGTTCCAAAACTTTCTGAACCCGAAATATCAACCATTAACATCATAGTTAATTCGCGTTCTTCTTCAAAAACCTTTACATGTGCTTCGTTGTATCGAGCAGTTACATTCCAATCGATAGCACGAACATCATCACCAAATTGATAAGGTCGCACCTCAGAAAAAGTCATTCCGCGTCCTTTAAACGACGTATGATATTCACCCGAAAAGATGTGATCACTCAATCTTCGGGTTTTGATTTCTATTTTACGAACTTTTTTTAGTAGGTCTTTCGTCTCCATGATTCGGTTTCGGGTTTCGGGTTTCGGGTTTCGGGTTGATGTAGATAACTTTCAACTCGCAACTTTCAACTCGCAACCTAATAATTAAGGTACTTCAATTTCGTTAACGATTTTGTTGATGATGTCAACTGAAGTTACATTTTCGGCTTCGGCTTCGTATGTGATTCCGATTCTGTGACGCAATACATCGTGAACTACTGCGCGCACGTCTTCTGGGATTACATATCCACGACGTTTAATAAATGCGTAACATTTAGCTGCTGTTGCCAAATTGATACTTCCACGAGGTGAGGAACCAAAACTAATTAATGGTTTTAACGATTCTAATTTATATTTTTCAGGGAAACGTGTTGCGAAAATGATATCAAGAATATATTTTTCGATTTTCTCATCCATATAAACTTCGCGAACAGCTTCTTGGGCGCGCAAAATTTGTTCTACCGAAACAACAGCGTTTACTTTTTCATAAGAACCTTTCAGATTTTGTCGAATAACCATACGTTCTTCATCCATTTTAGGATAATCGATAACTGTTTTTAGCATAAAACGATCGACTTGGGCTTCTGGTAATGGATACGTTCCTTCTTGCTCAATTGGGTTTTGCGTAGCAAGTACTAAAAATGGTCTTTCTAATTTGAAAGTAGTGTCACCAATAGTCACTTGTTTTTCTTGCATTGCTTCAAGCAAAGCTGATTGTACCTTTGCTGGCGCACGATTAATCTCATCTGCAAGAACGAAATTTGCAAAAATTGGTCCTTTTTTTATTGAAAACTCATTGGCTTTAATGTTGTAAATCATAGTTCCTACAACATCGGCTGGAAGCAAATCTGGCGTAAACTGAATACGACTAAAACTACCTTGAACCGCTTGAGATAAGGTGTTAATTGCCAAGGTTTTTGCCAATCCTGGAACACCTTCAAGAAGAATATGTCCTTGACCTAAAAGTCCAATCAACAATCGCTCTACCATGTGCTTTTGTCCCACAATGACTTTGTTCATTTCCATGGTCAATAAGTCAATAAAAGCACTTTCTCTTTCTATCTTTTCATTGATGGCTCTAATATCTAAAGCAGCAACATTTTCTTCCATAAATTCTATTTTTTTCGAGGCACAATTAACTATAAAATTTTAACATTTCAAAATTGAAGATTTTAACACGAATAGAATGTTAACAATGCGTTAAAACTTGCCTCTAATTCTGGTTTTTAAGGATGATTTATGATTTTGTTTTAGTAATATTAAAGGTTGCGAGTTTCGGGTTGCGAGTTTCGGGTTACTATATGTGAAATTAAAATTGCAATATAAAAGGTAAAAATTTGCTAAATTTGAAATGAAATAACTTTTAAGTAACAAATACTATGGCAACAATAACTACATTTGAAGAACTTGATATTTGGCAGTTAGGAAGAGAAATTTGTCAAGATGTTTGGGATAAATTTGAAAATTCTGCACTTGGAAAAGATTTTGAATTGAGAAATCAAATGAATCGCTCTTCAGGTTCAATCATGGATAATATTGCCGAAGGTTTTGAACGAAATGGAAGAAAAGAATTTGTTCAATTTTTGAGTTATTCGAAAGGATCATGTGGTGAATTACGTTCTCAATTGTATCGTGCTTTTGACAGAAAACATATTACGGAAGAAGAATTTGAATTTTTAAAAGAAAAAACAATTACTGAAAGTAAGAAAATAGGTTCTTTTATGTCCTATCTTTTAAAATCTGAAAATAATGGAAGTAAATTTAATAAATAAAATATATGCAACCTCTAGATAAAAACCCGAAACTCGAAACTCGAAACTCGAAACTTTCTGAAATAATTGCAGGAACGATGAATTGGGGTGTTTGGGATAAAAAACTCAACACACAAGAAATGATCCATTTGATAAACATTTGTATCGAAAATAAAATTACCACTTTTGATCATGCCGATATTTATGGTGGTTACACTACAGAAGAACAATTTGGAAAAGCATTTAGCGAAAGTAAAATTTCAAGAGAAAAACTGCAATTAATTTCTAAGTGCGGTATCCAACTTGAAGGAAGTAGAACTAATAAAATCAAACACTACGATTACTCGAAAGAATACATCATTTGGAGTGTAGAAAATTCGTTAAAAAATCTTCAAACGGATTATTTAGATGTTTTGCTTTTGCATCGTCCAAGTCCGTTGATGGTTGCTGACGAAATTGCTGAAGCGGTTGAAAAACTTAAATCAGAAGGAAAAATCATAGATTTTGGATTGTCGAATTTTACTACTTCACAAACCGAATTAATTAGATCCCGAATCAAGTTCGGGACAGGAACGGAAGTAAGTTACAATCAAATTCAATTTTCGGCAACACATTACGAAGCTATGTTGGACGGAAGTTTAGATTATATGCAAACGCACGATATTAGACCAATGAGTTGGAATCCTCTAGGAACGGTTTTTAGAGAAGATATTGAGCAAACAAGACGATTAAAAAAACTTTTGGTGCAATTGGTTGAAAAATATGGTGTTGGTTCAGATACCATTTTACTTTCTTGGATTTTAAAACATCCTTCAAAAGTTATTCCTGTGGCTGGAACGGTAAATATTGCTCGAATTCAAGCATTAATGAAAGCGGTAGAATTGCCTTTAGACAACCTAGATTGGTTCGCTATTTGGACAGAAAGCATGGGAAATAAAGTGCCTTAAATTTAGTAATTAGTGAAAAGTGATTAGTAAATAGTATTCTGCTAATCACTTTTTGCTTTTCACTCATCACTAAAAAATGATAAACAAACGACTACTTATCAAGAACTTACTGGCTCACAATGATGAGTGCAGTTTTTATGATAAAAAACGGCAGTTGAATTTGCACACCAAGGAAGGAAAAGCTAAGTTTTTGAAACATATTTGCGCTTTGTCTAATTCTAATCCTTCTAATAATTCTTATATCGTTGTTGGTGTTGAAGATGAGAATAATGAAATAACCGGCGACGATTTTTTTGACGACAGTCGCATTCAGAATTTGGTGAATGCTTTTTTGGAAAATCCTCCTAAAATTCAATATGAAAATGTTCCTTTTCCGAATTTACCACGAGATAAAGTTGTTGGATTGGTTACGATAAAACCTAAATCTAAAACTTCCTATTTTAAGAAAAATATTCATACCATTTTGGCCAATGCCACTTTTGTGAGAAGAGGTAGCAATACTATTCCTACTGATGAAAAAATACCCTATTCTAAACTCAATATTGAAACGGTTTTAAGCATTGAAAATAGCTCTAGAAACAGCATTTCTAACACGCTTGATGGCGTAATTGATTTTGTAAATAATCGTCACAAGGATATGCCTTCTAAGTACAAGGTTTTCAAGGAATTGTTTGTGATTTGTTGGGCAGGAATTCCGAAAAAAAATAGAGATAAAACCTTTTTTACACGAGTTGATATCGAATTGGTAAACGAACAAGTCAAGTTGTTTTATTCGGCTCAAGATGATGTGACGATTGATTATGACGAAAATACATTTACGATAACCGAATATGTGCCTTTGGGATTGAATGACAAAACAAGTTATTATCCTTTGGAACAACAAAAGTTATCTTTCTTTGATAATGGCTATTATAAAATAGAAACCGAAATGCTTTTTGAACCACCACAATACAATCGAAAAGTTTTGTTTCATATTTATAATTCTAATTTATCTTTGTTGAATAAATTGCAAAAAGGAATCGAATTATCAGATAGAGAACATAAAGATTTGATTAATTTGCCATCCACTCTAATGATTTGTTACCTCAACGGATTTGAAGATGCCAAACAGAAATTAATTGAAGCAAAACCTTTATTGAAACTGCATCCGTTTACAACTGTTTATGTGAATTTTAAAGAAGTAATGCGCGTTTTGAGGAAAGTGAAATATAATAAACAAAATGAATAGAACATTAGTAATTGGAGATATACATGGCGGTTTAAGAGCGTTGCATCAAATAATGGAGCGCGCTAATGTTACCACAAAAGATACTTTAATTTTTCTTGGGGATTATGTTGATGGATGGAGTCAATCGCCTCAGGTTATAGATTACTTGATTGATTTAGGAGAGAAACAAAAATGCATCTTCATCAGAGGAAATCACGACGAACTCCTTTTAGATTGGCTTGAAAACAGCACTGATAACAAAGAATGGTACAAACATGGTGGAGAAGCTACTGTTATTGCCTATGCAACGATTTCTGATGCAACAAAGCTGAAACATATTGCATTTTTAAAATCATTAGAAAACTATTTTTTAGATGATAAAAACCGACTTTTTGTTCATGCCGGTTTTACAAATATGAATGGAGTTAGTTATGAATACTTTCCAAAATTGTTTTGCTGGGACAGAACTTTGTGGGAAACTGCGTTATCGTTGAACGAAAACTTAGAAAAAACAAGCTGGTTTTATCCAAGAAGATTGACTTTATATGATGAAATTTATATTGGTCACACTCCTGTAACCCGAATTGGCGAAACTATTCCAATAAAAAAAGCATGTATTTGGAACGTAGATACTGGCGCTGCTTTTAAAGGACCATTGACCATTATGGATATTGATTCTAAAGAATTCTGGCAAAGCGAACCGCTAAATAATTTATATCACACTGAAAAAGGACGTAATTAATAATTACAGAGTTGCAGGTTTCGGGTTGCGAGTTCTAGGTATTGAAATTTAGAGTTAACCTTTGAAATTAACTTTTGAAGTTGCTTTTGAAATGAATTCCTTATATTTGCAACATAAAATTTACAGAAATTATGAAAAAAATTATTACTTTATTACTTGTTATATCTGCAAGTTTTGCAAACGCACAAGCCTTTAAAGGAAAGGGCGACAAGAAATTTCAGGTCGGTGCCACATTACAAGAAAATGGTTCAGGTATTGGAGCAACAGTAGATTTTGGTATTGGAGAAAACATATCGTATGGATTTTCTGCCTCTTATCTTTTAAATACAGCAACAGCTGCAGGAACACCAAAGTTTGATGATAAATTTGATGCAAAAGCACGTTTCAATGCTAATATTGGTAACGTACTAAATATAAGTGACAAACTCGATGTTTATCCTGGACTTGATTTGGGTTTACGGAATTTTGGGGCTCATCTTGGCGCAAGGTATTTCTTTACTGATGGTTTTGGAATTTATACAGAAGCAGGTGTTCCTCTAGCTAAATATAATTCTAATGCAATTGGTTATGAGCGATTTAACAATCAGTTTGTTTTTCAAATAGGAGCTTCTTTTAATTTATAGGCTCACTAGTTAATGACTACAATTACCGAAAAAAGAGTAAGAGACAGAAGTGGATCGCGATGCGAAATTAGTGGAAGTGATGAAAATTTGGTTGTTTACCTAGTGGAACCAAAAACAGAAGCTTCTCCAGAAAACTGTATTTTAATCACAAAAGCATTAAAAGATCAAATTGAAAATCCTGAAACCATGAATCCAAACGATTGGCGTGGTTTAAGCGATAGTATGTGGAATGAAAATCTACCCGTACAAATTGTTTCTTGGAGAATGCATGTGCGTTTAAAAAATATGGAGATGTTAGAAATGATGTATCTGGATGAAGATGCTCTTGAATGGGCAAAAGCAACAGGTGAAGCCGATGCTGACGAAGAGAAAATTGTTCACAAAGATTCTAACGGAAATGTTTTATTAGATGGTGATTCTGTTGTTTTAATAAAAGATTTAGATGTAAAAGGAGCAACTTTCACTGCAAAACGAGGTGCGGCTGTTCACAACATCAAATTAGTTTGGGATGAAGCTAACCTTATTGAAGGTCGTGTTGAAAACCAAAGTATTTTCATTTTAACTCAATACGTTAAGAAAACTAAGTAAATAGTGATTAGTGATTAGTGATTAGTGATTAGTGATTAGCAAAAATAAAAAAAGTGATTAGCCGTAAACCGACTAATCACTTTTTACTTTTCACTACTTACTAAAAGATTACAAATCAAATTTAATTCCTTGCGCTAAAGGCAATTGATCAGAATAATTGATAGTATTTGTTTGTCTTCTCATATATACTTTCCAAGAATCAGAACCCGATTCTCTTCCTCCACCAGTTTCTTTTTCACCACCAAAAGCACCACCAATTTCAGCTCCTGAAGTTCCAATATTTACGTTAGCAATTCCACAATCTGAACCTGCAAAAGACAAGAATTTTTCAGCTTCTTTCAATTCGTTAGTCATAATTGCTGATGATAATCCTTGAGCAACACCATTTTGTTTTGCAATTGCATTTTCAACTTCACCACTATATTTCATTACATATAAAATTGGTGCAAAAGTTTCGTGTTGAACGATTTCGAAAGAATTTTCAGCTTCAATAATGGCTGGTTTTACATAACAACCCGATTCGTATCCTTCGCCAGAAAGTACTCCACCTTCAACCAATACTTTTCCACCTTCAGCTTTTGCTTTTTCAATAGCCGCTAAATAAGTGTTTACAGCATCGGTATCAATCAATGGTCCGATATGATTTTTTTGATCCAATGGATTTCCGATAGTCAACTGACCATAAGCACCAACAATGGCATCTCTTACTTTATCATAAACACTTTCGTGAATGATTAATCTTCTAGTTGAAGTACAACGTTGACCAGCTGTTCCAACTGCACCAAAAACAGCACCAGGAACAACTACTTTTAAATCGGCTGTTGGTGTAATAATAATAGCATTATTTCCACCTAATTCTAGTAAAGATTTTCCAAAACGTTGTGCTACTGTTGCACCAACAATTCTTCCCATTCTTGTAGAACCTGTTGCAGAAATTAAAGGAATTCTAGCATCAGTAGTCATCATTTCACCTACTTTATAATCTCCATTGATGATACATGAAATACCTTCTGGTAAATTATTTGCTTTTAAAACTTCAGCAATAATATTTTGACAAGCAATAGAGCATAAAGGTGCTTTTTCAGAAGCTTTCCAAACACAAACATCACCGCAAATCCATGCTAACGCTGTGTTCCAAGACCAAACCGCTACTGGAAAGTTGAAAGCAGAAATGATTCCAACAACACCAATTGGATGCCATTGTTCTCTCATAACGTGACCTGGTCGCTCTGATGGAATCGTTTGCCCGTTTAATTGACGTGATAAACCAACTGCAAAATCGCAGATATCAATCATTTCTTGAACTTCACCATATCCTTCTTGCAACGATTTCCCCATTTCATAAGAAACTAATTTCCCTAAAGGTTCTTTTAATTCTCTTAATTTATTTCCAAATTGACGAACAATTTCTCCACGTTGTGGTGCAGGCATAGCTCTAAAAGTTAGAAAAGCAGACGTTGCGGCTTTCATAACTTTTTCATAATCTTCGGCGGTAGTTGTTTTTACCTTTCCTATAAGTTGACCATCAACTGGCGAGTAGCTTTCAATAATTTCACCATTTGAAAAATGATTATTTCCTGTAGAAGTTCCCTCATTAATGGCTTTTACACCAAGTAGTTCTAATGCTTCGGTCATGCCGAATTGTTGAGCAATTGTTGACATTATGTATTTTTTTATGTTTGTTTGTTTTGCAAATTTATTCCAAATTAATGAATTAAAGAATTCTTTTTCTTCTAAACCATAAGTAAATAATTATACTCAGAGCAATCATAGAAATAATTACAAATAAATAACCAAATTTCCATCGTAGTTCGGGCATAAAATCGAAATTCATTCCGTAAATTCCAGCAATAAAAGTAAGCGGAAGAAAGAACGCCGAAAAAATAGTAAGTAACTTCATTACATCGTTGCTTTTTTGTGCTGTTACAGATAGATAAGTGTTCATCAAATTATTGGCATTTTCTAAAGCTTCTTCATATTCTAAAATTAGTTTTACCAAATTATCTTGAACATCTTGAAGAGCTGTTTGGTTTTTTTCAGGAACAACAATTTGGTTGATAACATTTTGAGTCAAAACCAATAATTTTTTACTAATTCGAGTTTCCGCTTTTTGAAAATACAAATCTTCCAAAGAAATTTTTGCATCAGATTTTAGGAAAATTGTTTTTTCCACTTCGTCAATTTGATTAGTTTGCCACTGTGATGGTGCAGTATAGGTTAATACAATTTCTTTAAAAATAATAATCAATAAATCATAAACAGAATCATGTTTCCCATCCGATTTTGAGAGTTTTTCTAGAAAAGGAAATGGCGTTCTATGAATTGTAATCAATTGCTTTTCGTTATAAAAAAAAGCAACTTTATTAGACAATTCCTCAACCGTTGAAATATTATCTGATTCCTTAGCTGTATAAGCTCTTAAAATGACAAAGTTAAATCCTTTTATTTTTTCAATTTTTGGCAAATGTCCAGGTTCTAAGCTATCCTTTACAGCAAAAACTTCCAAATTAAATTTTTTGGCAATTTCTGAAAATTGTTCTTCGCTTGGTGATTTTACATCGAGCCATTGGAAATTTTCAAATGTTTGTTTATAAATACTTTCAGACATAAATTATTTTTTAACTATAAATCTCGGGTCTGACTCCATTATAGTCCCACATTTTTCGCAAGTCCGAAGATGTTCATTATTATAAAAATGATTAAAATGCTTTAAGAAATCAGTTTCTATATTGTGAAGTTCAAAATAAACCTCATACAATTTGTGATTGCAATTTTCACAGAACCAAAGCAATCCGTCTGGAATATCTTTACCTTCTCTTTTACGTTCTACAACTAAACCTATTGACCCTTCGGTTCTTGAAGGTGAATGAGGTACTTTAGCTGGAAGCAGAAACATATCACCTGCAGAAAGTTTCATAGCTTTCTTTTTGCCATTATCTTGAACATAAACCGTTATTTCTCCTTCTAACTGATAAAATAATTCTTCGGTTTCATTATAATGAAAATCTTTGCGTGCATTTGGGCCACCAACTATCATTACAATATAATCACCAGAATCTATGTACAGATTTTTATTTCCAACTGGTGGTTTTAGAAGGTGTCTGTTTTCTTCAATCCATTTGTTGAGATTGAAAGGTTTTTGAATTGACATAATACTTATAATGTTTTTACGAAATTACAAAAAATAAAAAAGGTTAGCAGTAACTAACCTTTTAAATAAATTTTTATTTGTTCAACTCTTTTATTAAGTAAATATAAACTGGAAAGTGATCGCTAAATCCGGGTTCACTTTGAGAATTTCTGAGCGGATATCCTTTATATTGTCCTGTAGTTTGAATAAGATACGGTTTATTATAAATTCCTGCTTTCCAATATCTGTAAGACGAATAATCATTTCTTACTAATGGCTCTGAAACCATAATCTGATCGAAAATATCACCCGAATCTCTGTAGAACAGTGTGGCATTTCCTTCTTTTGCCATTTGCTCAAAAGGATTGTAAACATCGCCAGATGATATTAACTCCGATTTTTTTAGTTTTGCTCCTATTTGTTGTTTTACGCTTTTATTATAAGACCCATCATTTAAATCGCCCATAGTAATAATCTTGGCATTTGGATTTATTTTCACCAAAGAGTCCATTATTTTTCTATTTAAAGCTCCGGCAGCTTCACGAAAGGGCGAACTTTTTTTCTCACCACCAGAACGAGAAGGCCAGTGATTAACAATAATATTAATTTCATCACCATCTAGAAAACCAGTAACTAATAATTGATCACGAGTATAAACTCTATCCGATCTTACATCTGTTACTACCTCGTCGTCAGTTGCTTCACCCTTATCTTTTTTATCTTCTTTACCTTGTTGGTTTCTATATATATATAAAGGTATATTAGCGTAACTCGTTGGTTTAAAATGTTTCTTTTGATATAACAACGCTACATCAATACCTCTTTTATCTGGTGAATCAAAATGTACAATGCCGTAATCTTTATTTATTAACTTAGGTTGTTTGACTAAATCTTCAAGTACAGTTCTATTTTCTATTTCACAACCTCCAATAAGCGTTGGTGAATTATTAGGATTTTCACCATTTCCTATCTCGGACAAAACTCTTTCAAGATTTTCAAGTTTTTTCTTATATTTTTCAGCAGTCCAATTCATCTTCCCGTTTGGCAACCATTCTTCGTCATTATTTGGTCCATTGATTGTATCAAATAAATTTTCAAAATTATAAAAAGCCACTGTATGCACAATGTATTTTTTTGTTTGCGAATTTCCGTTGTTCATTGCGAATAAAACAATGAAAGGGACAATAAATTTTTTAATTTTCATAAAAGCTATATTAATATAATATCAAGTTTATTACAAACTTCACGCCAAAAGTAATTAATATTCTGAAATTATGTACCTTTGACCCGTTAAGAAATTGTCTTCTTATCAAAAATTAAAAATAATATTAACTTTTTTTATGAAAAAACTTGTCATTAGCATTTTATTTGTAATGCATGTGTTTTTTGTGTTTGCTCAATCTGGTACTGGTTTTACTGGTAGGGTTGTAGATTCGAAAACACAAAAACCTTTACAAAATGTTGTTGCTTCAATTCAAAACACAAACCAAACGCAAATCACAGATGCTTTGGGAAATTTTACTTTTAAAAATGTACCCGTTGGAAGTCAACTTGTACAAATTAAAAGTTCAGGTTACAAAAGTCAATTAGTTTCTGTAGAGGTCGAAAACGGAAAAATTCTAGACCTTGGTGTAGTAGTTTTTGAAGAAGACATAACAGAAGAGCAACAATTAAATTTAATTACCATTATTGAAAACGACTTAGGAGATGATAATAGTGGTTCTGAGAGTACCGCTGGTTTATTGCAGGCCTCTAGAGATGCCTTTCAGCAAGCGGCGGCATTCAATTGGGGTCAGGCGCGTTTTAGAATTCGTGGACTAGATAATGAACATGCAACTACCATGATTAATGGTATTACAATGAACAAAATAAACGATGGTAGACCACAATGGGGAAACTGGGGAGGTTTAAATGATGCTGTAAGAAACCAAGAATTTACTATGGGTTCTGCACCATCAGATTATACTTTTGGTGGGATTTTAGGAACACAAGAAATCAATACAAGAGCATCTATTTATCGTCCGGGTTCAAGAATCTCTTTTTTAGGAACCAATACCAATTATTCTTTTAGAGCAATGGCTACTCATGCCTCTGGTATGAGCAAAGATGGCTGGGCTTATGTGGTTTCATTTTCTAGAAGATGGGCACAAGAAGCTTATTTTGAGGGAACAGATTACGGTGCTAATTCGGTTTTTGCCAGTGTAGAAAAAAGAATTAACAAAAAACACTCTTTAAACTTTACTTCTATTTATGCTCAAAACAGTCGAGGTGCAAATTCTCCAAATACCGATGAAGTTGTAGATTTAGCTGGACATAAGTATAATTCATTTTGGGGTTGGCAAAACGGTAAAAAAAGAAATTCTAGAGATAGAAATATTGCAGAGCCAATAAACATGTTAAGTCATTTCTGGAAAGTTACTAGTAAAACCAATATCAATACTAACGTAAGTTACCAAACTGGTTCTACTGGAAGAACAAGAATAGATTTTCAAGATGTTGCCAATCCTGATCCAACCTATTATAGAAATTTACCAAGTTTCTGGACTTCAACCTATAATAATGACCCACAAACTGTAGCATCACAAAATCCATCAGCCTATTCACCGGGAGGACTAGGTGGAATTTATACTCCAAATTTAGTTGGTGCTATGAATGCTAATTTCTTTTCGCAACCGCAAATCAACTGGGATGCATTTTATCAGGCTAACAGCACTCCTATTGTAAATGCAGACAACGTTGAAATAGGTAGAGCTCCTGGTAGAAGCAGATATATCTTATCTGAAGATAGAACAGATGATAATCAATGGTCTGCCAATACAATTATTAACTCTCAATTAGCGGATAATATAATCCTTAATGCTGGAGCAAGCGCTCGAAAATTAAAATCTCATAATTACAGAAGATTAAACGACTTACTTGGTGGAACGTTTTTTCAAGATGCTAATCCGTTTGGTTTAAACTTTAATCAAACACAAACCGATTTAAACAACCCAAACAGACTTGTGCAAGAAGGAGATGCTTATGGTTATAATTTTAATCTTGATGCTTTAACGGCTGATGCCTTCGCACAATTTAAATTTACTTACAATAAGATAGATTTTTATGTTGCTCAATCTTATACAAGAACAGAGTACCAAAGAGAAGGTTTGTTTAGAAACGGTTTTTATCCGGCCAATTCTTTTGGAAAAGGAGAAAGAGTTACTTTCGATAACTTTGGTGTTAAAGGAGGTTTAACTTATAAAATTACAGGAAAATATTTCTTTAACGTAAATGGTGTTTACATGACGAAAGCGCCAACTATGAGAAATACATTTCCTAATTCTAGGGTAAACAACAATATCGTTCCCAACATCTCAAATGAAACTATTGGAAGCGCCGATGCAAGTTTTATAATAAAAACTGCAAAATTAAAAGCTAGACTTACTGCATTTGTATCAAGAATTACTGGTGCTACTGAAACCTCTTTCTTCTTTGCTGATGGTGTTGCTTTTGATGATGGTAACCCTGATACCGATTTAAACAGTAATTTTGTGGCAGAAACGGTAACTAATATCGCAAGAAAAAACATTGGTGCAGAATTTGGCTTAGAATACCAAATAACATCTACCATTAAAGCGACTATTAACGCAGCGTATGGCGAATATACATTTGATAGTAACCCGAACGTAAGTTTAAGTATAGATGCTGCTGCATCTGCAACAAATCTTGCGCCAACCTTAAATTACGGGGAAGCAAAACTGAAAGGTTTAAGATTGCCTGGAACACCGCAAACAGCTGCATCTTTTGGTTTAGAATATAGAGATCCTAAATTTTGGTGGATTGGATCAAACATAAATTATATAGGTAACAATTATATAGATGTTGCTCCAATAACAAGAACTGACTTTTTCTTTAGAAATCCAACAGATATAAGCGGATTTGCTTATCCAGAAGCTACAGAAGCTAGAGGAAGAGAATTATTGAAACAAGAAAAATTTGACGACTTTATGTTGTTAAACTTAACAGGAGGAAAATCTTGGAGGGTTGGCGGTAACACATTAGGTATATTTGCTTCAGTAAACAATGTATTGGATGTAATCTATAAAACAGGCGGATTCGAACAAGCTAGAAATGCTACTTATAGAGACTTAAATCAAGACATTTCTAGCGGAACACCCGCTTTTGCACCAAGATATTTTTATGGTTTTGGAAGAACATACTTCGTTAACCTTTATTTAAACTTTTAAAAAAATTACATATGAAAACAATAATGTTAAAATCAGTTTGTTTACTAGCTTTTGCTAGTTTATTTTCAAGTTGTGTTAATGATGACAACTATAGTATTCCCAATTTAAATTGTACCGAGACTACTTTAGTAAAAACTAAAGAAGTTTCACAAATCCCTGCAAGCTCAATTGTAGCACAATATACAGGTGATGATGTAATAGAAGCTTATGTAACTTCAAGTGATGAAGGTGGTAACTTTTTTAAATCAATTTCATTTCAAACTCTAGATGGAACTCAAGGATTTAGTGTTCCCGTAGATGTTACGTCTACATTTACCAATTTTGAACCTGGTAGAAAAGTCATGATTAAAATGAAAAATTTATACACCGATGTTAGTAATGGTGGAAAAAGAATTGGAGCACTTTTTGTAAACACAAGTGGTGTTGCTGCAGTTGGACGACTACCAGAAGCTGATTATAGAAAAGTACTTAATCGTTCTTGCACTGTTATTAAGGAAGATGATTTAGTTAAAACCGTTACTGTTGCGCAAGCAAAAACAGATGCTAACATCAATGTTCTTATCGAAATAGACAATGTGCAGTTTTCTGATGCTGCAATAACTTCAACATACTATAATAGTGCACAAGATTTAGGTGGAGCAACCAACCATTTATTGATTGACGCCGATGGTAATACTTTAATCTTTAGAACTAGCAGTTTTGCTAACTTTGCTAGCAATCAAGTTGCATCAGGAAGAGGAAAAGTAAGAGGTGTTATGACAAAATTTGGTTCAGACTATCAATTTGTTGCAAGAACAGAAAGAGACATTCAACTGACAGAACCACGTTTATCGCCTTTAATCTCTCAGAATTTTGAAAGCATAACTTCAACAGGAAATAATCAATTTGTAGCTTTACCAGGATGGACGAATGTGACTATGAATACGGGTGGGGTAGAACGTTGGGAAGCAAGAATTTTTAGTAATAATAAATATGCTCAAATGTCGGCTTTTGGCACAAATGAAGCTAGTGTCGATACAAGATTAATTTCTCCAGCTATCAACTTAAACAATACTATTGGAGAATACTTTAGATTTGGATACAAAACAGGATTTGCTAATGGTGTTGCATTAACAGTTTGGTATTCTACAGATTACTCTGGTGCAGGAACAGTTGCAGCAGTAAACGCGGCAACATGGACGCAATTTACAGTTCCATTGCCAGTACAAGACACCTCTTTTTCTTCAACATTCTATGGTTCAGGAAATATAGATTTGTCTGCAATTACAGGAAATGTTTATATTGCATTTAGATATCAAGGTGGTTCTCCATCTGGTATTACTACAACTTACCAAGTAGATAATTTTGAAGTATTTGGACAATAATTAAATACATAAAATGAAAAAAATTAATATAGTATTTATAGCAATAATAGCCCTGTTTATTACATCTTGTGATGAAAATGATGCTAATTTAGTACCAAGAAATTATTTTGTTGGAACTTGGGAAGCTTCACAAATAGGAAGTTTAAACGCGATTGGTAAAGTAATTTATACTGATTATGAAAATGCTGGTGATTGTACTATCGATAATATTATCTTTAATGATAATTTTACCTACACGGCAAACGATTATGAATTTGAAGATGGTGCTTGCACTACTTCAAGTATAAATGGAACCTATACTTTAAATGGAAATAACCTTGTTTTAAAACATATAGACGAGTTTGAAGAGGTAGAAGTAATTGAAACAAGAAGAATTACCAACTTTACTTTCAATGAACTAGAACTAAATTATACAGATAGTGAAACCAATCAAATTGTCTTTTTGAAACTTATTAAAAAATAAATTTCTTAAAATTTAAATAAAAAGCGAGACTGCAAGGTTTCGCTTTTTTTATATAACCTATGTTAAAATTATTGTCTGTTCAAAATAAATTTATTGGGTATAAGCAACAAGTTTTTCCAATCTTAAGAAGAAGATTTTTTTTATACACAAAACCTCTTATTTTAACTCTAAAAAATTATATTTTGTAGTTAAAGCAAATTTCTTAAACATATATGTTTCGTTGAATTTAGGGGAAGAAAATGGTTTCTAAATAAACTATTTCTTGCAAATGAACAATGTTAAAAAGGTTTAATATGCTATCGGACATGAAAGAAGAAAATACTGAAAAATCGATTTACTTTTTTTTACAAATTTACAAATTCACTGAACTTTTTTTGTAAGCTATTTATATTTTTGAACATAATTTTTTTATCAAGATTACTATAAAAGCCTTGAACATAATTTGAACTCACACATGCGCTCAATCCAAAACCAACTACAAATCTTAATCTTGAAACGAATGAATTGACAGGTGATTCAATTGCCGCTGGAGCATCTAACCTTGTTATCAACACATAATAGGATTATTGTAAGTAACAACTGCGGCATGATAATAATAAATAAAGCGGATTTACAATCCGTGCACACAATTACAACAGAACAAAAATTACTAAACCTACTATTAAATCATTATCCAATATTATATAATTTACCGCTAAACTAAAATAATAACCCTCAAGTGAATAAACAATTTTATCTTTAAAAAAATTGTTGCGAATGTAATCCCTTTTTGCTTTATAAATGCGTTACTTATTAACTTCGCATCATAATAATCTTAACTAACTGTCTATTGGAGATTCCCTTTTAAATGTTAGCACGTTTTACAAAAAATTTATAATCCATTCTTTTCTGCTTTCAGGTTGATCTATTATCATTTGTAATATAATTTTAAATCTAAATCAATTAAAAACTCTGATTATAAAAGATAAGACAAAACCACATATAGGTTTGAATAATAAATGTAAATTACTGCTCATTAACTTGGAAGTATATAGCTCTAAACCTTTATTTTTGAAAGTAGTTTAAATTACGCTTTTGATTAAATATTTTACAAACATTTATCCAACCTAATTTAGTGGTCGCAATAAATTTGAATTTTTTTAATGTTGTAACTTTATATTTTGTTGATATTGGCCTAAAATTGAATAACAAACATTAATAAAATTACAACTTTATATTCTTGCCGTTTTCAATTTATATTTTCTTAACAGCCACGGAATGTAATTACGCACTATCTACCGTCCAACATATCTGACCGATCAGAGTGCACTAGAGCTCGATCCCTTGCAATATTAATAAAAGTATAGAGAATATATAAATCAAAAAATGAACAATTTAGTACAAATTATAAAATTATATGCAAAAGTCAAAAATGATGGCTGTTTAAAAGGGACACTCAAACATAGAAATAAAAAAACCGAGACTTACATCTCGGTTTCTATTTGTTTTGAATTCTAAACTATTTAACTATTAAGAATTCTGAACGTCTATTTTGAGAATACTGCTCATCTGTACATGGATCGCATTCAATTTTTGGCTCAGACTCACCATATCCTTTTCCTGAAATTCTTGCTGCATTAATTCCTTTAGAAATAATGTATTGAACTGTAGCTTGTGCTCTCCTATCAGATAAAATCATGTTATAAGTATCACTTCCTCTACTATCAGTATGTGACTTAGCCATAATAACAAGTTGGTCGTTATTTTTTAACACCTGAACAAGCTTATCTAATTCAAAAGCACCTTCTTGAGTTATATTACTCTTATTAAACTCAAAGTATATCGGCTTAAGCACAATTTCGGTTGGCGTTACAATAACGTCAATTGGTTGTAAAGCAGCATCAATTCTGGCATCTGGACCTTTACTTTTAGCAACAGCAAAAGAATTTCCTTCAAAACCATCTTTAGAGGCCTGAATAGAATACACTTTGTCGCACTCTACTCTAAAAGTTACTTCTCCTTTGTCACTAGTTGTTTCTGTTGAAATTATATTTTTCTTGTCATCTAGAATAGAAACTTTAGCATTAGATAAAATGGCACCAGTTTTAGAGTTAGTAACGACTGTAAGTACATTTACACCGCAAATTGGAATTGCACTAAAAATATCATCATTCCCGTTTCTATTACTTGAAAAGAATCCCATATTTTTGGCTTTATTGAATGTAAAATAAAAATCGTCTTTTTCAGAATTAATCGGTTTACCCATATTAACGGCATCGGAATCTTTAGCTAAATCTGCTTTATATACATCATAACCACCAAGACCTTGTCTACCGCTAGAAGCAAAATATAAGGTTGTATTATCATCGGCTATAAAAGGAAAACTCTCATTACCTTCGGTATTAACTTTTGAACCGAGATTTTCAGGATTACCAAACTCCTCACCACTAACAGCAACTTTCCAAATATCAACACCACCTAAACTTCCTGGCATATTTGATGAAAAATATAATGTTTTACCATCTCTACTTAAACTAGGATTACTTACTGAATACTCTTTTGAGTTAAACGGTAAAGTTTTAATGTTTTCCCATGTTTCGCCGTTCTTAGTTGCTTTATAAAGATTATTTTTTCCGAGCTTAAGATTGTTAGCTTTGTCT
Organism: Flavobacterium sp.; assembly: GCA_044361155.1. Taxonomy (GTDB): domain Bacteria; phylum Bacteroidota; class Bacteroidia; order Flavobacteriales; family Flavobacteriaceae; genus Flavobacterium. Next base: position 192,530 of record JBIKJF010000004.1, read on the forward strand.
TTTTCGAAACTCTTTTCTCTAAAACTATCACTTGAGAAATACACGGTAGATCCATCTGTACTAATGGTTACTGGCCCATCATGGAATTTAGAATTTAATTCATTAACGGTAGTTGCTTCAGAGAAGTTACCAGCATCACCAAGAACTGCTTTATAAATATCTAAAAAAGGCTCTTGATTCCAACCATAATTTTTTCTAGCACCGTTTCTAGCACTTGAAAAATACAAATTATTATCGTAAAGAACTGCTCCAAAATCTGATTTATCACTGCTAACAGCAAGCGAATTTATATTGTAAGCAACTTCTTTACCAAGAATTCTTGGAACATAATTTGGATTTTCTTTAAAGGCTTTTGCTCTCAAATCATTTGGAGACATCAATGCAAACTTATTCATTTGTTTATTTGACTCTTCATATTTACCATTTGCTTTAAGCATTTGAGCATATCTAAAGTACGTCTCAGCATCTTGCGGCGTTTCTATTGCTTTAGAATACCATTTTGCTGCATCTACAGTATTAAACATATTGAAATATGTATCTGCTAGTTGCTTATACACATAACCATCAGCTTTGTTATCATCAATAAGTTTTTCATAAGCTTTGGCAGCAGAAACAAACTCGTATCTACTAAATAATTTATCTGCTGCTTTTGTATCTTTATTTTGAGCAATAAGTGTTGAACTTATTAAACTAAAACTTAATGCTATATATAGGTTTTTCATTTTTAAATATTTATTAGGTTAGAAATATCTTGGTGATTGAGATACTTTTTTCGGGAAATTTAAATCGAACAACAAAATAATCTCGTGAGACGATGGTGTTGAAATATTTAAATCAGAAACAATATGATCATAAGCATAGCCAAGCCTCAAATTAGGCGTAATAGCATAATTAATCATTGCTCCAAAAGAATCTTCTAGTCTATAAGTAGCGCCAACTTCAAATTTATTATTAAAAAGGAAATTAGTAGATACATCTACCGATGTTGGTGCATTAACCGCAGATTTAACCATAGCAAATGGCTTGAATTTCACATTATCTGTTAAATCAAAAACGTAACCTCCTGTTAAAAAATAATGCAAAGTTTCGGTGCCAAATTGTCTACCTCTTACATCTAAGTGAGCTGACTTAAACATATTCGGAATAGAAAAAGACACATAATATTTGTCTGTATAATAAAATAATCCTGTTCCTAAATTTAAAAAAGTATTATTTGTGTTTTCTGAAAATGCAGGATCATTAGCATCAGGCACATTTCCGTTACCAATTTCACTAAATAATCCAACTTTATGAAAGGTTGCTCCTCCTTTCAATCCAAAAGCAAGCTTATGTTCACCACCTAAGTTTAAAGTATAAGAAAAATCGGCGTAAATATTATTTTCTTCAACAGGTCCAATTTTATCTGTTATTGCAGACAAACCCAAACCAACATTTTTACCAACCGGACTGTGAATAAAGAAGGTACCTGTTCTCGGTGCGTCTTCAATTTCCACCCATTGTTTTCTGTATAACAATCCACCAGCCAAATTCTCTTTAGAACCAGCATAAGCAGGATTTACAACACTTAGATTATACATATATTGTGTATAATGTGGATCTTGTTGAGCGCTAACATCAGCAAACGCAATTAGAGCGATGACCATTAAGAAATATAGTTTTTTCATGTTTTTGAAATTTATTGTTTATTGATACTTATTTATTTTCTCTATTGATGTATATCCATCCTGTTTTAACTTCTGAACTATCATTACGTTCAATTACATAATAGTAAGTTCCGTCTGGTAACTCTTGGCCTTTATCACTTTGTCCCGACCATTCGTTTTGATAATTTGTTCTTGAATATACTATTGACCCATATCGATTAAAGATATTCAATTGTTTAACATTAAATCCTGTTAAATTAAAAGTATCATTTAGTCCATCACCATTCGGAGAAATTCCTTTTGGTATCAAACAAGTAATAGAATTAGCGTTGAAT
>JBIKJF010000059.1:0-3853 GCA_044361155.1 Flavobacterium sp.
ACGATATCTCAGACAACATTGAAGCGTATGCGAGCGGATTGTTCTCGAAGAGCACGGTTACTTTTCTGGCTGCTCCAGCCGGTATCTTTGCAAATCCGCTACTTTTGCCACTCAGCAATCCGTTTCTTCCTGTCAACACGCGCAATCAGCTTTGCGCATCAGACGCCAACGCGACACTTGCGGGCGTTCAGGCATTTTTGACGCCAACAGAATGTGCTGCGGCGGCCGCGGCGACCTCCGCAACCAGCCCGAATTATCGGGAAATATCGATAACTTCCGAGCGTCGGTTTACTGAACTAGGGCCACGTTCAACTGAATGGACCACCACGACATTCCAGCTTAATGCTGGCTTGCGTGGTGCATTGACGGACTCGTTAAACTGGGATTTCCGGGGCTCGTACGGTGAATCAGAGCGGATCACAGAATCGCTGAGCGCTTCGACCGCTGCAGTTCAGCAAGCTATTCGAGCAACCAACACAACGACCTGCACGGTCACCACTGGCGGATGTGTCCCATTGAATATTTTTGGACCTGCTGGTTCAATTACTCCGGCTATGAGTGACTTCGTCAAGCTAACTACCTTCCAGTTTGTAAAAACAGCCTTTGCTGGAGTTGAAGGCGGTGTTTCTGGAGATGTTGGCCTCGCTAGCCCATTTGCGTCGACGCCAATTGGCATTGCAGTGGGTGGCGAATATCGTAAGTTCACTGGCGAAAGCTTTGGCGACGCCATTTCGCGTCAGGCCGGTGCGGTTTTGGGCGCTGGTGCCGCTGCGCTCCCCGTGGCAGGCCAGTATGACAGCTATGAAGCTTATGGCGAGTTGATCGTTCCGTTGATCGAAGACAAGCCGTTCTTTAAGAGCCTGACACTTGAGGCAGGTGTCCGGTACTCGGACTATTCCACTTCTGGTGGTAATACGACCTGGAAGGCAGGGGGAAGCTGGGAACTAGTTGATTCCGTCAAGTTCCGCGGAATGTATTCACTGGCTGTTCGTGCACCGAATATCGGTGAACTGTTCCAGCCGCAGGTAGTTGCTTTGGCGAACCTCTCAGCAGACCCTTGTCAGGGTCAAACTACGAACGCATCGGGTGCGAACTATAACGCTCGGCTTGCAAATGAAGCGGCATTGCGTTCGCTTTGCGTTGCTACTGGCGTTCCTGCAGGAGCACTGGGCAGCGGTTCGATCCCAGCCCCTTCTGCCGGACAGATCCAAACGACTCAGGGCGGAAACCCAGTGCTCGACCCTGAGATAGCCACTACGATCACGGCAGGAATTTTGTTGCGTCCGGATTTTGTTCCAAGTCTAACAATTTCGGCTGACTGGTATTCGATCAAGGTCACGGACGCGATTACCAACCCAACCGTGTTGGACGTTGTAAATGGTTGTTACTCGACAAGTTTGAACCCTTCTCTCGTCTCATCTGTTGCAGCATGTTCCGGCATTGGACGCAACGTGAACACTGGCCGCCTCGACGGCGCGGCTGTTGATACGCCAGGCGTTTTTCTTGGCCTCAGCAACCAAGGCCGTCTCGAAACTTCGGGTGTTGATGTAAACGTAAATTATCGCCGTGAACTTGGTTTCGCGACGTTCTCTTACGCGTTGAACGCAAACTACACGATCGAGAACAAGTTTCAGGCTACGCCTGCATCTATAAATCGTGAATGTATTGGCTACTTCAGCACGTCGTGTGACATCATTTCGCCATTTACGTTGAATCAGCGCACTACATTGGCTTTCGACGGCATCGATATTTCGTTGAATTGGCGTCACCAGAGCAAAGTGAAGCGTGAGCCGTTGGCTTCGGCAATTTTGCCGGCGTTTAGCAATATTCCAGCTTACAATTACTTCGACTTGGGTATCGGTGCTAACGTTGTCGATAATTTGAAGATCAATCTGGCTGTTACGAACCTGTTCGATAAGCAGCCGCCGATTGTTGGTAACCTAGTGGGTTCAACCGCCTTTAACGCAGGCAACACCTACCCATCAAACTACGATCCGCTGGGCCGTCGCTTTAACGTTGGTGTAAACTTGCGTTTCTAAGTAACGCGATATACTTTAGACAAAGGGCGGGCTTTGGTCCGCCCTTTTTTGTTTTCAGACCAACCCACTGTTGAACAGTATGAAATGGCAAACGGTGAACCCCAATGTCGCGTGCCGAGTTACAATCAAATATCGATTCTCGCGATGCGCAGGCGGCGTTTGAATTTGGCTTACGTGCGCGTGAAAGCGGATATGAACGCAGCGCTCTGCCGCTACTTCAAAAAGCCACCGTTGCCAATCCAAACCATGCTGGTCTGTGGCAGGTCCTTGGGCTACTCCACCGCGCGCTTGACGAGATGGAGCCAGCCATTCGCTCGTTTCGCAAAGCTGCAGAACTAGCGCCCGGCGATCCGTTAATTGCCCATGGATATGCCCGCGTTGTCATGGAGGCAGGACTATCTGCCACACATTTATTTGATGTCGCCCATAGCTTAGCTCCAGCCGATGGCGCGGTGCTGATCGGCCGTTCTGCGGCTCAGTTGGCCGACGGCGATGTCGTAAGGGCCATATCCGACTTGGACGCTGTGTTGTCTCGCAACGCTGCATGGCAGGAGGGACATTCTGCATTATCCAGACTGCTATGGATGACTGGGGACCATGCGAGATTTACAGATTCAATTGATAGAGCGCTTAAGAAAACGCCCGATAGCCCATTATTGTGGTCCCAGCTTATAGTGACACGCTTTCAAGCGAAGCAGAACCGTCTGGTTTTGGACACCATCAAAATAGCGCGGCAAGCATTAGGGGTGCCCGATGCATTTCTATTTATCGAGGCCTGTAGTGTCGCTGAGCTCGGACTCACACTGGAGGCGGACAGGCTCTTCACGCTTGTTGGTGATGACGATAATCCGATGATAACCGAACATAAGATGCGGCATTTTTTGAGGGCAGGGCGCCCAGCAGAAGCCCGTAGTTTTGCGGACCGGTTTTTGGATGGAACAGCATGCAACATTGTGTTGCCTTATGCATATGTTGCTTGGAGGATGTTGGGCGACAACCGTTGGGAAGCCTTGGCAAATGACCCAAATTTATTGGGGGTTTACGAATTAGGCAGTTTACTTCCGCCATTGGGTGAGCTTGCCGATACATTGCTTGGGTTGCACTTGACCCAGCATGCGCCTTTAGAACAATCGTTGCGCGGCGGTACGCAAACCGATGGTCCTTTGCTGTCGAACATCGCGCCTTCTATTCAGCACCTCCGGCGCGCAATTTGTGAAATTACACAATCACATATCGCCAAAATGCACGGTATGCAGCAGCTTAACGAGCCAACAGTGCAAGATGTTAGATTTGCCGGTTCATGGTCTGTCCGCCTGCGAGGCACCGGACATCACGCCAACCACATCCATCAGGCCGGAAGCTTAAGCTCAGCTCTATATATATCATTGCCCACCCAACAAGAGATGGGGCCAGCCCCGGCGGGATGGTTTACACTGGGGCAACCTCCGCTAGAGCTAAAGACAGGTTTGCCCCCAATCAAAACGGTGGAACCCAAGCCGGGCCGACTGGTGCTTTTCCCGTCCACGATGTGGCACGGTACCAACCCCATCGAGTCAGGTGAGCGATTGACCGTCGCATTTGACATCGCGCCTTCCCAAGCAACGGGTTTGCCGTCGACTACATAAAGGCTGGGCTAGGTGACCGCCAAATTCAACCCCCCATCACCCTCTTCCACCGTCACCGTGCTGCCATCGGGGATGCCGCCGCGTAGCAGCATGTCGGCCAGCGGGTCCTGCAAATAACGTTGGATTGCGCGTTTTAGCGGGCGTGCGCCATATACAGGGTCATAGCCGACGCGGCCCAACCATGCTTTG
>JBIKJF010000039.1:0-3851 GCA_044361155.1 Flavobacterium sp.
ATGTAATTGTAACTCAAGAATTAAATTCTAAAACAATTAGAGTCGTTAAAAGATAAACTAAACTTTTAATTAAACTCAAAACCGTCTCAATAAAAATTGAGGCGGTTTTTTTATTAGTGATGTATTGAAATAGAAATACGATCAATGATACCATTCATTAAAAAAAAGCATGAAATCAAATCATAAAACTACCTGAAGAATTATAAACAAACCAAAAAATAAAAAACGTCATCAATTCCCTTAATATGAAACTAAAAAAACGCTTTGTTATAAAACACATAATTTTAAAATAATATCAAAAACTTGTTTTTCAATTATTTACAATTTTTTTAAAGATAAAACATCTATACTTTTTCTATACACTCTATTGAATTTTGTATTTTACATTTGTCTTGTTAAAAAATTAAATATAAATTATATGAAACAAAAATTATTTTGCTTTAAAAGGCACAACAAGAAAATTTTTATTTTAATGCTATTTTTGATAGGGATATGGAATGCCGAAGGACAAACTTTATTTGTCCGTTGGGGAGGATCACTACAATCAACTACTACAACTACCTATCCTTTTTCATCAAATTATGTTTTACCCGGCAATGGAATAACAGCAACTGAAAACTACAATGGGTTGCAACTAGAAAATGATAATAGATACTTTTTTCGGAACTTGAATGCATCCACAACTTTAAATACTGCAACTGCACCTTATTTGCAGTACACCATCAATTTATCTAGTACAAAAAAAATCGATTTTGATCGTTTTGTAATTTACGGGTTTCAACATAACGAAGGTAAAGCTCAGTTAAGATGGAGTATTGATAATTACGCAACAAGTTTGGGTGAATTTAGTACTGCAAATACATATAATCTAACATCTAGAAATTTAAATTCACTGCCCGATTTCGTAGGTACAACAGTTTCATTTAGAATTTACTTTTATAATGCTTTAGGTTCTCTTGTATGGAATGGTCAGCCGCTGGGCAAAATTATTGCCTTGACATCGAGTGTGGCTGCTGGAAATTTGCCACAAACTTCATTCGATGGTACCCCATCAACATATTGGTCTGCTTGGAATAGAGTTGGTATTTATGTTAATTCTATCGATGATCCAGTTCAAAACATAAATATTGTGGCTTCCGGAGGAGCGACTGAAGGTTCTGGTTGGAGTTATACAAACGGCGTCATAACCGCTAATACATTTTCAGATGTTAATATCAATGCATCAGATATTGTTTCAAAATTAAACCAAGGAAATTTAACAATAAACTCAAACGCAAGCGTTACAATTTCTGCAAATATTACATCAACCAACAATAACTCACTAACGTTTAAAGCCGCAAGAAATATTTTACAAAACTCAGGAGCTGATGTTTCTACTAATGGTGGACATATAACATACTGGTCTGATAGTGATAATAGTGGAGAAGGTGCAGTCGCCATTGGAACCAAAAATACTAATAGTGGCGAAGAAGTTTTGTCTAGAGGAGGTAATATTACAATTTCTGGCGGATCCGATTTAAATACTGGATACGCAAGGGGCTCTAATGACTTCGCTGCATGGGACATTTGGAACCCTTATGCAGGAGTGTTTTTAATTAACTCTACCCTTGATGCTAGAGGTTCTCATTGGTCTGTGGGTGGTAACATTAATGTAAGAGGTTCTGTTACAAGTGCCTTGGGAACAAAAATGGCTAATGGAGTATATTCTAGAAATGCAAAAATATACACATATTCTAATGGTTCAATAACAATAGACGGAGATGCAACTAGCTGCGTAGGAACCGCCATGGCATTGTTTGGTGATAATAACAGACCAAAAGGAGTTTATATCCAATCGAGCATAATACAAGTTCATAATGGAAACTTATCAATCAGTGGTGCAGGAAATGCAAGTGTTAACGATGCCCGTGGGGTCTATATTCTAGGAAACACCACAGCTACAAATTCAACATATATAAACAGTACTGCTCAAGGTGATATAACAATAACTGATTACACTCCTAATACTACTAACAATAACGGTAATAATTACTCTGGAATGTATCTGTTTTCACCGGTTATCGGACAATATGATCTAAATGATAATTCTATTGGAAATGGTAATTTAACGCTAAGAGCAGATAAAATTCATTTTAATGGTAGTGCATTAAATACACTTCATGGCCCTGTTCAATTAAATACAAGTGGTGCTATTGTAATTGAACCTTACAATGCTTCATTTATAAATTGGACCGCACCTGTTGGTACAGGAACTCTTCATCAAATGATTGATAGAGTAAGATTTGGCTACCCAAGATACGTTCAAATAGGAAAACCAGGCAACACAGCTAATATTGCTATGGGATTACAGGCAGCGGGTGGTGCAACATTATTTTTCAACTCAGATGAATTAGATTTAAACATTTATGGTAATGAAATTAGATTCAATCAATCTATTAGCGGTCAGAATCTAACACTTCATAACAGCGGAACATGTCAATTCAATTTTGGAACAACAGCAAGTTTAAATTTACCTTTAACCTTTTGGCATTTGCAATTATATGGATCAGGATTTACAAACCTGAATAGTAATTTAAATACCTTTAATGTTTTAACTGTTGGTAAAACTAACGCACCTGCTGGACCTTTTAGAATATTTAATCAAAGTGATTTATTAATTTCTGATTCATACATTTCACAAGGTATAGGAATTAATTCAACTGGACGAATTGAGATAAGAACTTTCCAAGAAGGTAATATTTATATCGATAGAACAATTAAAACTTCCATAACTAATGACTCATTTGCTATAGTTTTAATAGCTGATTCAGGTAAAGCTGCAAATGCCGCATGTAATTCAACAGGTAGCGGTGGGAAAATTGTTTTTGAAAGATCAACTGCCAATATTGATATTCCAGCAACAAGTAGAGCCAGATTATACAGCAGTTCACCATCACAAAGTACACGTCTATCCTCTAAAGCTACTGGTGGTGTTTTTTTCAGACAACTATCTAACACTACTGGTTTTAGCCCAAATACTGGAATTCAAGCATTTTACCGTGCCGATCAAGAATATCCTATAGGTGCAACAAGTACTATCGCAGGAAATTCTAATTTAGCATCTGATACTACAACGGCTACCTACTCAATAAATCCTGTAAATGGGGCTACAAGCTATGTTTGGGATTTACCTGCTGGTATGACTCTAGCTTCTCAAACAGGTCCATCGATAACAGTAAACTTATCTTCAAACTATACCGATGGTACGCTTCGTGTAAAAGCAATTAATCCTTGTAATGAAAGCCCAACTCGTACGCTGCGCGTTCGTAGAGCTGCTCCAATTCCACCAGGTGGTTTTGCCCTTGCTCTTTCGGGTGAACCTGTATTGTGTGCAAACGCTACTCAAGTTTATACGGCAACTGCTGTAAATAATGGTGTATATCTCTGGACAGTACCTGCAAACGTTTCTATCGTTTCTGGTCAAGGAACTTCAAGTATAACGGTTGCTTCAACTTCAGATTTTATTTCGGGTCAAATTCTTGTTAGTTGTTCTACGGCAACAGCTACCCAACTAGCTTCAATTAACGTTTCTGGTGCTACCCTTCCTTCTTCAATAGTTGGACCAAGTACTGTATGTTCTCTAACACAAGCAAATTATAGTGTTACTAATGTTGCTGGGTTAACCTACCAGTGGACGGTTCCTTCTGGAATGACCATAACAGCAGGACAAGGAACATCTAGTATATCGGTTGCTGTTAGTAATGCTGTATCAGGTGTGGTAAGCGTACAAGCTATATCATCTTGCGGAATGAGTGCTGCTGTTGGCCTAACTGTAGGTACTACTCCTGTTTTAGGCGGAATAAGTGGTACGG
>JBIKJF010000018.1:0-51154 GCA_044361155.1 Flavobacterium sp.
ATTTCTTGTACAACTTGTAATTTAAAAGACATTGTGTAGTCTTTCTGAGTGCGCTTTACATAGCGAATTTCTTGAAGGTTTTCCATAACGATGAAATTTGTGTATCGCTATTTCAGGACAAGACAAAAACTACAAACAAAAAGACCGTTTCAAACTAATGAAACGGTCTTTTTTTATTTAGAAAAACTTTCTAGTTATTCAAAATCAGCATCGGTAACACCTTCGTTGATTTTAACATCAGAAATTTTAATATCTATTTCTCTTCCTTGAGACATGATGATATTAAACGGAACTTTTATACCTTTTACCTCTTTATAATCATTAAACGCAATAGTAGAAGTCATTTTTTGACCATTTCTTTCGGTAGTTGTTGCTGTTAAAAGTTTTAAACCAGTATTTACATCATAGTAAGACGTGGTTTTACCATTTTTTACAGCGTAAGCATCAACCCCATTTATAGCTTCAATTCCATCAATTACTACATCTGATTTTGTTGCTAATGCTAATTCTTCAAATGTTGTCGCCAAAGGTTTTTTCTCAGCAAATTCTTCAGGAGTTAAATCTTTTTTCTGACCTTGAGATGAAATATATCCTGATTTATCTGTAATTACTTGCTTAGATATTTCCATCATTCCAACTAATTCAAGCTTAGATAATGTTCTTCCTTTAACATCTTTTTTTACTACGTATGATAATGGCGCCGGAGCACCTTCTATTTCTGAAGAACCTGTAAAGAAAATCGTTTTCACGGCTGCAACAGCTTTGTCACCACCAATAGCTTTAACATAACCATCCATAACGGTTTTTACAGTAACGCCAGCCGGAGTAGGTTTTTTCATAGCTGGTTTTTCTGTTGGATTTCCAAATTTATCAAAATAAAACATTGGAATTTTTAATCGCTCTAAAGCAGGAATTACTTCCGAACCTTTACCAGTTACAATAATTCTTAAATTATCTTCAAGAACATATTTATTCATTACTCGCATCACATCATCAGCAGTTACTGCTTGAATATTTTTGATGTAATTTTCATAGAAATCTACTGGTAAGCCTTCTGTTTCAATGTTTAAAGCATAACGAGCTACCGTTTGCGGTTTTTCAACTTGCATTACAAATCGTCCAACATAACCTGCCTTTACATTATTCAAAGTTTCTTCAGTAACTTTTTCTGTTCTAATTCTTTTTATTTCTTTCAAAAATTCTACAACAGCACTGTCAGTAACCGTATTTCTTACTTGAGAATTTGCTTTAAACTTACTTTCGCCATATTTGCTAGCACCAACACTTGAACGCGCACCATACGTCCAACCATGTGCCTCACGAAGATTCATATTTAAATAACTATTAAAATCACCACCAAGCACTTGATTAGCGACAATAACAGGGAAGAAATCAGGATCAGACAACTTTAACTTTACAGTATTTACTAATGAAATTTCAGATTGAACTGCGTTTGGCATATCAACAAAATTAATTTGAGTGTACTGAACATTGCTTGGAACTGTATAAGTTTGTTGAGGCGCTTTTCCTTTAACCCATTTTCCAAATAACTTTTCAACATTCTTTTTAGTTTCTTTGAAATTCACATCACCGATTACAACTAAATAAGCTCTTTCTGGCAAAAAGTAAGTAGCATAATTATTTTTAACATCAGATAATGAAACGTTTTTAATAGTTTCTTCCGTTAAATACTCTCCTCCTGGATTATTTTTACCAAAAACAAGAACATTTTCAACTCTAGCCGCTACAGCTGGAACACTTTTTTCTTGAGTTTTTAATCCTTCAATAAGTTTCTCTTTTTCTTTATCAAACTCTTCTTGAGTAAAATTAGGATTCAATGCGCCTTCTGCCATCAATTCTAAAATTCTTTTAGAATATTTAGACAAACCACTAGCAAAAGCTCCATTAGAACTAAATTCAATATTAGCTCCTAAAAAATCAATTTCCTCATTGAATACATCTTTAGAAATAGTTGCTGATCCATTTCCAACTAAACTGCTTGTCAAATCGTCAACCCCTTTTTTATTACCTTCAGCATAAGGTGCATTATCAATTGATAAGTTGTAAGAAACTCTTGGAAGTTTTTTATCTTCAACAACCAATACTTTTAAACCATTTGGTAAAACAAAAGAAACTGGTTTCTTAATATTTATTTTTGGCGCTGGTCCTGGCTTTGGCTGTGGTCTATCTTGTGCTTGCATAGTTATCGTTAAAAACAAGCTTACTATTAAAATTATATTTTTCATGATTTCTTATTATTTATTTTCAGCTTTATCTTTTGCAGGAACATAATCCAAAATCAATCTTTGGTTTGGATTCAAGTATTTTTTAGCTGTATCTCTTATTTCTTCTCGAGTTATAGAACGATAAATTTCAATTTCTGTATTAATTAAATTGATATCACCGTACAACATATAGTAAGAAGCTAAATTTTCTGCAACTCCTTCTACACTTGAATTTCCGTTTACATAGTTATTCTCGTATTTGTTTTTCAATTTCAACAAATCATTTTCAGAAATTAACTCAGTTTGAAGTTTTACAATTTCTTCATCAGCTTCTTTAATTAAATCAGCAGATGTAAACTCACCTTGAGGAATTCCGATAATCATATAAGAACTATAATCCTCTTGGCTATAATTGAATGAACTTAATTGCAGTGCCATTTTCTTTTCATCAACGATTTTTTTGTACAATCTTGAACTTTTTCCATCGCTCAATAAAGTTGAAATCATATCTAAAACTCTAGCATCTCTAGTTTTCATTGATGGAGTTCTGTAAGCGGCAACAACCATTGGTTTTTGAATGTTTGGATCTTCGTACCTTGCATTAATTTGTTGAGTAATAGGCTCCTCAACAAACGTTTGTTTTTTGGGTTTTTCGCCACCGGGAATAGGTCCAAAATACTTCTGAATCCATTCTTTGGTTTTAGCTATATCCAATTGCCCTGCAACTACTAAAACAGCATTTCTTGGTGTATAGAATTTTTTATTAAAAGCTTGAAACTCTTCTAAAGTTGCAGCATCTAGATGTCCCATAGAACCGATAGTTGCCCAACGATAAGGGTGGTTTTTAAATAAGTTCTTTTTTACTTCGGCAATCCAGCTTCCATAAGGCTGGTTGTCAACTCTAAGACGTTTTTCCTCTTTTACAACTTCATTTTGAGTATCAACACCAATTTGGTTGATTACTGGATGCATTAATCTTTCAGATTCCATCCATAAACCTAATTCTAAATTGTTTGATGGGAAAACTTCAAAGTAATACGTTCTGTCATCAGAAGTATTGGCGTTGTTGGTGCCACCATTCCCTGTGACAATTTTGAACCACTCTCCTCTTTTGATGTTTTCAGTTCCTTCAAATAATAAATGTTCAAAAAAGTGAGCAAAACCTGTTCTTTCAGGATTTTCGTCTTTTGAACCTACGTGATACATAACCGAAGTTATAACAACGGGGGCCGATGGATCATTGTGTAAAACAACGTGCATTCCATTAGCTAAGTCATATTCCTCAAAAGCGACCTTCTGAGCATGAGCTGTTCCTGCAAGCATAAGCAATGAACTTAAAGCGATTAAAGATTTTTTCATAAAAACTATTATAAAATTTAGTTGATAGCACAATTAGTGTGGTAATTGCAATTTCTGTTACACAAAAATAGATTTTTTTATTGCTACTTAGAAAAGTATTTAACTTTAAATTTTAAAATATATAATCAATTGATTTATAAGTTAAAACTTTTTTAAAAATGCGTTGTATGAGAAATATTTATTTGTATATTTGCAACCTTAAAAAATTAACTAAACAATTTGTTATGTACGCAATCGTAGAGATAGCAGGGCAACAATTTAAAGTAAGCAAAGACTTAAAGGTTTATGTTCACCGTTTGGCTAATGAAGAAGGTTCAAAAGTTTCTTTTGACAAAGTTCTTTTATTAGACGATAATGGAAATATAACTTTAGGCGCCCCAGCTATAGAAGGTGCTTCTGTTGAAGCAAAAGTGTTACAACACTTAAAAGGTGATAAAGTAATTATTTTCAAAAAGAAAAGAAGAAAAGGTTACAAGAAAAGAAATGGTCACCGTCAGTATTTAACTCAAATCCTTATTGAAGGAATTGTTGCAACAGGTGCTAAAAAAGCGGCTCCAAAAGCAGAAAAAGTTGAAGCTCCAAAAGCTGAGAAAGCTCCAAAAGCAGAAAAACTTGCAGAAGCTGTTGAAGAAAAAGCTCCAAAAGCTCCAAAAGCAAAAAAAGGCGATGATTTAGTAATCATTGAAGGAATTGGTCCAAAAGCTGCTGAAGCATTAGTTGCTGCTGGAATTGATACATTTGTAAAATTAGCTGCTGCTTCTGCTGAAGAAGTTAAAGCAATTTTAGATGCATCTACATCCAAAGTACAACATTTAGATCCAACTACTTGGGCGCAACAAGCTCAATTAGCTGCTGATGGTAAAATGGATGAATTAAAAAAATTACAAGATGAATTAAACGGTGGTAAAGCTGTTTAATATTAGTATTAACTTATAAAAACCAATACATCATGGCTCACAAGAAAGGTGTCGGTAGTTCGAAGAATGGTAGAGAATCACATTCAAAACGTTTAGGCGTCAAGATATATGGTGGTCAAGCTGCAATTGCTGGAAACATTATCGTAAGACAAAGAGGTTCTAAACACAATCCAGGTGAAAATGTTTACATGGGTAACGATCATACTTTACATGCTAAAGTTGATGGTATTGTGAAATTTCAGAAAAAAGCAAATGAAAAATCATTTGTATCTGTTATTCCTTTTGAAGCATAATCTAAATATATTTTGGAAACAAAAAACCCTTTCATTACTGAAAGGGTTTTTTTGTGTGAAAAATTATAATTGTAAAAGAATGAAAGTTTCACATTAAATGTTCCCGCTCCTATTTATAAAATAGGATCACAATCCTTTTACTTTATTGCTAAAACTTGGTTGGAGCTTAAATAAAAAAAAGCCCAGCAAAATTGCTGAGCTCCTTCAAAATTTGGTTTAGTTTGTTTGTTTGTATTTATAATTGTGGGCCAGCATTTACTAAATTCTGACCTTCAGTATTATCAGTATATTGAACAAAATTTTTAATAAATCTTCCTGCCAAATCTGTTGCTCTAGTTTCCCATTCAGAAACATCTGCATAAGTATCTCTTGGATCTAAAATCGCTGCATTTACATCATGTAACGAAGTTGGAACCTCAAAATTGAATGTTGGAATTACTTTAGTTTCCGCTTTCTCAATTGACCCATCAAGAATTGCGTCAATGATTGCACGAGTGTCTTTAATAGAAATACGTTTCCCTGTTCCATTCCAACCTGTATTTACCATATAGGCTTTTGCTTGGTGTTTTTCCATCTTTTTTACCAACTCCTCACCATATTTGGTTGGATGTAAAGATAAAAATGCTTTTCCGAAACAAGCTGAGAAGGTTGGTTCTGGTTGTGTAACGCCTCTTTCTGTTCCAGCTAATTTTGCTGTAAAACCGGATAAGAAGTAATATTTAGTTTGTTCTGGAGTTAGTCTAGAAACCGGAGGCATCACTCCGAAAGCATCGGCTGTTAAAAAAATAACTTTAGTAGCATGACCAGCTTTAGAAACCGGTTTAACAATATTATGAATGTGCTCTATTGGATAAGAAACACGCGTGTTTTGAGTTACAGATCCATCTTTAAAATCTATTTTCCCGCTGGAATCGACCGTAACATTTTCTAATAAGGCATCTTTTTTAATTGCTCCAAAAATATCGGGCTCATTTTCTGCACTTAAATCAATGGTTTTTGCATAACATCCACCTTCAAAATTGAAAACTCCGTCATTGTCCCAACCGTGTTCATCGTCGCCAATTAATTCTCTTTTTGGATCGGTAGATAAAGTTGTTTTTCCTGTTCCCGACAATCCGAAGAAAACGGCTACATCGCCATCTTTCCCTTTATTGGCAGAACAATGCATCGATGCAATTCCTTGCAGTGGCAAGTAATAGTTCATCATCGAGAATAATCCTTTTTTCATCTCACCACCATACCAAGTTCCGCCTATCAATTGTACTTTCTCAGTAAGATTAAAAGCTACATAAACTTCAGAATTTAATCCATGCTTAGCGTACTCTTTAAAACTTGTTTTAGAACCATTCATTACAATAAAATCGGGCTCACCAAAACTTTCAAGTTCGGCTTCTGTCGGGCGAATGAACATGTTTTTTACAAAATGTGCTTGCCATGCTACTTCCATAATGAAACGCACTTTCAAACGAGTATTTTCGTTAGCACCGCAAAAAGCATCTACTACAAACAATCTTTTTCCTGAAAGTTGATTTACTGTATTTTCTTTTAAAACAAGCCAAGTTGTTTGCGAGATTGGTTTGTTGTCGTTTACCGCTTTTTCAGAATTCCACCAAATAGTATTTTCTGTAATAGCATCTTTAACAATGTATTTATCTTTTGGTGAACGACCTGTGAATTCTCCAGTCATTACGTTTACAGCGCCAAGTTCAGTGAGCTGTCCTTTTTCATAACCTTGTAAACTTGGACTTAACTCTTCATTATATAAATATTCGAACGAGGGATTGTATATAATTTCTTGAACATTTTTGATTCCATACTGTTCAAGCGAAATCGATTTCGTAGATTGGGCGGTATTATCCATAGAATTATGTTTTGTTGCAATTGTTAAAACGACTGCAAAGTTAAAAATTAATTATTACAACGTTGTAGTTTAATTAAAATTTATGCTTTTTTCTTTAAAAATTGAGCTATTAGGAGCGCCCAAGCAAGTATTAGCAATAAACCACCAATTGGTGTAACAAAGCCTATAACTTTGAAATTAAAGGAATTTAAAGCATCTGTAGCCAATAAATAGATAGACCCCGAAAAGAAAATAATTCCAAAAATGGTCAAAACTAAAATACTATTCTTTACTTTATAACTTACATTAGTATTCAATCCTAAAAAAAGCAAAAACAAAGCATGATACATTTGATATTTTACTCCAGTTTCGAAAGTTACTAACTGGTCTGCACTCAAAAGTTGTTTTAAGGCGTGTGCACCAAAAGCACCTAAAATAATTGATGTCATTCCAAAAAAACCAGCCACCGCGAATATCTTTTTATTCATAATAATTAAATTTAATAATAACTAACAAAAATATCAGTTATATATGAAATACTAAAGGATTTTTATGTTTTCCTTTTGATTTTAGCAATTAATAAATTTTATATTTGCATCATAATTTTGAAAAATGAAAAAAATACTATTATCTCTTGCTACTTTATTGGTATTCTGTTCTTTTACAACAGATGAAACAGTAGTTGTTCCATCGGGCGAAAAACTGATTTATGCTGGTTCTTATAATATGAGCGGATTGATGACGCAGTTGGCCCAAGTAACTATGTCAACAGAAATAGTTACTACGTCTAAAAATTCGTATTTACATCTAAGCTGCGCATTAGAGACCTATAGTAAATGGGATAAGTTTTTCAAAATTCGTGATATTTATGAATCTTATGTCAATCCAACTACGTTGAAACCTAATTTATACAAAAGAAGTATTGATGAAGGCGGATACACAAAAAAAGAGAAATACGTATTTAAAGGTAACGCTGTAACAAGCACGGCAAAGAAAAGAAATAAACCAGAAACTACGCGTACTTTTAATATAGGCACGTCAACACAAGATGTTGTGTCTTTACTTTATAAGGTGAGAACTTTAGATTTTTCAAAAATGACAACGGGTCAAACTAAATCATTTACCATTGTTTTTGACGAAAAAGAAATTCCAGTTACTTTAAAATACATGGGTAAAGAAAGTGTAAAAGCAGGAAATCTAGGTCAAAAAGAATGCTACAAGTTATCTATAGGCGCAAAAACAGATGCCTTAAAAGGAAAAGATAAAAATCTAATTTGGCTCACAGCTGATGCAAAAAAAGTGCCTGCATTAATGAGATTTAGTATTCCGATAGGTACGGGACAATTAGCATTAACCTCTGCAACAGGACTATAATTACTGAAATAAATTCAGCAAAAACATGAGAAAATCATTATTAATTTTATCTTTTATATTTGTTGTCATAAGTGTAGTTTTTTCAATTCTTCCCTTTGACACTTTAGCACTTTTTCCAATTGGACTTGCTATAATTTTGATTTTTTTCACTTTCAAAAAATCAGATATCAATCAACGTAAACTGGTTAAATGGTTATTTGCAATTGCTTATATCTGCGCATTATTTGTTTTAGGAAAAACCTATTTGATAAAAGATGAAATTGCAACAGACCAACAATTTGAAAAACAAAAAATTGAAACTAAGCAAGAAGCTAAAAAGGAACTTGAAGATTTAGAAAAAGACCTTGAAGGTTTAGAATAAAATATCAAATCCTCAAATATAAATTCCAAATTCCAATTATAACTGTTGGGATTTGGAGTTTTTTATTGGAATTTCTTTAGTTTTGTATCCAATTACAAACAAACCATGAGAAATATTCTAATAATAGGCGCTGGTAGATCGGCTTCTTCTTTAATTCAATACCTTTTAAATAAATCTGAAAAAGAACAGCTTCACCTTACAATTGGTGATTTATCTTTAGCATTAGCTCAAAAAAAAACCAACAACCATACAAATGCAACTGCAATTCAACTTGATGTTAACAATGAAACACAACGTCATTCAGAAATTCAAAATGCTGATATTGTAATTTCGATGTTACCTGCTCACATGCATATTGAAGTTGCTAAAGATTGTATTACTTTCAAAAAACATATGGTTACCGCTTCTTATGTTTCTGATGCGATGCAAGGTTTAGATGCTGCAGCAAAAGAAAACGGATTAATCTTCATGAATGAAATTGGGCTTGACCCAGGAATTGACCACATGAGTGCCATGAAAGTCATTGATGAAATTCGTGAAAAAGGTGGAAAAATGATTTTATTCGAATCCTTCTGTGGCGGATTAGTTGCTCCTGAAAGCGACAATAATCTTTGGAATTACAAATTCACTTGGGCACCAAGAAACGTAGTTTTAGCTGGTCAAGGTGGCGCAGCAAAATTCATTCAAGAAGGTAAATACAAATACATTCCATACAATAAATTGTTTCGTAGAACCGAGTTTTTATTGGTAGAAGATTACGGAAAATTTGAAGGTTATGCCAACAGAGATTCTCTAAAATACAGAAGCGTTTATGGTTTAGATGATGTCTTAACTTTATATCGTGGAACCATAAGAAGAGTTGGATTCTCTAAAGCTTGGAACATGTTTGTCCAACTCGGAATGACGGATGATACTTACGTAATGGAAAATTCTGAAACGTTGAGTTTCCGTGAATTTACCAATTCATTTTTACCTTATCATCCAACGGATTCTGTTGAAATTAAAATGCGCTTGGCTTTAAATATTGAGCAAGACGACATTATGTGGGATAAATTATTAGAATTAGATTTATTTAACCCAAATAAAATTATTGGTTTAAAAAATGCCAGTCCTGCACAAATTCTAGAACGCATCTTGAATGACAGTTGGACTTTACAACCCAACGATAAAGACATGATTGTAATGTACCATAAATTTGGTTACGAACTGGACGGAAAACAACAACAAATTGACTCAAAAATGGTTTGCATTGGAGATGATCAAACCTACACAGCTATGGCAAAAACAGTTGGATTACCGGTAGCTATGGCAACTTTACAAATCTTAAACGGAAACATAAAAACACCTGGAGTTCAATTACCCATTAGAAAAGAAGTTTACGAACCTATTTTGAAAGAATTAGAAGAATTTGGAGTGATTTTCAAAGAAACTATAATGCCTTACATTGGTTATAATCCTGATAAATTGGTAACAAATAACTAATATTTGTTTTAATTTAAAACAAAATCTCTATTTTTGCTTTAAAATTTTAACCCATGAAAATCAATCAGCTTCAAATTGAAATTGACGGCATCGATAAAGAAATTCTTCGCTTCTTAATGGAAGATGCTCGAAAACCAATTTTGCAAATCGCTAATAAAATTGGAATTTCAGGCGCAGCAATTCACCAACGATTGAAAAAACTAGAAGATGCTGGTGTAATTTCGGGTTCTAAGTTTATTGTAAATAACAAAGTTTTAGGGTACAAAACCATGGCTTTCATTGGTGTTTATTTAGAAAAAGCCGCTTCCAATGCTGAAGCTGTGAAAGAATTAAAAAAAATTCCTGAAGTTTTAGAATGTCATTATACCACGGGAAATTGGAGTATTTTAATCAAAATTATTTGTACAGACAACGAACATTTGATGCAACTTTTGAACAAAAAAATTCAACCCATTGATGGTGTTTCTCGAACAGAAACATATATTTCATTAGAACAACAAATAGAACGACAGATACAAATTTAGCACTTCGACAAGCTCAGTGTGACAAAAAAAATAAAAATGAACTTCAACAAATTTTCAAAAGAAAACCTTACTATTGTATTTTATGTAGTTTACATTGCTATTAGTTATGTTTTTTATCTACTCTTTCCAGGCGATGCAAAAACACCAAACTTGGGAAAACTGCTAATGTTTTTATTAATTCCAGTTAGTTTTGTGTTTGCAAGTATTCAAGTTTACAAACACTTTAATTCTGAAAAAAGTTTTTTTAAATGTATGCTGATTCATACCGTAGCATGGTTCTCGATAGTTACTTTTTTGACAAATTTGAATAAATAGATGGCACTTCGATTGAGCTCGGTATGGCCACAAAAAAAGGATTTTAAACAATTGTCTTAAAATCCTTTTATTAAATTTTATATTATGCTTAATCCCTAGAAGCACTCATATATCGCATTATATAATATAACAATGTTGCGATAGAACCAATTGCTGCAACTAAATAGGTTCTTGAAGCCCATTTTAAAGCATCTTCTGCTCCAGAATATTCCTGTTGAGAAACCATATTTTTATTCTTTAACCATGCTAATGCCCTGTTACTAGCATCATACTCCACTGGTAAAGTTACAATAGAAAAAAGAGTTGTCATCGAAAATAAAACAATACCTACAAGTAATAAACTCGGAAAAGTATTTACCATTAAAATTCCTGCTAACAAAACCCACTGCATAAAACTAGACGCAATTTGCACCACAGGAACTAACTTCGATCGCATGGTCAACCATTGGTAAGCTTGCGCATGTTGAACAGCATGACCAACCTCATGGGCAGCTACAGCAGCAGCAGCAGCATTTCTTTGGTTGTAAACCGCTTCTGATAAATTTACTGTTTTATCGGTTGGGTTGTAGTGATCTGTTAAACGACCAGGAGTAGAAATAACTCTTACATCTCGAATACCGTGATCTACCAACATTTTCTCAGCAATTTCGGCACCGCTCATTCCATTTCTTAAATGTACCTTAGAATAGTGATCAAATTTAGATTGTAATCTGCTAGAAACTAACCAACTTACCAGCATAACTAAACCACCAATAATCATTGAACCTGTATCAAACATAATTTATTATTTTTATATTAAAGTTACCCAATAAACATCAAATTATACGCCAAATATTTAAAATGACAATTTGACATCTAGTAATTGTACGAAAAAATTAAAAAAAGTTACAAAATTTATAACAAACTAATTCCGAAAACAAAACGATTATTGCCTTGCTCCTTTACCGTATTGATAACATTGGCATAATCTGATTTCCATTTGCCATTCGTAAAAGCAAACTCATAACCGGCATTCAATCGTAATTTGGTTGATTTATTTTTAAACAAATAAACGGAAGCAGAAGGCCCAACATAGAACATTGTATTTCTTAAAGAAACATTTCCTATGTTATTTGCTGGCGTCAAATCATTCAAATCAATAGTATTATTTAACAAATAAATATTCAAATCACTTATGGTGTTAGAAAAATTCAAACCTGTTGTAAATGCAATCTTTTCTTTATTAATAAGATTGTAGTGAACACGCAATCTTGTGGTAAAACCAGTATATCTATTTTCATTATTCCCGGTGTCATTTTTAGAATTTAAAAATCCAAAATCTATGTCTCCAGAATATTTTTTTCCAAACATAGTCATTCCAATAAATAATTCTGGTGTCAAACTTTTAACGGTTGGCAAACCCGCACTTTGGAGTTTGGAATCAAAATTCAATTCATCTTGAACTTGAGCATTTACCCCATAAGTAAAATAAAATTTTGGCTTTTCTTTAGTTGTATTTGTTTCCATCTCTTGAGCAAAAGAGCAACTAATAAAAAATAATGCGATTAAAACGTTTAAATTTCTCATCTTTACTTTGATTAATGTTATATTATTCAAAGCTACAAATCGATTTTTTTTCTTTTTTATTTTTAACTTTAAATTATAAATAATCTAACGTTTTTATTCTAATTTATCTATAAAAATTACAATGCAAAAGTTACATTCATAATAAATTGATTATTTTTACTTTCAAATATCTTATTCTCGAGATTGACAAAATCACTTTCCCATGGTTTATTATTTATTGGAAATTCATAAGAAAAAGTAATTTTAGTTTGCTGATAATTTCTTCCTACATCTTTAATTTTAACCGAAAAAGATGGTCCTAAATATGCCTTTTCTATAAATAATGAAAACTGATTTCCGTTAATTCCAGGCGATAAATAATTAAAATCTAAATCATAATTATTGTAATAAATCGCTAGTTTTCGCTTGGAATAACTAATATTAAAACCTGTGCCAATTTCCAAATCTTTAACAATAGAAAATACATATTGTGCTCTTAATTTAACACCATTCGAAATCGTTCTGTTTTTTGTGATGTCGTTACTTTTTCCAGAAACAAACATCTCATATCCTAAATCAATATCTACATCTTTATTATAAAAACTTATTCCAGTTGTAGCATTAATTTGAACCGGCGTAATTGTTTGTATATTGTTTTTGCTTAAATAATTATTAATTTCATATCCATCAACAAATAATGAACCAACACCAACAAACAACTTAAAATGTTCATTTTCTATTTCTTCAGATATTACTTGAGCTTTACCAAAACTTGAAACAACTAAAAACAGTAATAAGATTGTTTTTTTCATGATATTCAATTTCAAAGTAAAACGATTTTAATTACTTTTTAGTACAAACAAAAAAACCGCAGATTCGCAGATTAATAATTTTAAAATCTGCGAATCTACGGTTTATAGAAATTTTAAATATTACCCAACCAAATTAATAATTTTTCCAGGAACGATAATAATATTTTTTGGCGTATTTCCTGCTAATTGTGCAATAGTTCGCTCATCAGCCATAATTATTTCTTGAATTTGCTCTTTAGTTAAATCTAATGGTAATTTTATAGTGAAACGCATTTTACCATTAAACGAAACAGGATATTCTTTTTCAGATTCTACTAAATATTTAGCTTCAAATATTGGAAAATCTACTGTAGAAATTGAACCTTCATGACCTAATTGCGACCATAATTCTTCAGCAATATGAGGCGCATAAGGCGAAACCAAAATTGCTAATGGTTCTAAAATCGCTCTATGATTACATTTCATTTGCGCCAATTCGTTTACACAAATCATAAACTGTGAAACCGATGTATTGAAAGAGAAATTCTCGATATCTTCCGTAACTTTTTTGATGGTTTTGTGTAATGATTTGTACATTTCAGCTGTTGGTTCGTCGTTGGTTACTATCAAACCATTATCATCAAAATACAAACGCCATAATTTTTTCAAGAAACCTGAAACTCCAGTAATTCCAGCAGTATTCCATGGTTTTGCTTGTTCCAATGGTCCTAAAAACATTTCATACAAACGTAACGTATCCGCACCATAATCATTACAAATATCATCTGGATTGACAACATTGTATTTCGATTTTGACATTTTTTCTACTTCCCGACCAACGATGTATTTACCGTTTTCTAAAATAAATTCGGCATCTTTATAATCAGTGTATAATGGATGTGATTTAAATTTTTGAATATCTAACTCATTCGTGATATCATTGATACAAGATAAATCTACATGAAGATTTTGTTTGAAAATATCAAAATGACAATTTTCTAATTCTTTAACTGCCTTAGAATTAGGATTAAGTTTTACTAAATTTTGAAAATAAAAAATTTCAACTTCAATTAATTCTTTTGGTTTTTCTACTTCAGAAAAATCAATCCCTTTCACATTCATTCTATTAACTTCATTCTTGTATTCTTGAATAGAATCAATGTGCTTTTTTGAAATAAAAAGATTTTTTGGTTCAACAACATCTTCAATTCCTTCAATAAAATTCGTGATATCACTATCATAATTTGCTGAAATACGATAAACAAAAGCACTCATTCCCAAAATCATTCCTTGATTAATCAACTTCTTGAATGGTTCTTCTGTTGGTGCGTAACCTCTATCTTTTAGGAATTTGTTCCAAAAACGAGAATATAATAAATGTCCGGTTGCGTGTTCGCTTCCGCCGATGTATAAATCTACGTTTTCCCAATATTTTAGGGCGTCGGCTGAAGCAAATTCGTTTTCATTGTGTGCATCCATATAACGCATCCAATACCACGAACTTCCCGCCCAACCTGGCATAGTATTCAATTCTAAAGGAAAAATCGTTTTGTTATCAATCAAATCATTACCAACCACTGAACAATTCACACTATCCCAAGCCCAAGTTGTTGCGTTTCCTAATGGCGGTTGTCCGTCTTCGGTTGGCAAATATTTTTCTACTTCTGGCAACACAATTGGTAAATGTTTGGCATCAATCATTTGTGGCAATCCATTCACATAATATACCGGAAATGGTTCACCCCAATATCTTTGACGAGAGAAAACCGCATCACGCAAACGGTAATTGGTTTTGCCTTTTCCTTGTCCGATTTTTTCTAATTCTTCAATGATTTTTTTCGTTCCGTTTTTGTAATCTAATCCGTTAAGGAAATCAGAATTTACTAATTCAAAACCGCCTTTTTCACCATAAGCTGCTTCAGAAATATCTTGATTGAAAATATTTTTGATTTCAGGCATTCCGTGAGTTCCTTTGAAGAAATTTGCGAAAGCATAATCACGCTCATCACCACAAGGAACCGCCATAACTGCACCTGTTCCGTAACCTGCCAAAACGTAATCGCCAATCCAAACCGGAATTGGTTCTTTAGTAAAAGGATGTTCGGCAAACGCACCAGTGAAAACTCCTGAAATGGTTTTTACATCGGCCATTCTTTCTCTTTCTGAACGTTTTGCTGTTGCTTCAACATAAGCATCAACTGCAGCTTTTTGTTCTGGTGTTGTAATTTGTAAAACCAATTCGTGCTCTGGAGCCAAAGTCATGAATGTTACTCCGAAAATAGTATCAGGTCTTGTTGTGAAAACAGAAATTAGTTTATCTGAATCTTTCAATTTGAAATCAACCGAAGCACCAACCGATTTTCCTATCCAATTACGTTGTGATTCTTTTAAACTTTCTGTCCAATCGATAGTGTCTAAACCTTGCAATAATCTTTCGGCATAAGCAGAAATTCGCATCGACCATTGTGTCATTTTTTTACGAATCACAGGATGTCCGCCACGTTCTGAAACTCCGTTTACGATTTCGTCGTTAGCTAAAACGGTTCCTAATGCTGGACACCAATTTACTTCGGTTTCTGCCAAATAAGTTAATCTATATTGTAAAAGAATTTTTTGTTGTTCTTCTGAAGAAAATGCATTCCATTCTGAAGCAGAAAATGGAACGATATTGTCATCACATACAGCATTTACTGTAACGTTTCCTTCGTTTGAAAACAAAGTAATTAAAGTTGTAATATC
The DNA here is from genome assembly GCA_044361155.1 of Flavobacterium sp. Classification (GTDB taxonomy): domain Bacteria; phylum Bacteroidota; class Bacteroidia; order Flavobacteriales; family Flavobacteriaceae; genus Flavobacterium. Next base: position 15,766 of record JBIKJF010000018.1, read on the forward strand.
TTCTGCTTTATCTGTGTTTTTATTGTACCAAGAATTGAACAATTGAATAAAAATCCATTGGGTATGTTTGTAATAATCTGGATTTGAAGTTCGCACTTCTCTACTCCAATCGAATGAAAATCCAATTTTATCTAATTGTTCGCGATAACGCGCAATGTTTTCACGAGTCGTTTTTTCTGGATGCTGACCGGTTTGAATCGCATATTGTTCAGCAGGTAAACCAAACGAATCGTAACCTTGAGGATGCAAAACATTGAATCCTTTGTGACGTTTGTAACGAGCTACAATATCAGAAGCAATGTATCCTAATGGGTGACCAACGTGTAATCCTGCGCCTGATGGATAAGGAAACATGTCCAAAACATAATACTTTGGCTTTTCGCTGCTATTTGATGCTGCAAAAGTTTGGTTTTTTGCCCAATAGTCTTGCCACTTCTCTTCTACTTTTTCGTGATGATATTTCATTAATATTGACTATTCTTTAAAATAAAATTGACTTTTTTATACGTATTAGCATATTATTTTCGTAAGAATTTACTTTGATAAAAGTTTTAGTTAAAACCTTGAAAGTTAATCGAAAGTTAATGTTTGCGCTAATCGGTCACAAATTTACATTTATTGTACTAAACTCAAAACTTTAAACGTTATAAACTATGAATAAACAAATTCTTTATTATTTTTACGGCTTAAATTACAATATATGTCATCTAAATTTGATAAGTTTCAAAAAAGAAGAGTACTCACTTCCTATGTTTCGGTTGTGGTGAGTGTGTTTTTAGTATTATTTTTACTAGGAACATTAGGACTTTTTATAATTAATTCTAAACGACTATCTCAAAATTTTAAAGAAAATATTCCAATGACGGTTTTTTTTAAAACTGATTCAAATGACAGTGTTTTCAAGGCGTTTGATGCAGAATTGAAAGCTTCAAAATTTGCTAAAGATTATAAATTTGTTTCTAAAGAAGACGCTGCTAAAGAACATGAGAAAGTTTTTGGAGAAAATTTCATGGAATTTTTAGGAGCTAATCCGTTAAACAATTCTTACGACATTCATTTGAAAGCCGATTATGTAACCAATCCTGGTTTTGGAAAAGCCGAAGCACAAATTAGAGCCAATCCTATGGTTGCCGATGTAGTTTATGACAAACAGTTAATCACTTTGGTAAACGATAACATCAAAAAAGTAACGATGTGGGTTTTAATTTTAAGCGGAATTTTTGCTGTGATTTCATTTTTGTTAATCAACAGTTCGTTACGATTATCGATTTATGCAAACAGATTTATCATCAAAACAATGCAAATGGTTGGTGCAACAAAATCATTCATCAGAAAACCTTTTGTTAAGAGAAGCGTTATTTTGGGTGTAATTGGTTCGTTTTTAGCTGTTTTAGCAATTCTTGGAGTTTTAATTTATTTGAATGTAAATTTTCCTGCGTTGGAAGTTTTTAAAGATATTGAATTGACTATTGCTGTTTTGGTAGGAGTTCTAATGTTAGGTGTTTTAATTACTTGGATTAGCACTTATTTTGCAACACAACGCTTTTTAAATTTAAGAACAGACGATTTATATTAGAAGCTTAAAGCAAGAAAATAGAGTAAGAATTATGAATTAGAAAATAGGAATTATGAAAGCAAACGAAAATAAAAATGGTTTCTTATTTGAAGCTGTAAACTACAAAATTTTATTAATTGGATTAGTGGTAATTGCGCTTGGATTTATATTAATGAGTGGTGGCGGAAGTGAAGATCCAAATGTTTTCAAAGAAGCTGAATTATTCAGTTTTAGAAGAATTAGATTAGCACCAACTATGGTTTTAATTGGTTTCGGAATCACGATTTATTCAATTTTTAAGAATCCTAAATCAGTAAATAGTAAAAAGTAATTAGTAAAGAGTTTTTTACTAATTACTTTTTACTAATTACTTTTTACTAATTACTTTTTACTAATCACTTTTTACTAATCACTCATCACTAAAAATGGATTATTTACAGGCGATAATTCTTGCAATAATTGAAGGAATTACAGAATTTCTTCCAGTTTCTTCTACAGGTCACATGATTATTGCAAGTTCTTTTTTTGGAATTGCTCAAGACGATTTTACCAAACTTTTTACCATTGTAATCCAACTTGGAACGATACTTTCGGTGGTGGTTTTGTATTTCAAACGCTTTTTTCAAAGTATTGATTTTTATTTCAAATTAGTAGTTGCGTTTATTCCGGCGGTAGTTTTTGGATTGCTTTTTAGTAAGAAAATTGATGCTTTATTAGAAAATCCTGTAACCGTTGCTATTTCACTTTTAATTGGTGGAATCATTTTGTTGAAAGTTGACGATTGGTTCTCTAAAGAAGATGGCATTACTTCGACTGATGAAATTTCCTATTTGACTGCTTTCAAAATTGGAATGTTTCAATGTTTAGCTATGATTCCTGGAGTTTCTAGAAGTGGCGCAAGTATTGTGGGCGGAATGTCTCAAAAATTATCTCGAACTACCGCGGCTGAATTTTCATTTTTTCTAGCTGTTCCAACGATGCTTGGAGCAACTATTAAAAAATGTTATGATTACTATAAAGACGGATTTGTTTTAACTGATGACCAAATCAACTTCTTAATTATAGGAAATATTGTTGGATTTATTGTAGCACTTATTGCTATCAAAAGTTTTATTGGCTATTTAAGTAAAAACGGATTTAAACTGTTTGGATATTATAGAATTGTAGTTGGAATTGCCTTGCTTCTGATTCATTTTTTCATTCAAAAATTAGATGTAATATAATGACTACCGAAGATTTTCTTGAAGGACAAATTCTTTTAATAGACAAACCTCTAACTTGGAGTTCTTTTCAAGCAGTGAATAAACTGAAATATACTCTAATTAGAAAATACAATCTTCCAAAGAAATTCAAAATTGGTCATGCAGGAACTTTAGATCCATTAGCAACTGGTTTATTGATTATTTGTACTGGAAAATTCACCAAAAAAATTACTGAAATTCAAGCACAAGCCAAAGAATATACAGGAACGATAACCGTTGGAGCAACAACACCAAGTTACGATTTGGAAACTGAAATTAATGCTACTTTTCCAACCGAGCATATTTCGGAAGCTTTGATTCTTGAAACTACCAAACAATTTTTAGGAGAAATAGATCAAAAACCACCTGTTTTCTCTGCTATCAAAAAAGACGGAAAACGATTATACGAACATGCTCGCGCAGGCGAAGAAGTTGAAATTGCCACAAGAAAAACAACCATTTACGAATTTGAAATCACAAGAATAGCTTTGCCCGAAATTGATTTTAAAGTAAAATGCAGCAAAGGAACTTACATTCGTTCGTTAGCTTTTGATTTTGGAATAGCTTTAAATTCTGGCGGACATTTGTCAGCTTTGCGTAGAACAAAAATTGGAGATTACGCTGTTGAAAACGGCATTTCTCCTGAGGTTTTTGAAAAGTAAAAAACAATTTATGAAAAAAATTGTAACACTACTTGTAATTTTTATTCTCGTTTTTGAAGGTTATTCTCAAGAATCAAAAACTACTCTAAAAAACAATTTAGCACCATTTTACCAGTTTGAAATAGCAATTCCACTTGTTGGAAATCCTAATAGAAATGAAGAAATAAATGAAGAGATTACCGACAGAAGTTGGTTTATCCCTGACGGAATTTCTTCTAAATTTGGATATGGAATTCAGCACAATAAATGGATTGCAACAAGTATTCATAGTGGAATTGACTGGAAAGCTACATACAAATTAGTTGCAATTCCTGTTTACGGAAATTTAAGATTAAGTGCAGGAATAGGAAATGGTTATCGAATAACTGCCCAAGCAGGTTTCGGTAGAGGATTTGCACTTGGTAGAGGAAACCTCAACGGAAATTATACGCGAGTTAGTTTAGGATTTGAAACCGATGAAGATTTTATTTTCTTTGTTGAGGGTTCGAGCTACAACTTCAAGTTAAAAAATGAAAATTCAATTGGATTAATAAGTTTAGGAGTTGCACTAAGAACCTACTAACTTTTCATCAATGCTATAATTTCATTTTGAGTTGAAATTCCTTTGTCTTGCAAATACCATTTTTGCAATTTAATTTTAGCGGTTTCATCAACTATGCCGTGTTTTGCTTTATAGTCTAATATAAGTTGTTTTGCGCCACTTGGTCTTGGTCCAAAATCATTGATAACTTCATTCGTTTCTTTATCAATAATAATTAGCTTAGGAATGGATTTGGTTCCGTTAGTTAAAAACAAACTCATCAATTCTTCATTATCATCACGAAGTACAATTTTTAAATCAATTTTGTCTGAAACCTCAGCCATTTTATTAATAACCGGAAGAATTTGAGCAGCATCGCCACACCAACTTTCTGAAATTACTAACCAAATATATTCAGTAGACAACTGTTGCAAAAACAATTTCGCTTCATCAACAACTTGAATGGTTTTGTCTAATCGATGTAATCTTGCTTCGTTCAGTTGCGTGTAATGTATAAGATCTTCTCTTTGTTCATGACCAGTAGTTTTATCTTCTTTAGCTAAATCAGTTACAAAATCTCTATATTCTTGGTAAGAGAAACTTTCTTTCAGACTTTCCTTTATAATTGAATTCATTTTAATTAAATTTATATTGCAAAATTAGCTTTATTTTTACAAATGAAATGTAACAATAATTACATTAAAAGATTATGGACTTTCAAACAAAATCAATTGGTTTAGCATTATCTGGTGGAGGTTCAAAAGGACTTGCCCATGCTGGCGCAATAAAGTTTCTAGAAGAACAAAAGATAAAACCATCACAAATTTCAGGAACAAGTGCTGGTGCAATTGTTGGTGCATTATATTCTTGGGGAAAAACACCAGAAGAGATTTTATCTTTTTTTAAATCCATTTATTTTTTTCATTGGAAACATTTTACAATAAAAAAACCTGGAATTATTGATTCAGAATCATTTAAAAATTATTTTGAAGAAATTTTTCAGAATGCTAAAATGAGTGATTTACCCATTCCAATGCATATCATTGCTACTGAAATGGTAAAAGGCAAACTTAAAATTTTCAATAACAACTCACGAATCGTTGATGCTGTACTTGCTTCATCTGCCTTTCCAGGCGTTATTTCTCCTTACATTGTTAATGGAAATTTATATAGTGATGGCGGCATTTTAAATCATTTTCCAACTGATTTATTACAAGGTCGCTGCGATTTTATGATTGGAGTTTATGTTAGTCCGATTCAAAAAATTGAAGCCAAAGACTTGAACTCTATCAAATCCGTTACCACTCGAGCTTTTGATTTACTTTCAGCAAATTCTAATTTTCAAAAGTTTAATAATTGTGATTGGATTATTGAACCTGAAGAATTGGTAAATTTCAGCACTTTTGAAACCAATAAAACTAAAATGGATAAGATATTTGAAATTGGGTATCAAGCAGCAAAAAATTCATTTGAACAAATGAAGGATAATTTTTAAATTGCTATTTCATAAAATCAGATAATAACTATATTTGCACTAGAAATACACAACCTTATTCAAAATAAATAACTACTAATGAAATACAAACGAATACTTCTAAAACTGAGTGGCGAAGCGTTAATGGGTGAAAGACAATATGGAATTGACCCGAAAATTCTAGCCGAATATGCCGATGAAATTAAGCAAATTCATGACAAAGGTGTGGAAATTGCCATTGTAATTGGAGGTGGAAATATTTTTAGAGGTGTAGCTGGAGCAAGTAACGGAATGGACAGAGTGCAAGGCGATTACATGGGAATGTTAGCAACCGTTATCAATGGAATGGCACTTCAAGGAGCTTTGGAAGATAAAGGAATGTTAACTCGATTACAAACCGCTTTAAAAATTGAAGCTATAGCAGAACCTTACATTAAGAGAAGAGCTGTTCGTCATTTAGAAAAAGGAAGAATAGTTATTTTTGGTGCAGGAACAGGAAATCCATATTTTACAACCGATACGGCTGCCGTTTTACGTGGTGTAGAAGTTCATGCCGATGTAATTTTGAAAGGAACAAGAGTTGATGGTGTTTACACGGCCGATCCAGAAAAAGATAAATCTGCAGTAAAATTTGATTACATTTCTTTTGAAGATGTGTTAAAAAAAGGATTGAATGTAATGGATACAACAGCTTTCACTTTAAGTCAAGAAAACAAACTGCCAATTGTGGTTTTTGATATGAATAAAAAAGGAAATTTATTAAAAATCTGCGAAGGCGAAAACGTAGGAACAATTGTAAATATATAAAGTTTAGGGTTTATAGTTTGTAGTTCATAGTTAACAACAAACTATAAACTAAAAACCACAAACATAAAAAAAATGGAAGAAATAGAATTTATTTTAGATAGTACAAAAGAAGCAATGAGCGGTTCTGTAGCTCATTTAGAAAAATCTTTTTTAAACATTCGTGCAGGAAAAGCATCACCACAAATGTTAGGAAGCGTTTTTGTTGACTATTATGGTTCGCAAACACCACTTTCTCAAGTTTCAAATGTGAGTGTTCCTGATGCAAGAACAATTACAATCCAACCTTTTGAAAAAAACATGTTGCAAGTAATTGAAAAAGCAATTATGGTTGCTAATCTAGGTTTCAACCCAATGAATAATGGTGATGTAATTATCATTAGTGTACCACCTTTGACAGAAGAACGTCGTCGTGATTTAGCTAAACAAGCTAAACAAGAAGCAGAAGATGCTAAAATCGGAATTAGAAATCACAGAAAAGATTCTAATTCTGATATTAAAAAATTAGAAAAAGAAGGTGTTTCAGAAGATTTATGCAAAAAAGCTGAAGAAGATGTTCAAAAATTGACAGATACTTTCATCAAAAAAGTTGAAGAACACTTAGCTTTAAAAGAAGCTGAAATTATGAAAGTCTAATTTTTAGTAAAATATAAATTAAAATCCGCTAGATATGTCGAGCGGATTTTTTTATTGCTATTTTTGTGGTAATTCATTTTATACTGAATGAATACAAAATCATCTTGATGAAAAAAATTTGGTTCCTTTTTATTATTCTTATTTGCAACTTTTCATTTTCACAGAAAGTTATGCATGGGCAAGTTATAGATTATGACACTACTGTTCCAATTGCATTTGTAAAAATATCTTACAACAACAAAATTACGACTACCAATTGGGAAGGTAAATTTTCTATTGAAATTAAAGAGGATAATAAACCTATTGTTTTTAATTATAAAGGTTATTTTGAAAAAACACACTATTTAACGGTTGGAGCTAAATCGCTTCTTATTAAAATGGTTACCGATAATTCCCTTAAAGACCAAGAAATATACTCGGAAAATCAAGTGAATTTAATTGTGAAAAAAGTTATTGAAAGTAAATCAAAAAACCAACCTGAAAAAGCCTTAAAATCTTACGAATACAAGAATTATGAACATTTGCTTGTAACTGCCAATCCTGATTCAATTTCGAACAAAATCGATACGATTTTAAAGAAAAATTTATTTGGTAATGTTAAAATTAAATTAGATTCTAGTAATTATAAATTTAAAAAAATATCCGAAAAACAGCATTTGTATCAAACAGAGAAAGTAAATCTGATACAGTTTAATAAAAAAACAATAAAAGAAACTGTTATTGCAAGTCGTATGGCCGGATTTAAAAAACCCCTATACGAATATCTCGGATTAAAACTAGTTTCCTATTCATTATATACTAATCAAATAGATATTTTAGCTTCATCGGTGCATAATCCTATATCAAATTACGGAAGAAAATTATATGTTTTTAAACTTATAGATACAGTAAAAATAAATGGTCGAACAGCTTACCGAATCTATTTTCAACCCAAGAAACTAAAATCCAATAGAATTAGAGGCTTGATGTATGTAGACACTGAAAATTTTGCAATTTGTAAATCTTTTTTCAGGATTTATGGTATTGTAAACATCAATGCGCATTATACTTTTGATTACCAAAAAGACAATGCTATGTGGTTTCCTAAAAGTAGAAAAATAACTGTTGTAAAAGGTAATAATGCCGATGACATCAATATTCTTGTAGGAACCATTAAATTTAATTCGGGACTCGAAGGAACTAAAAAAGATGCGTCAGACCAAACCTATCTTACATTAGAATCTACTCCTTATGATATTTCTATAAACAAAGAAGTGTCTTTCAAAAATCCAAAGATAAAAATTGATGTTCCCGATGCTAGTATGAACAAACCAGATTCTTATTGGAGAATATTCGAAAATGACACTATTGATAAAAGAAAGCTAAATACTTATATAAACTTAGATAGTTTGTCACTTGCAGAAAAAATAGAGCACAAAATTGTATTAGGGAAAAAAATATTTAATGGTTATTATCCTATAAATTTTATAGACTTAGATTTACGATCACTTTTTAAATTTAATAATTATGAAGGCTTTCGAGTGGGAATTGGCGGAACAACCAACAATAAATTATCAGAAAGTTATAAAATTGGTGCCTATTTTGCCTACGGATTTAAAGACGATAAATTCAAGTATGGAATAACTCCATCGTATCTCGTCGACAAATTAACAAATACTTGGATTAGTGCCTCTTATTCTGATGATTTAAAAGAAATTGGACAAATACAATTTGCTACAGAAAATAAGAGATTTAGAATATACGATCCGCGACCAATAAACATTTCTACATTTTACAATCAAAAAACCTTTTCTGCCTTTATAGAAAGTAAATATTTTGCAAAAACTGATGCCTATTTTGCGTTTTCACAAAATGAAATTTCACCTTTATTCGACTATACTTTTAATTTAGGAGACAAGTCCTTTAGGAATTTTAATTCTACAACGCTGCAATTCTCAATGCAATGGAATCCGTATAGCGAATATATGCAAACAACTTCGGGACGACTAGAAATTCAGAAAAAGTATCCTAAATTTTCATTTCAATTTACGCAATCCATTCCAGATTTTTTAGGTAACGATTTTGATTTTTCTAAATTTGACATCAGAATTGTTCACGAAATTCCATATTTATCGGGACAAAGTACCTCATTTGTTTTACAAGGTGGTTATGCTTTTGGAGAACTCCCGTTGACTAATCTATACAGTGTGGCGCCCAATAATTTGAACAAAGATTCCCTTATAAAACGAGTTACTTTTGCAGGAAAAAACAGTTTTGAAACTATGTTTTTCAATGAGTTTTTCTCAAGTAAATACACTACATTTCAGATTAAACATACATTTAACAAAGTAAAACTGGCTTACAAAATAAAACCAATTTTATCAGTAGTAACTAGAATGGCTTTTGGAAGTATGGATTATCCTGAACGTCATTTAGGTTTTGAATACAAAACTCTAGAAGACGGATTTTTTGAAAGCGGCATCGAAGCCAACTCTATATTTAAAGGATTAGGATTAACGTTCTTTGTAAGATATGGACCAAATGGATTGCCAAAACTTGAAGATAATTTAGCTATAAAACTGAGTTATGTTTTGGGGCTGGGGTTTTAAACTAAGGCTTAATAATCAAAACAGAAGGAATATTGCTCAACCAAACACTCTCTGAATCCACTAGACTTTTCCAACTTTCTAGCGATATCATCATCATATCTTGTTGCAAAAGAAAACCTGCTTTCATTTGACTTTCATCTATCACCATAATTTTATCTGAATAAGAACTTTGGAGCGAATTTATCGCATTTTCAATTATAAAATTACTCTTTACTTGTTTGTTAATGTCAAGAATGGTGATTTTAGTGTTGTTATTGTAAATTAATTTATGCGAATATTCTACTAAAAAGGTATCTTCTGTGCTAAAAATTGGCACAAAAACTTCTTCTACTTTTACTAAATCTTTATCAATTAAAATGCCGAGTGGCTTCTTAGTTTTAGAAATCACTAAGCGTGTTCTATCGTCAAATGGTGAGTTGTCAAACAAGCCCTCTTTTCCTGTAAATTTGTCTAACAATCTATCTGGATTTATTAGTCGAGTTGTAAAACCAAGTACTTTTCCCAAAAACGAACCTTCAAATATTGATTTTCCAACACCCACCAAAACCAAATCATATTGACCTTGATCAGCAATATCGGCAATGTCGGTTTCTATATCGATTGTTGATTTAAAAATAGTAGTTAATTTTTGCTGCAATACTTCTGATTCTTCCAAAATGGGTTCAAACGTTTCTTTTTCATATTCCTCTAGATTATAAGAATGAACCTCATCGCTAAGTGACAAATGCAAGGCAGTTACATTACAATTTTCTATTTGCTTTTTGACAAAACTGTTTGCTAAACGAAGTAGCGACTTTCCTTTTTCATTGTTTCCGAACGAAATTAAAATCTTAAAATTACTGTTATTAATTTCAGCAGGTATAATAACTTCTCTTCGTTTAAAAAAATAATTGATAATGTCAATAGCCGGACCCGTCATAAAAGTTGTAAATAATGCCATAATTACCATCATAGTAAAAACTTCGGCAGAAAGAACTCCTAAATCATAACCAATATTTAGAACTATTAGTTCCATCAATCCGCGAGTATTCATTAATGCACCAATGGTTAAACTATCGCGCCAATTTTGTCCCACGAATCTTGCAGCTAAGGCACTTCCAACAAATTTTCCAACAACCGCAACAAGAATAATTAATCCAGTGACTTTCCATAAATAAGGATCATTGATTAAACCAATTTGTGTGCGCAAACCTGTAAAAACAAAAAATAAGGGGAGTAATAAAATCAAGGCTACATCTTCTACTTTTTCAATAAAAATCTTTCTTATATTTATAACATCTGGCATAATTGCCCCCGTCATAAAGGCTCCAAAAAGTGCATGAATGCCAATAACCTCGGTTAAATAAGAAGATATGATTAAAGTTAACAGAAAAATTGCTACAACTGGTTTACTCAAATTTTCTCTTTTTGCATATAAATCTCCAATTTTTTTTAAGAATGGTTTTACTATAAAAAGCATCATTAAGACATACATAGTAGCCAAAAGAATAATATAAAGTGAACTCATAAAAGTTCCTGCTTTTACAATTGCAATAACAGCGGCAAGCAAACACCAAGCAGTTATATCATCTGCAGCTGCGCAGGTAATTACTATTGTACCAAGTTTTGTTTTATGAATACCTCTTTCCTGAACAATTCTTGCAAGAACAGGAAATGCGGTAATGCTCATGGCAATTCCCATAAACAAACTAAAAGATAAGAATTCGACGCCTTGAGGTGCAAATTTGTGGTAAATAAAATAGGATAATCCAATCCCGAGAGCAAAAGGGAAAACGATACTTGCATGACTAATAACCACTGCATCATTCGCTTTATTTTTCAACACTTTCAAATCGAGTTCCATTCCTATTACGAACATGAAAAGGATTAATCCAATTTGGCTTAAAAACTGTAAATTTCCTAAAGATTCAACAGGAAAAAGCATGGCAGAATATTCAGGCATGTACATTCCAATTACTGATGGACCGAGAAAAATTCCGGCAATAATTTCACCAATAACACTCGGTTGTCCAATTTTTCTAAAAATCCATCCAAAGAAACGAGCAACAATTATAATAGTAATAATTTGCAATAACAATATTGCTAGAGGATGTTTTAAATTATGAACTAAAGAATTGACAAACTGACCAAAAAAAGTATCATTTGATGTTTTAGCAATAATTTCACGACCAATTTCTAACGATTTTCCTTTGGTAATAATCCAAAACATAAGCGCTATAAATCCGCCAGTTACACCAATGTAGAATATTCCATTCTTAAATTTCCTCATTATATAAAAATACTTTTTAGAATACAAATATGACAAAACTAAACTAAAAAATTAGTAAATAAATGTAAAATTATTATAAAAATTAGATGGTATTATTTCGAACAAAATTATATACAAAAGATAACATTTAGTTCTTTAATTTAGAGCGCTTTTCACTACCTTTGCACTCGTTTTTAAATTATAGATGAAAAAGTTATTAGGTATCGGTTTTTGGGAATTAATTGCCCGGATTATCCTTAGAAATAGAATCTTACTCTTATGCTTAGTTGTATTAATTACAATATTAATGGCTTTTCAATGGAAAGACTTAAAGTTTACGCACACAGAAGCCAATTTAATTCCTGCTGATGACAAGGTAAATCTAGACTATAATAGCTTTCTAAAAAACTTTGGCGAAGAAGGAAATCTTGTAGTTATTGCTACAAAAGACAAAAAATTATTTACTCCTGAGATATATAAAAAATGGAGTGAATTAATGGATCAAATCAAATCCGATAAAGAAATTGAATTAGTAATAACGATTAATAATCTTCAAAAACTTACCAAAAACGATTCATCACAAACATTTGAACTAAAACCTTTAGTTGATCAATCAAAAACGCTTGACGAAAATTATTTAAAACAAATCAAGTCAGAATTATTCAACAAAATGCCTTTTTATGAAGGTTTATTGTTTAATAAAAAATCAGGTGCTATTCGTTCTGCAGTTTATTTAGACAAGAAAATTGTAAATACTATTACTAGAAAAGAATATGTTTTAAATAATCTGATTCCGAAATTAAATAAATTTAAAGAAGAGACAGGCATTGAATTGCATACTTCGGGAATGCCATATATTAGAACATTAAACGCCAAAACCATAGTGGACGAAATAGGAATATTTATTGGAGCAGCTTTACTTATTACCTCCTTAATTTTCTTCTTTTTCTTCCGTTCGTTTAGAGCTACTTTAATTTCATTAATAATAGTAATTATTGGTGTAATGTGGTCCTTTGGGATCATTGCACTAATGGGTTATGAAATCACTGTTTTAACTGCTTTAGTTCCAACATTAGTAATTGTAATTGGAATTCCGAATTGTATTTTCTTCATTAATAAATACCATCAAGAGTATCAAAAACACGCTAATAAAGCCAAAGCGCTTCAACGCGTAATTACAAAAACTGGAACAGCCACGTTGATGACCAACTTAACTACTGCGTTTGGTTTTGCTACTTTTATTGCTACAAATAACACTTTATTGTCAGAATTTGGTGTAGTAACTTCTATCAATATCATTGCAATCTATTTGCTTTGTTTGATTATAATTCCAATTTTCTTTAGTTACATTCCTTCACCAATTCCAAGACATCTTGGACATTTAGAACGAGAATATTTAACTTCTTTCATGAATTGGATTGTTCGAACAGTAAAATACAATCGTGTTGGAGTTTATGTAACTGCAGTAATACTTCTAGTTTTTGGAATCATCGGAATTTATGAAATACGAATTTCGGGAAGTATCATTGAAGACATGCCTAAAAAAACAGCTTTTTTTGACGACATTCGTTTCTTCGAAAAAGAATTTGATGGCGTAATGCCTTTAGAAATAATGATTGACACCAAAAGGAAAAATGGCGCCATGAAATTAACAAATTTGCGAAGAATGGAAGACTTAGAAGAAACCATAACCGATATTCCTGAACTTTCTAAACCATTGTCCATTGTAAATGTTGCCAAAAGTTTCAACCAAGCTTACTACAACGGTAGTCCAGATTTCTATTCGTTACCTTCAGCAAATGAAGAATTTGCGTTGTTGCCTTATATCAAAAATTCTCTAAAAAATTCGAAAGACAATCAATTAAAAAGTTACATTTCTGATGATGGAAGTGTAGCAAGAATCACTACTTTCATTAAAGATGAAAACGGTGAAAAAATGAAATCAATCGAGTCACAACTTAGAAATAAAATCAATAAAATATTTCCGTCACCTAAATATGAAGTGATCATCACGGGAAAAGCATTAGTTTTCCAAAAGGGAACTAAATATTTATTAGACAATTTGTTATCATCATTATTGTTTGCATTTTTAATAACCGCAGGATTAGTAGCAATAATGTTCCGTTCGTTTAAAATGGTTTTGGTTTCTATTATTCCAAATTTATTACCTCTTTTGATGACCGCAGGTTTGATGGGATTTTTAGGAATTCCACTAAAACCATCAACCATTTTAGTATTCGGAATTGCTTTTGGAATGTCAGTTGACGACACTTTACGATTCTTGGCGCAATACCGATTGGAACTTTCAAGAAACGATTGGAAGATAAAAAAATCTGTTTTTGCGACCTTTGACGATGCCGGAATAAGTATGTTTTATACATCAATAGTACTATTCTTTGGATTTTCTGTATTCATGCTATCAAGTTTTGGCGGAACTATTGCACTTGGCGGATTAGTAGCTTTAACACTATTTTTCGGAATGTTGTCTAATTTAGTTTTACTGCCATCATTAGTATTAACTTTGAATAAAACATTAGCAAACAAACAAGAATTAAAAACTCCGATTATAGACATCTTAGAACACACTGACGAAGAATTGGACGAATTAGAAAAGAAAAATAATTAATTTATATTTGTACTATAAAGAATATTAGATATTAAATTTTAGATATCGAATATTATAAAAATAAAATAATATTAAAATGAAACATACAAAAGTTAAAGACTTATTAAGTAGTTCACAAGCTAATTATGAAGTAAATGCAAAAGGTTGGGTTAGAACTTTTAGAAACAATCAATTTATAGCGTTGAACGATGGTTCAACAATTAATAATATTCAATGTGTTGTCGATTTTGAAAACACACCTGAAGAAACTTTAAAAAGAATTACAACTGGTGCTGCAGTTTCAGTAATTGGTGAATTAGTAGAAAGCAAAGGAGCAGGACAGAAATACGAAATTCAAGTTTCTAAATTAGAAATTTTGGGTGATTCAGATGCGGAGAAATTTCCGATGCAACCTAAGAAACATTCGTTAGAATTTTTGCGTGAAAACGCACACTTAAGAGTTAGAACCAATGCTTTTGGAGCTATTATGAGAGTTCGTTCTGTTTTGGCTCATGCAGTTCATACTTATTTTCAAGAAAAAGGATTTGTGTATGTAAACACTCCGATCATTACAGGTTCTGATGCTGAAGGTGCTGGAGAAATGTTTAAAGTTACCGCTTTACCTTTTGACAACACACCAAGAACCGAAGATGGAAAAGTAAATTATAAAGAAGATTTCTTTGGAAAAGAGACTAATCTTACGGTTTCAGGTCAATTAGAAGGTGAAACTTTTGCTATGGCATTGGGACAAATTTATACTTTTGGACCAACTTTTAGAGCTGAAAACTCTAACACTTCTCGTCATTTGGCAGAATTTTGGATGATTGAACCCGAAGTTGCTTTCAATGATTTGAATGACAATATGGATTTGGCCGAAGATTTTATTCAATACGTAATAAAATATACGATGGATAAATGTCAGGACGATTTAAGATTTTTAGAAGGTCGTTTATTGGAAGAAGAAAAATCAAAACCACAAGCTGATAGAAGCGAAATGGCTTTGTTAGAAAAATTGAATTTTGTTTTAGAAAACAATTTCAAACGTGTTTCTTACACTGAAGCCATCGATATTTTAAGAGATTCTACTCCAAATAAAAAGAAAAAGTTTAATTATGTAATTAATGAGTGGGGCGTAGATTTACAAAGTGAACACGAAAGATATTTGGTCGAAAAACATTTTAAATGTCCGGTAATTTTGTTTGATTATCCAGCCAATATCAAGGCATTTTACATGCGTTTGAACGAAGATGGAAAAACCGTTCGTGCGATGGATATCTTGTTCCCTGGAATTGGTGAAATCGTAGGTGGTTCACAAAGAGAAGAACGCTACGATGTATTGGTTGAAAAAATGAAAGCTTTAGGAATAGACGAAGAAGAACTTTGGTGGTATTTAGATACAAGAAGATTTGGTTCGGCAGTTCATTCAGGTTTCGGATTAGGATTTGAACGATTGGTATTGTTTGTAACAGGAATGACGAATATTAGAGATGTAATTCCTTTTCCAAGAACACCGCAAAACGCAGAATTTTAAAAAAAGGTTAAAAGTTTAAGAGTTTAAAAGTTTAGTTTGCTAGGCTTTTAAACTCTTAAACCCATAAACTTTTAAACTATAAAAAATGTTAAAGCAAAACTTACAATTCAAATTATCTCAGAAATTATCTCCTCAACAAATTCAGTTAATGAAGTTAATTCAACTACCAACTTTGGCTTTTGAACAACGCTTGTTGGAGGAAATGAATGAGAATCCGGCTCTCGAAACGGGAAAAGATGAAGAAGTATATGAAAAAGATGAGCTTGACAACAACGACGATTATGACGATTATGAAGGTAGCGACAACATTGAGGCAGACGACATCAATATAGACGAGTATTTGAGTAACGACGAAATTCCAGATTATAAACTTCAAGCCAACAATTATAGCGATGATGAAGATGACAGAGAAAATCCTTTCGCCGCATCGGTAAGCTTTCATCAAGATTTAATAAATCAATTAAATACCTTTATAATAACAGATGAGCAAAGAGAAATTGCAGAATTTTTAGTAGGAAGTATTGATGATGATGGTTATTTAAGACGCGATATTCAAGATATTGTAGATGATATGGCTTTTACTCAAGGTATTTATACTGATGAGAAAATGGTATTAAAAATGTTGCAAATAATTCACGAACTAGAACCTGCTGGAGTTGGGGCGCGTGACTTACAAGAGTGTCTATTATTACAATTAAAGCACAAAACTCCAACAGAATATGTCGATTTGGCTATCGATATTATAGAAAATCAATTTGACGCGTTTACAAAAAAACATTATGACAAATTATTACAAAAATATGGCATTTCGCAAGATCATTTAAAGAAAACCATTCACGAAATTGAAAAATTAAACCCAAAACCGGGAGGTTCGTTTACTGGAAACAATAAAGTAACTGAAAATATTGTTCCTGATTTTGCGATAAGAATTAATGATGGAGAATTAGAATTAACTTTGAACGGAAGAAACGCCCCGTCGTTGCATGTTTCAAAAGATTATCAAGAAATGATGCAAACATATAAAGATTCGAGAGACAAATCGACTTCTCAAAAAGATGCAGTGCAATTTATTAAGCAAAAATTAGATTCTGCCAAATGGTTTATAGATGCTATAAAACAACGTCAGGAAACATTATTTGTAACCATGAATGCTATTATGCATTTTCAACAAGATTATTTTCTTGATGGTGAAGAAACTTCCATGAAACCCATGATTTTGAAAGACATTGCCGACATGGTAGGTTTAGATATTTCTACAGTTTCTCGGGTGGCTAATAGCAAATATGTCGATACTCCTTATGGTACTAAATTGATAAAAGAATTCTTTTCTGAAGCTATGAAAAACGATCAAGGTGAAGATGTTTCAACTTTAGAAATCAAGAAGATTCTTCAAAACACAATTGAGGATGAAGATAAAAGCAAACCACTTCCAGATGATCAATTGGCTGAAATCTTGAAGGAAAAAGGTTATCCTATTGCACGAAGAACAATAGCAAAATATCGTGAACAATTGGATATTCCCGTGGCTAGAATGAGAAAAAAGATTTAAGCATAAAAAATCATATATTTGTTTATCAAATAAATTATTTTGAAAAAAATACTTCCTTTTTTTTCCTATCTCTTTCATCCCATTTTCATTCCAATATTGGGAACTTTATTTTATATTTTATATAATGACAATATTTATGCTAAAGATTATTATCTTCTAGTTTTACTGCAAGTAATAATCATCACATTCTTTCTCCCATTGGCCTTTTTTTATTTATTAAAAACATTTGGAAAAGTAGATACAATAATGTTATCTCATGTTTCTGAAAGAAAAATGCCATTACTAATGCAAATTATTTTAACCATCGTTTTAATACAAAAAAGTGTAACAATTGATAAATTTCCCGAATTATTCTACTTCTTTTTGGGAGGTATTTCAAGTACGATAATTGCATTTAGTTTGCTATTTGCTAAAATCAAAGCAAGTATACACATGATAGCGTTAAGTGCTTTAACTTATTTTGTAATTGGAATAAGTTTGAACAACTCAGTAAATATAATCTACAGTATTGCAATGATTTTTTTTATTACAGGAATTGTAGCTTCTTCAAGATTACAAATGAAAGCACATAGTATAGAAGAACTTCTATTAGGATATATAAGCGGAATGCTACCACAACTAATTCTATGGGTATTTTGGCTATAAAATATAGAACATAAAACCCAAGTTCAAAGTACTTATGTCGTTTGCTTTTCCTACAATTGTTCCCGATTTAAAAATAGGATTCAAACTATAGTAAGCATATATATTAACACTATTCCAGCCAGCAGTTACATAACAACCATACTGAAATTTATTAATATCTGGATTATTTTTAATTACATTGGTAACAACGTCATTGGTAAAAACATAACGATCTCTAACTAGGTAACTAAATTTAAAACCTGTATAAACTCGCCAAAATTTATGACTATCATGCGTAGAAGTTCTCCATCGAATTTCTAAAGGAATATCAATATAATTTAATGAAATATTATTTTTGTCGTAATAGGTATCGGCGGATATTGGTTCATAATTTCTAGTAATTCCTGTACCTACAGTATTCAAATCGTAAATATATAAATTATTTTCATAAACACACGTTGAAAATCCTAGACCAAGCCCAATTGACCATGTTCTGTCTTTATTTATTGGCATATCACGCAAAAAACCAAAAGCTACACCGGGTGAAAACTTCGTACGTCTTATTCCCTCGGGTCTATTTTGTAAAATGTTGTAGGTAATATTTAAATAGATTTGATCCTCCCTGTATAAAGAATCTACTTCAGAAATTTCTTTTGCATCATCTTGAGCAAAAGTAAAACTAAACATTAGTAAAAATATTAGTATGGAAAAATATAGACGCATGTGATCTTATAATTACGGTTTACTGAAATAAATAAAACCATACAAATATAATGTTTTTAGATTACTAAATATTTTTTAAAATAACCTAGCACAAACATAACATCTTTCTAAAACAAAAAAACCATCCGAATTTTCGAATGGTTTTTAAGTAAACAATGTTCACTTATATTAATCAATATCTTTCATTCTGAATGTATCCATAAATGCTGTGGTGTAATTCCCGGCCACATAATCTGGTTCGTCCATTAACTGTCTATGAAATGGTATTGTA
Organism: Flavobacterium sp.; assembly: GCA_044361155.1. Lineage (GTDB taxonomy): Bacteria > Bacteroidota > Bacteroidia > Flavobacteriales > Flavobacteriaceae > Flavobacterium. The sequence continues at coordinate 34,797 of JBIKJF010000018.1, forward strand.
GTTTTAATTCCTTCAATATAAAACTCATCTAAGGCGCGCTTCATTTTGTTGATTGCTTCTTCACGTGTTTGCGCTGTTGTAATTAACTTTGCAATCATAGAGTCATAATTTGGCGGAATTGTATAACCTGCATAAACATGGGTATCTAAACGCACTCCATGTCCACCTGGCGAATGAAGAACAGTGATTTTTCCTGGCGAAGGACGAAAATCATTATAAGGATCTTCAGCATTAATTCGGCATTCTATTGAGTGTAATTGTGGTAAGTAATTTTTACCAGAGATTGGCACACCGGCAGCAACAAGAATTTGTTCGCGAATCAAATCATAATCAATAACTTGTTCAGTAATTGGATGCTCTACTTGGATACGGGTATTCATCTCCATAAAGTAGAAATTTCTATGCTTATCTACAAGAAATTCAACTGTTCCTGCACCTTCGTACTTTATATACTCGGCAGCTTTTACAGCAGCTTCTCCCATTTTAAGACGTAATTCGTCTGTCATAAATGGTGATGGTGTTTCTTCGGTTAATTTTTGATGACGTCTTTGAACAGAGCAATCTCTTTCTGAAAGGTGACAGGCTTTTCCATAAGAATCTCCAACAACTTGAATTTCGATATGACGTGGTTCCTCAATAAGTTTCTCCATATACATACCGTCATTTCCGAATGCTGCTGCAGCTTCTTGACGAGCACTTTCCCATGCTTTTAATAAATCTTCTTCTTTCCAAATTGCACGCATTCCTTTCCCTCCTCCACCAGCTGTTGCTTTCATCATCACGGGGTAACCAATTTTTTTGGCTACTTTTTGAGCATCTTCAAAAGAATCTAAAATTCCTTCAGAACCTGGCACACAAGGAACTCCTGCTTCTATCATAGTAGATTTTGCAGTAGCTTTATCTCCCATCTTATCAATCATTTCTGGCGAAGCACCAATGAATTTGATACCATGTTCTTGACAGATTTTCGAAAATTTAGCATTTTCAGATAAAAAACCATATCCAGGATGGATAGCATCTGCGTTTGTAATTTCGGCAGCAGCAATTACATTTGACATTTTTAAGTAAGACAAGTTACTTGGTGGTGGACCGATACAAACTGCTTCGTCTGCAAATTTTACGTGTAAACTTTCTGCATCAGCAGTTGAGTAAACTGCTACTGTTTTTATGCCCATCTCTTTACAGGTTCTAATTACACGCAGTGCAATTTCACCTCTATTGGCAATTAATATTTTTTTAAACATCTTATTTTAATTAGATAATTAGACAATTAGATAATGAATCAATTAAAAAATGGTTGTTAAAAAATATTTCTAACATCCAACTTCTAACTTCTAACTTTATTAAGACGGATCTACTAAGAATAATGGTTGATCAAACTCTACTGGAGACATATCGTCAACAAGAATTTTTACAATTTTACCAGAAATTTCTGCTTCAATTTCGTTGAATAATTTCATTGCTTCTACAACACAAAGAACATCTCCTTTACCAATTGAAGTTCCAACCTCAACAAAAGAAGGTTTATCGGGCGCAGGTTTCCTGTAAAAAGTTCCAATCATTGGTGATTTTATAGTTACATACTTCGCATTTTCATCTACAATTGGAGCTGCTACTGGTGCTTCGGGAGCAGGAATTGCTGGTTGAACTGGTGCCACTTGTTGCATTGTTTGCTGCATTGGTGATTGTTGTAAGTAAGTTATATCAGGCGTATTACCTTCTAGAGTAGTCCTGATGGTAATTTTAATATCACCCGTCTCTAATTTTACCTCTGCTACACCTGAATTAGATACAAATTTGATTAGGTTTTGAATTTCTTTTAAATCCATAATTGATTTGTTTAAGTTATAGTTTTTATTGTTTGTTGTATGCCCACTTGAGATAAATAGAACCCCAAGTAAATCCGCCACCAAAGGCGGCAAAAATAAGGTTATCTCCTTTTTTAAATTTATGTTCAAAATCACTCAACAACAAAGGTAGCGTTGCTGATGTTGTATTTCCGTATTTATGGATATTGACTAATACTTTTTCTTCATCAAGGTTCATTCTTGAAGCCGTTGCATCGATGATTCTTTTATTTGCTTGATGCGCAAGTAACCAGTTAACATCTTCTTTAGTCAAATTATTACGTTGCATGATTTTATCACTAACATCTGCCATACCAGAAACTGCATATTTAAAAACAGTTTTTCCATCTTGAAAAACATAGTGTTGGCTATTCTCAACAGTTTGTTTAGACGCAGGCAAAATAGAACCTCCGGCATCAATTTTAAGATATTCTCTACCAATACCATCAGAACACAAAAACTCGTCTTGCAGTCCTAATCCTTCATTATTTGGCTCGAATAAAGCTGCTCCTGCTCCATCACCAAAGATGATACAAGTTGCTCTATCGGTATAATCTATAATGGAAGACATTTTGTCGGCACCAATTAGTAATATTTTTTTATATCTACCCGATTCTATGTGGGCAGCAGCAATAGACATTCCATAAAGAAAACTCGAACAAGCAGCAGATAAATCGTACGCGAAGGCGTTTACAGCGCCAATTTGCGTGGCAACATAAACGCCAGTTGTTGCAACTGGCATATCTGGAGTAGCTGTCGCCATTATTACCATATCTATCTCTGCAGGATTAATATTGCCTCTTTTAAACAAATCTTGCGCAGCTTTAATAGCCAAATAAGAAGTTCCTTTTCCGTGTTCTTTTAGTAACCTTCTCTCTTTAATACCTGTTCTTGTTGTAATCCATTCATCATTGGTTTCTACAAGAGTTTCTAATATTTGGTTAGAAAGGATATAATCGGGAACATAACCACCAACAGCGGTAATTGCGGCTGTAATTTTACTCATATAATGTATTTATAACCTCCTAAAAAATGGAATTTTAAAAGAGGTGGAATTTACAAAAAAAAAATTAGTTTTTATGAAATTTTATAAAAAACAAAAAACTCTCACAAGAAGTGAGAGTTTAAATGTAAATTTAAAAATATATTAAGCAGCATCTACTGATTTATCAATAACTACTTGTCCTCTGTAATACATTTTACCTTCATGCCAGTAAGCTCTGTGATATAAATGTGCTTCTCCAGTAACTGGACAAGTTGCAATTGTAGCTGCAGTTGCTTTGTAATGTGTTCTTCTCTTATCTCTTCTTGTTTTGGAGATTTTTCTTTTAGGATGTGCCATTTTACTATATTATTTATCCGTTAATAGTTGCTTTAATTTGTCCCAACGAGGGTCAATATTTTCTTCTTTGTTACTTTCTATTTTCTGTTCTTTGATTGATAGTTTTGTCAATTTTTCTAGCGTTTCGGTTTGCAAAGTTCCCTCCTTTACACCAGGATGAACTCTCTTAATCGGAACTGACAACACAATCATTTCATAAATATACTGCGATATATCTATTTGATGCTCACCATGCGGTAAAATCAATAATTCTTCATTATCATTGTTAAATTCTTCTCCAAAATTAACTACTAATTTAATTTTACCTTTTATTGGAAGGTCAAACATTTCATTAGTTAAATCACATGGTACGTAAATTGTACCATTATGTTTGAAAGAAAGCTCTAACATGGTGCTTTTTTTTTCCAAAACTACATTAACTTTGATATCACAATCTTCATATTCGTGATAATCAAAACTATCAAAGAACTTTTTTTTTATTTGAAACTCAAATTGATGCTTTCCTAACTTTAATCCAATAAATGGAATTAAAAATTCATTTGTAACTTTCATCATTAGATCAATTTGTCCTATCCGAAAATTCGGCTTTGGGAGTGCAAAGATATAAATTTATTATAAAACTAAAAGCGTTAAGTACCTTTTTTTGTTTCTAATTGTTTTTCTTTAATTTTAAGCGGATTTTTAGATAGCTCTACGTACTCATTTCTTGAGTGATAGATATCAATTGCAAGGTAAACTGCTTCTTTAAAAGAAGTTGCATCTGCTAATCCTTTTCCCGCAATTTCATATGCTGTCCCATGATCTGGCGAAGTTCTAATCTTATTTAAACCTGCGGTATAGTTAACACCATTACCAAAAGACAACGTTTTGAACGGAATTAATCCTTGATCATGATAGGTTGCAATTACGGCATCAAACTTTTCGTATTGTCCACTTCCAAAAAAACCATCTGCCGAATAAGGACCAAAAGCTAGTATTCCTTTATCAAATAATTTCTTTATCGCTGGCTTTAAAATTTCGTCATCCTCTCTGCCAATAACTCCATTATCTCCGGCATGCGGATTTAATGCTAGAACTGCAATTTTAGGTTTTGTAATACTAAAATCCTGTTTTAATGTGTGATTTATGGTCTCTATTTTTTGATGAATCAATTTTTCTGTAAGATTTTTGGCAACCTCATTTACAGGGACATGGTCAGTAATCAATCCAACTCTAAAGTTGTCTTGAACCATAAACATCAACGCATTTCCATCTAATTCTTTATCTAAATAATCGGTATGTCCCGGAAATTTATATTCTTGAGATTGAATATTGTATTTATTAATCGGTGCTGTGACCAAAACATCTATTAAACCCTCTTTTAATGAAGTTGTGGCAGATACGAATGACTTAATAGCATATTTACCAACATTCTCATCATTCTGTCCGAAATTAATATCGACTCCCTCTCTCCAAACATTTAATACATTAATTTTACCTTTAACTAAATGTTCAAGTTTATCAATTCCATGAAGTGCAACATCAGAATTTAAATTCTTTTTTATGAAAGATAAAATCTTCACATTTGCAAAAATTACAGGCGTACACATCTCTAACATTCGAGCATCTTCAAATGTTTTTAATATTACTTCGCTTCCAATACCGTTTAAATCTCCTACTGAAATTCCAACGATAATATTTTCTGCATTTTTCATAGTGAATACTTCTAAATTTAGTGCTAATTTTGAAGTGCAAATTTAGTAAAATAAAACGACAAATGTTTACAGGAATAATAGAATCCCTCGGAATTGTAAAAGACATTACAAAAGAAGAAGAAAACCTTCATATTACCATTACATCATCTATTACCAATGAATTAAAAATTGATCAAAGTGTAGCTCATAATGGTGTTTGCCTAACCGTTATTGGCATTGAAAATGATAGTTATACGGTAACCGCTATAAAAGAGACTATAGACAAAACAAACATTGGCGATTGGAAAGCAAACGACATAGTAAACCTTGAACGCGCAATGAAGCTTGGTGATCGTCTTGACGGACATATTGTACAAGGTCATGTAGACCAAATTGGTTATTGCAAATCTGTAAAAGAGACCGATGGTAGCTGGAAATATACATTCGAGTACAACGCTTCTTTACGCAATATTACTATCGAAAAAGGATCTATAACAGTAAATGGTGTAAGTCTTACCGTGATAGATTCTAAAACTAACCTGTTTAGTGTTGCCATAATACCTTATACTTATGAACACACCAATTTTAAAACTTTTAAAATAGGAACAAAAATTAACTTAGAATTTGATGTAATTGGAAAATATGTAGCTAGATTAACCGCTCTTAAATAAAACCAACAAAACTAAAGAAAAAAGCTTCAATTATCTTGAAGCTTTTTTTATTGAATATATTTTATGTAAACCTAGCAATATCGAAAGTACAAAAAGCACCATTAAACCATTATCTAAAGAAAGACCTGGAGGCGGCGGTACTTGTTGTGGAGTGGGCGGATTTGGTGCCGCAAAAGCAAAATCCCAACACATTAAGGCTAGCAAAAAACAAACTATTTTATTAGGGACAATTCTCATAGGGCGTAAAAGTAAAAAAAAAATCTCTTTAACAAAATTTTTTATCTTTTATTTTATGTAAAGTAGCAAAAATTTTACAAAAACTTAACTTGTAATTTTTTAATAAACTTAAATATAGAAAAACGACTTTTGTTTTATTTAGTATGAAAAAGTACTAAGGCATGCTCTGTAAAATAAAGAACAAACTGTAAAAAAAAATGCTCCAGAAATAATGTTTTTGGAGCATAATATCTTCAAACAATCAAATAATCTTTACAAAGAGCTAATCTGCTAAAACAATTACTTTATTATCTTTCATTTCAATAGTTCCTGAAGAAATTTCAAGAGTATAGTTTTGATCGTTTACTTTTGTAAATTTATCTTCTACTTCTTTTTCAAATTTAAAGCTCGTTGCAGTAACTTTTACTGTTCCTTGTTTTAAAATAGAAACTATTGGAGCGTGATTGTTCAATATTTGAAATGAACCATCTACACCTGGCAAAGAAACCGAAGTAACTTCTCCTTTAAATAATGTAGCTTCCGGTGATACTATTTCTAAAATCATTTTTTTTAGTGATTAGTAATTAGTAATTAGCACTGAATATTGCCAACTGCCAACTGATTATGCTTCTGCTAACATTTTTTGTCCTGCTTCGATAGCGTCTTCGATTGTTCCTTTAAGGTTGAAAGCTGCTTCTGGCAAGTGGTCTAATTCACCATCAATGATCATGTTGAATCCTTTGATAGTATCTTTAATATCAACCAAAACTCCAGGAATACCAGTAAATTGCTCCGCTACGTGGAAAGGTTGAGACAAGAAACGTTGTACTCTACGAGCTCTAGATACAGATAATTTATCTTCTTCAGACAATTCTTCCATACCTAGAATTGCAATAATATCTTGAAGTTGTTTGTATTTTTGAAGGATTTCTTTTACTCTTTGAGCACAGTTATAGTGATCATCACCTAAAATTAGTGGCGTTAAAATACGAGAAGTTGAATCTAGTGGATCTACCGCTGGATAAATACCAAGCTCAGCAATTTTACGAGACAATACAGTTGTTGCATCTAAGTGGGCAAAAGTAGTTGCTGGTGCAGGGTCAGTTAAGTCATCCGCAGGAACGTAAACCGCTTGTACTGATGTAATAGATCCTTTTTTGGTAGATGTAATTCTTTCTTGCATCGCACCCATTTCTGTTGCTAATGTTGGTTGGTAACCTACTGCAGATGGCATACGACCTAAAAGAGCCGAAACCTCTGAACCTGCTTGAGTAAAACGGAAGATATTATCAACAAAGAAAAGTACGTCTTTACCTTGGTCTGAACCTGCTCCATCACGGAAATATTCCGCAATAGATAATCCTGATAAAGCAACACGGGCTCTAGCTCCAGGTGGCTCATTCATTTGTCCGAAAACGAAAGTAGCTTTCGAATCTCTCATTCCTAGTTTATCAACTTTAGTTAAATCCCAACCTCCATTTTCCATAGAGTGCATGAATTCTTCACCGTATTTAATAATTCCAGACTCTAACATCTCACGAAGTAAGTCGTTTCCTTCACGAGTTCTTTCACCAACTCCCGCGAATACAGAAAGTCCACCGTGACCTTTTGCAATATTATTAATCAACTCTTGAATCAAAACTGTTTTACCAACTCCAGCACCACCAAACAATCCAATTTTACCTCCTTTAGCGTAAGGCTCGATAAGGTCGATTACTTTGATACCTGTAAATAAAACTTCAGAAGATGTAGATAAATCTTCAAATCTTGGTGCTTGACGGTGAATTGACATTCCGTTTTCTCCTGTTTTTGGTAAATTTCCTAAACCATCAATCGCATCACCAATTACATTGAACAAACGTCCGTAAACATCTGCGCCAATTGGCATTTGAATTGGGTTTCCAGTAGATACAACATCTGTACCTCTACTTAATCCATCAGTAGAATCCATAGAGATAGTACGCACTGTATCTTCTCCGATATGAGATTGTACTTCTAGCACTAATAAAGAACCGTCTTTTTTGGTTATTTCTAGTGAATCGTAAATTTTTGGTAATTCAGCATCATTTGTGTTGAAAACTACATCAACTACTGGTCCAATGATTTGAGAAACTTTTCCTATTGCTTTTGACATTGCTTATGTATTTATTTAATAGCGTTTTAGAAATGAAAAAATGAAGTCATTTTTCAGAGTGCAAAGATAATTTTTCTAAATAGAAAATCAATAGGAAAAAGATATTTTTTTATGATTTTTTTGATTTTTTTTCAACATTTCTAACTACACACCGAGAAATCTATATACTATAAATAAAACAAACCACCAACCGAAGTTGATGGTTTTAATAAATTTAGACTTCTTTTTATCATAAAATAAGAAGTAAAATATTCTGTAATTTCACATTGAGATCCCAAACTAATAGTTATGTAAACCGTCGTTTTACGGGAACTTTATATAGAACAATTCAAAATAAATACAGCTATTTTTAGGGCGAATACATGACGTTTTCATTGAAAATGGGTTTGGAGTTTATAGATTGAAGGACTAGGGTTTGAATGGTATCTCCGGTTTTGGAATTAAGTTGTACGCATTTGTCACCATATTCACTAGAATACTTACTATTAGATTGTTTTAATGAGCTATTGGGGCTGTGTTCGTTTTATGAGCAAGGTAGTAGGACAACATTAAAACCCCTGTTTGTTTGTCGTAAGCATGGACATAATAATCATTGGCATTAAGATAGACTTGGGAGCTGTCTATGCTAAAAGAAGAGTAGAATTTTTTTAATTGGCTTTCTGAAAAATTGATTTTTTAATTAAAAAAAAACGTTTGTGATAAGGCGGTATTACTGAATACCAAACAACTAATAAATAGAAAATTAACTAGAAATCTATTTGTATATTTTGAATTTATCATTCGTTTGCTGTTTAATTAGCAAATTTGGAGTAATGTTCTTAATAAAGCAATACATATTTACAGCTTTAGAACTTGGCAGTAACAAGGATTATTGATAGCTAATTTTACAAAAAAAAGGGAGCGTTTTTAGAAAAATTTTCATGGTTAACTTTTTATTATAACTTATTAGATAAGCTTAGGAAGCTTTTTTAATTTGGATTGGTAATTATTTTTTAGGAATACTAATTTGAATAATTGTTCCTTGATTTAGCACACTATTGATTTCGAAAATTCCTTTGTAGTTCAGGATTCTTTTTTCGATATTTTCAAGACCAAATCCTTTTTGTGTTTTACTACTATTAAATCCAATACCATCGTCGGTAAACTGAAATTGGTAATTGTCACTGTAACTATAAAATTCAATAGTGATACGATGTGATTTACCATGTTTTACAGCATTGTTGATGAGTTCTAAAGCAATAAGGTACATATCATAAACCCAGATTTCGTTTATGTTCTCAGGAAAATCATAAGCAAAAAGTTCAATTTTTAAATGAGGCAATCCTTTGTTAGTAATAAATATTTGACTTTTTAAACTGTCTAATAATGCACCATCATCAAGGGATTTGGGTAAAATTTGATGTGATATTTCTCTAATATCTGCAGCAAGTTCTTGAATATTAATATGAGCAAGAGCAGTGTTGTTTAATTTAAAAAGTTGTAAAACATGTGCTATTTTACTTCCAAAATTATCATGAATTATGTTTGCAACATTTCGACGTTCTCTAATTTGAACTTGAGTTATAACCTTAATTGAATTTTCTTTTTCGGTTAAAATTTCAAGATTTAAAGCATTATTTTTTTGAAACGTTTCGATATAATTTTTGGTTAATACATAACCAAAAAGGAATACCTCGTATAAACTGATAAATACTGCCCAGTCATAATGAAAAGTATTTAAAAATAAACCAAAAGAAATCATTATAAAATAAGTTCCCCAAACAAACTGAGGTAAAAAAGCGATTAAAATGTACACTCCATTTTTTTTGTGAATTCTAATATGGTAAATTGCAGAAGTTGCTAAGAGAAGGAAGATGATAATAAAAGATATATATGTGATAATAAAAAAGTATCTTATATATTGAACCAAATCAAAATATAATAAAAAAAGAGTCGCTATTATAGCCGTAAAAATAAGGATATTACAGCCAAAAATGATTCTATTCTTATTAGGTTGATTGTTTTTTAAGTCTAGAAAATAAGTAATAAAAAGACTTAGGCTGAAAAACCACAAACAGGTTAAATAAATTCGTAATTCACTAAAGTATAGAAAATTAGTAAAAACATAATTTTTGAGATATGAGGTGCTAATAGAAATATACAAAGTGGATAAAACAGAATAGAGAATATAAAGCAGATATAACTTATTTTTTGTAATAAAATAAAGTACCGAATTAAATGATACCAAAATAAGAATTGCACCAAAAAAAATAGAAATAAAAGTAATTTTTTGTATCGAATTAAACTCTAAAGTGGATTCTTTCTCTAGATAGTAGGAAAAATCAAAAAATGAAATGCCTTTTTTGAGTTTTACAATTATTTGCTTACTTTCATATGGCTTTAGAGTTATTTTAAAGCATTGACCTTCCATAAATCTTGATGTAAAAGTAGTTCTGTCACCTAAAATTTGAATGCGATTTTTATCGTAAAAGACTAAACTATCAATATGATTATTATCAAAAACTAACCAAGTGGTGTTTTGATAGGTTGCCGTTTTATTTTTAAAGGTAAACAAACACCAAACAGTAGCATTTTTGTTGTAACCAATATTCAGATTTCTATTTATTTCAAAAGAAACAAATTTTTTAGTAATTAAATCCTTTTTCTTCCAAGAGGAACTTTTATCAATAGCAAATTTAGATTGAACAAGGATAGAATTATTATCCTTTTTAGCATAAGCTAGGCTAGCAAACCATAAAAAACTAAGAAAATAAATTATTTTCATTAGCAAATTTTATGAGTGTACTATTACTATTTATTTCTAACTTCCTATTAATGTTTTTGCGATGCGTATCTACCGTATTTTTTGTGATAAACAAAAGTTTAGCAATTTCTTTACTAGTTTTCCCTTCAACAATAAATTTAATAATTTCCTTTTCTTGTTTTGATAGTCTAAATTTATTTGCAAGTACTGCATCTATAGTACCAAATTCATTTAAATATTTAGCATTATTTTCATTTGTATAAAAAGGAATGCTTTTATCAAGATCTATTACGTTAATAAGCTCTTCTGAAGTAGTTTCTTTTTTTAAAAAAGCATTAATTCCTAATTTATGTGCTTTTCTAATTAAGAAATTTTCGTAATAAGCAGTAAGAATAATAATTTTAGCATCAATTAATTGGTCTTTTAATTCTTCTATCAATACAAAACCGTCAATATTATCTATGTTTAAATCACAAATAAAAACATCTACTTTATTTTGTTGAACATAGGATTTACAGGACAGGGAATCATTGAATGTAACCACATTATAATCTCTCCCAAATTTATATAAAATTTCAGATAAACCGTTTAGGAAAAGGACATGATCGTCACAAACAATAATGTTTTTAGGCATAAATAAAGCTGTTTACAAAAAAAGCAAGTAAATATACATAAAAATGAATTAGTCAAGCGCTTTGGTAAAATTTGTTTATAATGTTTTTAAGTGATAGAAAAAATATTGAAAGAAATTTATATAGGTCAATTAAGCTTTTTTGAATTGGGTGCAAAACTATATTTTTACAAAAAACAAATTTTTTCGCATCAAGCAAAAAATTTAAATTTCATAAACAAAAAAAACCATCAACTTCGGTTGATGGTTTTTGTACTTTATCTATACTTAATTTAATTTGGTAAATTAGCTGGATAACTCAATGGATAGTCTTGTGGCTTATACATTCTAAATGTAGAACCATATTTACCATTTATTGCCTCTAAAAATTTATTTGCGATATAAGCATTAGCTCTCGCTGTTAAGTGAATTCCGTCTAAACCAAAAGCACCACCTTGCACAAATGCAGCAGTCATATGAAAATTATCAAAACGAATTCCAGAAGTCGATAGCTGTGTAAGTATTGCACTAGCATCTACAAATGCCAAATCATTCGTATCAGCAGCAGCTTTAATGATTGCATTATAAGCGTCGGTAGCAACTCTTACTTCTTGAACTTCGGAAGCTATAAGAATATGGCTATCTTGTAATGGATAAGTTACTCCAAATCTATTTAGGGGCGCTGGTGGAGCAAAACCTAGACCAGAATTTGCAGCAGTAGGAGCCGTTGCAATTAAACCTCTTGTAGTAAGCAAAACTAAATCATTGGCAGTAGCTTGTCTAGCTTGACCAAATACATTTCCGTAAAATGCCGCACTTGCTGGCCCTAATGAAGGAGTAAATGCTGCTGTTAATTGCGCAGATAAATTTACTAGGGTCTCGTCTTTAATCAACAAAGGGTTTGCCTTAGTTGTTGACAATAATTCTAATCGATCTCCTGCTCCAAAAGCCGACAATGCTTGTTTTAAGGGACCGTACAACTGAGTATTTAATGCTGTAATAGCTGCCTCACCTGCTTGAACATCACCTTGACCTAAAACACTAGATGACAAAGGGTTGTGTGGCACTGCTTTGAAAAAAGGAATAGTAGTTACATAAGGAATATTAGCTACTATACCTTTAGCGCCTCCCGATATTAAGGTACTAACTAAAGCATTGTAAGTACCATCAAATCCAACTCCTGCCGCACCGTTTATTGGAGTTATTGGATTCGTTCCATTACCTCCAGATGTTGCATAACCTAGTACATCATTGTTTCCAATCCACAAGGAGAAAAACGTTGGATTCTGAGCCATTGCATCTTGAATTACTGATGCACTAGCATTTGATGCAAAACGAACGAAATATGGATTTGCAGTTGCAGGGTTTGCACTTAAACCTGCTGGATTACCGTATCCTGGTGCTAACAAATGAAATGATTTAGCTCCTGGAACTCCCATGTTTTGAAATTGTCCTGTAAGTGCAGGTAATAATTGGGTTGTTGGTGTAAATGGAAGTGGAACTGGCGCACTTCCGTTAAAAACTAAACGAGGTCCAAAACCAGGCAATTGATTTGGTCCGAGCATAATTCCGCCGATATTATCATTCATCAATGGAACATTAAATGCACCTCCACCAACTAAAGCAAACTGATCTGACATTAATTTTGGGTAAGCATTCATCTGACCTGCTTTAAATAAAGCTCCATCGGAAAATCCTGCTGTTAATGAATTCCCTAAAGCTACGTATCTAGAAAAATTGGCCGAACCAGCAACAACTGGTACCTCAACTGGATCTGCTACCTCTTCATTATCATTGCATGCTACAAAGGTTAAAGACACCAATAATAGCCATTTTATATTTTTTATCATGATATAATATTTTTTGTTTTTTACTTAGTATTATGGATTAATAGTCCAAGACAATAACCACTGTTGACCAATTCTACCTGCTCCAAGTACCTGAAGATAATCTTCGCCACCTATATTAGAAGCACTTGCTTTGATTACAGATTTCAACGACGGAATACCATAGCTAATTTGCGCATCAAAAACAGTAATTGATGGAATTACGCCATCTGCAAAAGAAGACTCCCAAAGGTATTCATCACTCCAACGAGCATTGATATTAAATCCGAAGTTTTTGAAAAGTTTTGCATTTCCAAAAGAAGCTTTAACTCTATGTTTAGGCGTGTTAAAGAATGAAACAAATTCTGGATCTTCTTCCTTGTCATACTGGAATTCTGCAAAGTTGTAATTTGCTCCAAGTTCGAAATCTTTATAAACTTTTTTAGATAATCCTACACCAAAACCAAAAGAAGTAACCTCTGTATTGGAATTAGAATAAACTTGAAATAAACGTCTATCTCTATTTTGTAACGCTTGACCAGCCAAAGCCAAATCTGTAGTTGCATCACCATAGTAAGGAGTAACAACACGTGCTTGCGTCATGAAATCATTGTAGATATTGTAATAAGCATTTAAATCTACGGCAAGATTTTTCAAAACAACTGCTTTATAACCTACTTCAAAAGCTTGTACTTGCTCTGGTTTAACTAAATCTAAATTAGATTTTTTTAGTAATCCTGATGCGGTTGATAAACTTGCGCCAGAAGCAATCGCTGCATCAAATGCCGCTACAGACTGCGTTGTGAACGAATTATTATAAGCATTTACGCCTGTTAAAGTTACTTGTGCTGGTACTCCTGGTATAGCAGCACCTGCTAAACTAACATTTTGCGTTTCTGAATAACGTGTTAAGTTGTCTGGTGCCGAACCAATTAAAGCGAACGAACCTATATTTAAACCAATGTACTGGTCTTGAGTAGTTGGGTTACGAAATCCTGTTTGATAAGAAACTCTAAAATTGTGATTTTTTCTTTCACCAGCAGAATATACAAAAGCAACTCTTGGTGAAAACTGACCTTCAAAATTTTGAGATTTATCATAACGAACTGACCCTGTAAATTTAAGACGATCGTCCATAAATTTTTTCTGCAATTGTGTATAAGCACCATATTCAGTATAATCAAGTGGACCGTCAAAATCTGTAAAAATAGTGCCTTGAGAATCCATCACATATCTTCTAAAAGATCCTCCTACTTGAATCTCTGCAAATTTCACTATGTCTTTAAAATTGTAATTAGCGTCTGTATGATAAATTTTAGAATTATCTAAGAATTTAGCACCCGTTTTTAAATCTGGATCATTTGTAACTTGATTAAAAGCATTTTGATATTCTACAGTTCCTGGCTGAAATTGCGCTAAACCATTTGCAACCAAAGGTAGTGGAGTTGGATTGATATTATTTGTAGCCCAGTTTCTTGCTAATAAATCTGCTTGTGTAGCAGTTGCTCCTAATGCTATTTGAGATTGCAAAAACATGGTTGCATAATCTGTAAACCAACCCACATCAGATTTGGCAGCTCTATTAATGTTAAGCGCAGCAAATTGCATATCATAAGAATCTCCAGCATCTTCAGTAGACATATATGCTCTTACAAAGAAATTCTTTCCTTTAAATTCTGCTCTTGTTTGTTGCATTACAAAGTTTTTTAACATATACCTACTTGCTCCTTGATAGATGGTATTACCCATGCCCACTTTATGCTGAAGTATAATTTCTCTATCGTCAGCCCAAGGTTTGAAATGTAAAGCAAAATCTGCTTTTAAGTTTCTGATATCATTATCTGTTAAATCTTGCTCTCTATATCCTGTTCTACTAATTTGACCTACATTATTTATAAAGTTTGTAGCTTCATCACCATAGATATTCATACCGTTGTAGTTTCTGTTTAATTCGTGACCTATTAAACCACCATTTACGTCGGTTGTATCACCCGCCATCCACTCTTTAGCCTTCATAAAAGTGAAATTTGCTTTACCAGCTATATGTTTTGTAAAAGCATGTGCAGCTCTTATACCAAAATCCCAATAATCATTTGTACCTGCAATATCTTGAGAAGTTTGTCCGTATTTTAGATAGGTACTTATTCCTTGACTTGTGAAAGGACTTTTACTGTTCATAAACAAAATTCCGTTAAATGCATTTGCACCATATAATGCTGATGAAGCACCTGGTAATAATTCTACATTTTGTATATCAAGCTCTGATATTCCAATTAAGTTTCCTAATGGAAAATTTAATGCTGGTGAAGAGTTATCCATACCATCAACAAGTTGCATAAACCTAGTATTCGCAATTGTAGCAAAACCACGGGTGTTAATTGATTTAAATGACAAACTACTTGTATTAAAATGAACTTCTTTCATATTTTCTAAACCATCGTAGTAGTTTACAGCAGTAGTTCTTTTAATATCTTGAAGTCCCATTCTCTCGATAGTTACAGGAGATTCAAGAATCCTCTCGGGAGTTCTAGAAGCAGATATTACAATTTCATCTAATTTAGTATCTTCATCTTTCAATACAATTTCGAGGTTTTGACTAGCTGATGATACTTGCAGCGACTGATTCCCATAACCAACACTTGACACTTCGATTATAAAGGGTGGCTTTTTTGTTGTTTTTAGACTGAACTTTCCGTCGCCATCTGTAAAAGTTCCTTCTGAAGAACCAACAACTTTCACGTTGGCTCCAGGAATTGGTTCGTTTTTACTGTCTTTTACCGAACCTGAAATTGAAGTTTGCGCAAATGATATGCCACAAAAAAACAATGTCAAAATAAAATAATAAATCTTCATTAGGTTAGAATTTTGTTGGTTTAAGTAGCCAAAGTACAAATATTTTTTAAATTATTAAAAAAAGTAGAAAATATTTTAATAATTGTTGTTTTTTGACCTTTGTTTCAATTTATTCGCAATTAAAAAACATTATCATTTTCTTAACGTTTTTAGTGAAAAGCTACTTAAAAAAGCCGCTACAAGAAAATAATGTTAAAGTTTTTAAATTAATCGTAAAATTACTAAATAAAAAAAAGCGAGATGAAATTCTCGCTTCTTTAATCTGTTTAAAAAAATTTATTCAACTGTTACTGATTTAGCCAAATTTCTAGGCTGGTCTACATTACATCCTCGTAACACTGCAATGTGATAGGATAATAATTGCAACGGAATTGTTGTTAGTAGCGGCGAAAGTGCATCTGATGTTTCTGGAATTTCAATCACATGATCTGCAAGACCTTTCA
>JBIKJF010000005.1:0-163181 GCA_044361155.1 Flavobacterium sp.
AGAGAAGTTAAGCCCGATTGCGCAGATGGTACTGCATAACTGTGGGAGAGTATGTCGCCGCCTTCTTTTTTAAAAACCCTATTCTGTATGGATAGGGTTTTTTGTTTTATAAAAAGTTTAGTAAAATACACACTAATATTTATTAAAATTGATTGTTTCTATAATATCTGAATATTGTTTTGTTTTCTGCTTGAATTTTCTAATGTGTAAAGAATCACAGATGAATTCAAAATTAATTTCTGTAGTATTAAATTGTTCGTGGGATTATTTCTTTTTTTCAGAATTTAATCCTCTAGCTATAGTTATGTGAGCATGAGTAATTTTAATATCAAAACCTATTGATTTATGCATATCAATAATAATATTGTTAAGATATAGTTGCGATTTTTCATCAGGTGAAATAAAAAAGGTATGGTGACTAAAAGAATCTAAAGAATCAAATCTAACTTTTTGAGGAATGATAGTTTTACAAAAATCTTTTATTTGGTTTATGTAAAGTCCTAATGTTAATTCGTTTTCAAGATTTATTATTGTAATATGCGCATCAGAATTTGCACTACCAAACCAACCAATAGTTTCTTTTAAGGATTTCTTAAATGATTTTATTAAATTTCGTTTTTCTATAGTTGGAATAATAACTAAAGAATATAGTGGAATTGTTCTCAATATTTAAATCATTAAATTGTTTTTAAAGAATATTGACAATTATTTTGAATAGGACATTCTGAACATTTAGGATTAGTCGGGCGACAAGTTTCTCTTCCTAAAAATGAAATTGCCATTCCAATTTCTCCCCAAATTTCCTTTGGTAGTAATTGCATTAATTGTTTTTCAACTTTGTTACCATCTTTAGCTTCCTCACAAAGACCAATTCTTGGTGCAACTCTTATAACATGTAAATCTGCAATTATGCCTTCAGCTGTAACTTTCATTTCTCGCATAATCACATTTGCGGATTTTCTTCCAATTCCTTTTAAGGCAGTTAAATCGTTAAGATTAGTTGGAATATTTTTATCACTCTTTAATGTTTGAGCAATTTCAATTAACCAACTTGATTTGGTGTTGAAGTTTCTAACTTTGCTTACATAAGGTAATAAATCTTCAATTGTTGCAGTTGATAAAGCATCCAAATTTGGAAATTCTGCAAAAAAAGCAGGCGCAACTTTATTGATATTTGCATCTGAATCTTGAGCAGATAAAATAACGGCTATCATTAATTGATATAAATTATCATAATCTAAAGGATGCTTTTTACCTTTGTATTTAACTATTAGTGGTTGTAATTTTTCAGGCCAATTATTTGTGTTTTCAAATAATTCCATATTTATTTTTTTATAAATTCAACAATTCGTTTTATTACTTCTGTATTTCCTAAAATTTTTCGATGACCTAAGTTTTTGGTAATCATCAATTCTGAAATATTTAAGTTTTCTTTAATGTTATAAGCTGCTTTAACATTTACATCAACATCATTTTCATCATGAATTATTAAAACAGGAATTAAAACTTCTTTTGCTGCATTTGAAGCTGAATAATAATTCATTTCAACTCCATACTTTTTTTCAAAATGCTCTCTTAATTTAATTCCAATTTCTGGATTTAATTCCAACTTCTTAATAAAATCATCAATTATGTCTTGAATGATATCTCCGCTTCCAATAATAACTATTTTTTTTACCATCAGTTTTTCTCTAATGGCATTTAAAATGGACATTCCTCCAAGTGAATGACCAATCGCAAATTCAAATGGTCCAAATTGTTTTTCCAATTCTAAAATAGATTCAATAAATTCAATCATTATCGATGAATTCCCTTTGGATTTTCCATGAGCTGGTGCATCAAAACTAATTGTTGAATACCCCAAATTCAATAACTCATCTGCAATCTTAACTAATTGAGTTCCTCTGCCAGACCAACCGTGAACTAATAAAATTTTCTTTTCACTTTTTCCATAATGATAAACTACAATTTCTTTATTTATGGAAGGAACGAAAACTTTTTCTTGAACACTTTCTTTATCCATATGAAATTCGCGTTTCGGAATTTTATGTTTTATTGGCGTGGTGAATAATTTTGCAGTAAACTTTGTTGCTAATTTTGGTGAAATTGCCACAAATAATTTAGCGGTTATCAATATTACCTTCGGAATTTTCAATGTTTGGGCTTGTATTTCTTTATTTTTTGACATTTCAATAAATTTTAATGCAAGTTACTTTATTTTATCTTTTTTTCTTAAATTTAGACATCAATAAATTAATCTGAAAAATGTTAAATCAAAAACGCGTAATAATTGAAAATGTATTGCCTCAATTAGACAATGGGGCATTTTTTATAAAAAGAATTGTTGGACAAAAAGTAAACGTGACTGCTGATATTATTTCAGATGGACATGATGTAATGGAAGCGGTTGTTCAATATAAATATGAAAAGGACAAAAAATGGTCAGAAGTCATAATGAATGCTTTGCCAAACGATGCTTTCGAAACTACTTTTTCAGTTGAAAAACAAGGTTATTATTCCTATTTTGTAGAAGCTTGGATTGATTATGCCTTGAATTGGCAATACGGAATTGGTAAAAAAATCAATGACAGTCAACACGTAAAATCAGAATTATTAGAAGGAGTAGAGTACATAAAACCTTTATTGTCTAAAGTTTCAGCTTCTGATAAAAAATATTTAAATGAAGTCGTTGATTTATTCTCAAATGAAGCTAATTATGACAAAGCTATCATTGAAGCAGTTTCTGATAAATTAAAAATAATCTTTAAAGAAAATCCAACTAAATTTTTATCAAATCAAACTCAAGAATTAAGAGTTTATGTTGATCGACAAAAGGCACTATTCAGTACTTGGTATGAATTTTTTCCACGTTCTGCTTCAAAAGAAGAAGGTAAACACGGAACTTTTAAAGATTGTGAGCAGATTTTGCCTAAAGTTGCTAAAATGGGATTTGATACTTTGTATTTTCCACCTGTTCATCCAATTGGAGAAGTAAATCGTAAAGGAAAAAATAATGCAACTGACGCTCAATCTGGAGATGTTGGTTCGCCTTGGGGAATTGGTTCTCAATATGGTGGTCACAAATCGATTCATCCAGAATTAGGAACTATTGATGATTTTAAATCATTAGTCAAAAAAGCAAAATCATTAAATATTGAGGTTGCAATGGACTTTGCGCTTCAAGCTGCACCAGATCATCCTTATGTTAAAGAATTTCCACAATGGTTCAAATGGCGTCCAGATGGAACTGTGCAATATGCCGAAAATCCACCAAAAAAATACCAAGATATTCTACCAATTTACTTTGAAAGTGACGACTGGAAAAACCTTTGGAAAGAACTTTTAGATTGTGCATTATTTTGGGTTGAAGAATGTGGAATTAGAGTTTTCAGAGTTGATAATCCACACACTAAACCATTTTATTTTTGGGGTTGGCTTATTGCAGAAGTAAAGAAGAAATATCCAGATGTATTGTTTTTAGCAGAAGCTTTCACACGTCCTAAAATTATGCACGAGTTAGCTAAACAAGGTTTCACACAATCATATTCTTATTATACTTGGCGAAATACTAAAGCAGAGTTACAAGAGTATTTAACTGAGCTTACCCAGACAAGTCAAAAAGAATTCTTCCGTCCAAATTTTTGGCCAAATACTCCAGATATCAATCCGTTTCCATTGCAAGGTGCGAATGAAAGTACGCACTTACAAAAATATTTTTTAGCAGCGACATTGTCTTCATCTGTTGGTATTTACGGACCAATATTTGAATATATGGTTTCAGACGCTATTCCGGGAAAAGAAGAATATATGGATAGTGAAAAATACCAAATTCGTCTTTGGGATTGGCAAAAAGAAAATAAAATCACTATGCTAATTTCTAAAATTAATCAAATTAGAAAAGAGCAAACTTCATTGCAGCAAACTAATAATATTGAATTCTGTGATACTGATAACGACCAAGTAATTGCCTATTACAAATTTGATGACAACAAAGAAAATGAAACCTTAATGATTGCAAGTTTAGATGCTTATT
This sequence comes from Flavobacterium sp., assembly GCA_044361155.1. Classification (GTDB taxonomy): domain Bacteria; phylum Bacteroidota; class Bacteroidia; order Flavobacteriales; family Flavobacteriaceae; genus Flavobacterium. The sequence continues at coordinate 4,034 of JBIKJF010000005.1, forward strand.
ATGCTAAACAAGCTTGGATTAAATTGCCATTAAAATCTTTAGGAATTCATGAAGGTCAATCCATTACAGTAATAGATTTAATTACAGGAAACAGCTATAATTGGGATAAAGAATGGAATTTTGTGGAGTTGCATCCAGTTTTACCTTTTCATTTATTTAAAATTCAGAGGTAATTATAAATAACAAATTTACTATCATGAAGAACGACAATCAAGATACTTTTGCTACGCCATTCAAGTTCAAAAACGAATGGAAAGATGCTTTCAATGACGATGAGTTTATTAAAGTATTCTCTTCTGATATCCTTGAAAACTATATCATAAATAAAAGATGGTACGGTGGAAAGGCTAGTACATTAAAGTATATTGAAGTCGTAGATCATTTTAAGATAACTTCCAAAAAGAATACTTACTATGGTGTTTTATTGGAGGTAAATTTCAAAGAAGCGTTCTTTCAGCACTATTTTATGCCAATAGCTTTCATGACTAATGATGAGTTAGATACCAATACCATCATAGCTCCAGCAAAGTTTGGTAATATTGATGGTTTCCTTGTTGACGCGCTTCATCAAGATGATTTTAGGAGATTACTTTTTGAAAATATTGTGAATGAAACTCAAAATAAATCACTTAATTTAATATTTCATAAAGGAATAAATTTAGTTGATAAAGAATATAAATCTTCTAAATTTATGGGTGTTGAGCAGAGTAACACTTCAATAATTTATAATGATACATTTGTGCTTAAAATTTTCCGAAGGATTTATGTGAGCACCAATCCAGACTATGAATTGAGCCGTTTTCTTACCGAAAGAATGCACTATCAAAATACTCCAGCTTATACAGGAAGTATAAATATTGCAATGACCGAAGGAAATATTACCTTAGGATTAATGCAAGAATTGGTTCCAAATCAAGGCGATGCTTGGAAATTTATGTTAGAACAAATGGATGGTGTTTTTGATAATCTTTCCAGGAAAAAAATCAAAATCGACAAGCTTCCAAATGTTGACTTGTTCAAACGATTAAAAATCAATGAAATTCCACCAGAAATTATTGATTGGGTTGGTTTGAGTTTGTTTTTAAGAGTTCAGACTTTGGCATTGCGAACTGCCGAAATGCACATCGCACTGGGAAGTGATATTCACGAAACTGCATTTACTCCAACAACTTACAACGGAGATTACACCGTTTGGCTAAAAAACAGACTTTTATATCAATTCCAAAATAGATTGAATATCATAGAAAATAGTTTGCACAAACTCGACGGAATGGCACTCGATTTGGCACATCAATTCCTCGAAAACAAAAAGCTAATTCGAAAACATTTCGTGGATTTTGATTGGACAAAAATGAAATCGGAACGCATCAGAATTCATGGAGATTTTCATCTTGGTCAAGTTTTAGTAAATGGTGATGATTTCTATCTACTTGATTTTGAAGGCGAACCAGAAAGTACTATTCGTGATAGAAAAGTAAAACAACCACCATTAAAAGACGTTGCTGGAATGTTCCGCTCTTTTCATTATGCTATTTACGCAACCATTTTTAACAATGCCGATAAATATCCATTTGAGCAAGAAGAATTGTTCAAAGCAGGCGAATTATTATTCAAATACCTTGTCGGAGCTTTCCTAGAAACCTACATCGAAAAAGCTCAATCAGGAAACTTAAACATAGGTTACAGTCAAGAAATCAACTTTTTACTGAAATATTGTATCCTAGAAAAAGCCGTTTATGAGTTGGGTTACGAATTAAACTCTCGTCCAAGATGGGCTGTAATTCCGTTACGAGGAATTCAAACTATTATGGGATATTAGAAGCGATTGGCTTGGGCATTTTCAATAATGGCAATTCCCGCTTTTCGTTCCAATCTTTTCCTTTTTAAAGAAAAAAGAAAAAGGATTTTCACTACAATCGGGGCTAGTTAGTATTTGTATTGAATAGAAAATAGTGTTAAAAAGAAAACAAAATTTGAATTTTAAAATAAATGTTGATAGTTGCAGGATTTGTCACCCTGAGCGTAGTCGAAGGGCTTATAGTTAAATAGAAAGAAAAATGAAGTTTTATTACGTTTACATACTAAGATGCAGTGATAATTCACTTTACGTAGGTATCACAAATGATTTAGAAAGAAGAGTAAACGAACATAACGACGGCAAATTACCAAATGCCTACAAATTCAAAAGAAGACCAGTGGTTTCAGAATGGTTTCAAGATTTCACCGAACCCAATCAAGCCATTTATTTTGAAAAGAAATTAAAAGGTTGGTCAAAACAAAAGAAAGAAGCATTAATAAAAGGAGATTTTGACATGATAGAAACATTAGCAGAGTGCAGAAATGCAACACATCATAAATATAAACCATAAAATAAAATTAACTATAGAGCCCTTCGACTGCGCTCAGGGTGACAGTTCACGTAAATATTCATATTTTGCAATTAAATTCAAAAATTCGATTAAAAAGTTTTTATAAAACTAAATCGATAGTTATAAAATAAACACCAATTTTTTAAATTTCAAAAATTTCTAAAATCTGTGTTCAAAAAAAATAAAAAAACATCAATTGAAAAACATAAAAATGAACCAAGTACAACCACATTCCTTATTTACTGATTTCGACATCGATTTATTCAAAGCAGGAAAACATTTTCAACTATACGAAAAATTAGGCGCGCATCTTATTGAAGTAGATGGAGTTAAAGGCGTTTATTTTGCCGTTTGGGCACCATCAGCACGTTCGGTTTCTGTTGTGGGTGATTTTAATTTTTGGGTTCAAGGCGAGCATCAACTAAACGTTCGTTGGGACGAATCCGGAATTTGGGAAGGTTTCATTCCAGGAATAGATAAAGGAACGACCTATAAATATAAAATTCAGTCCAACAATGGCGGTTTAATCACTGAAAAATCAGATCCATTTGCTTTATATTGTGAACATCCACCACACACAGCTTCCGTAATTTGGGATTTAGATTATAAATGGAAAGATTCTAAATGGATGGAAATCCGGAAAGAAAAAAACGGATTGGACAAACCATTTTCGGTTTACGAAGTGCATTTAGGTTCGTGGAAAAGGAATGCTGATGGTAAGTTTTTGACTTATATTGAATTAGTAGACCAATTGGTTTCTTATGTAAAAGAAACTGGTTTTACTCACGTTGAGTTTATGCCAATTATGGAATATCCTTACGATCCATCTTGGGGTTATCAATTGGTAGGTTATTTTGCACCAACATCGCGTTTTGGTAAACCACAAGATTTTATGCTTTTGGTAGATAAATTGCACCAAGCAGGAATAGGAGTAATCTTGGATTGGGTACCATCACATTTTCCAGATGATGCTCATGGATTAGGATTTTTTGATGGCTCAAATTTATACGAACATCCAGACAGAAGAAAAGGCTATCATCCCGATTGGAAAAGCTTGGTTTTCAATTATGGACGAAATGAAGTGCGTTCGTTCTTAATAAGCAACGCTATTTTTTGGCTTAAAAATTACCACGTTGACGGACTTCGAGTTGATGCAGTTGCGTCAATGTTGTATTTAGATTATTCAAGAAAAGAAGGCGAATGGGAACCAAATATTTATGGAGGAAGAGAAAATTTAGATACTATAAGTTTTCTAAAAGATTTCAATGAAGCGGTTTATACCAATTTCCCAGATGTTCAAACTATTGCAGAAGAAAGCACCAGTTTTCCAATGGTTTCTAGACCAACATTCCTTGGTGGTTTAGGCTTCGGAATGAAATGGATGATGGGTTGGATGCACGATACTTTACAATATTTTGCTAAAGAAAGTGTATATCGAAAACACCATCAAAATGACATAACTTTTTCTATGACTTATGCATTTACGGAGAATTTTATGTTACCACTTTCTCACGATGAAGTAGTCTACGGAAAACATTCCATTCAAGGAAGAATGCCAGGTGACGAATGGCAACGATTTGCAAATCTTCGTTTACTTTATGGGTATATGTTCACACATCCAGGGACAAAATTATTGTTTATGGGTAGCGAATTCGGGCAAACATCTGAATGGAATTTTGAAAGCAGTCTAGATTGGCATTTGTTGCAATATGGTTTCCACGATGGAATCAAAAACTGCATTACCGATTTAAATACTTTGTACAAAAATCATCCAGCTTTATACGAAAAACAATTCTCAGCAGAAGGTTTTGAATGGATCAATTATTCAGATAATGAGAATTCGGTTTTAGCTTATATCCGCAAAGGAAATAAAGAAAATGAGAACCTAATTGTGGTTTGTAATATGACACCAGTTGTTCATGAAAATTACAGAATTGGTCTTCCAACTAAAGGAAAGTTAACCGAAGTTTTCAATTCTGATAAAGAGGAATATTACGGTAGTGGTGTAAACAATTCTAAACCAATAAAAATTGAAACAACACCATGGAATGGAAGAGAATTTTCAGTAGAAATTATTCTCGCTCCATTAGGAATTTCAGTTTTTAAAATTTCCTAATTTAACATAGGACGCGAAGAAAATCAAAATTCCTTGCGTCTTTTTTGCATCTATTTTATATTTATCAGTAGTCGCAATCGTTATCGTTAAAAACTACTTTAATTACTTTTGAAAATTCGATACTACATTCGTATTTTCGCAACTTGTCTTAAAATTAATCCTATGATTATTAATACCGAGCTTGAGTACAAAGGTGATTTATTTCCGTCACAAATTATATCTTACAAACACGAAGTAGATTCTATAGATTTTCATACTGATAATAATGTGATTCTCCGAGTAACTGTTTTACGCGACAGTATGATTCGTTTTCGTTTTACTGCCAAAGGATATTTCAGCAATGATTTTTCTTATGCTATTGATAAAACGCAATCGCATGGTTATAATGTTCTCGAAGTAACTGAAGAAAGTGACCATTATCGAATTAAAACTTCTAAAGTTTATGTTGTTGTTCAAAAACACGATTGCCGTGTTGGAATTTATGAATTAGATGGAACTACAATTCTTGAAGACGAAATAGGTTTTCATTGGGAAGAATGTTATGAATTTGGTGGGAACATTGTAAAAATGAGTAAAGCATCTCATGATGGTGAATCATTTTATGGTCTCGGGGACAAAGCAACGAACCTTAATTTAAAAGGAAGACGATTAGAAAATTGGGCAACAGACCAATATGCTTTTCAAAAAGACCAAGAACCTTTATATAAAGTAGTTCCTTTTTACATTGGTCTTCATCACAACAAAGCTTATGGAATTTTCTTTGATAACACTTTTCGTTCGTTCTTTGATTTTAGTCATGAAAGAAAAGGTGTAACGAGCTTTTGGGCTGATGGCGGTGAAATGAATTATTATTTCATTTATGGTCCAAAAATGAGCGATGTTGTTACAACCTACACACATTTAACAGGAAAACCAGAACTACCGCCGTTATGGACATTGGGGTATCATCAATGTAAATGGAGTTATTTTCCAGAACCAAAAGTTAAAGAAATTACAGGAAAATTTAGAGAGCTTCAAATACCATGTGATGCTATTTATTTAGATATTGATTATATGGATGGATTCCGTTGTTTTACTTGGAATAAAGATTATTTCCCAAATCCAAAACAAATGGTTGCTGATTTAGCAAAAGATGGATTCAAAACCGTTGTTATCATTGATCCTGGAATTAAAATCGATAAAGATTATTCAGTCTATCATGAAGCTCTAGAAAAAGATTATTTCTGTAAAAGAGCAGATGGACCTTATATGAAAGGAAAAGTTTGGCCTGGAGAATGTAATTTTCCAGATTATACCAATCCAGAAGTTAGAGAATGGTGGGCAGGATTATTTAAAGAATTGATTGCCGAAATAGGAGTAAAAGGTGTTTGGAATGATATGAACGAACCAGCTGTAATGGAAGTTCCAACAAAAACATTCCCATTGGATGTTCGTCATAATTACGATGGAAATAATTGCAGCCACAGAAAAGCACATAATATTTATGGAACACAAATGGCTCGTGCAACCTACGAAGGAGTAAAACGTTTTGCCTACCCGAAACGTCCTTTTGTAATTACGCGTTCGGCTTATTCTGGTGCACAACGTTACACATCTTCTTGGACAGGTGATAATGTGGCAACTTGGGAACATTTATGGATTGCTAATATCCAAATGCAACGAATGTCTATTTCGGGAATGGGTTTTACAGGTTCTGACATTGGTGGATTTGCTGAACAACCTTCGCCAGAATTATATGCACGTTGGATTCAGCTAGGCGTATTTCATCCATTCTGCAGAACCCATTCTTCTGGTCATCACGGCGAGCAAGAACCCTGGAGCTTTGGTGAAGAGGTTATAGATGTTACCAGAAAATTTGTAGAGCTAAGATATCAATTATTACCATATTTATACACTATGTTTTGGCAGTATGTAAATGATGGTATACCAATGTTAAAACCATTAGTTTATTTTGATCAAGAAGATATACAAACACATTATAGAACCGACGAGTTTATTTTTGGAAATCAAATATTAGTTTGCCCAATTTTAGAACCAAACGCTCTTGGAAGAAGAATGTATTTACCACAAGGCAATTGGTATAACTATTGGACAAACGAATTAGTTAAAGGTAAAAAAGAGCTTTGGGTAGCAACTGATTTTAATCAAATTCCAATATTTATAAAAGAGGGTGCTATCATTCCAAAGTATCCAATACAACAATATGTAGGCGAAATTGAAAATCCCGAGCTTAAACTTGAAGTTTATTTTAAATTAGGCAAGGAAAAATCTTATGTTTATGAAGATTCCCAAGATGGATATGACTATAATAAAGGGCGCTTTTGCTATAAAACATTTAGTTTTAATGGTAAAGAAAAAGAACTATTCATTCACCAACATAAGGAGGGAAGTTATGATACACAATACAAAAAGATAACAATATCTTTTAAAGGATTGCCATTTAAAATTAAGGCAATAGAGATTGATAATGAAAAAGTGGCTTTTGAAAGTGTTAATTTTGTAGAAGATTGTTTACAAATCGATAAAGATTTCACAGAATTACATATTTTTGCATAATATTTAAAATTTAAATAATTATGAAAAATAAAGGATTGTATATTGGTCTTGTTTTATTGGTTTTGGTTTTTGCTTGTGCCACAAATCCTTTTACAGGAAAGAGTACTATGGCATTAGTACCAAATAGTCAAATATTCCCCATGGCATTTCAGCAGTATAATCAGTTTTTAACTGAAAATAAAGTTTTGAAAAACACACCAGATGCAAATCGAATCGCAACAGTTGGAAACAAAATAAAAGTTGCTGCTGAAAGATATTTGGCGGCAAATGGTCATTCGGATTATTTGAATGGTTATAACTGGGAATTTAATTTGGTTGAAGACAAATCTGTAAATGCTTGGTGTATGCCTGGTGGTAAGATTGTTTTTTATACAGGTATTTTACCGATATGCAAAGATGAAGCAGGAATTGCAGCAGTTATGGGACATGAAGTGGCACACGCTTTAGCAAATCACGGCCAACAAAGAATGAGTGCGGGAATGGTTCAGCAGTTACTTCAAGTTGGAACTTCTGTTGCCGTTGCAAATCAAAGTCCGCAAACACAACAAATGGTATTGCAAGCATACGGAATTGGTTCACAAGTGGGAGTGATGTTGCCTTTTAGTAGAAAACATGAAAGTGAAGCTGATATGATAGGACTTACGCTGATGGCAATTGCAGGTTATCATCCTCAAAATGCAGTTGGAGTATGGGAACGTATGTCTGCACAGTCAGGAGGACAAGCACCGCCAGAAATTTTAAGCACGCACCCAAGTAATGCAACAAGAATAAGTCATTTAAATTCATTGATACCGCAAGCTAAAGCGGAAGCAGCTAAATTTGGTGTAACAACATTTAAATAATATTTGACTAATAAAAAAAGAGTATATTTGAAGCTGTCAATTTTTTTGGCAGCTTTTTTATTTTAAGTATACTATGGCAAATCTTCCTAAAGGACATCCCAAGCTATTAAATGCTTGGGCATTTTATGATTGGGCGAACTCCGTTTACAGTCTTGTAATTGCTTCGGCAGTATTTCCTATTTTTTATGAAATGATATTTGCAGATGCGCAAAAAGATAATGTCGATTTTTTCGGAATACAAATAAAAGCTACTGCTATGATAAGCTTTGTAACAGCATTTGCCTTTTTAATTGTAGCTGTTTTTTCGCCAATTCTTTCTGGAATTTCAGATTATCTCGGAAATAAAAAGGTATTTCTGAGGTTCTTTTGCTATCTAGGTGGCATGGCATGTATCAGTCTATTTTGGTTTGATATTGATAATTTGTTTTGGAGTTATACTGCCTATTTCTTTGGGCTAATCGGATTTTGGTCAAGTTTAGTTTTTTATAATTCTTATCTACCAGATATCGCTTTCCCAGAACAGCAAGATAGGGTAAGTGCAAAAGGATTTTCAATGGGATATATTGGTAGTACAATTCTACTTATTTTAAATCTTGCAATGGTTATGTATCCTAATACTTTTGGTATTGAAACTCCAAAAATGGCAATGAAAATATCTTTTGTTATGGTGGGAGTTTGGTGGATAGGTTTTAGCCACATTACTTATTATTATTTGCCAAAAGGAAATAGAAATAATGTTCCGTTAACTAAAGATTTCATTTTTAAAGGGATTCATGAGTTAAAATTAGTTTGGCAACAATTACAAAAAAATGAACCGTTAAAACGATATTTATATAGTTACTTTGTTTTTATTATGGCTGTACAAACCGTAATGTTGGTCGCTACGTACTTTGGAGCGACTGAAATTACGTGGGAAACATCTAGCCAAAAAACAACAGGCTTGATTATAAGTATTTTGGTTATTCAATTAGTTGCTGTACTTGGAGCTACTATAACTTCTAGAGTTTCTGAAAAAATTGGTAATATAAATACGTTGGTATTTTTGAATGCATTTTGGGCAGTATTGTGCGCTTTTGCCTATTTTGTAGAAACACCCAATCAGTTTTATGCAACAGCTGGTTTTGTAGGCTTAGTTATGGGTGGCATTCAATCTATAGCTCGATCAACATATTCTAAATATTTGCCAAATACAGAAGATACAGCATCTTATTTTAGCTTTTATGATGTAACCGAAAAGGTCGGAATTGTAATTGGAATGACGATTTATGGAACAATTGATATGATTACAGGCTCTATGCGAAACGCAATAGTTTTTTTAGGAATATTTTTTATCATAGGTTTATTGCTGCTATTGAAAGTTCCAAAAAAATAATTACATTTGAAAAAAATAATTTTTATGAATAAATTTAATTCACTTCTTGTTGCAGTGCTGTTTGTGTTACCTTTAATTTTTATATCTTGTGATGATGAGCTGTTGGATCCGCTTTTAGTAGAAGAGTTACAAAACCCAACACCAGTTTTACCGCCAGTTACTAACGAAATAGCATTTTTTAGAGGTTCAATAGACGGAACCAATGTAAACTTTACACAAAGTAATTTTATCAATCCTGTTTATATTCAACAATTTTATCACGGTGGATGTTTCCTTTCCTCATTTGATTGTGTAATAGATTACGGAGCATTTTTAGTTCCATATGCGTCATCTAATTTTTATCCAAGTCTCGGTTTGTCGTTTATGAATTTGTATAATCAACCAACAATTGGAAATGAAGTTAGTGTTTTTAATAGTCTTTTTTCGCCAATTCCAACAAATTTTATATCTGAATCGCAAGATGATAATGATGAACGTGGAATTGAAGTGAGTTTTACAGATAGTAACAATGTAACTTATTCTACCTTAAACGGAAATCAACAAGAAAGTATAATGACCGTATTATCGTCGGTCTCTGGAACAGATGTTGGTGGTTATAAGACACAAACGATAACAGGTACGGTTAACTGTAAATTATATAGTTTTGATAATCCACAGGATGTAAAAACATTATCTAATGGAACATTCAAATTGATTTTTCGACAAAAAACGGACTAGTTGAATCATAATTATATAATCCGTCTTTATGGCGGATTTTTTTTGTGGCATAATCATTGCTTTTTTTTATAAATTCTATCGATAAAGTACAACTTTAATTGATTTTATAGCATTTTTGTTGCTTTATATCGATTTTTATTTTACATACTTTATCAAACACTTATATTTGTTTAAATTTTAATGTCATATTGACTAACTATTAACTATGTCAAATCAAAAAATAATCGCTTTTGACAATTTGTCACTTCATGAATTTGATACTGAAGCCGAGTTGATTCCTCTATTAACGCCCGAAGATGAAGAAGAAATGGCAAATGAAGAATTGCCTTTAACCTTACCCATTCTTCCATTAAGAAATACTGTGTTATTTCCTGGAGTTGTTATACCAATAACTGCTGGTAGAGATAAATCTATTAAATTAATTAATGAGGCTAATGCAGGTGATAAAATTATTGGAGTTGTAGCTCAGGTTAATGAAGAAGATGAAGATCCTACCAAAAATGATATTCATCATGTTGGAACTGTTGCAAGAATTTTACGGGTTTTAAAGATGCCAGATGGTAATGTAACGGTTATTCTTCAAGGAAAAAAACGCTTCGAAATCGATGCTGTAATATCTGAAAAGCCTTATTTAAAAGCCCAAATTAAAGAAGTACCTGAAAAAAGACCAGGAAAGCATGATTCAGAATTTGGCGCTATTGTAGATTCTATTAAAGAGTTAGCAATCGAAATTATTAAAGAGAGTCCAAATATTCCGACAGAGGCAACTTTTGCTATTAGAAATATAGAAAGTCAATCTTTTTTGATCAATTTTGTTTCTTCTAACATGAATCTTTCGGTTGCAGAAAAACAAAGTCTTTTAGTAATGAATATTCTTAAAGAACGAGCTTTAGAAACCTTGCGCTACATGAATGTAGAAATACAAAAGCTGGAACTAAAAAATGATATTCAATCCAAAGTTCGTTTCGATTTAGACCAACAACAGAGAGAATATTTTTTGCACCAACAAATAAAAACAATTCAAGAAGAATTGGGCGGCGTTTCAAACGAACAAGAATTTGAAGAAATGCGTCAACGCGCTAAGACTAAAACTTGGGACGATAAGACACAAAAACATTTTGAAAAAGAGTTTGCTAAAATGCAACGAATGAATCCGCAAGCTCCCGATTTTGGTATTCAAAGAAATTATTTAGATTTATTTTTAGAATTGCCTTGGAATAAATTTTCTAAAGATAATTTTGATTTAAAAAATGCCCAAAAAGTTTTAGACCGAGATCATTTTGGTCTAGAAGATGTGAAAAAGAGAATGATTGAGCATTTGGCAGTTTTGAAATTGCGCAATGATATGAAGTCACCAATTATCTGTTTGACAGGTCCTCCAGGAGTGGGGAAAACCTCAATAGGAAAGTCTGTGGCCGAAGCATTAGGAAGAGAATATGTCAGAATTTCTCTTGGCGGATTGCGTGACGAGGCCGAAATACGAGGACATAGAAAAACATACATTGGTGCAATGCCAGGAAGAATTATACAAAGTATTAAAAAAGCACAAACATCCAATCCTGTATTTATTTTAGATGAAATTGATAAACTTTCGGTGAGCCATCAAGGAGATCCTTCATCGGCTTTATTAGAAGTTTTAGATCCTGAACAAAACAATGCTTTTTATGATAATTTCCTAGAAATGGGATATGATTTATCTAAAGTAATGTTTATTGCTACGTCTAATACTATGTCAACTATTCAACCTGCTTTAAAAGATAGGATGGAAGTTATAAAAATGACGGGTTATACAACAGAAGAAAAAGTTGAAATTGCTCGTCAACATTTATTTCCTAAGCAATTAAAGGAACACGGTTTAACTTCTAAAGATTTAATAATAGGAAAAAAACAGTTAGAAAAAATTGTTGAAGGTTATACAAGAGAATCGGGCGTGAGAAGTTTAGAACAAAAAATCGCTCAAGTTATTAGAAATGCGGCCAAATCGGTTGCAATGGAAGAGGAGTATAATAAAAAAGTGTTGGACGAGGATATTGTTAAAGTGTTAGGCGCACCCAAATTAGAACGAGATAAAGCAGAAGGTAACGATGTTGCAGGAGTTGTTACAGGTTTAGCATGGACATCTGTTGGAGGCGATATTTTATTTATAGAATCATTGATTTCTAAAGGTAAAGGAACACTAACTTTAACAGGAAATTTAGGTACTGTGATGAAAGAATCGGCAACAATCGCTTTAGAATATATTAAAGCAAATGCCGAATCGTTTGGTTTAAATCAAGATATAGTAACAAAATACAACATTCATTTACATGTGCCAGAAGGAGCTACACCTAAAGATGGTCCAAGTGCCGGAATAGCAATGCTTACATCAATGATTTCATTATTAACGCAAAGAAAAATTAAAAAAGGAATTGCAATGACTGGCGAAATTACACTGCGAGGAAAAGTACTACCAGTTGGCGGAATCAAAGAAAAAATACTTGCTGCTAAAAGAGCAAATATTAAAGAAATTATTTTATGTCACGAAAATAAAAGTGATATTGAAGAAATAAAAGCAAATTATTTAGAAGGATTAACTTTTCATTATGTGCGAGAAATGAGCGAAGTTATTGCTATAGCAGTAACTAATCAGAATGTTAAAAATGCAAAACTTATTGAATAACCTGACTTTACTTTCAATAAAAGGCGTAAGATCTGCTTCTTGCGCCTTTTATTGTTTTCATGATAACTTTAAAAATAATATCTTCGCATTTCCGTTATAGTTAAAGAAATTGCTGCTTTTTTATGTATAAAAGTTTGTTTACTGTTTTTGTTCTGCTTTTTTGTGTTCAACTAAATGCACAAATTGGCGGTCAATCTGTATATCAATTTCTTAATTTGGTAACTTCTCCACGGCAGGCAGCATTGGGCGGAAAAGTTTTAACGATTTTTGATAATGATGTCAACCAAGCACATTTCAATCCGGCAACAATTAATCCAGAAATGGATAATCATTTAGCATTAAACTATGGTAATTATTTTGGAGAAGTAACCTACGGAACTGCTGCTTATGCCTATACTTATGATCGACATATTCAAACGTTCCATGCAGGTGTCAATTATGTAAATTACGGACAATTTGAAGGTTACGACGAAAACGGACAGCAAACTTCTTCGTTTACAGGTAGTGACTTGGCTTTTTCTTTTGGATATTCTTACAATGTTCCTTATACTGAATTCTATTTTGGTGCAAATGCAAAATTAATATCCTCTACATTAGAAACATATAGCTCTTTTGGCGCAGCTGTCGATTTCGGTGCTTTATTTATAGATACAAGAAATGACGTTAATTGGGCTTTGGTAGTTAGAAATATTGGTACTCAAATTACAACGTATGCAGGAACAAGAGAAAGATTACCACTAGAAATTTTGGTTGGCGTTTCGCAAGAAGTTGAAAATGTTCCCGTCCGCTGGCACTTAACTTTGGAAAACTTGCAGCAATGGAATGTAGCATTTTCCAATCCAAATAGAGCAATTGGCGATATAGAAGGAGGTTCAACTCCTGAAAAAGTTGGTTTTTTTAATAATGCCCTGCGACATGTTGTTTTTGGTGCAGAATTGTTTCCTCAAAAAGGCTTCAATATTCGGTTAGGTTACAATTTTAGACGAGCAGAAGAATTAAGAGTTTTAGAACAAAGAAATTTTTCGGGTTTATCTTTAGGATTTGGCTTAAAAATGGGAAAATTAAAGTTTAATTACGCTTATTCGAGATACACCTTAGCAGCAAATACAAGCTTATTCGGATTGACTATCGATTTTTCAAATAGCAGTTATTGGAATTAAAAATATATAAAATTGAAAAAAATTACCATCGCAATTGACGGATTTTCATCTACAGGAAAAAGTACTCTTGCCAAACAGCTTGCGAATCATTTAGGATATGTTTACGTTGATACAGGTGCAATGTACCGTGCAGTGTCTTTATTTGCTATGCTAAAAGGATTTATTTCTGTGTCAAATTTTGACAAAGAATCATTAATTGCCGACCTAGCAAAAATTAAATTACATTTCGAGTTTAATTCAAAACTCGGATTTGCAGAAATGTATCTTAATGATATCAATGTTGAAAAAGAAATTAGGACTATTGAAGTATCAAGTTTTGTAAGTAAAGTAGCTGAAGTGTCAGAAGTTCGAGCTAAATTAGTTGAGCAACAAAAAGAAATGGGAAAAAATAAAGCCGTAGTTATGGATGGTCGCGATATTGGTACTGTTGTTTTTCCTGATGCTGAACTTAAAATATTTATGACAGCAAGTGCCGAGACTAGAGCGCAACGACGCTTTGATGAACTTGAAGCCAAAGGCGATAATGTTTCGTACGAAGATGTTTTAAAAAATGTTCAAGAACGAGATTATATTGACACGCATCGTGATGATTCACCTTTAGTAATCGCTGATGATGCTATTGAAATTGACAATTCTTTTCTTTCACGAGAAGAGCAATTTGCTGCAGTATTAGAATTGGTTGACGAAATAATCAATCACTAAATCAAAATTTTAAGTATCTAATTCCAAATTTCAAATTTTAATGTTATTAATTTTGGAATTTGGAATTTATCATTTGGAAATTTAGATATTAATAGTAGATTTACAATCTATTTACATTACAAAAACATATTTATTATGAGTATTAAGTTTAGATTAACTCTAATGAGTTTTCTGCAATTCTTTGTTTGGGGTGCATGGTTGATAACGGTCGGAGTTTATTGGTTTGAAACAAAAAAATGGTCAGGAGTAGATTTTGGTGCTGCTTTTTCAACTCTTGCTCTTGCATCTATTTTTATGCCGGCAATAACAGGTATTATTGCAGATAGATGGTTGAATGCAGAAAAACTTTATGGTATATTGCAAATAGGATATGGTTTTTCCCTATTATTTTTACCATCAGTCAATAATCCAGAAACATTTTATTGGGTAATGTTGGTTTCAATGTTTTTTTACATGCCAACTATTTCACTTTCAAATTCAATTGCCTATACCATTTTAAAAAATAATAATTTTGATGTCATAAAAGATTTTCCACCTATTAGAGTTTGGGGTACAATTGGTTTTATTATCGCTATGTGGGTTACTAATTTGTCAGGTTCAAAAGCAAATGGAAACCAATTTGTTATTGGGGCAGTAATAGCAATAGTATTGGGAATTTTTGCATTTACGTTACCTAAATGCCCGCCACAAAAAACAATTTCTGAAAAAGCTTCTATTTTTGAACAATTAGGTTTAAACGCATTCAAGTTATTTGCTAGTTCTAAAATGGCATTGTTTTTTATTTTTTCTTTATTTCTTGGTGCTGCATTACAATTAACAAATATGTACGGAGATGCATTTCTTTCAGAATTCAAATATAATCCATTATATGAAAAATCTCCAGTTGTAGAGTATTCTACTTTAATAATGTCGATTTCTCAAATTTCTGAAACCTTAT
Organism: Flavobacterium sp.; assembly: GCA_044361155.1. GTDB lineage: Bacteria > Bacteroidota > Bacteroidia > Flavobacteriales > Flavobacteriaceae > Flavobacterium. The sequence goes on from JBIKJF010000005.1 coordinate 19,464, forward strand.
TTATTTTAGCAATTCCATACTTTTTAAAACGCTTTGGTATTAAAAAAGTAATGCTAATAAGTATGATAGCATGGGTTTTACGATTTGTTTTTTTTTCTTATGGAAACCCAGAAGGATTTGGTTTGATGCTAATTATAATGTCAAATATAGTTTACGGTATGGCATTTGATTTTTTTAATATTTCAGGATCATTATTTGTTGAAACGACCACCGATTCTAAAATTCGTTCCTCTGCTCAAGGTTTGTTTATGATGATGACTAATGGTTTTGGTGCTTACCTTGGAGCTAAAGTTAGTGGATTTGCAATAGATACATACTTTACTTCAAATGATGTTAAAGATTGGCATAATATATGGTTAACATTTGCAATATATGCATTGATAATTGCTATATTTTTCGCAATCTTCTTTAAACATAAACACAATCCTGATGAAGTAGCTAACGTGAGTCATTAAAAATATAAAACCTCAAAAAAAAATCATTTTTGAGGTTTTTCTTTATCGCTTCATTGCGAAATGACCCTTCAATATTCTTCCGTCTTCTCTGTTTACGACAAACCAATAATCGGTTGCAGGTAGTAACCTCCCATTATAAGTTCCGTCCCAACCATTTGAATCAGAATTAAATGTTGTAATAAATTTGCCAAATCTATCCAAAATAGTTACTTTCATATTGGGTTCATATTCAGAAAAGTTAATTCGCCAATATTCATTATATCCATCTCCGTTTGGCGTAAAATATTTAGGATAATTTAATACCAACGCATTTTCACTATCAGTACCACATAAACTATCTCTAACATAAACAGTGTAATAACCGTAAATTAAATTAGTAAATACAGGACTTGCCTGATAGCTAATTCCGTCTATAGAATATTCATAAGTTCCAGAATTAGGGTTTTTTAATATTACTTCAATGGAGTTTTCATTATCTGTCCAATCTACAATTTGTAAATAATCAATTACAGGAGGGCTTACTATTGTGACATTGTAAATATATTGACCTCCACAATTGCTTCCATTAGGGAAAGTTTGAATAATATCTAAAATGTATTGACCAGCTTCACTTACAGTTATTGAAGGTGAAGTTTCTCCAGTTGACCATTGATAAGAAATAAATCCGCTATCTGGAATTAAAGTAATAGTATCGTTTTCGCATAAAGTGATACTGATTTGCGGATTTACAAAATAAGGGTTTAGAATTACATTAAAGGAGACCACATCATAACAATCGTCACTTGCATTATATTTAAATCTACAGAAAATCTCATCGTTTCCAGAATTGTATAAATTTGGTAATGGATTGCTATTTGTTATAGCATCTTCTAATGATAGGTGATAAGTTATTGTAAATAAAGAAGCGTCTTGACCTCCTAAAACAGTAGCATTTTGATTTGTTAAGTTAAAAATTTCTTTTTCATCATTTGATACATCATCACAAGCAATCATATCATTAGGTTGATTAGCAATTGCTAAAGACGGAAGTTGCGCAACATCGGAAATAAAGTTTCTAGAATCACCACAAGATTGATCAACTTTAAAGGTATAAATAGCTGGCTCAAGATCTATAAATAAATTATTAGTTCCGTTGTTAACGATAAAAGGTGTCCCATTTTTTTCAATAATACTATAATTTAATGGTGGTACTCCAATTGCAAATAGTTTAACATCCATATTAAGTCCATTGCAATTTACTTTTTCAATTCCTGTAAATTGTATCTGACCGTTAAATTCAAATTCTTGAATGACTTCAATGCAAGTTCTAAATGTTCCAACATTACCATTTTCAAAAGTTTGAAAACTCTTAATAATCCTAAAATTACCTAGAAATATTAAATTCAAATTTGTTGTATTGTTTTGAACAGAATAAGAATTTGAAGCGTTGGGAACAGAACCTTCAACATACAAAGTTCCATTTATTGGATGTACCCATGAATTCGTAGCAGTATCAAATTTTTGAAGCCAAAAACTTTCCAAAATCGCATTTGAAAAATATCCAATAGTTATATCAAAAGCACCACAATAAGGTGTAATTGAAAAATTATTAGCAGAAATTGCATATCCAACAACTTCTATAGTAATATTATTTTCATAACCACAGTTATCAATAATTTTAAAGGAATAACTACCTGGAAATAAATTATCTAAAGAAAAACCATCATTACCGATGTAAAATGAGGCATTGTATGGCAAACTTTGACCAAATTGTGAAGGAGCATTCGTAATTGTCACTGAGGTTAAAGTAGTATTATTACCTCTTATTCTAACGGAGCCTTTCCCAATTTCGCAACTTGGTCTTGCAGCAAAAGAAACAGTGGTCATTACATCTTGCACAAAGAAATTATAAGTATATTCATTACCACATTCATCGTTAAGGACCACAGTGTAATTGCCTGTTATTAAATTTTCAAGTACTAATCCTTCTCCTGTAATTTGATCAGTAACATCGTTTGGAACTATTCCATAGGAGACTGGAGCTGCTGTTACAATACCTGTTACTACAGTAAATCTAGGAATTGAAATAGTGACTTTACTTATGTTAGATTGACATCCTGGTAGTGGTTCGGCGACATGAGTTGGTTCTGAGGGTTCATCAATAATTGTAACTTCAGCTGTTGCAGTTCGTCCACATCCATCTGAAATTTGAATTAGATAAGTTCCAAAAGGAACCGGATTGGTATAATTCCCATAATCCGTTGCTGGTCCGTTAAAAGGGCCGGGATGATTTAGATTAAAAGTTGTTGGATCAAATCCTGAAGGAGCATTTAAAAATTGTATGAATAAGCCGGGTCTGTAGATAGCCGCACCGCAAGTCAAATAGTAACCGCCACATTCCGCAATTTGTGCAATTATTGAAGCTGATAATTTTTGATTTACAACATTGTTATTTAAAGTAAAAGAATTACCACAATTATCAGTAACGGTTAAATCATAGGTGTAAATTTGATCATAATAAAACGGAATTTGCGCTGAAACTTCCTGATTAGATTGCAATCCAGTGGCTAAACTACTAGTAATACTTTGTGGAGTGCCATCTGGAGCGAAAATAGTGTAGTTAAATTGTAAAGGATAATTTAAAGATTGATTTGCACCAACTGTTAGAAAGTTGGACACCAAAATTGAGTTACAACTTGGCAATTCTAAAATAGGAAATGAAACAGGACTTATTGTTATATTTGAAAAACCACTAGACAATGTATGTGTTATTACTGTCGCGTCTCCACAATTATCATAAACTCTTACTTGATAAACACCACTTGGTAAGGAGGTAAAAGTAGGAGTAGATTGAAGAGGTCGAATTATTGGACCAGATATTATTTCATATTGCGCTCCAATTCCTGTTGTTACATTAACCGTCATCGTTCCATCATTACAAAATGCATTTGTGCTTGAAATGTTATAGCTTAACGGCACAATTAAATTATTAATAGTAATAGTAGCTGTTTGCGAATTTGTTTCACTTCCCAATGTTTGAACAGCAACAATTTTGTAGGTTCCACTTGTTCTTCCTCCAATGAATGGTATTGTTTGAACTGCAATTGGATTTGTTTCATCAGGAAGTTCATATATGAAGTAAGTGATTGTTGCTCCAATTGAGGTTCCCGATGTTGAAAACGTTAGCATTCCATTACCTAAACATGTTTCGTCTGTCTTAGTTACAGTAAGACCAAAGTTAGCAAGTTGACCAAAAATAAATAATGGACAAATGAATAATAAAAAGAGATATACATATTTCTTGCATTTCATTTAGTTGGAAAGTAAAATATTTTACATTAATAATTATGCAAATTAAATAGTTGTTTGAAAATCATTTACATACAAAAATAAGAAAAAAAGTAAAGCATAATTTTTTGTTTTTGTATTTAATGTATATTTTATATTTAAAATTTGCATTTTCATAAATAAGTAGTACTTTTGCAAACCTTTTGGCGAAGAAGAGTTTCCTTTAGGTATCAACTATTTATGTAAAACACTGCTGTTGTTTTCTACTCGATAATAAACTCATGAAGCACGGCATACAAATTTTTTATCAGCATGTCTGAATTAAACAAAGAACAACAAGCGTTTTTAAATGAATTTAACTGGCACAATTACGCAGAAGGAATTGATGCAGTAGATCAAAAAAACTTACAAGAATTTGAAGATTTAGTTACTAAAACTTTCATCTCTACTGATCAAGAAGAAGTAGTTGAAGGTGTTGTAGTTAGAATCACTGACAGAGACGCAATTGTTGACATTAATGCAAAATCGGAAGGTGTTATTTCTTTAAACGAATTCCGTTACAACCCAAACTTAAAAGTGGGTGACAAAGTAGAAGTATTAATCGACGTTCGTGAGGACAAAACAGGTCAATTAGTATTATCTCACAGAAAAGCTAGAACTATCAAATCATGGGATAGAGTTATTTCTGCTAACGAAACTGGTGAAATTGTTCAAGGTTTTGTTAAATGTAGAACTAAAGGTGGTATGATTGTAGATGTTTTCGGAATTGAAGCATTCTTACCAGGTTCACAAATTGATGTAAAACCAATCCGCGATTACGATGTATATGTGAACAAAATGATGGAGTTTAAAGTTGTGAAAATCAACCACGAATTCAAAAATGTTGTTGTATCACATAAAGCACTTATCGAAGCAGATATCGAAGTTCAGAAAAAAGAAATTATTGGTCAATTAGAAAAAGGACAAGTATTAGAAGGTGTTGTTAAAAACATCACTTCTTATGGTGTGTTTATTGACTTAGGGGGTGTTGATGGATTAATCCACATTACTGACCTTTCTTGGTCTAGAATCAATCATCCAAGTGAAGTTCTTGAATTAGATCAAAAATTGAACGTAGTTATCCTTGATTTTGATGATGAAAAGACAAGAATACAATTAGGTTTAAAACAATTAAACGCTCATCCTTGGGATGCACTTGGTACTGAACTTAAAGTTGGTGACAAAGTGAAAGGTAAAGTAGTAGTTATCGCTGATTACGGTGCTTTCATTGAAGTTGCTGAAGGTGTTGAGGGTTTAATTCACGTTTCTGAAATGTCTTGGTCAACTCATTTAAGAAGTGCTCAAGATTTCGTAAAAGTTGGTGATGTTGTTGAAGCAGTTGTTTTAACTCTTGACAGAGACGAAAGAAAAATGTCATTAGGTATCAAACAAATGACTCAAGATCCATGGACTGATATCACAGCTAAATACCCAGTAGGTTCTAAACATACAGGTATCGTTAGAAACTTTACAAACTTTGGTATTTTCGTAGAATTAGAAGAGGGAATTGATGGATTAGTTTACATCTCTGATTTATCTTGGACTAAGAAAATTAAACATCCATCAGAATTTGTTAACGTAGGTGACAAATTAGATGTAGTAGTATTAGAATTAGATGTTGACGGACGAAAATTATCTTTAGGTCACAAACAAACTACTGCTAATCCTTGGGACAAACATGAAGATGCTTTTGCTGTTGGAACTATCCACACAGGAACAATTGCTGAAATCGTTGACAAAGGAGCTACTGTAGATTTCGGAGATGATGTTGTTGCATTTATTCCAACACGTCACTTAGAAAAAGAAGATGGTAAAAAATTGAAAAAAGGTGATGAAGCTGAATTCAAAGTAATAGAGTTCAATAAAGAATTCAAAAGAGTTGTTGCTTCTCACACAGCTATCTTTAGAGAAGAAGAAGAGAAAAATGTTAAAGCTGCCACAGAATCAGTTGCTGCTTCTAACAATAATAATCAAGCTTCAACTTTAGGAGATAACAATGATATCTTAGCTGAATTAAAAGCTAAAATGGAAAAAGGAGGAAAATAATTTTCTGAATTTCTATCCAATAAAAGCTCTCAAGAAATTGAGAGCTTTTTTATTTTACTTTGTAAAGTAATATTTTTTCAAATAGAGAAAAACAAATATCAATTCTCTTTAAATTCTCTGTTCCAAATCATATTATTAAAGTTTTTACCCATCATGAAAAAATAATAAGTAATAACACTTATAATCGATTTAAACAAAAATAAAAAAATAATTATAGGAGCAAATGAAACCGATCTACTTAATTTATTTTCCGGTGTAAGAAAAGTTAAAAGTATACTGACAGCAAAACAGAAAAATAAAAAGTTAACCACATTCTTAAAAGGCATTACAGCATATTTTCTGTACCAAGCTAAATCATTTCCCCACTTATGAATTAAATAATAATATCCATTTCCTATAGGAGCAAACAATAAAGGATCATCATAGATTTTCAAATTAAAAGCTTTACTAGGAGCCATAATTTTAAAACCTTCTAGTTTAGTTGCATGATTTTTTTCTAAACTTCTAATTTCTGATATAGCCTCTTCTGGAATTTCGTTTTTAAATATGCTACTATTTAAAAAACGCAATCTATAATCAGTACAAACTTTTTCAATTTGATTAATATGAAAAATTCTATCCGTTTCTAATAAATCGAAAACAAATCCATTAGCAATTGTTGAACTTTCGGATGAAAGGCTCTGTTTTATGCTACTTCTCTCGTCCTCATTTTTGTTTAAAATGGAGTAAACTTCTTGTATTACATTTTTATCCGAAGTACTTTTTTTTCGCAGATGAAGTAATTCATCTTTCAAGGTTCTAGCTTTTAGTTGCATAATATGAAAATTAAAAATTTGTTTAACAACCTGTTTCCTATTTAGATACATTTCTAAAAATACTAATTAATTTCTATTGTTTGTCTAAAATCAATTACTAAACTATTGTTAAATATAATTTTTTAGATTTTCACTTAGGTTTAATTAAAATCTATTTTCAAATCTGTCTAAAAAATAAATAGTAAAATACTTATTTATGCTACTATAATTAATTTACAAATTAAATTATAAATTACCATAAATCTTTTGTTGGAGTTTGAACATTTTTGTCAGCAATATTTTACTTATTGTTTTTTTGAGTAAATGCAAAAAAAACCTCTCGTTATTGAGAGGCTTTTGAAGTAATGTTTTAAAATTATTAAAATCTGTATCGCACACCAAGTGCGATATCTGGACCAAAACTATCTTGCACATCATTAAAATAGAATTCTGGTCTAAAATCTAATGATAATTGTATTGGTGCTTCTTGAAAGATGTATTCAATACCAATATCACCAGCAGCAAATAGACTAGTATCGCTGTTGTTTCCATCTTTCCATGAACCAACTCCACCACCAAGGCCAGCGTACCAATTAAAACCGCCATCGATATTCCAAACCCATTGGTACAACCCCGATAGTTTTAAAGCATCAGCGTTATTTGAATTACGCCAACCTAAATCTAATTCCAAACGATTATTTTTAGACAAACCTCTTTGGTAAGATATCTCTGCACCAAAACCACTATTGTCACCTAAACGCAAACCTAATGCGTTTTTAGAAATGTCTTGTGCTTGTGCAGTAAATGCTATACCAAATAGCATAAATGCAGATAGAATCATTTTTTTCATAAAATTATAGTTTATAATTATAAACTAAATGTACTCAATTATTATACCAGAACAGTTGTTTTGTCATTTTTGTCAGTGGTTAATTTTAAAAACTTAATCCGAAACTTTAATTTTCGTAAATCAAACAATAAATCTTATATTTGTTCAAAACAACTTTTATGGCAGGAAATAGTTATGGAACAATTTTTAAAGTAACTACATTTGGAGAATCACATGGAGAGGCACTTGGAGGTATAGTTGATGGATGTCCTCCTGGAATTGAGCTTAACTTGCAAGCTATTCAACTAGAAATGCAAAGACGAAAACCAGGCCAATCCGCAATTGTAACGCAACGTAAAGAAGAAGATGAGGTTCGGTTTTTATCGGGAATTTTTGAAGGTAAAACTACAGGAACACCAATTGGTTTTATCATTGCAAACACCAATCAAAAATCACGTGATTATTCCCATATAGCAAGTTCATTTCGTCCCAGTCATGCCGATTTAGTATATGAAAAAAAGTATGGAATTAGAGATTATCGCGGTGGTGGAAGAAGTTCTGCAAGAGAAACAGCGAGCAGAGTTGTTGCTGGAGCTATTGCAAAACAAGTAATTTCAAAAATTAAAATCAATGCATTTGTTTCTTCTGTAGGTGAAATTTTTATTGACAAACCCTATCAACAATTAGATTTTTCTCTAATAGAATCGAATGCAGTTCGTTGTCCAGATTTGGCTTCTGCAGAAAAAATGGAAACTTATATAAAGGAAGTAAAAAAACAAGGTGATACAGTTGGAGGAACCATTACATGTGTTCTTCAGAATGTTCCAATAGGATTGGGCGAACCTGTTTTTGATAAACTTCATGCCGAATTAGGTAAAGCAATGCTTTCAATTAATGCAGTTAAAGGTTTTGAATACGGAAGTGGTTTTTGTGGAGCTAAAATGAAAGGAAGTGAACATAACGATTCATATAACGTCGATGGTACAACCAAAACCAATCTATCAGGAGGAATTCAAGGGGGGATATCCAATGGAATGGATATTTATTTTAGAGTTGCCTTCAAACCAGTTGCTACGTTAATTCAAAAACAAGAAGTGCTAACAAATCAAAATGAAATTATTGAACAACAAGGAAAAGGAAGACACGATCCTTGTGTAGTTCCAAGAGCAGTTCCAATAGTAGAGGCAATGGCAGCAATAGTTTTAGCAGATTTTTATTTATTAAACAAAATTTATCAATAGTATAATGACATCAAATGTAGAACCCAAAAAGGCTTTTTTTAGTAATCTTACCGTACAAATTTTAATAGCAATGATTCTTGGAGCAATTCTTGGAATCTATATTCACAATAACTGTGATACTGAATTTGCTAAAATTTTTAGTGATAAAATTAAAATGTTGGCAACAATTTTTATTCGTTTAGTTCAAATGATTATTGCACCTCTTGTAATAACAACTTTAGTTGTAGGAATTGCTAAGTTAGGTGATATTAAATCGGTAGGACGAATAGGAGGAAAGGCAATGGGATGGTTTTTTACAGCATCTTTCATTTCCTTAACGATTGGATTATTTTGGGTGAACGTTTTGCAACCAGGTATAGGGTTAAATCTTACCGATGTTGATGTTTCTACTGCAGCAGAAGTTACAGATAAAACTAAAAGTTTTTCGGCTCAAAACTTTGTGGAACATATTATCCCTAAAAGTATTTTTGAAGCTTTGGCAACGAATGAAATATTACAAATTGTGATTTTTTCAATTTTCTTCGGATTGGCAGCTGCCTCAATTGGTGATCATGCTAAACCTGTTGTAAAAGTCCTAGATGTAATTTCACATATTATCCTTAAAATGGTAAATTATGTCATGAAGTTTGCTCCAATTGGAGTATTTGGCGCCATTGCAGGTGTTTTTGCAATTAGAGATTTACAAGAATTATTACTTACTTATGCTAAATTTTTTGGTTCTTTTCTAGTTGGTATTTCTAGTCTTTGGATTGTTTTGCTATTGGTTGGTTATTTGTTTTTAAAAGGTCACATGACCACTTTATTGAAAAGAATTGTAAGTCCTTTAATAATTGCTTTTGGAACTACAAGTAGTGAAGCTGTTTTTCCTAAATTGACTGAAGAATTAGAACGTTTTGGTGTAAAAGATAAAATTGTTTCTTTTATGTTGCCACTTGGATATTCATTCAACCTTGATGGAAGTATGATGTACATGACTTTTGCAAGTATTTTCATCGCACAAGCATATGGAGTTCCTTTAGATTTGGGTACTCAAATGACCATGCTTTTGGTTTTAATGTTAACAAGCAAAGGAATTGCTGGTGTTCCTAGAGCAAGTTTAGTAGTAGTTGCAGCCACCTGCGGAATGTTTGATATCCCTGTAGAAGGTATTGCTTTAATCTTACCAATTGATCATTTTTGCGATATGTTTAGAAGTGCAACAAATGTTTTAGGTAATGCGCTTGCGACTTCAGTTGTAGGGAAGTGGGAAAAAGAAAGTTGATTTTTTTATTTTTTTTACTTAACTTTACACAATTAATTTAAAAAACTAATTAATTATGAAAAAAACTTTACTACTTATTTCTTCATTTTTATCTATTTTAAGTGCTAATTCGCAAAATGTATTTAGCGAAAATTGGGACGGTATCGGACCAGGTATTTCTGGTTGGACTTTGCATAATGTTGATGCTCGTACTCCAAATACAGCTGTTTCTTTTGTTAATGCTGCTTGGGTTAGGGACGATGAAGAGTTTGATAACAATGTTGCTATGAGTACGTCTTGGTATACGCCAGCTGGTGCTTCAAACGACTGGTTAGTATCGCCAAGTATATCAATTCCTGCAGGTACTACTATTTTATATTGGGATGCAAGAGCTTATGATGCAACATTTAGAGATTCTTACAGGGTATATGTATCTACAGCTGGCAGTGCAGTTGCAAACTTAACAAATCTGATGTTTACTCAAGGAAATGGAACAACTGGTTCAACTGGAGAAAATGTAACATGGACTAGACGCTCGGTAGATTTGTCTGCTTATGCAGGCCAGACCATTAATATTGGATTTCAAAATTTTTCAAATGATATGTTTTTATTGTCTGTTGATAATATTAACGTAGTAAATAATGCTACTTGTACTTCCCCAAACAGAACTTTTACTTCTTCTGTTACTACTAATTCAGTAAATCTAAATTGGACTGCTGTTGCAGGTGCTAGCGGATATGACTTGGCTTTAGGCACTCCGGGGTTCACTCCTTCAACTGCAACACATACATCCGCAACAAATTCATTTACTTTTAATGGTTTGAATCCAAATACAAGATATCAGGTATATGTTAGAAATTCATGCGGCAGTATTTGGGTTGGTCCATATTCGGTTTTTACAGCTAATATTTTACCATATACTTATGGTTTTGAAACTCCTGCTGCAAGTGGTAGTTATTTTAGTGATGGTTGGACTGGCGCATTTTCATTAAATAATACCGCAGGACCAGCATTTTATGCTGATGGAGTTCAAATGGTTTTTAGTAACTCATCAACAACAGCGGTAACAAATAGATGGCTATTTTCTAGGCCAATTTTTTTAACTGCTGGTGAAGCAGTAACTTTAAAATTTTCAACAAGATCAACTAGCACAACTGTTAATAATACATTAATAGCAAGAGTTGGAAGCGATGCGACGGTAGCTGCACAAACTACTACACTATCTACAGTGACAGTAGTCGGAACAAATTTTGTTGAAACTACTGCAACTTATACCGCACCTTCCAATGGAACATATTATTTTTCATTTAATCATAGTAATCCTGCAACTACAGCTAATACAAGTTTAGTTTTAGATAGAGTTATTCTTACTTCTGTATTATCAAATAAAGAGTTTTTAGATTCTAAATTTTTGGTTTATCCAAATCCAACAAAAGGTTTAATTGATATTTCAAATGATACTGATGCTTCAATTTTATCCGTTGAATTATCAGATATCAATGGTAGAGTTGTAAAAAGTTTCTCTTTAGGTGAAAATGAAAGTCAAATTAATATTTCTGAGTTTTCACAAGGAATTTATTTGATGAAAATTATTTCTGATAAAGGAATTGTAACTAAAAAAATTATAAAGGAGTAATTATACTTTTAGATTTAAAAAAAAAGACTAAGCAAAGCCTTAGTCTTTTTTCTTTTTATCAGTTTCCATTAAAAAAAAACTGCTACTAATAGTCCGATAATCACTAAAGCAAAAATTCCTATCTTAATGAATTCGCCATTATCCCAAGAATATAAAGGAAGAAATAATTTGTTCATGATTTCTATTGTTTAGGTAATTCAAAAGTACTTCAATTACCCTTCTAGAAATATGACAATTATCATACTAAAGGAATTTGGATTTCAATTCTGGAGTAGGAATCATGCAACTTTCTTTTTTTCCATACCATTTGTATCTGTTTTTTGCAACAAAATCATAAATGAAATTGGCAGATTTCCCAAGAAAACTAAAATAACTTACAATAGGATACCAACTGTTCATGTTTTTTGAAATTTTCATAATAGCTTCAGCTTTATAATAGTAAGCAATTCCTGGTTCGTAAAGCAAAATGCTATCAATTGATTTAGTGTCAACTCCAATGTGATTTAAAATTTGTTGTCCTAATTCTGATTGCATTGCAACAAAACGAAAAACATCTTTTTCATCATGCTTTATTATCAATTGAACTGAACTATCACAAAGACTGCAAACACCATCAAAAAGTATTATTTTTTTATCTTTTGGTAGATTTTCCATAATTATTTTGATCTTTCAACAAACTCCAAAGCTTCTAAGCTAACTTTAGAAGTAAAAACACCATAATTTACGACAGCTTTATTCTTTTCAATTTTATCAATAGTTCCTATAGCTTTTCCATCAAACATACGAACTCTATCGCCAATTTTTAATTCTACTTTAGGTTTTTCAGGTAGTAAAGCAGCTTTTATCTTTTTCTCCTTTTTTTCTTTTCGAATTTCTTCAACTTTTACAGTAACCTCTTCAGCAACTTGTTTTTTAATGACTTCCTTAACTTTTTTCTCTTTTACAGAAAGTTTTCTTCGTTTAGAGTTTTCAATTTCCACCATTTTTAAAAACTCACCAATCAATATTTTCTTATCTTTATTATTGAAATAAGTTTCAGAAATATCATCAATCTTTTGTCCTAAATAAATCAATCGCTGATTGGCATCATATAATTCTTGATAGCGTTCTAGCTTTTCTTGAATTTTAGCGTTAATGGTTTCCATCTTTTTGCTTTCTTCACGTGCTTTGGTTTCTTCATCTTTCAGATTTAAAGATGTTTTTTCCATTTTAGAGCGTTCTTTTTGAAGTGTCGCAATGGTTTTATCAAAACGTACTTTTCCGCCATCAATTTTCTTTTTGGCACGATTTATTAATCCGTAAGGAATACCATTTTTCTGTGCTACTTCAAAAGTAAACGAACTTCCTGCTTGACCTAAAATCAATTTGTACATGGGTTCAAGCGATTTTTCATCAAAAAGCATGTTGGCATTAGATGCATAAGGTAATTCGTTAGCTAAAATTTTCAAATTAGAATAATGCGTTGTTATGATTCCGAAAGATTCTCTATGATAAAATTCTTCTAAAAAAGTTTCTGCTAAAGCACCACCAAGTTCAGGATCAGAACCTGTTCCAAATTCATCAATTAAGAACAATGTTTTAGAATTACATTTTTTCAAAAAGTAATTCATGTTTTTAAGTTTGTAACTATAGGTACTTAAATGATTTTCAATTGATTGATGGTCGCCAATATCAGTTAAAATTCGATCAAATAGAAACGTTTCACTGCGTTCGTGAACTGGAATTAACATCCCACTTTGCAGCATCAATTGTAATAATCCTACGGTTTTTAACGAAATAGTTTTTCCTCCTGCATTTGGACCTGAAATTACAATAATTCGATTTTCATTTTGTAATTCAATAGTTTGAGGATATGTTTTCTCACCTTTAATTTTATTGTTTAAAAAAAGAATAGGATGGAAGGCATCTCTAAAATACATTCGTTTTTCTTCAACGATATTAGGAAGAACTGCATTAATTTTATTTGCATATTTTGCTTTAGCAGCTATAACATCAATGTCGCTAAGGAATTCTTGGTATTGTTTTAGTAAATCTAAAAACGGACGAACATCTCGTGATAATTGCTTTAAAATTCTTGTGATTTCTTCTCGTTCTTCGTATTCAAGGTTACTTAATTCTCGAGAATATTTTAAGGTAGCTTCGGGTTCGATATAAGCGATACTTCCTGTTTTTGAACTCCCTAAAATGGAACCTTTTACTTTTCGACGATACATAGCTAAAACTGCTAAAACTCTTCGATTTTCTACAAAACTTTCTTTTATATCATCAAGATAACCAAGTGAATTGTATTGAGACATGGCTTGTCCAAAACTTTGATTAACTTTGCCACGAACAACACTCATATCACGTCGGATGTTAATTAAATCAGGTGAAGCATTGTCTTTAATAACGCCATATTTATCAACGACTTCATCAATTTTTTGAATGATGTATTTGGTATATTCAACTTGTAATGCTCTTTCGTTTAGTTTGGGATAATAATCATTAAATTTTTTGAAAAATAAAAGCAAAACATTAACGGTTTCAGAAAGTGTTGCCATTTTCCTAAAACTTCCAACTTCTAGAAAACTGTCTTCTATTCCAAGCATTTTTAAATCATTGGAAATATTGTCGAATCCATGATTTGGAATAGCATTATTGTTTGTAAAAGACGAAACATATTCCGAAGTTTGCAACAAAGCATTCATTAGAGTCTCTTTATCTTTGAAAGGAGTTATTTGCAATGCCTTTTCTTTTCCAATTTCAGTATTACATATTGCTGAAATGGTTTCCAAAATGGTATTAAATTCTAAATCTTGAAGGGTTTTATCTGTAATTGAAATCATTGTTATAAAGGAAATTTTCAAAGTTACAAAGTTTCAAATGTTATTTAGTTTGGAATTTCATAATTTTGGAAAAAATTATAGTATGTTCATCTACAATTCTTCATGGCAAACGATTTTATCATCAGAAATTGAAAAACCTTATTTTGTTGATTTCATGCAACAAATTGATAGTGAGTATGATAATTATATTTGCTTTCCTCCAAAAGAATTGATTTTTAATGCTTTTGAAAAGTGTTCTTTTGATGATTTGAAAGTTGTGATTATTGGTCAAGATCCGTATCATGGTGAAGGTGAAGCTAATGGTTTAAGTTTTTCGGTTAACGATGGTGTAAAAATACCTCCTTCGCTTAAAAACATTTTTGCCGAAATTGCCAATGAATATGATACTATCTTTAGTCCTACAACAGGAAATTTAGAACGTTGGGCTAATCAAGGAGTTCTTCTTTTAAATGCCACACTTACTGTTAGAAAAGATATGCCAAATAGTCACAAACATCTTAAATGGCAGGTTTTTACGGATGCTGTAATTCGTAAAATATCGGATGAAAAGGAAGAGCTTATTTTTATGCTTTGGGGAAATTTTGCTCAAAAAAAAGGCGAAATTATTGATAAAAATAAACATTTAGTTTTAGAATGTGGACATCCTTCTTTTGCAAGTGTTCACAAAAAGTGGTTTGGAAACAATCATTTTGTGATGTGTAATGATTACTTGATTTCTAAAAATAAAGTTGCTATTGATTGGTAACTAAAGGAAAAAAGGTAAACTTTTTAGCCTTGATGCAACGGAAAAACATCGCTTTTTGCGAGTTTTGGAAAGGCAGCAGGAATAGGGTTTGTAAATAAATCCCAAGCCATTCGCTCCTAATTCAATGTCAAAGCACCGAGAATTATTTCGTGCATAAATGGTCCACCTGGATATTTTGCTGTGTAATCTAGGTTTAACCAAATTTGATTTCGCTCATCGATGTGGTAATGAATGATTTGATTTTTACTTTCGCTAACAAAAAGTTCTTGCTTAATTAAGTAAATAATTTCTTCTAAATCTTTTTTCGAACCAATTAGAATTTCTGGATAAATGTGTCCGTCAGTGTGAATCAAACGTGGTATTCCTCCAATTGATTTTATGCAAGCTGCCATAAGTATTGAATGGTCATCGCAATCACCTGAAAGATAGCGCAATGATTCGCTTGCTGTGGCAATATAATCTTTATCTTTTGGATCGGAAACGTAATTCCAACGTGAATTTATTTCTTTAAAAACGGCAAAACATTGAATTAATGTGTAATTTTCATGATATTTTTTTACGCCTTTGAAATGTTTAGACGTAGCCATAATTGCAAAATTTCTAACTATGGGTTTGTCGTACTCAATAGCTTTCAAAACCTTAGATTTATTTGGAAAAGGTAACAGCCTAGATATGATTACATCTTGTGGATTGGGATTTTCTGACATAGAATACATCATGTATTTGTAGTCTTCAAAAACACTTTTAAATCCGTAGCCACCAAAAACGGTTCCAATAAATAAAATGATAAAGTAGAGAAAAACGGAAAGTAAGGTTATCTTTCGCATTGCTCTCAAAATCAATTGAATAATTACAATAATTATTACGAATAATATGATTCTGTCTAAATGCCAAATCCATCCTAAATCAATTAAATTTTGATGTGCAATAAGAAATACTGGAATTGCCAAAAGGACATTCAAGACAAAAATAATCACTATATCCCAAGGTTTTTTTACCTGAAATTTAGTGGATAGTTCTTTGAAAATTAATTTTGCCTTTTGAATCATATTTGCATAAAATATAAAAGCTATATGGCTTTTACAAGTTCAGTAAAAGTACCTTTTTTCTCAATAATTTTGAGGTCAAATAATTGATTTTGAATTTTGTTTAACATTTTTTCAGATAATGGCTTTTGCGACCATTCTGTTAAACGCAACCATTCTTGAATATCTTCTATCTTTTGATGATATTTTGTAGCTAAAGTTCTATCAATACTCGGAATTTCTTTGAACTCTTGTGTTGTGATGTTTATAATTTCAAGAATTTGAGCAATGGCATTAGGATGTTTTTTCAAAATTTCTTCACGAACCGCAATTACAAAACAAGGCCAAGGTGTAGGGCAATCGGCAATTCTTCTAAAAATTCCTTTATCTACAAGAGGTTTGGTCATAAAACGTTCCCACATGAAGTAATCGGATTCGCTTTTGGTTAAGCTTTCAACGGCACCATCAATGGTATTTACAATTTCAAATTGAAGATTTTCGGTACTCCAACTTTGATTATTGGCATTAACATAAGCCATTAATTGTGAACCTGAACCTAATCTTGAGATAGCTACTTTGCCATTTTCTAATTCAGAAAGCGTTTTATATTTAGAATTGGCAGCAACATGAATTCCCCAAATTAAAGGGCTTTCCACATAAACCTGCACAATTTTAGAAGGATTTCCAGCATTGATATCTTTTACAATTCCTTCTGATAAAATTACAGCAATATCAGTTTCACTGTCGCGAAGCATTTGACACATTTTACCTGTACCTTCAGGAACATCAGTCCATTGTAAATCTATTCCTACCGCTTCAAATTCACCATTTTCAATGCACAAATGCCAAGGAAGATTGAAATGCTCTGGAACGCCTGCTATTTTTATAGTTTTCATTTTTATGCTGAATTTATTTCAGCATCTTTCGATGCTTAAAATTTTTATATATTGAATTAATTTATGACACAGATTTTCACGGATTAAACGGATTTTGTTCTGAGTTATTTCAACTGAAAACTGCTTACTGCGACTGCTTACTAATTTGCCACCATTTCCAAATCACTCCATCATTATCAGGATAATCTTCCATGAAATTGAAACCTACTTTCTGCAAAACATGATTAGATGCACCATTTTCAGCATGCGTATAAGCATTCATTTCTTTAATATTCATTTGATTGAAACCATAATCAAGCCAAGCAAGTGATGCTTCTGTTGCATAACCATTGTTCCAAAATTTTTCATTCAAGCGATAACCATAATCATAAAAATTAGTATTTCCATTTTCAACATGGTCATTTACAAATTTGATTCCTGTCCAACCTATTAGTTCATTTGTTTCTTTTAAAATAGCAGAAAATCGACCAATTCCTCTTTCTAGATATTGTTTTTGAACCATTTCAATATAATCGTAAACTTCTTGAATATTAACACATGGCTTTTGCCATAAATAATTATGGACTTCTGGATTTTTATCCATTTCAAATAATGCTTCAGCATCTGATTTTTCAAATGGTCGAAGAAGTAATCTTTCGGTTTCTAAAATTAAATCCATTCTGGGTAAATTTGATTTAAATGATGATACAAATGGTCGAAGTAATCTTCTATTAAGAATTGTAAATCATATAGCTAACCATTTGGAAGAATTAATTTATAAGTTAGTGTTTCATTGGTTTGATTTTTTATAATATGCAAAATATGAAGATTTAAATTCATCCATAAATCAAATAATTCTTGATTGTTTTTATTTTGATAATCATTAGATTTTACTAAATCATCAAGATTGTAAGTTTTAATTTTATAGGATTTCTTAAATGTTTGAATTTCTGTAAATCGCTGAATATTATTAATCGCCGAATCAATTAAATGTCCTAAAATTTCCTTTTTTGACCATTTGTTTTCTGAAGGTTTTAATTCAAAATCTTCAATGGTATTTAATAAATATTGAACATTAATTTTATTCAATAATGACTCATAATCTTTTTTTTTTCTAATATCATTTATCATTGTTGGTATGTCTCGCAAATCTGAAAGTCATATTTTTTAGTCTTAATACTTAATACTTCAATCTTAATACTTCATTACTCCGCCAATTTATCCAAAGCATATTCAATCAACGCATCAACCGCTTTGTATGGATCTTCGCTAAAAGTTCCTGCGGCGCGATTGGCAATGATCGCATTTAAGGATAAACATTGATGTCCAAGTAATTTTCCTAAACCATAAATGGCTCCGGTTTCCATTTCAAGATTGGTCATTTTGATACCTTCAAATTCAAATTTGTCCATTTTGCTGTTCAATTCTGGATCTTGAATATCTAATCTCAAAACTCTTCCTTGTGGACCATAAAATCCTCCTGCAGTTCCTGTAAATCCTTTAAATATTTTGTCGCTTTCCAAACGTTTTTCAAGAATTTCACTTCCTTTAATTACATATGGACGACCTTTTTTCATATCCCAATTGGTTTGAGTAATAAAAGCGTCTTCCATAGCAGTTTCTGAAATTTCATCAATCAAATAGGAGCGAAGCATGTTGTCTAATCCCAAACCGTATTGACTTATTACAAAACTATCGCAAGGAATATTCGCTTGTAATGAACCTGAAGTTCCAATTCTGACAATGTTCAGCGAAGTCAATTCTTCTTTGATTTCACGAGTTTTTAAATCGATGTTTACTAAAGCATCCAATTCATTCATAACAATGTCAATATTATCTGGACCAATTCCTGTCGACATTACCGAGATTCGTTTTCCTTTGTAAATTCCGGTTTGTGTTTTGAATTCACGTTTTTGTTGCGAAAATTCAATACTTGAGAAATGTTTTGTAATTTTTTCTACTCTATTTTGATCTCCTACAAAGATGATGTCTTTTGCTATATGCTCCGGTTTTAGGCTCAAGTGATAAACACTTCCATCCGGATTTAGTATTAATTCTGATGATGCAATCATAATTTTTAATTTGAAATTTGAGATTTGAAATTTGAAATTTTGTGTATAATGATTTCAAATTTCAAATCTCAAATAATTTATCCTCCAACTCGTTTTGTTTTAAATCCTTTGTCTTGTAATAACTTCATTATTTTATCACGATAATCGCCTTGAATAATGATTTCGCCGTCTTTGAATGTTCCACCAACAGCAAGTTTATTTTTTAATTCTTTTGCCAATAATTTGAAATCTTCATCTTCACCTTCATAACCTGAGATTATAGTTGTAGGTTTTCCTTTGCGTTTTTCAAATTTACAAATCATTGGTTCTTTTTGAACGAATAATTCGTGTTCTTTTTCCTCAACAATTTCAGGTTCGTTAGAAACTTCGTGGTCTGGAAATAGTTTTTTTAGTTGTTCTTGTAAATCCATATCTCTTTAAATTCCAAAATTTAAAACCCAAATTCCAAATAAAAATCAAATTCCAAATTCCAATAGAAAACATTAATTGGAATTTGGAATTTTAGTATTGGAATTTCTTCCCTTTATTTCTTAATCAATCCTAAATCAACCAATCTTTCATATAAATAATCACCAGCGGTGATGTCTTCATATAATTTTGGGTTGTTTTCGTCAATACATTCAGGTAAGCAATTTAATTTCATATCACTCACTGGGTGCATGAAGAAAGGAATAGAATATCTAGAAGTATTCCACAATTCTCTTGGTGGATTCACAACTTGGTGAATTGTTGATTTCAATTTGTTGTTAGTATGTCTTGAAAGCATATCGCCAACATTTATCATCAATTCGTCTGGTTGAGCAATGGCGTCAATCCATTGACCATCGTGATTTTGAACTTGCAATCCTTTTCCTTGTGCTCCCATTAGAAGTGTAATCAAGTTGATGTCACCATGAGCAGCAGCACGAACAGCACCATCTTTAGGTTCGTCAGTGATTGGTGGATAGTGAATGGGACGTAAAATACTGTTTCCGTCTTTAATGTAATTGTCAAAATAGAATTCGTCTAATCCAATGTGAATTGCTAAAGCACGCAATACATAAACACCTGTTTTTTCAAGCATTTGATAAGCTTCTTTACCTGTAGCATTGAAGTTAGCTAATTCATTTACAGTTACATTTTCTGGATATTCATTAGCATATTTTGAACCTTCCGAAACGTATTGTCCGAAATGCCAAAATTCTTTCAAATCTCCTGCAGAACGACCTTTAGCATGTTCTTTTCCAAAAGAAATATAGCCACGTTGTCCGCCAATACCTGGAATTTCGTATTTTTCTTTTACTTCAAGAGGAAGATTAAAGAAATTACGCACTTCAGCATAAAGATTTTCAACCAATTGGTCATCAAGAAAGTGACCTTTTAACGCTACGAAACCAATTTCTTCGTAAGCTTTTCCGATTTCATTTACAAATTTTTGTTTACGTGCCGGATCATCCGACAGGAAATCACGTAAGTCAACACTAGGAATTTGTTGCATATTACATTATTTAAATACTAAAGCATTAAATGTAATTCCGTTAGATAATATGTTAGGCTAATGCAATTAAACTTTTCAAATTACTAAACTGAACTAAACTTAAACTTTTTTGTTAATAACTAAAATTCGAAAAGTTCCAATTATAGCTACAAATGTATGAAAATTTTATTGTATTGGTATGGAAGTTATTAACAATTATTTTTATCTAATTGTATTCGTTTAAAGTTTATAATACTTTATCATTTATAAATTACCTTCTTGTCTCAAGTCTAATTTTTTCTTGTACCTTTAGTGGTATTAAAAAAGGTCTAACTTCTTTTTCCATTTCTGAAATAGAAATATCTAGTGCTTTTGGATTTTTAACCAATTGCAGCCAAGGTTTTGGTTCATCATACGCATAGTTTCCAAATACAATAACTGGAGTTCCTTTAACTTTAAGCTCTTCTTTATCATCCAAAATCCATTCATCTGCCCATTCATAAAGGAATTTGGCATCTTTTTCTAACAACCGTAAACAAGAATGTGAAACAGGTAATCCAGGTAAACTATATTCATGAAAGCCAACACCTAGTTTATTTTCGATATTGAAATTCCATTTTAATTCCCATTCATCATCAAAAGTACTTATTGTTTTTTTAGCTTTCCAATTGGTAAAAAACAATCCTAAAGGTGTCTTGTCTTTTTTTCTACCCATATTGGTTGGTCCAGAATAGGTTAGGACTCCGTTTTCATAGGCACCAAATGTTTGTGTTGGATAAGAAAAAAGTAAAACTTTAGAAACATCTTTCAAATAATCAACTTTCAATGGAAATGGTAAATAATAAACCACATCACCATCAAAATCACTCGCAATTACAATAGAATCAAGTTTTGATAAATTTGATTTATCAGTTCGATTTATAGCAGTTACAATTTCTATTTTTGAGCTGTCAGTTTCATTTTGTTTCAACCAAATTTTAGAATTTACCAAGGAATAAGAAATGACTTTGGGTTGTTTTCTAGTAATTTGCTTTTTTTGATAAACGGAAGTTCCATTTTGTTTGCAAGAAATTAAAGTTACAAAAGAAATTATTGTTAAAATAAAAATATTAGATTTCATAAGTTCAGGTTTTTGCAAAATTCTTCATTTAATTTGAATAAACTTTTACACAATTACCTAAATAAGTTGTTTAAATTCCATTCTAAAAATTATAAAATTTCAATAGAAAACGAAGCTTCAAAACTTGAATTTTCGTCCAAAATTTGTATGTTTTTTTTATCGAATAAGTTTCCATTACTAGAAGAATCATCTGCAAAGCCTATCCATGGCTCAATGCAAATAAATGGAGCGTTTTTGACAGTCCAAATTCCTAAACTGCTAAAATCTTCATAATTCACCTTCAAAAACGGATTTCCATTTTCCAAAATTTTAACTGATTTTGATTCCAACGTTTTAAAAACTAAAGCATCTTTTTCAAAAAGAGAATAATTTAAGGGCAAATTGGCTTTAGTAAGTGCAATAGTACGAGTAGCACCAGAGAATAAATTGTTTTCCAATTCATGAGTTATTAATTCTTCTTGATTTTCAAATTCTAAACTATAGTTAGTAAAGTTTTTTGGTAGCGCAAATGCTGGATGTGCTCCAATATTAAAAGGCATCTCTGCTTTAGAGTTGTTTTTAATATGATAAATAATGACTAACTTATTTTCAGTTAATACATATTTTATTTGCAGCTCAAAATGAAATGGATAGTTCTGTAATGTTTCATCATTTTCTTTTAAAGATAAAGTTACACTTACATCGGTTTTTTCTATGATTTCAAATTCAAAATCTCTTGCAAAACCATGTCTTGATAAATTATACTTTTTGTCATTATAATAATAAGAATCGTTTTTTAATCCTCCTACAATAGGAAATAAAATAGGTGAATGTTTACCCCAAAATTCCGGATTTCCTTCCCAAATATATTCTTTGTTAACTAATTGATTTTTAAAAGAATTTAATTCAGCACCTTTAGTATTTATTGAAATTGAAAAATTCTTATTTTCTAATTGAATATTCATAACTATTTATGGTTTAAAAAATCTTTTAAATCATCAAACGATTTAATTTTAATACTAACTTTTTCTTTTCCTAAAACACTTTCAATCTGCTTCGGAATTTCTAATTTCACATTCAATACAGGTTCAACAACATCTAAAAACTTGATAGGATGTGCTGTTTCAAGGAAGAAACCAATTGAGTTTGGTTGTTTTTCTAATTCCTTTTTCAAACCCAAATAACCAACAGCACCATGAGGTTCGGCAATATATTCTGAATTGGTATAAATATTTTTCATAGCAAATTTGGTTTCTTCATCGGTGTAAGTGTAAGAAGAAAAATCTTTTTCAAATTCAGATAAATCATTGTTATACATTTCTTGAATACGCACAAAATTACTCGGATTTCCAACATCCATAGCATTTGAAATTGTTGCAATAGAAGGCTTTGCGTCATAAATTCCATTTTCTAAAAATCTTGGAATCGTATCATTGGCATTCGTTGAAGCTACAAAATGGGTTAGTGGCAAACCTAATTTTTTAGCCATAATTCCAGCGCAAATATTTCCGAAATTTCCACTTGGACAGGATACAATTAAAGGTTTGTTGTATTTTTTCAATTCTTTGTAAGCAAAGAAGAAATAAAACATTTGTGGTAGCCAACGAGCAATGTTTATCGAGTTGGCCGATGTTAGGTTTTTGTAATTCAAATCGGAATCTAAAAACGCTTTTTTGACCATATCTTGGCAATCGTCAAAAACGCCGTCAACTTCTAAAGCCTTGATGTTTTGTCCTAAAGTGGTCAATTGTCGTTCTTGAAT
Organism: Flavobacterium sp.; assembly: GCA_044361155.1. Classification (GTDB taxonomy): domain Bacteria; phylum Bacteroidota; class Bacteroidia; order Flavobacteriales; family Flavobacteriaceae; genus Flavobacterium. The sequence goes on from JBIKJF010000005.1 coordinate 42,870, forward strand.
ATCACTAACTTTTCCTGAAGGATAAAGAATCACTACTTCAACGCCTTTTACACCAAGAAATCCGCTTGCAACGGCACCACCAGTATCTCCAGAAGTTGCTACTAAAACGGTATTTTTCTGATCTTTATCACGATTAAAATACGCCAAACATCTCGACATAAATCGAGCGCCAACGTCTTTAAAAGCCATTGTCGGACCATGAAATAATTCTAACGAATAGACATTTTCTTCTACTTGAATCAGAGGAAAATCAAACGATAAGGTTTCGGCAATGATTTGTTTTAACTCAGCTTCAGGAATGTCGTCGCCTACAAATTGTTGTATGGTTTGAAAGGCGATTTCTTCGTTTGATAAGCTTTCAATTTGATCAAAAAAAGATTGTGGCAATTGACTAATTGTTTCAGGAAAATACAATCCTTTGTCGGGTGCAAGTCCTTGAATAACGGCTTCTTGAAAAGAAACTTTGATTGCTTTATTGTTTAAACTGTAATACTTCATATTATTGGAACGCGGATGAAACGGATGCTTCGCAAACACGGATTTCCACGGTTTTTTTATTATAGATTCTTAATTATAGTAACGCCATTTGGATTGATTCTTGAAATGTGCATATCAAATGCAATTCCAGTATTTTGATAGCTTTCACTCATGGCATAGGCAACTTTTTCAGCTTTTTCTTGACCCTTGCAAAGTGCGAAAATCGAAGGTCCAGCGCCAGAAATTCCCGAGCCTAAAGCACCATTTAGCATTGCTGCATTTTTAACTTCATCGAAATTAGGAATTAAATGTTTGCGCAAAGGTTCTATGATTACATCTTTTAGTGAACGACCAATTAATTCATAATCAGAAGTGAATAAACCAGCAATTAAACCACCAAGATTTCCTGTTTGTGTAATCGAGTCTTTTAATGGAATCATGGGTTGCAAAACCGCACGAGCATCAGCTGTTTTTACCTCAATATGTGGATGCAAAACAACTGCGTAAAGTTCGCTCGGACTTTCAATTCGAATCACGTCTAAAGGGTTGTAACCTCTAACTAAAGTAAAACCACCGAGTAGGCAAGGAGCCACGTTATCGGCATGTTCGCAACCACTTGCAATTGCTTCGCCTTTCATGGCAAAATCTACCAATTCGTGTTTTGAAAAAGGTTTGTCAAGCAATTCATTGATTCCAAAAACCGCTCCAGCTGCACTTGCAGAAGAACTTCCAATGCCACTTCCAGCTTTTATTTTTTTATGGATTTCTATTTCAAAACCATAATCAATTTCCATGCTTTTGATGATAGCCAAAGCCGCAACACCAGCCACATTTTTTTCGGTTTCTATCGGTAAATCTGCACCAGTTATTGTGGTAATTCTAATACCTTTTTCAGCTGATTTTCTGATAATCATTTCGTCTCCAATTCCTTCAAGACAAAGGCCTAAAACGTCAAATCCACAATTGAGATTGGCGATTGTTGCCGGACAGAATATTTTTATTTCGTTCATAATTCAGTTTTCAGTTGACAGTTTTCAATTGACAGTTTATAATGCTTTAATAAACTGACAACTTTTAACTAACAACAAATTACACATTTCCTATTCTAATCACATCTGCAAAAATTCCTGATGCTGTAACTGCTGCGCCAGCACCAGCGCCTTTTATAATTAAAGGTTGGTCGATGTATCTATCAGTGTAAAATTCGACGATATTGTCTTTTCCTTCCAAATTGTAAAACGGACTTTCTTTCGGAATAAATTGTAAACCAACACTCGCTTTTCCGTTATCAAACGAAGCTACGAATTTTAATCGAGAATCTTTCGATTTTGCTTTGGCTAAAAGGTTTTCAAAATGACTTGAATGTTTTGTTAGCGATTTGAAGAAATCTTCATTATTGTTGGTTTCCATGCATTCTTGAGGTAAGAAACAATTGTTTTCTATATGTTCCATTTCCATTTCATAACCACTTTCGCGAATTAGAATTAGAATTTTTCTAGCCACATCGACACCACTTAAATCAATTTTCGGGTCAGGTTCAGTAAATCCTTGTACGCCAGCTTCTTTTACGACATCATGAAAGTTATACGAATCACTAAAATTGTTAAAAATAAAATTCAAACTTCCCGATAAAACAGCGTTAATTCTATTGACTTTATCACCAGAAGCAATTAGATGTTTTAGTGTATCAATGATTGGTAAACCTGCTCCAACATTAGTTTCAAATAGGAAAGGAGCGTTGTATTTTCTTGACAAAGATTTTAAATATTTGTAATTTTCAAATTGAGAAGAACAAGCTATTTTGTTGCAAGTTACGACCGCAATATTTTGTTTTAAAAATTGGTCGTAAATCGAAGCAATGTCATGATTAGCAGTAATATCTACAAAAATACTATTGCGCAAATTCAAACTTTTCGCCTTTTCAATAAATTCGGAAACATTAGCATTTTCTCCGTTTTCTATAAGTGATTTCCAATCTTTTAAATTCATTCCATCTTCATCGAAAACCATTTTACGAGAATTTGAAAGTGCAATTACTCGAACATTTATCTTTAGATTTTCTTTTAAGAATTTTTTCTGTTGGTTGATTTGGTCGATGAATTTTTCACCTACATTTCCAACGCCCATTACGAATAAATTCAACTGTTTGGTATTGTCTTCAAAGAAACGTTCGTGAAGCGTATTCAAAGCTTTTTTAACATCTTTTTCGTTGATTACTACCGATATATTTCTTTCGGAAGCACCTTGTGCAATGGCTCTAATATTGACGTTGTTTTTTCCTAAAGTACTGAACATTTTACCACTCAAACCTTGATGATTCTTCATGTTTTCACCAACTAAAGCTACAATGCACAAGTCTTTTTCAACGATACAAGGATCGATTTTATTTTGACTTATTTCAATTTGGAATTCTGTTTCAATTGCTTTTTTTGCCAAATCGGCATCTTGATTTTGAATTCCAATACAAATAGAATGTTCTGAAGATGCTTGTGTGATAAAAATTACGTTGATGTTATTTTGCGAAAGCACCGAAAACAAGCGTTTAGAAGAACCTGCAACACCAATCATTCCTGAGCCTTCCAAAGTTAACAATGCAATTTTATCAATATGAGAAATTCCTTTTATTGGGTTGTTGGAAGCTTGATTTTCATTTGAAATATAAGTTCCAAAAGCTTGAGGTTCAAAAGTATTTTTAATCCAAATTGGAATCTGCGAATTCAAAACCGGTTGAATTGTTGGCGGATACAACACTTTCGCACCAAAATGCGATAATTCCATAGCTTCTTGATAAGAAATCGACTCAATAGGTTGCGCTTGTTTTACGATTTTAGGATTTGCTGTAAACATTCCATTCACATCGGTCCAAATTTCTAATGAATCAGATTTTGTTCCATTGGCAATTATAGAAGTTGTGTAATCGGAACCGCCACGACCTAGAGTTGTAGTGTTTTCAAGTTCATCAGAAGCAATAAAACCAGGTAAAAGAACGACTTGCGATTTATTGGAACCAAAATAATCGGTAATTAATTTATTTGTTAATTCAAAATCAACCGATGCTTTTCCGAAGTTAGAATTGGTTTTGATTAGCTCACGACTGTCTTTAAAATTACTATTCGGAATTGTTTGCTGCAAAGCAGTAGCAATAATTTGTGATGATAAAAGTTCACCAAAACTTGCAATAGCATCAGCAGTTCTTGGAGATAATTCGCCCAAAAGAAAACAGCCATCAAGCAAGGTTTGCAGTTCATTAATTTGACTATTTATCTTGATTAGCAATTGATTTTGATTTGAATTATCAACCAAATCAGCAATAGCATCAAAATGTTTCTGCTTGATTTCGTCTATTGCATTTTTATACGATTCGTCTTTTATTGCAGCTTTTTTGGAAGCATTGATAAGCATATCTGTTACGCCACTTAATGCAGAAACCACTACAGCAAGTTTATTTTCCTTAGCTTTTTGATTGACAATTTCGATTACGAGTTTTATGTTTTGGGCATTTGCTACAGAAGTACCGCCGAATTTTAGTGTTATCATAGTTTTAAATTCCAATATTTTAAATTGCTACGCCAGTTCGCTGACGCTCGTGTCCAAATTCCAATTATTTAGTGTTAGAATTTGTTATTTGGGATTTGATATTTGTTTTTTGTCATTTATCCACGATTTTCCTTCTTTCAAAAGAAAGTACATGAATCATTATTATATGTGAAAATTATACCCCAAATGGGGTTGTAGTTGTTGTAGATGTTGTGCCAACAAAAGTCGCAACCGAAGCAGTGGTTGTGAAAAGAGAAGCGCTTCTATTTTTGTTGTTCATCATACATTTCAAAAGTAGCATTTTTTGTTAATCAAAAAAATATTGTATGTATTTTTATGAATATCAAAATTTTACATCGTTATCGCATTTGAAATAAATTATTTGAATCGTTATAAAAGCTAAAAATTATTGATTTGATAATAAAATAGAAGTTAAAATAGTTGTATTTTAACAATTGTTTGCTGAATTTTGAGCTCAAATTACATTCAAAAATGGAGCATTCGCATTACATAAGTTCGGAAGTGTTGCAATTAGAGACTTTGCAAGACATTATATCGCAACACAAACCAATTGCCTTATCGGAAGAAGCTAAAATCAATATTCAAAAATGCCGTGAGTATTTGGATAAGAAAATGGCTTCTCACGACAAACCAATTTACGGAATCAATACTGGTTTTGGTTCGTTGTGTAATGTGATTATATCTGATGAAAACTTATCGCAACTTCAAGAAAACCTAGTGAAATCACATGCTTGTGGAACTGGAGATGAAGTGCCACAAGAGATTGTAAAAATCATGTTGTTGCTTAAAATTCAGAGTTTGAGTTATGGAAATTCTGGTGTTCAATTACAAACGGTTGAGCGTTTAGTTGATTTTTATAACAATGATATTTTGCCTGTAATTTATACTCAAGGTTCTCTTGGTGCGAGTGGTGATTTGGCTCCGTTGGCTCATTTATCGTTACCTTTATTAGGCGAAGGCGAAGTAAATTTTGAAGGTAAGAAAGTACATTCGTCAGAAGTTTTGAAGAAATTCAATTGGCAACCAATTGTTTTGCAATCTAAAGAAGGTTTGGCTTTGCTGAACGGAACACAATTTATGAGTTCTTATGGAAGTTATATTTTGTTAAAAGCGATGAAGTTTTCGTATTTGGCTGATGTGATTTCTGCGATTTCATTGGAAGGATTTGATGGAAGAATCGAGCCTTTTAATGAATTGATACATTATGTTCGTCCGCATAAAGGACAGATTGTGACTGCTAAACGTATGACAGAATTGTTGGAAGACAGTCAAATTATTGCTCAAGAAAAACAACACGTTCAAGATCCTTATTCGTTTAGATGTATTCCTCAAGTACATGGTGCTTCAAAAGATACAATTGATTATGTAAAGAAAGTTTTTAAGACTGAAATCAATTCGGTTACTGATAATCCAAATATTTTTGTGGGTGAAGATGTGATTATTTCAGGTGGAAATTTTCATGGTCAACCTTTAGCTTTAGCTTTAGATTTTCTTGCGATTGCTTTATCAGAACTTGGAAGTATTTCGGAAAGAAGAACGTATCAATTGATTTCAGGTTTGCGTGGTTTGCCTGCATTTTTAGTGGATAATCCTGGTTTGAATTCAGGTTTTATGATTCCACAATACACGGCTGCAAGTATTGCTAGTCAGAACAAACAATTGGCAACTCCGGCAAGTATTGATAGTATTGTTTCGAGTAATGGTCAAGAAGATCACGTTTCGATGGGAGCAAATGCAGCAACAAAATGCTTAAAAATAATGGAAAATTTAGAGCGCATTTTAGCTATTGAATTGATGAATGCATCGCAAGCTATTGAATTTAGAAGACCTTTGCAATCAAGTGCTTTTATTGAAATGTTCTTAAAATCGTATCGTGAAGAAGTTCCTTTTGTAAAAGAAGATAGAATTCTACATTATGATATTGAAAAATCGGTAGCGTTTTTGAATACTTTTTTGATTGATTTGGAGGATTAATTTATAAAACCAAACTCAAAATCCCCAAAATAGCAGGAACAGCTTGAACGAACAAAATTCGTTTAGAAGCCGTCATGGCACCATAAATTCCTGCAATTAAAATACATGTAAGAAAAAATAACGCTACATTTTTACTCCAAATGGCATCCGAAATAAAGAGTGACCAAATCAATCCTGCAGCGAGAAATCCGTTGTACAAACCTTGATTGGCTGCCATAACTTTGGTTTTTTCAAATTGATCTTCGGGAATAGTTTTGAATACTTTTTTGGCTCGAGTGGTCCATGCAAACATTTCTAACCAAAGAATGTATATGTGAATAAAAGCAATAAATCCGACGATAAGTTGAGAAGTTATATTCATTTTTAATTGTTTAAATTTCCTAATGTTTTATGAATTTTTCTCTTATGATGGGTTTGTTTCAAATGGTTGTCACCAGAAATAATGCTGATGCTTCCGTCAATTTCGAACATAGCTAATTTAACATCTTTATAAAATTCTACACCGTGTTCGCGCATGGCTTCTTTTAGTTCATCATCTGTTATTCCTAATCTTCCAATGGTTTTGAATTCTATTTTTCCATTATGAATAAGAACTTCAGGAGTATCTTGAACTAAATTTTTTATGAATTTGGATTTTGACATCACTTTTTTGAAAATATAATTTATTGCAAAAAGCGCTAATGCAGCTACAATTCCACCATAAAGTGAGGTGTTATTTCCAACCATAGCATTTTGAACCGAATTACTAAGCAGTAAAATCAAGATTACATCTGCTGTATTTAATTGAGATAATTGTTTTTTTCCAAAAATTCGGAGCGCAATAATCATAAAAAAATAAACAGAAACACTTCGTATAGTAATATCTAAATAAGGATTCATAAGCTATTTACTTTTCACTATTTACTAATCACTTCTTCTTAATATTGCTTTCAATCGCTTTAATCATTTCACCTGCAATGTCTTTATTGGTTGCACCTTCAATTCCTTCTAATCCTGGCGATGAATTTACTTCCAATAAAAGCGGTCCTTTTGAAGAACGAATGATGTCAACTCCTGCAACTCTTAAGTCCATTGCTTTGGCTGCTTTTATTGCTATTCTTTTTTCATCAGCTGTAGGTTTAACAATTGATGCCGTTCCGCCCATATGAATATTGGCACGAAACTCGCCTGGCGCAGCTTCACGTTGAATTGAAGCCACTACTTTTCCATCCACTACAAATAATCGTAAATCTTTTCCGTTGGCTTCTTTTATAAATTCTTGTACTAAGATATTGGCATTCAAACTTTTGAAGGCATTAATTACCGATTCAGCAGCTTTTTTGGTTTCCGCTAAAACGACTCCTTTTCCTTGCGTTCCTTCTAATAATTTTACAATTAAAGGTGAACCACCAACCATTTTTATCAAATCGTCAGTATCTAAAGGTGAGTTGGCAAATCCGGTTGTTGGAATATCGACACCATTTCTAAGTAATAATTGTAATGAAAATAACTTATCTCGAGATTGTGTTATTGCTGCTGCGGAATTCAAACAATAAACTTTCATGGCTTCAAATTGTCGAGTCAAAGCACAACCATAAAAAGTTATACTTGGTCGGATTCTTGGAATTACAGCATCAAAATTATCTAAAACTTTTCCGCCTCGATAATGAATTTCTGGAGTATCGGCATCGAGTTTCATATAACATTCTTTGATGTTTAGAAAATGCATTTCATGACCTCGCATTTCGCCGGCTTCCATAATTCGTCTGTTACTATATAACTCAGGATTACTGGCTAATAAACCAATACGTAAACCTGTTTTGTTTGGAATTTCATTGACATATAATTCTTTTAAGTTTTCTATAGTGGTTTGTCCTAAAAGATATTTTTGTTCTGGATCTACAAGAATTCTTCCGCTCATGGCTTCACGTCCAAGTAACATTCGAAATCCCATAGAATCTCGATTAGTAAGTGTCATTTCAATTTTCCAAGAGTCATTTCCGAGTTTTATTTCGGTTTGAATTACATAACGTTGTTCACGAAAACCACTCGAACTTTTTACAATTCGTTTATCAACTAGCAAAGCCTCGCAATGAATAACAGTTTTGAGATTGTTTTGAATAGGGTTGATATCAAATTTTACCCAATTTATACCGTCTTTTACAAATGGAGCAATGTTTATGGCATGTAATGCAGATGTTTTTGCACCTGAATCGACACGTGCTTTAATAGCTGGAATTCCAAGTTCGGGAAAGGAACACCATTCTTCGGAACCTAGTATGATTTTGTTTTGTTGCATTTGATTTAAAATAAATAAACCATTAAGAGATTAAGTTTCATTAAGCAATTATAACTTAATTTCCTTAATATTCTTAATGGTTTAAAGATAAATAATTATTTTTTAACTTGTTGGCTCTTCTTTCTTTTGAACTCTTACATTCAATTCGTCAGCGCCATCTTCGATATCCATAAAAATTTCGTCACCAGCATTGATTTTAGAAGTGATAATTTCTTCAGCAAGTGTATCTTCAACATACTTTTGAATAGCTCTTTTTAATGGTCTTGCTCCAAATTGTTTATCAAATCCTTTTTCTGCGATGTAAGCTTTTGCTTTGTCAGATAAATTTAATGTATATCCTAAATCAGCTACACGTGCATAAAGTTTTTTCAATTCGATTTCGATGATTTTATCGATATCATGTTTTTCTAATGAATTGAATACAATTACATCATCAATTCTGTTTAGGAATTCAGGTGCAAAAGTTTTCTTCAACGCATTTTCGATAATTCCTTTAGAATGGTCATCTGCTTGAGCTACTTTGGCAGCAGTACCAAATCCAACACCTTGTCCAAAGTCTTTCAGTTGACGTGCACCAACATTAGAAGTCATAATAATGATAGTATTTTTGAAGTCAATTTTACGACCTAAACTATCAGTTAAATAACCATCATCAAGAACTTGTAACATCATATTGAAAACATCTGGATGTGCTTTTTCAATTTCATCTAAAAGGACAACGCAATAGGGTTTTCTTCTAACTTTTTCTGTTAATTGTCCACCTTCTTCATAGCCAACATATCCTGGAGGCGCACCAATTAAACGAGAAATAGCAAATTTTTCCATGTATTCACTCATATCAATACGAATCAATGCATCTTCTGAATCGAATAATTCTTTTGCTAAAACTTTTGCTAATTGTGTTTTTCCAACTCCTGTCGAACCTAAGAAAATAAACGAACCAATAGGACGATTTGGATCTTTCAATCCAGCACGATTTCTTTGAATAGAACGAGCAATTTTTAGTACGGCTTCGTTTTGCCCAATCACCTTACCTTGAAGTAGTTCAGGAAGATTAGCTAATTTATTACTTTCAGTCTGTGCAATTCTATTTACAGGAATTCCTGTCATCATCGAAACAACATCAGCAACGTTATCTTCTGTAACTTGAATACGGTTATTTTTAGAATCTTCTTCCCATTGTTCTTGAGCAATGGCAAGTTCTTTTTCTAGTTTCTTTTCGTCATCACGAAGTTTGGCTGCTTCTTCATATTTCTGTCTTTTTACAACCGAATTTTTAAGCTCACGAACTTCTTCCAACTGGCGTTCTAAATCCAAAATTTGTTTTGGAACATCGAGATTTGTAATGTGAACTCTAGAACCAGCTTCGTCTAATGCATCAATAGCTTTGTCAGGTAAAAAACGTTCTGACATATATCTATCAGTAAGTTTTACACATGCTTCAATAGCTTCGTCAGTGTAAGTTACGTTGTGATGGTCTTCGTATTTGTTTTTGATGTTATTCAAAATTGTAATGGTTTCTACAACCGAAGTTGGTTCTACAATTACTTTTTGGAAACGTCTTTCTAAAGCACCATCTTTTTCAATGTATTGTCTGTATTCATCAAGTGTTGTAGCACCAATACATTGTATCTCACCTCTTGCTAGAGCAGGTTTGAACATATTAGAAGCATCAAGCGAACCAGTTGCTCCACCAGCGCCAACAATAGTGTGAATTTCGTCAATGAATAGAATGATATCGTCGTTTTTCTCCAACTCATTCATTACGGCTTTCATTCGCTCTTCAAATTGTCCTCTGTATTTTGTTCCAGCAACTAAACTTGCTAAATCTAAAGTTACTACTCTCTTATTAAAAAGAATTCTAGAAACTTTCTTTTGGATAATTCTCAAGGCTAAACCTTCTGCAATAGCTGATTTACCAACTCCAGGTTCACCTATTAATAAAGGATTGTTTTTCTTTCTGCGGCTTAAAATTTGAGAAACTCTTTCAATTTCTTTTTCACGGCCTACAACTGGATCCAATTTTCCTTCTTCTGCCATTTCTGTCAAATCACGACCAAAGTTATCCAAAACAGGAGTTTTAGATTTCTTGTTAGATTTATTGGCAGGCGTGTTAAAACTATCACCTTTCATGCTATCATCTTGACCTGAATCTTCATTGAACGATTCGTTTCTTGGTAAATTTTCTAAAAAATCTTCGTCTTTTGGTGTCATATCTAAATATTGTTCTTTCGCTATTTCATAATCAATTTTCATCTTATTTAATAGCTTTGTTGTAGGATCATTTTCGTTTCTCAATATACATAACAATAAATGTGCCGTGCTAATTGAGGTGCTTTGAAAAACTTTAGCTTCAAGAAAAGTCGTCTTTAAAGCGCGTTCTGCTTGTCTTGTTAAGTGCAAGTTTTTCTTTTCGATGCTAGTTTCTGTATTAGGATTTGGCGGACTTAAAACTTCAACTTTACGTCTTAAATGGTCTAAATCTACAGAAAGATTGTTCAAAATATTGATTGCCTTTCCGTTTCCATCTCTCAAAATCCCAAGCATAAGGTGTTCAGTGCCAATAAAATCATGGCCTAAACGCAATGCTTCTTCCTTACTGTAGGTAATAACATCTTTAACTCTTGGAGAAAAATTATCATCCATATTTATCTAGTATTATTGTGGTAAATTTAGTGAATTAGTAGAATAATTACAAATATCATTCCGTGTAAAACACTTGTCAGTAAAATGACAAAAAAATATTTAAATAAAATGCTAAGAAATTGCTAATTTATTAACCATTTTATAAGTCAATTTTGTTAATAAATCATTGAAATAAGTGTTTGAAAATGCTTTTCAAAATATAAAAAAGGAGTATATTGCACGTTTGAATTCTAAATTAATTTATTTTAAAAATTTATAAATATGTCTGACGGAGAAAAGTTAATTCCTATTAACATTGAAGACGAAATGAAGTCAGCTTACATCGATTATTCGATGTCAGTTATTGTATCAAGAGCACTACCAGATGTACGTGACGGTTTGAAACCAGTGCACAGAAGAGTACTTTATGGAATGTATGATTTAGGAGTTTTTTCTAATAGAGCTCACAAGAAATCCGCAAGAATTGTTGGAGAAGTTTTAGGTAAGTACCATCCACACGGTGATACTTCGGTATATGATGCAATGGTTCGTATGGCTCAAGAATGGAGTTTACGTTATTTGTTAATTGATGGTCAAGGTAACTTTGGTTCAGTTGATGGAGATAGCCCTGCCGCAATGCGTTATACTGAGGCAAGAATGAAAAAGATGTCGGAAGACATTATGGCAGATATAGATAAAGAAACTGTTGATTTTAAATTGAACTTTGATGATACTTTATATGAGCCAACTGTAATGCCAACACGTGTTCCAAACTTGTTAATAAATGGAGCATCAGGAATTGCAGTAGGTATGGCTACAAATATGGCACCTCATAACTTAACAGAAGTTATTGACGGAACATTAGCTTATATAGATAATGAAGAAATAGAAATTGACGAATTAATGAACCATATCAAAGCTCCAGATTTTCCAACTGGTGGTGTGATTTATGGTTATGAAGGAGTTCGTGAAGCATTCAAAACAGGAAGAGGTAGAATTGTAATGCGTGCTAAAGTTGGCTTTGAAGAAGTTGACGGAAGAGAATCGATTATTGTTAGTGAAATTCCATACCAAGTTAATAAAGCTGAGATGATTAAGAAAACAGCTGACTTGGTTAATGAGAAAAAAATTGAAGGTATTGCCAACATTCGTGACGAATCGGATAGAAATGGTATGCGTATCGTTTATATCTTAAAACGTGATGCTGTTGCCAATGTGGTTTTGAATACCTTATATAAATATACACAATTACAATCTTCTTTCAGTGTAAATAATATTGCATTAGTAAAAGGAAGACCTCAAATGTTGAATCTAAAAGATTTGATTCATTATTTTGTTGAGCATCGTCATGATGTTGTTGTTAGAAGAACGCAATTTGAATTAAGAAAAGCAGAAGAAAGAGCACACATTTTAGAAGGTTTAATCATAGCTTCTGACAATATTGATGAAGTAATTGCATTAATTCGAGCTTCTAAAGATGGTGAAGAAGCAAGAACCAAATTAATCGAAAGATTTAGTTTATCAGATATTCAAGCTCGAGCTATTGTTGAAATGCGTTTGAGACAATTAACAGGTCTTGAGCAAGATAAACTTCGTGCAGAGTATGAAGAAATCATGAAATTAATCAACCACTTAAAAGAATTATTGGCTAGCAAAGAAATGCGTATGGCTTTAATTAAAGAGGAGTTGGTTGAAATTAGAGATAAATATGGAGATGCTCGTCGTTCTACAATTGAATATGCTGGTGGAGACGTAAGCATTGAAGATTTAATTGCCGATGAAAATGTGGTAATTACAATTTCGCATGCAGGTTATATCAAACGTACCTCTTTGACAGAATATAAAACTCAAAATAGAGGAGGAGTTGGACAAAAAAGTGCCGGAACAAGAGATCAAGATTTCTTAGAGCATTTATTTGTAGCAACGAATCACAACTACTTATTGATTTTTACTCAAAAAGGAAAATGTTATTGGATGCGTGTTTACGAAATTCCAGAAGGAAATAAACAAAGTAAAGGTCGTGCGCTTCAAAACCTTATCAATATTGAAAGTGATGATAAAGTAAAAGCTTTTATATGTACTCAAGATTTAAAAAATCAAGAGTACGTTAAAAATCATTACATCATTATGGCTACTAAAAAAGGTCAAGTGAAGAAAACATCTTTAGAAAAATATGCAAAACCAAGAGTGAATGGTGTTGCTGCAATTACAATTAAAGAAGATGATGAATTATTTGCAGCAGAACTAACAAATGGAAGTAGCCAAGTTTTAATTGCGGTTAAATCTGGTAAGTTAGTTCGTTTTGAAGAAGCTAAAACTCGTCCAATGGGAAGAACAGCATCTGGAGTAAGAGGAATTAGATTGAGAGATGAACAAGATGAAGTAGTTGGAATGGTTTCTGTTGATGAAAATAGCATTAATGAAACACAATTATTATGTGTAACAGAAAATGGTTACGGAAAAAGAACCAAGCTTGAAGATGAAGGTGAATCAGTTTACAGAATAACAAACAGAGGTGGAAAAGGTGTAAAAACATTGAACATTACTGAAAAAACTGGTGCTTTAGTTTCTATCAATACAGTTACCGATGCAGATGATTTAATGATTATCAACAAATCTGGTTTAACTATTAGAATGGATGTTTCTACATTAAGAGTTATGGGAAGAGCTACGCAAGGAGTTCGATTAATCAACTTAAAAGGTAGCGATTCTATTGCAGCTGTAACTAAAGTAATGAAAGATGAAGAGGAAGAAGCAATTGCAATTGACGGAGAAGAATTAGAAATTGATCCAAATGCTCTTGCTGATGATGATTCTGATGATGATGATGACGAAATTCAAGAAGACGAAGCAGATGATGCAGATGATGATTCTGAGGAATAATTTTTAAAATTTAAATACAGTCAAAAGCTATGTTTTCTATTTTAATTTTTTGATGTTATAGCTTTTGTGAAATAATACAATAAATAATTAAATATTATCATTATGAAATTTAAACAAATAATAGTTGTGAGCTCATTGTTAGTTTCTGTTGCTTCTTTCGCTCAAAAAGACGAATTAAAAGCGCTCAAAAAGATTTATGGGAAAGAGGAAATTACAGCACTAGAATTAGACGAATACAAAAATTTAATAAGTAAAGCGATACCTTTGGCGACAGACGAAGGTGATAAAATTTACATAGGTTTTTATAAATCAATGATTCCAATATTAGAAATGGGAGTATTAGCACTTGATAAATCACTTACACCGCTTCAAGTTCAAATGAAAACGGCAAAAGCAATTACTCCAAAAACTATAGCGGAATTTGCAACTGGATTAAATGCTACTTTAGAGTATGAAAAGAAAACGGGAAAAAAAATTCAAACTACAGAAATTCAAGAAACCATAACTAATTTTAAGCCAATGCTGATTAATATGGCTGTTGCGCTAGGTGAACAAAAAAAGTATAAAGAAGCGGCTGAAATCTTATATTCTACTTATGTTTTAGACAAAAAAGATCAAGACAAGTTATACTATGCTTCTAGCTATGCAATAAATGGTAGCGATTATGTAAATGCATTAAAATATCTTAAAGAATTAAAAGAAATAAACTACTCTGGAGAGAGAACAATGTATTATGCAAAAAATCTTGCTAACGGAAACGAAGATAGTTACGATTCAAAAATAGAAAGAGATAATTTAGTAAAGCTAAAAACACATATTTTACCTCGTGAAGCAAAAGAACCTTCTAAAAGAGGTGAAATCATGAAAAATATTGCCCTTATTCTTGTTCAAGAAGGTAAAAATGATGAAGCAAAAGAAGCTATAGTTGAAGCTAGAAAAAATAATCCAGATGATAAAACATTATTACTTACAGAAGCTGATTTATATTATAAACTAAATGATATACCAAATTATAAAAGATTAATTAGCGAAGCTTTGAATAAAAATCCAAACGATACTGATTTGTTATTTAATCTTGGAGTGGTTTCAGGAAATTCTAATGATATTACAGAAGCTGAAAAATACTATATTAAAGTTATTGAAATCGATCCAAACTACATTAATGCTTATCTTAATTTAGCCGATTTAAAACTTAAGCCTGATGCAGTAATTGTAGAACAAATGAATAAGTTAGGGACAAGTGCTGCCGACATGAAAAAGTATGATGCTTTAAAAGCAGAGCGACAAAGAATTTTTAATGAGGCAATGCCAATTTTGGAAAAGGCGCATCAACTTAAAGAAGACGACCAAGTTGTAAAATCTAATTTAATGTCTGTTTACAAATATTTAGAATTAAACGATACGGATAAATACAAAGCATTAAAAGCTAAAATGTAAAACCTTATAAAAACTCCTAAATACTTTTGTTTAGTAGTCTTTTTATAATTTGTTTTAGTTTTTGCACTATATATTTAAAGTAGAATACAGTGAGCGATTAGATCTGCAATTAAGTTATTCTTAATTAAGTGTGCGATAGCTTTAAATATTTCTACCGTGTTATTAAGCAGCCTTTGGGTTGCTTTTTTATTAATTAAGCACGTCGGAAATAGTTTTATATTTACCACTAAAAAATTCATCTTCAATAAAAGCTATTTTTTTAGATGTATTATTCTTGTTAAGTTCATCTGATCCGAATTAGAACAAAAAAAACCCTGATTTGTATCAGAGTTTTTGTTATTAAGTGACCTCGACTGGATTCAAACCAGTAACCTCTTGAGCCGTAATCAAGTGCGCTATTCAGTTGCGCCACGAGGCCTTTTTTGTGAGTGCAAATATAAAGATAAATGTGTAACTTGCAAATCAAATTGACTAATATATCAAAAAAATATGCCACTTAAAAAATACATCCGTGATATTCAGGATTTTCCGAAACCAGGAATCGGATTTAAAGACATTACTCCATTACTAATTAACCCCATTGCAAGACAAGAAACGTTAGATTTATTACTTTCAACAGTTAAAGATAAGAAAATTGATAAAGTTATTGGTGTAGAAAGTCGTGGTTTCTTTTTCGGAATTCTTTTAGCAGAAGAACTAAATGTTGCATTTATTCCTGTTCGTAAACCAAATAAATTACCTTACAAAACAATATCAGCTTCTTACGATTTAGAATATGGTACAGATACTTTAGAAATTCATATTGATGCTATTAAAAAAGGCGATAAAGTACTTATACATGATGATGTTCTAGCTACAGGTGGAACTGCAAAAGCGGTTTGTGAATTGGTAGAGCGTTTAGGCGGAGAAATAGTACAATGCAATTTCTTAATGGAATTGTCTTTCTTAAATGGTAGAGAAAAATTAGGAACTAATGATATTTTTGCGGCAATGACCTATTAGTCAATGGCACGACAAGTAACATAATAACGGTAAGCAATTAGAGCCATTTGCCACTTTTTAGCTTTAGCCAAATCCAATTGCTGTTTGGTAAAACTAGGTAATAGAAGTTTATTTATTTTAGCTAAGACTTTGAACATCATTTTTTTTCAAAGATAGTTTTTTTTTACTTCGGTGCCTGAGGCTCTCGAAGGCACCGAAGTAAAAAAAAGACCACTCAATTAAGAATGGTCTTCTGTGTTTATGATTTCTTTGTTTTTGTTGTAGTTTTAGATTTTTCTATTTCTTTTCTAGCTTTTTCAAGTTCTTCTTTAGCTTTAACCATTTCCTCTTTAGCTTTCTGCATTTCTTCTTTTGTTTTTTCTAAATCACTATTTTCTTTAGAACTTCCAAAAGACGATTTCATTTCATCCATTTGTTTTTTGAAGTTTTCTAAACCTTCTGCATTTCTGAAATCAAATTGCTTTTCGCCTAAGTTGGTTCCTGGAGTTCCTGAGAATTCTATTTTTGAATTTTTTCTAATTTCTTCAATTTCTTCTGGAGTATAATCATCACCACCTTCAACAACTTCACCATTTCTAAATACCAAAGGCTTTTTACCGTCTTTTTGAATCATAATTCTAGTCTCACTATCGCCAAAATTCGGATTTTCAGGAAAACTAAAACTATAAGATTGTGAATTTTTGTCTCCTCCAAAGTTGAAACGTTTCATAATGTCATCTGCACCAGCAAAACCTCCCATCATAGAGTTTCCAGCAAAGAAGTCATTTCCGTTTGAAGGTTCACCAAATCCCACTGTATCTCCTTGTTTGAAGAATTTGATGGTTGCAATTGGGTTAGCATTATCCAATTCCATTTTGCCTTTATTTCCTTTTCTGTCAGAATATTCTACCTTAATAGCAGTAATTTCTTCCTTACTGTTTCGTTTTACACCTGAATATTTAATAGTAATACCATTTTCAGCCAGAGCTTTAATGTCGTCTTTCATTTCGCTTTCTGGTGTATTCTTGTTCCAAGTCATTACAATGTCATCACTATTGGCTTGATTTTTCCAAGTAAACGGATTTTGTTGTGCCAAAGCCACATTCTGATTAAAAAGAAACGCAACTAAAGCAGGAAGTACAAAAGCAAAGTTTCTAAATTGTGTTTTCATAAGATTTATTATTTGATTTATTGATTGATAAAATTCTAAAACAAATTTATAAAGTTGTCTATTTCAACGGATATAGATTTACAATTTTTTAACTTTTTTAAGTAAGATTTAGGAAAATTATTTGGTTGTAATCACAATTTTCTTGATTTGAGCACCAGGAGTTTCTTTTCCACTTTCGTCATAGACTCTTACGGATTTTACATTTTGTAAATTCATTTGATTTAAGGTTTCCAACGGATTTGTTTTTTCAACGCCATTAACAATTAGGACTAATTCGCCATCATTCAATCTAGCTAGAGGATAACCAGGTAATTTCAAACTTTTTTCTGCAGGAATGAAGACAATGTCATCACCATTATCGTTGGAAAAAATTATTGGTTTTCTTTCTTGAGTTGTTTCACTTCTACTAATTTTTTCTAATATAGTAGTTCCATTAAAAATCATGACTCCATCTTTTGCTTTTTCACCATAACGTTTTATAGCTTCATTATCAGTATAATGGGTAATAGAACCATCACATTTGAAAGTATATCCTCGCACGTCATCTTGAAAATATTCTTTTCCGTTGATTATTAACAACATGTTCTTATCTTCTGTATTTTCAATTATTTTGGCATTAGATTCCAATTTCGAAACAGCCGACGTTGGCGGCGGCGCAGGATGATTGCTGTCCAATACATTATCAATTATTTTAGTTTTGCCTTGAAAAATTATAGCACCATCTTTAGCTCTTTTACCATATTTTTGTAAAGCTTCTTTAGGAGATACTTTAATAATATTACCATCAATAATGGCGATATTTTTTCCTTTCAAATTTTGTTTTGTGTAAGATTTGCCATTGATAATAAATAAACGATCTAAATTATCTTCTGCATCACTTTCAAAGTGTGAGTTGTAGATAGATTCATATTTTTCATTTTCTGTTGATAAAATTTCATTAGTTCCTAAGTTATAAAATCCAATTTCACCTTTACCATCTTGATTAATATCTCTTCTAAAATAGATAGGGTCAATTCCATTCTCCTTAAAGATTTTTTTTGAATCGTTATTTCCCAATTTATCATGGTATGAAATCATGATTTCAATTATTTCATTCTTATCATTCCTTTTTATACCACTTAATGACATTGTGATATCTGAACTTTTTAAGGCTTCAATATCATCTTTGAATTCTTCATCTGAGCTATTTTTTGTCCAATAAATTTCTGTAACCTCTCTTGTTGATGATGAAATTGATGAACCATCAGAAAGTTGGATTAATTTCTCTTGCGCCACGACTTTAATTTGAAATAAAAATACGAAAGCAATAATTACAGGAAGAATTAATGTGTACTTCCAAATACTTTTCTTGTTGGATTGATTTTTGTTTAACATAACGATTCGTTTTTTGATTAATGATTGATAAAAATGATTGGTGATGGGTAAGCAGTTTTGATGAGAAACTACCTTTAAAAGTGTCATTTGATAACACTTTTTGTCTTCTATATTTTGTATTGCTTTGCTATCAGCAATGTATTCTAAATTCTGAATAATAGCTTTTTGATAGAACCAAATTAATGGATTGAACCAAAAAACAATGGTAAATAACTTAGCAATCATAACATCTATAGAATGTTTTTCTTGGCTGTGAATTTTCTCATGCAATAAGATACTTTCTAATTCTTCTTGCGAGTAAAGACTTGAATTAAACACGATATAATTAAAGAATGAGAAAGGCGCTATATCTTGATTTATATTGATATAAGAAAGGTCTTCTTGTTTCTGAATGGTTTGTTTTCTCAACAGTTTGGCAAGTGAAATCAAGTCAATAATGACTCTAATAATTAAGATTGTTGCAACAATACCATAAACAATAAACAAGATTTGAAGCCAATCAATACTTTCCGTTGTAATTGGTGTTGATTTGTCAATAATTATAGGTAAATCATTGTTTTTTACTGCAACAGGCAAGGTAATTTTCGGACTTTCAACGTAAACAATTTTCTTAATGAAAAATAAAGGCAATAGGATGGAAGTAGCCAAGCCTGAAAGTAAAAACCAACGATTGCTAGTAAAGAATGTTTCTTTTCGCAACAAAAAATGATAAGCAAGAAAGAAGGTAGCCAACAATCCGCTTGATTTTAATAAGTATGTTACAATTTCTTCCATGGTTTTACTTTTTTAATTTTCTAATTCGTACTTCGTATTTCGTACTTCGTATTTTGTATTTCGTACTTTGAACTATTTTCTTTTCTCAATGATCTCCAAAATCTCACGTAATTCGTCAGCCGAAATTTTTTCTTCTTCAGCAAAAAATGAAACCATATTTTTATAGGAATTATTAAAATAGTTCTCAATTGCCGTATTCATAAATTCTTTACGATAGTCTTCTAAAGCAATAATTGGGAAATATTGGTGTGTATTCCCATAGGCATTGTGACTTACATATCCTTTGTCTTCCAAATTTCTGATGATGGTAGAAAGTGTATTGTAATGTGGTTGTTCGTCTGTTATTTCAGCCATAACTTCTTTTACAAAAGCTTTTTTTAGCTTCCATAAAATGTGCATGATTTCTTCTTCTTTATTAGTTAACTTTTGCATGATGATTATTTTATAAGACAAACATATAACTATATTTTTAGTTATACAACTATTTTTATAGTTAATTAACTAAATTTAACGTTTGAACTTTAGAATACTTATTTTATAAATTAAAAGAAATGACTAAAATCAATAGAATCCATCTAATCTGTGTCAAAAAATAATTACTTACTTTTGTTCCAATAGTAAAAAGGAATGTCAATTAAAACGTATAATAAAAACAATTTTCACAAATACACTTTTTGTATTTTCAAAGAAGTCAATGTTGATGCCATTAAAGATTTGAAACTGCATTACAAAAGCAAATCAGGTAGTTGTTATTATTTTGTAGAAAATGGAGTCTATCGTTTATCCGATCATTGGAGTAGAGTAGCCAATTGCAAATGGAGATTGGTTTCAAATTCTGCTGTCACACTGAGCGCAGTCGAAGTGCCAAATTCCAATAGAAGCAAACTTGGTTATGCCAATTGGTCTGATTTTTATTCCGATAATAATCTAGATAAGATTTACTTTCTTGAAGCCAATTATGAGTCTAAAACGGTCAACTTTTATCACAAACAAAGTTCAAATTATTCTACCGACAAAGTTTTAAGATCATCTTCAGAAATAACAAAATTAATTAAGCAAATCCGCACTTTATTTGAAGAAACCGCTTGGGCAAAATATTTAAACGAAGATAATATTGACATTTTAATAAAAGAAATCATTGAGGAACTGATACATTCAAATCAATCTTTTCAAGAAATAAGAAGAAAATTTTTATAGATTTTGAATTGTTACTATAAAGATTATAAAAATTTACTGTTGTCTGAGGCTCTCGAAGACAACAGTAAATTGTTAAGTAGCAACTTTTTCTTTCGCTACCAATCGCATCACCCAATAACCTGCAGCAGTTCCGATTAAACCTAGAATTCCCATGAACAACCAGTTCATTTGGTAACCATAAGCTGCAACAACACCCATTCCGATTTTGGCACTCAAAATATGTGCAGCGCTAAAACTCATGGTGAAAATGGCCATATAACGACCTTCATGACCTTTCGGCGCACGACTCATTGCAAATGAATTAGAGAATGGAAAAGCAAACATTTCAGCTACAGTCATAAACAACATCATAATGATTAATATTCCTGCCCAAAAGTTGATTAAAAGTAAGAATAAACTAATCGTCATAAGCAGACAACCGATGGTAACAACCTTTACTTTATTCAATTTATTGCGTTCGATGTAGCTTACAACAGGCATTTCCATGAAGAAAATTAGAATTCCGTTTAAAGTAAGGAGCAAACCTGTTTGAAGTTCGTTCAAATTGAATTGCTTTTTATGATATAATGGAATTGTGGTGAACAATTGAAAGAATAATACTCCAGTTATCACACACATAAGCAAGAAAACCCAAAACGGTTTGTCTTTAAAAACTGATTCTCTATTGGCTTCTAAAAGTGCTTTAGTTTCTTTCGATTCGGCAGGTTTTTTCTTTTCCTTTACTAACAACCAAAAGATAAAAATGGCTAGAATACAAGTTGCTCCATCAGCCCAAAAAAGTCCTTTGTAACCAATGTTCATAATAATTAATCCGCCCAAAGCAGGTCCAGCGGCAAATCCGAGATTTATAGCTAGTCTAACTAAAGTCAATGCACGCGTTCTATTTTCGGGTTTGGCATAAGCACCAAGTGAAACAAACATGGCAGGACGAAACATATCGGCAACCACCATAATTAAAAATACGGCAATACAAAGTCCGATATAACTTGTAATATATTGTAAACCAAAGAACATCAATCCGCTAACAAACAAACTGAAAATCATTATTTTATAAAATCCTATTTTATCAGATAATTTTCCGCCAAGCCATGAACCAACCATAGATCCTAATCCGAAACAAACCAAAATGTTTCCAATTTGCTGGTAGGAAAAATGTAAATCATCGTTCAAGTATTTTGATAAAAAAGGCAAAACCATCGTTCCGGCACGATTGATAAAAGTTACTAAAGTAAGTATCCAAACTTCTCTTCGAAACCCTCTAAAATTATCGATATACTTGCGGAAAGCGTTTTTAAACATGAATCATTCGTTATTTTACAAAGGTATAAAACTTTGTGGCTTTGCACCTTTGTGGTATAACATCTTTTGAACTATTTTTGTAAAAATTATTCTGATGCAAAAGTTATTTACTTTCCTTCTTATTTTTTGTTTTTTAGTATCAAGTGCCCAAGATAAAACAGCTGAAACTTCTAAAGAATTTCAAGAAAATCTCAATTTGGACTATGTTGATAAAGAGAAAAGTCCATTAATGGAAGAAGATTTAAAAAGTTTTAAATCTTTAGATTTCTTTCCAATAAGTGATAAATATATCGTTGCAGCAACTTTTGTAAGAACGAAGAAAGAAAAAGTTTTTAAAATGAAAACATCAACTGAACGATTGCCTTTGTATAAAAAATACGGAGAATTACATTTTAAAATTGATAGAGTTGATTGCAAGTTGAATGTCTATCAAAATATTGATTTAATTAAAAAACCGGGATTTGATGATTATTTATTTCTACCATTTTCCGATTTGACTTCTGGAAAAGAAAGCTACATTGGTGGTCGCTATGTAGATTTAAGAATTCAAAAAGGCAAACTTTGGACGATTGATTTCAATAAAGCGTACAATCCGTATTGTGCTTATAATCATAAATATTCTTGTCCGATTGTTCCTTTGGAAAATGATTTGAATGTGGAGATTTTAGCAGGAGTAAAGAAGTTTCATGACTAATGAAGTATTTCAATTTACATACTCACAAATTAACAAATTCATCTGATATTTTTGAATTGGTCAATCAATATCCTTGGGAATTTGATGCCACCATTCCAAACTATTCTATCGGAATTCACCCTTGGTATATTGATGAGAGTCGTTTAGAAAATGACTTGAAAACTATTGAAGAAAAACTTCAAATGAGCGAATGTTTAGCTCTTGGTGAATGCGGATTAGATAAGCGAATTGAAATTCCGTTAAACATACAAATTGAGGTTTTTGAAAAGCAAATTGAATTGGCAGAAAAATATCAAAAACCATTAGTTTTACACTTAGTTGCGGCTTTTGATGAATTGATTGAAATTAAAAAGCGATTGAAAATAAAAGTTCCAATAATCATTCACGGATTTTCTAAAAATGAACAAGTTGCAAAGCAATTGATAGATAGCGGATTTTATCTTTCTTTCGGAAAATATTTATTAAGAAATCCTGAATTGGAAACTGTTTTTAAATCCGTTCCAAATGATAGATTTTTCCTTGAAACGGATACTATCGAAGAAACCTTAGAAGAAGTTTATACTTTAGCAGCAAAATACAAAAACATAAAAATTGACGATTTGATAGAAATAGTAAATGCTAATTTCACAACAGTTTTCAAATCTAAAATCTAATATCAAAAATCTAATATTAAAATGGCAAAGTGGCAAGAAAGAGCAGAATTACTATTCAAACCCGAAGGATTAAATAATTTAAAAAACGCTAATGTTTTAGTGGTTGGACTTGGTGGCGTTGGTTCGTTTGCAGCCGAGTTTTTGGCTCGTGCAGGCGTTGGAAGTCTGACTATTGTTGATGGTGACGTGGTTGATATTACTAACGTAAATAGACAATTACCAGCTTTACATTCTACCGAAGGTTTACCAAAAGTTCATGTAGTTGGCGATCGTTTGATGGATATAAATCCGGAGTTAAATTTGACACGAGTACAAGAATTCCTTTCACCTGAAAGAGCTTTTGAAATTGTAGAAGAAAAATACGATTATGTTTTAGATTGTATTGATAGCGTAACGCCAAAGTTAAATTTGATTGTTGGAGCTAAACGCAAACGTGTAAAAATAATTTCTTCAATGGGTGCTGGCGGAAAAATGGAAGCTGCCAAAGTAAAAGTTTCAGACATCTCCAACACAGTAAATTGTATGTTTGCTAAAACCATCAGAAGACGGTTAAAAGAATTTAAAATTGATAAATTAAAAGTAGTTTTTTCTTCAGAAATTCAAGACGAAAGCAGCTTGAAAATGACAGATGGAAGTAACTTTAAAAAATCGTTTTACGGTACCAACAGCTACATGCCAGGACTTTTTGGTTTGTACATGGCGGAGACGGTGATTCGATATTTGATAAAAAAAAATTAGAAGTTTAAAAGTTTAAGAGTTTAAAAGGAATACTATACTCTTAAACTTTTAAACTCATAAACTAAAAACATGATAAAAACAGTAATTTTCGATATGGATGGCGTAATTGTAGACACAGAACCTGTGCATCATTATGCTTACAACGAACATTTTAAGCAATTGAATATAGAAATCACTCCAGAAATCTACGCATCCTTTACAGGAAATTCTACCAAGAATATCTTTGAAAAATTGAAAGCACATTTTAATTTGGAGCAAGATGTTCAAACACTTGTAGAAACCAAACGCAATTTATTCAATGATGCTTTCGACAAAAAGGAAGATTTATATTTATTAGATGGAGTGGAGGATTTGATAAAAGAGTTGCATCAAAAGGGTATGCAATTGGTTTTAGCTTCTTCATCGGCAAAAGTTACGATTAATAGAATTTTCAATCGATTTGATTTGCATCAATATTTCACACATATTGTATCTGGAGAAGATTTTCCAAAGTCGAAACCACATCCAGCTATATTTGAACATGCTGCTTTTTTATCAGAAACTCCAAGAGAAAATTGTATTATAATAGAAGATAGCACCAATGGAATTTTAGCTGCAAAATCTGCAGGAATTTATTGTATTGGTTATGATAGTGTCAATTCAAAATTGCAAGATTATTCTAAAGCAAATGAAGTGATTAGTCATTTTAGTGAGTTGAGTTTTGAAAGAATCAAGAACATTAATACATAATTTAATTTCCATTTCTATCAGGAATTGTATGTTTTTCAACAATCCTTTTTCCATCTTTTTTTACAGCATCTTTTTTTCGTAATGACCAAAAAAAGTCACTTGAAAATCGTCGTGCCTCTTCTAGATTAACAATCGGAAATGGATAATCATGACCAATTTCAAAATCATAAAGCATTTGCTCAATTGGAGTTAACTTCCAAGGTTCATGAATGAATTCTGCAGGAATATTGGCTAATTCTGATACCCATTTTTTTATAAAAATTCCATCAGAATCATGTTCATAAGAATTTTTAACAGGATTATAAACTCTTAAAGTATTTATGCCAGTAACTCCAGCTTGCATTTGAATTTGAGGATAGTGAATTCCGGGTTCGAAATCTAAGAATTGTTGCGCCAAATGTAGACTACAATTTTGCCATGGCTGAAATAGGTGATGTGTGTAAAATGAAACCACGAGAGCACGCATTCTAAAGTTCAAATATCCAGTAGTGTTTAAACATCTCATGCAAGCATCAACAAGCGGAACTCCGGTATTTCCAGTAATCCAAGCTTTGTGATATTTTTCGTTTACTACTTGCTTTAATTGGCGGTAACCTTTGTTTACAGCTATAAATTCCATTTCACTTTCCATTTCAAATTTTTGAATGAAATGAGCTTGCCATCTTAATCTTGAAGTAAAATTATCAATTTGTCTTTTAGATTTACTGTTTTTTCTGGTTTCCCAAGCAGCAGTGTATACTTGTCTTATGGATAAATTTCCCCAAGCAATGTATGGCGATAACCTACTACAACCTTTTCTGCCCAATTCGGGTTTTGAAATATGTTTGCTATAATTTTCAACTCGTTCTTTTAGAAAACTATCCAAATAACGCATTCCTGTTGGTGTTCCGCCTTTTTGAAATGGTGTATTGATGTTGGTTTTTATTGATTGAATTTTGAAATGTTTTTCAATTTCTTCCAAATCAATATATTTTATGAAACTTCTACTATGGGCATTAAGAGGTAAGGGATCTTTATCCATATAATCATACCAATCCTCTTTCCATGTTTGACGATTTTTAAGTCCACGAATTACTCCATTATTAATGAATTCATGCCAAACAATACCATGCTGTTTTAGTAATTCAGCTACTGCAATATCTCTTTCATAAGTGAGCTTTATGCCTGTTTCCTGATGAGAATAAATTGCCTTTATTGGAAGTAGTTCATTCAATTTTTCAAATACTGATGTAGTTTCTCCTTCAACAATTAGTATTTGAGTATGGAATTGCAAAAGTTCTTTTTGTAGCGACTCTAAAGATTGCTTAATAAAGTCAAAATGCCTTTGAGTGTAATGATAATCTTTCATCAAAGAAGGCTCGAAGATATAAAGTAACAAAACCTTTCCTGACGAAGACAAAGCAGTATGAAGTGCTTCATTATCAAGTAGTCGTAAATCTCTTTTAAACCAAACGATTTTCATTAAAAACTTTTTTTAAGTTCAGTCAATTTGTTAATTAAAAATAACTTTCAATATTTATTAATTACCCAACTGCTTCTTTATAAACTCGTAAGCATTTTTCACGAGCATCTTTGTGATTAACAATTGGACTCGGATAATACTGAGTTTCTAGTTCAGGAATCCATTTTTTGATGTATTTCAACTCTTTATCGAACTTTTTGATTTGCTCAGTAGGATTAAATATTCTGAAATACGGTGCAGCGTCAACGCCACTTCCAGCTGCCCATTGCCAATTACCAACATTACTTGCTTGTTCGTAATCTAAAAGTTTTGTTGCAAAATAGGTTTCACCCCAACGCCAATCGATTAATAAGTGTTTGCATAAAAAACTGGCTACAATCATTCGCACACGATTGTGCATGTGACCAGTTGCGTTTAATTCACGCATACCTGCATCTACAAAAGGATAGCCGGTTTTTCCATCGCACCATTTTTTAAATAAATCTTCGTTATTATCCCATTTTATGCCATCATATTTTGGTCGGAAACTTGATTTGTTAGTGTGTGGAAAATGCCATAGAATCTGCATAAAAAATTCCCTCCAAATCAATTCTTTTAGAAAGGTTTCATTTTTGCTTTGCAAAGCTTTAATAACCATTTTTCTGATAGAAACTGCTCCAAATCTGAGATAAATTCCTAGATAAGAAGTCTTGTTTAAAGCAGGAAAATTGCGTGTTGCTTCGTAATTATCGATTAAGGAATTTGAAATGTCAAAAGAAGAAACTTTTATAGATGAAGTTTCAAAACCAATGTCTGATAAACTCATAAAAGGATAGGAGTGAATTGCAATTTTGTTTAAAAAATCTTCTGAATTATAGTTAATTAATTGGATTTTTTTAAAATTTTCTTTCCACTTATTTGAATAGGGCGTATAGACAACATAGGGTGTTCCATCGTCTTTTACAACTTCACTTTTTTCAAAAATAACTTGGTCTTTGCTAGTTTTGAAATCTATATTATTTTCTTTAAATAGATAATACAAATCTAAGTCACGCTTACGAGCATAAGGTTCATAATCATGATTGCTATAAACTGATTTTATTGTGTTTTCAGAAATTAACTTTTGAAAAGCATTTAATGGTTTTCCATGAAAAATAGCTAACGATTTGCCACTTTTATGAAGTTGGCGTTGGATGTTTCCTAACTGCTGATGAATAAAACTTACACGGGCGTCATCTTTTGGTAGTTGTGAAAGTATGGCTTCATCAAATATGAAAATTGGAAGTACTTCTTCACTACTATTTAAAGCGTGAAAGAGTGCAACGTTATCGTCTAATCGTAAATCCCTTCTAAACCAGAATATGTTCATTCAAATATTTTTTATTGCTAGTTTATTGTTATCCGTTAACTAATAAAGTTGACATTCCGCCATCTACATGGAATATTTGACCGGAAATCCAACTGCTTTTTTCACTTAAAAGAAAATTTGCCATTTGAGCCATATCATCCGATGTTCCAACTCTTTTTAAAGGATGACGTTGTGCTGATTTTTCTTTTTTATCATCGTTACTTAAAAATTTTTCAGCTAATGGAGTATCTGTTAACGATGGTGCAATTACGTTGACTCTTATCTTTGGGGCGTATTCGGCTGCTAGCGCCTTTGCAAATCCTTCTATAGCACCTTTTGCTGCTGCAACACTAGTATGAAAAGGCATTCCCATAGTAGCTGCAACTGAACTAAAAAGCACAATACTAGATTGATTGGAAGCAGTCAAATTAGGCAAAACAGATTGGATTACTTTAACCAAACTTACAAAATTTATTTGTAAATCTTGTTCAAATGCTTCAGGTTTTAAACCACGAAACGGACGTAAATTTATGCTTCCAGGACAATATACTAAACCATCAATTACTTCTGGTAGTTTAGAGGTGTCTAAAGTGTCTGTTGTAGCATCAAATGGAATGTGCGTCACATGCATTTCTGCTATTTCTGCATTGGTTCTTGAAGCTACAAAAACCTTATTTTCATATTGTAATTCTTTTGCAATGGCTAATCCAATTCCATAGGAACCGCCAATAAGTAGTATATTTTTCATAATTATAGTTTTGGAATTTGGAATTTATTATTTGGAATTTATACTGTCAAATTCTCCGAACATTTCGATTAATTTTTTTCGTCTATATTCAAATATTTCATTCAATTTTGGTTTCACAATAAACGGATGCACCAATTGACCAATAATTCCCATTGGAACTTTATAATCTACAATATCTTCCATTTCAACGCCACCTGGAATTTCTTTTATAAAGTGTTTATGATGCCATAAAGCATAAGGACCAAAGCGTTGTTCATCAACGAAATAGTGTTTATCTACAACATGAGTTATTTCTGTTACCCATTTAGCTGGGATTCCTAAAACTGGAGTTACAATATATTGAATAATTTGTCCGGGAAACATAGGTCTATCGGCACCAGAGAGTATCTTAAATCCCATATATTCGGGAGTTATTTTTTGTAAATTTTTTGGGTCAGACAATAGTGACCAGGCTTCATCAATAGAAATAGGAAGTTTTTGCTTAGTGTGTAATCGGTAAATTTTCATTTATAAAGAGCTTTTTTATTTGTTGTAAAGATAATAAATGTTTAACTATTTAATATATTTGTTAAACAAAAAATAACATCATTTAAGTTTAAATTAACATTTGAAGCCGATACAATTTGTAATTTTGAAACTTTAAAACAAATAACATGAAAAAAGTATTTCTTTTATTGGCAATTACGATTGCTAATTTAGCTGTTGAAGCTCAGGTTAAAACACCTCAGCCAAGCCCAAAATCTGTTGTAAATCAAGTGGTTGGTTTAACAGATGTAACCATAGAATACAATAGACCAAGTGCCAAGGGAAGAGTTGTTTTTGGTGATTTAGTACCATTCGGAAAATTATGGCGAACAGGTGCAAACGCCAATTCTACTATATCTTTTAGCGAAGATGTAGTAATTAATGGAGTTACAGTTAAAAAAGGTAAGTATGCTATATTTACTTTACCAAAAGCAGACATGTGGGAGATTTTACTTTATACAGCTACTGATAATTGGGGTTTGCCAGAAAATTATGATGTCAACAAAGTAGCAGTGAGTTTAAATGTTGATCCCATAATGTTGAATAATACTGTTGAAACCTTTACTATTGCAATAAATAACATTACCAATGATAGTGCAACTATTGACATTTCGTGGGAAAAAACGATGGTGTCAGTAAAGTTTGAAGTTCCAACACAAAAAGCAGCAATGGCAAGTATTACTAAAGTTTTGGCTGGACCAACTGCAGGTGATTATTTTTCATCTGCTCAATATTTTTACCAATCTAATGGTGATCTAAATAAAGCTTTAGAATATATAAATAAATCTGTAACTATGACTAAGCCAGGTGAGGAAGCACCTTATTGGTATCTAAGATTAAAATCTTTAATTCAAGGAAAACTTGGTGATAAAAAAGGTGCTATTGAAACTGCAAAATTATCATTAGCCGGTGCTGAAAAAGATGGCAATGGTGATTACGTAAAAATGAATAACGATAGTATAAAAGAATGGAATAAAAAATAATTTACTTTATCCACATAAAAAAGCGTCCCAAGAAATTGGGACGCTTTTTTATGTGGTTATTTCTTTTGTATTCTTTTCTTTGAGAATAACTTGTGATAGTATGGAGAGAAGAATTGTAAGCAAAGCACCAATAAAATTAAGCCATAGGAAGCTTACAACATCCAGGTAGTATATGTAGAAAATTGTTAATTGGCAAACAACAGCACTCCAAAAAATAGCTCTTGCTTTTACGAATTTGATATAAAATCCGACTAAAAATATTCCTAATACGGTACCATAAAAAATGGAACCTACAATGTTTACTAATTGGATTAAGTTTTCAAATAGCGTTCCGATGCAGGCAAAAAGAATCGCGATTACACCCCAAAGTAGCGTAAAATATTTGGTAGCATTCACATAATGCTTTTCAGATTTTTCACCTTTAATATTTCTTTTGTACAAATCAATTGCAGTTGTAGAAGCCAATGCAGTAAGACCAGAAGCAGAAGAAGACATGGCAGCCGATAATATTACAGCAAGTAATAATCCAATAAGTCCTTTTGGTAAATAGTTTAAAATGAAATAAAGGAACACGTAATCTTTGTCGTTTGTTTCTGCTTTTGGGTCGGCTTTTGCAATTAAGTCTTTGGCTTGGTCGCGTAAATCTTTCTCTTTTCCAGAAATTGCTACTAATTTACTTCTCAAAATTGGGTTATCATAATTTTGATTCAAATGGTCCATATACAAAAGATTATATTCTTTTTTTTCTTCTGTAAGTGCTTTTAATTGATTTTCTAAACCATAATATTGTCCGGCATATTGCGACTTATCAATGGCAATTTTGTTTATAGGATTAAAATTTAAAGGAACATCATTAAATTGAAAAAATACAAAAACCATTACTCCTGTAAGTAAAATAAAAAACTGCATCGGTACTTTAAGAAATCCGTTCATGATCAAACCTTTTTGACTCTCTCTATCTGATTTTCCCGATAAGTAGCGTCCCACTTGTGATTGGTCGGTTCCAAAATAGGATAACATTAGAAAAAAACCTCCTGTAATTCCAGTCCAAAAAGTATAACGTGTTTCTGGATTAAATGAGAAATCTACAATATTCATCTTATCGTTTGCACCTGCAATATGTAAAGCATTGCTGAACGTCATTTCATTTGGCAACATGTGTAAGATTAGATAGAACGTAATAAACATTCCGCTCATAATGACAAACATTTGTTGTTTTTGAGTAACATTTACTGCTTTAGTTCCTCCAGAAAAAGTGTAGATAATAACTAGAATTCCAATGATGATATTTAGTAAAGTTAGGTTCCAACCCAATAATGTTGATAGAATAATTGCTGGAGCATAAATAGTCAAACCAGTTCCTAAACCACGTTGAATAAGAAATAGGATAGAAGCCAAGGAACGCGTTTTTAAATCGAATCGCTGTTCTAAATATTCATAAGCAGTAAATACTTTTAATCGATGGTAAATAGGTATAAATGTGAAACATATAACTACCATAGCAATTGGCAAACCGAAGTAGAATTGCACGAAACCCATTCCGTCATGATAGGCTTGACCTGGTGTTGATAAAAATGTAATGGCGCTAGCTTGGGTTGCCATAACAGAAAGACCAACGGTCCACCAATTTGTTTGTTTGTTTCCTAAAATATAATCTTCTACGTTTTTACTTCCTTTGGTTTTGTAAACTCCATAAATTACAATAAATAGAAGTGTAGCGGAAAGAATTATCCAATCTAT
The DNA here is from genome assembly GCA_044361155.1 of Flavobacterium sp. Lineage (GTDB taxonomy): Bacteria > Bacteroidota > Bacteroidia > Flavobacteriales > Flavobacteriaceae > Flavobacterium. The sequence continues at coordinate 74,497 of JBIKJF010000005.1, forward strand.
CTTTTGCATATTAAGAGAAAATTTGCATTAGCATGAAAAAAATAACAATATAAATAGCATTCATTACTAAAAGCCAAGTATAATTATTACTCCATTTATTTTGTTTTTTTGATTCCATAGTTATTTTCCGATTGCAATCATGTTAGCTAATAATCTGAACGCACCTGGAACGCCTTCTGGTAATTCTCTAAAGAAACTGATTCCGGTATAAATGTAATTTCCTTTGCCATATTTTGCAACTAAAATAGCACCATCTTTCGCTTTTTCGTTTGTATCATTAGAAGAAATTATTGGTGTAAAATTGGCATCCCATTCACTAGGATAATATAGTCCTTGTTCTTGTTTCCAACCTTTAAAATCTTCCACTGTAATTTTGTTTGGTGAGTTCAAAATAGGATGATCTGGACTCAAAAATCTAACCTCTGCATTTTCTTCGGTAACTCGATCTCTTGAAATTTTTAGAGAGAATGGAGCTATTTCTTTAGTAACCAAATCGTCAAGCGTATTGTATTGTACAATCATAGTTTTACCGTTTTTAACAAAATCAAAAAGAATATTTTGTTTGAATTCTAGTGCAGTAACTAAATTATAAGCACGAATTCCAGTCATGACTACATCGAAACTTTGAAGTTTTTCATGAGAAATATCATCAGGTTTTATAATGGAAACTTTGTAACCCATTTGCATCAAACTTTTCGGAACTTCATCACCTGCACCTAGGATGTAAGCAATTTTTTCTCCTTTGGTTTTGATATTCAGTTTTATAGCTTTTGCTTCGGCAGGTTTTAAAACCATTTGTTTGTAAATGTGCGGATAATTTATGTCTATTTTTTCTTTATCATAAGTTTGTCCATCGATAGTGATGATACTTTTCAAAATTACCTCAGAAGCTTCTTTTGAAGGCGTTACAGTGAAAATCGCTAATTGCTCTTCATCTTTTTTAGGTAATGTAAATGGAATTGAGGTAGGATTAACTGTCCAGTTTTGAGGCACTTCTAATTTCACAGTGCCTGAAATATTTTCCCTGCCCGATTTGATTTTTACAACAATCGACTTTTCTTTATAGTTCGGAAAAATAGTTACTTTTTCTTGAATAGAGGATGTAGCAACGGGAACGATATCAAGTGGTTGATAAACTTCTCCTCTTACATCGTCATTGTATTTATATACAATATTTTTTTGAAATGGAATTGTAACTCTGTTGATTTCAATTAAAAAAGTTTCAGAAATCCTAGATATAACATCTGGTTTTCCAATGTTTTCTTGGTCATTTACAACGTACATTCCTTCAGTTCCTTTTTCATTTAGATAATATAGATTTGTGTATGGATCTTTGTTTTGCATTTCAACTTCAATATAAGCATTAATAACTTTATTAAAAGGAAGCTCTATTTTTTTAGAATTATCGATTTTAGAAATCCAATTCATTTTTATAGAACTTCTATTGATAACTTCTTGTTTTACTTTAGTTTTACTTCCCAAAGCAACTTCTTGAACATCTGCAACGGCTTCCAAATATAGACCTGCACAAGCAGCAATTATCTTTTTAATTTCTTCCGATTTTATAGTTTTCCAATGATTATCTTCTATTTTTTGGATTAAATCATAAGCTTTCACCAATTCTGTTATACTTGCTTCTGGATTTTTAAAATCAAAATTATTTTGTACATTTTTTAAAATAGTTCCAATAGCATTTCCACCTTTTACACGATTCCAAGTGGTGTCAATACCTTCAAATAAATTGGTTTTATCATTCAATGATTCACCTTTTAGAAATTCTAAATATTCGTCTTCTTCGCCACGAGTTCCGGTATTTCCGAACCCTTGTGATTGATGACAACTTCTACTTAAAGCTGCAATTTCTTGATTGGATTTTCCAAATTGTTTGTAATAAACACCAATTTGCAATTTACTCAAATTGGTTTTGTCTGCTTTTTCAAATTTTTCTTTACTTCCATAAAACCACCATGATGTATTGAAAAAAATACGTGTAGGTTGCCAAGTTTTAACATATTGCAACTGTTTTGCAAAGACTGATGAATCATTAGTTTTATCAAAAGCTTCTATACTAAGCATTGCAGAGGCTGTATGATGGCCATGAGTTGTTCCCGGTGATCGATGGTCAAATCGATTAATGATAATATCGGGCTGAAATTTTCTAATTGCCCAAACAACATCACTTAAAACTTGTTCTTTATCCCAAATTTGTAAAGTTTCGTCAGGAGTTTTTGAATAACCAAAATCATTAGCACGCGAAAACAACTGCTCACCACCATCAATTTTACGTGCTTCTATAAGTTCTTGTGTTCTAATAACTCCAAGTAATTCGCGTAATTCGGGTCCTATTAAATTTTGACCACCATCGCCACGAGTTAAAGAAAGATATCCTGTGCGAGCATTTTTTTCGTTAGCCAAGTAAGATATTAATCTGGTATTTTCATCATCAGGATGCGCTGCAACATAAAGTACAGCTCCTAAAAAGTTTAGTTTTTCAATCTGATGATAAATTTCGACTGCATTTGGTTTTGTAGGTTGTTGACTAAAAACGGTGAACAAGGATAATAGGAATAGAATAGAAATATATTTCTGCATTTGAAACTATGTTTTTGCAATAGCTTCAAATGTAGTAATTATTATAAAGCGTTGTTTTATTTTTTTTTAATTTTGGAATTTCTTTAACACAAAACTACTACTATTGATTTTGCTTATTAATTTTCAGTAATCTAATTATAACAAAGTAAAAAGAGATGAAGCTAATATAGCAAAAAATGCCAAGAAAATAATGATAAATTAAAATTTTCAAGCATTGGTTCCATAAAAAAAAATCATTGGTTTAATTTTTTTGATTTGCGAAAATGAAACAAAATAATAAAAATATGATTTACAATAACAAAATTAAAAGAAGTACAATAATTATTATAGCTCCAACCGAAAGATAAACCCCATTCCCTGAAGCTTTTAAATTTTTTTTGATAGCTTTCACTTCTTTTCTAAGTTCTTTTTTTTCAGAAGATTTTAAATTGGATTTATCCATTTTTTTTATTTCCTCTAGTCTATCTAGTAAAACTTTTACTTCTGCAGGAACTTCTTTTGAATGGTTTGATAAAGCGATACTTTCGTTTCTCGCAAATGTAGCATTTGGGAAAAAAGTTGCAGAAAGTAGTAACATCATTGTGTAAAAAGTAATTTTTTTCATTTTTGTACTTATTTAGGTTAAACCTTTATAATTTATGCAAAAATGAGATTTTAAGCAGTTATGTTTGTTATACAATTAAATATAATTGTTACATAAAAATCATAGTTATAAACTATAAATGCCCTGTGTTTTTATGCTGATTGATATAATTTAATTGATGCTCAGCGACATAGTTTCTGAAAAGAGCAACTAAATTGTCATAATATTTTTGAAGATTTTTTACATTCACTTCTGGACGGTTGTCAATTGGAATAGTTATAGGCATTTCGTTCAAATACTTTGATAACTCTGGATAATTTTCATGAATAACCATCGTAACCTTTAATATCTTTGCATTAATTTCATCTTCGGTTTCCATAACATATGATTATATTTTGAAATGTAAAATTACGGACTTTAATTTAAATATGATGTTAAATAACTATATACTTTTTCTGTAGGTAAACCAACGACATTAGTATAAGAACCTTCAATTTTGTAAATCCCAATAAGTCCAATCCAGTCCTGAATCCCGTAGGCTCCAGCTTTATCGAAAGGTTTGTAATTATCTAAATAATAGCGTATTGAATCATCATTTAGTTCGTTAAACGATACTTTTGTAATTTCAAAAATAGTTTCCGTTTTAGTATTTGTTTTAAAACAAACCGACGTAATTACTTCATGCGTTTGATTAGATAAAGATTTTAAAATTTGAAAAGCGTCATCATAATCCTTTGGCTTGCCCAATGCTTTTCCGTTTAACCATACTAAAGTATCACTAGTAATCAAGATTTCATTATCAGCTAATTCACCTTCAAATGCTTTTGCTTTTAGTTCGGCAAGATAATTCGTGATTTCTTCTGCTTTCAAATTATCAGGATAGATTTCTTCAATTTCTTTTAATCTAATTTCAAATTGAAAATCAAAATCTTTAAAAAATTGTTGACGTCGAGGCGAACCTGAAGCTAGAATTATTTTATAATGTTTAAGCATTGAATTTAATGTTTAAAGTTACTACTGCAATAGATAGAATGCCGAAGAAAATAATCCATTTTAAAAACGTACTAATATTTTTGTAATCGTTGTTTTCTTTGGCATTCCAAATTTGAACTAAACACATTATCATTGGAGCAACAACTAAAGCTAAAATGTATGCTAGTCCATAAAATAAGTTGTTTTCAAATAGATATGTTTTAGAATAATACAACAAATACAAACTTGGAAGCAATAACAATAAAAAAGCAATAATCTTAGTTTTTACAACACCAAAAACAATTGGTAAGGTTTTCATTTCTTGAAGTGCATCTCCTTTTACATCTTGAATATCTTTGATAACTTCTCTTACTAAATTAATGATAAAAGCAAACTTGGCATAATCTAAAAGAATACTAAAAGCCAAAGTCATTTGTTTTCGGTTGATATCAAATGTATTTGGAAATATATCAAACATTCCTATAATAATTACGCTAAAAGCAAGTAACAAGGCTACTACAATATTACCAACCAATGCAATCTGTTTTAAAGTACTTGCGTAGAAATAAAGTAAAGTAGCAATTAAAACAAAAACGACAGCAAAATTAGGATGCTCTACAGAATTTGCTAAAATAAATCCACAAGCAACACCACTAATTGTTAGCGAAGCGTAAATAATATAAGCCGTAGATTCTGAAATTGATTTACCGATAATAGTCTTACTTGCTTTGTTTTCTGCATCGGTTTCTTGATCAAAAATATCATTAATCACATAACCTCCAGCTGCAATCAAAATAGTTGCCAATATAAGTAAAGCATATTGCCAATACCAAAGTGAAAGCGGAATATTAATAAGTTCTAAATATCCAAAACGGATTACAAGTTGCATTAAAGTTATTAAAAGCAGGTTTTGGTAGCGAATTAGTTTTAGGAAGTCCATTTTTTATATAATGTAATGTTGTATAATGTATTATGAGTTTTAAACGAAAGTAAACAGTTTGTCAATCAACACCAAACTATTTTACTCGTCAATCGTGTTTACCATTATAATATAAATGCCATTTTCCTTGAACTTTCATTACTTGTTCTATAACTTCTCTTACGGCGCCTTTTCCACCATTTTTATGAGAAATGTATTTAGAAATTGCTTTAATTTCAGCAACGGCATCTTGCGGACAAGTTGGCAATCCCACAAGTTGCATCACATGATAATCAGGTATATCGTCACCCATATACAATATATTTTCTGGTTTGATATTGTATAATTCCGTATATTCTTTAAAGGTTGTCACCTTGTTGCGAGAAGCTAAATGAATGTCGGTAATTCCTAAATTTCTCAAGCGAATTCGAACACCTTCATTATTTCCACCAGAAATAATGCAAACATTATAACCACTTTCGACAGCGGCTTTCATGGCATAACCATCGCGAATATTCATAATTCTCAACATTTCACCATTCTGAGAAACGTGAACCGAACTGTCTGTTAAAACACCATCAACATCAAAAATAAAGGTGCTTATTGTATTCATTATTTCTTTATAACTTTTTGCCATTGTCGATAATCGATTTAGTTAAAATTTTGTAGATTTCTTTTTGTTTTTCGTCAGATAATATTGCTAAGTGTTTGTTTATTGTGGAAGTGTCATTTCTTTTTGCAGGTCCGGTTTGCGCTGCATTTGGCTCCATAACCTGTACTTTTTGAGCTGTTTCCAAAATCAATGGTTTTAGAATATCGAAAGGTACTTTATGTTCTAGACAAATGGCATTTCCTATATCGTACAAATGATTTACGAAATTACTAACAAACACTGCCGAAACATGTATAGATTTTCGTTGTTCAGAATTTATTTCAAAAACTTTAGCAGAAATTTCATTTGCAACAAACTTTAAAAGTTCAAAATCTTTTTCGTTTTGCGCTTCTATACATAACGGAACTTCTTTAAAATTGATTTCTTTATTTTTTGATAATGTCTGTAGCGGATAGAAAACAGCTTTTCTATTTGCATCTGAAAGTTCTTCTAAAGCCACACTTCCCGAAGTATGAGCAACTAATTTATTAGAAAATAATAAGGCTTTCGATACTAATGCAATAGCATCATCTGCAACTGAAATGATATATAAGTCAGCTTTTTTTAATTGCGAAATATCATTTGTAATTTTTTCAGAATCAACAAGATGGATTACTGAATCAAGATTTCGCGCATACACTTGATTCACTTCTAAAGTTGCAGTTTTAGAAATTGCTTTTATCAAATGTTGTGCAACATTGCCTGAACCAATTATTGTAATAGAAATCATTCTGTAAAAATATTGAAAATATATTTTAAACAACAAGTAAAAATCAATATTATCAACGTCTCTTAAAAATCACTTAAAACCTTATCATTATGTAAAAAAATCCACAATTTTAATTTACTTTTGTGACACTTTTTTAAATTCATTCCTAAAATTCACATGGAAAAAATTAAATCTATACTTTTCTCAACACGTTTAATGGCCGTTTTATTTATTGGATATGCTGCAGCGATGGCAGCCGGAACTTTTATAGAAAGTGCTTATAACACAGATACTGCCAGAGTAATTATCTACAATTCATGGTGGTTTGAAGCGATTCATATCTTTTTCTTAATCAATTTCTTCGGGAATATTTCTAGGTATCAATTATGGAATAAAGAAAAATGGGCGACTCTACTTTTACATTTTTCTTTTATTTTTATCATCGTTGGCGCAGCGATAACTCGCTACATTAGTTACGAAGGAATGATGCCAATTCGTGAAGGTGAAACTACAAATCAAATATATTCTGAAAAAAACTTCCTTTCCTATTTTGTTGATGGCGATTATCAGGGCGAAATGAAGCGTCGTTCTTTTGAAAAGCCTTTGATTTTATCACCAATAACAAATAATAGTTTTGCTTTTAAAGATAAATTTGCCGATTCAAGTTTTGAAATTGAGTATGTAGATTATATTCTGGATGCTAAAGAATCTATAAAAGAGTTGCCTGATGGCAAATTACATTTAAAAATGGTTGAATCTGGCGATGGCGAGCGTCACGAACATTATCTACGAGAAGGAGAAGTCCAAAATATTCATAACGTACTTTTTGCACTAAATGCTTATACGAAAGGTGCCATAAATATTACAATTAAAGATGGTGTTTCTACAATTGATGCTCCTTTTGATGGTAATTTTATGAGAATGGCTGACCAATTTAAAGGAACAATTACAAAAGATTCGACGCAACCATTGATGTATAGATCACTTTATAGTCTTGGTGGTGCACAGTTTGTATTTCCTGACCAACCTATAAAAGGAATAACCGTTTTTAAATCAAGTGGTGATTATAAAGCCAAAGGTGGCGACGATGCCTTAGTTATCAAGGTTAAAACTGATGGAAAAGAAAAAGAAGTCACTTTGTTAGGTTCTAAAGGAAAGCAAGGTGTTCCACAAAGTTTTAAACTTGGAAAATTAGAATTCACATTCTTCTTCGGAAGTAAAGTTTATACAGTTCCTTTCAATGTAAAACTGAATGATTTTATTGCAGAGCGCTATCCCGGAACAGAAAAAAGATACTCATCATTTGAAAGTAAAGTTACTGTAATTGACGGAAAAGAAAAGTTTGATGCACGAATTTTTATGAACAATATTCTAGATTATGAAGGTTTTAGATTTTTTCAAGCCAATTTCGACCCTGATGAAAAAGGTACCGTTTTGTCTGTTAACCACGATTTTTTGGGAACGCTAATCACTTATATTGGATACTTCTTATTGTATTTTGCTATGATGGCTATTTTATTTACTAAATATTCTCGTTTTGCCGATTTAAAAAGAAAGTTAGAAGGAATCAAAGCAAAGAAGTCTAAATTAATTACTATACTTATTCTGTTATTATCATTTAGTGGATTTGCACAACATTCGCCACAAAATCATCAGCAACCTATTGTAAAAATGAACTTTTTAGATTCTATTCTAAAATACAAAGTTTCCGAAAAGCATGCCGCTCAATTTGGTAGATTGGTTATTCAAGATGAAGGCGGACGAATGAAACCAATAAACACATTCTCATCCGAGTTGTTAAGAAAAGTTAGTAAAAGTGATACTTACAAAGACATGAATTCTGATCAGGTATTTCTATCAATGACGCAATTTCCTCAGGCTTGGTTTGAAGTTCCTTTAATTTACATCAAAAAAGGAAATGATAGTATCAGGAAAATTATTGGAATAGGTAGTGATGTAAAATATGCATCAATAAAATCCTTTGTAGATCAAAATGGAAATTATAAATTATCTCCTTTTTTAGAAAAAGCGTACAAAGCACAAATTCCAAGTAATTTTGAAAAAGATTTTATCGAAGCAGACAAAAAAGTAAGTCTTTTAAACTCTGCTTTAAGTGGCAAAATTTTAAAAATATTTCCTATTCCTAACGATAAAAATAACAAATGGGCTTCATATTTAGAGATTAACCATGCGACAGGAACTTCATTAGATACTATTAAAAATGCACTTCCCATTTATCTTGATGCATTGATGAAAGCTTCACGAGATGATAATTATACCATGTCTAATACATTTTTAGTTGGTATGGAAAATTATCAAAAGAAAGAAGGTAGTGCCGTTAGACCTAGCGATGATAAAATAGATTCAGAAATTTTATACAACAAGTATGATGTTTTCAAAAATCTTTACTATTTATACATGTTGTCTGGAATAATGATGCTGTTGTTTACCATTATTAATATCTTTTTTGAGAAAAAATTTATTCGTACACTAGTTAATGGTTTTCATGTTTTCATTGCATTTTTGTTTGGTTTACATACATTAGGTTTGATTGCACGTTGGTATATTTCAGGTCACGCGCCATGGAGTGATGCATATGAAAGTATGATTTATGTAGCATGGGCAACGATGTTTTTTACTTTAGCATTTGACAGAAAATCTAAGCTAACCGTTGCCTCGGGAACGTTTGTAGCGGCTATGGTCTTAATGATTGCTCATTGGAATTGGATGGATCCAGCGATTGCCAATTTGCAGCCGGTTTTGAATTCGTATTGGTTAATGATTCACGTAGCAGTTATTGTTGCAAGTTACGGACCTTTCGCATTGGGAATGATTTTAGGATTAGTTGCTCTAATTTTGATGTTGTTTACCAATAATCAAAACAAATTCAAAATGAGTCTAAATATAAAAGAGATAACTTATATAAATGAAATGGCTCTTACTATAGGTTTAGTAATGCTTACCATTGGAAATTTTCTAGGAGGACAGTGGGCTAATGAATCATGGGGAAGATATTGGGGTTGGGATCCTAAAGAAACCTGGGCTTTAATTAGTATAATGGTGTATGCATTTGTAATTCACGCGAGATTTGTTCCTGCATTACGCGGTCTTTGGATTTATAATGTAATGAGCATTCTTGCTTTTTATTCTATTTTAATGACTTATTTTGGAGTGAATTTTTATCTAACAGGTTTACACTCTTATGCAAGCGGCGAAAAAGTGGTTACTCCGGTTGAGTTTTATTACTCTTTAGGTTTTCTAACAGTTTTAGCAACGCTAGCTTATTTTAAATATAAGTCCTTTATAAAGAAGTAAAATAACAATAGAAAAGCCGTCTTGAATCACAATGACGGCTTTTTTTTATTTGCTAAATTTTAAAAATCTCTAAATTATTTTCTTAATAACTCGAAGTCTATGCGTGTGTCTATTTGTTTCGGAATTGTAAATTCCTAAATGATCTATGCGATCAACGCGAACTTTACCACTTGCATGAATAATGTAATTATTCTCTAACATGATACCAACGTGTATAATCTTGCCCTCTTCATTGTCAAAAAAGGCTAAATCACCAGGTTCGCTTTCTTCAATAAAACTTAGAACTTCTCCTTGCGTAGCTTGTTGCGACGCATCTCTAAATAATTTATAACCATTTAGTTTATAAACCATTTGGGTAAAACCCGAACAATCAATTCCGAACGGTGTTTTACCTCCCCACAAATAGGGAGCGTTTAAATACATATAAGCAGTGTCAACAAGACTTAATTTTGGTTTTACACCACTAATTTTTAATCCCTCAAATTCATAATTCTGGATGTTGATAGTGGAATGATTTAAAAAAGACAACGAAGCGCCCAAAGTGATAGGAATCAACGAATTGTCTTTACTTGATATGTATTCTACCAAATCTGAACTTAGAATTATGGCTTCTTTACTTAATATGTCATAATCATCATTAGAAATAATTTGATATTGTTTACTGTCAATCCAACCTTCATAGCAATCATATTGCAATCTAACTTTAGACCACTGCCTATCGTATTCGGTAATTTCAAATTGCTCTCCAAAAAGAATTTGGGAGACAATTTCGCTTCGATCATTTGCCTCGAAACGCATAGGAATTATTGATAAATTACAAATAGCAAACATTAAAATGATCTTAGTTTAAAAAAATTTTGAATTATTAAGCTCTTTCAATAATTATTGCAGATGCACCGCCACCACCGTTACAAATAGCAGCTGCGCCAAGTTTTGCATTATTTTGATGAAGAACGTTTATAAGTGTAACCACAATTCTAGCACCGGAACAACCCAATGGATGTCCCAACGAAACAGCACCACCATTAACATTTACTTTTTCATTTGGTAAATCTAAAATTTTAGAATTTGCTAATCCTACAACAGCAAAAGCTTCATTAAATTCGAAAAATTCTATATCTTCTTTAGATAGATTGGCTTTTTTTAATGCTTTTGGTAACGCTTTTGCAGGCGCAGTAGTAAACCATTTAGGTTCCTGAGCAGCATCCGCATAAGATTTAATGTAAGCTAATGGTTTTAATCCAAGAGACAAAGCTTTTTCTTCACTCATTAAAACAACAGCCGCCGCGCCATCATTAATAGTAGAAGCATTGGCCGCAGTAACGGTTCCATCTTTTGTAAAAACTGCATTAAGACTAGGAATCTTGTCTAATTTTACATTGATAAATTCTTCATCTTTAGTAACCATTATTGGGTCGCCTTTTCTTTGCGGAACAGCAACGGGAACAATTTCGTTATCAAATTTACCTAATTCCCATGATTTAGCAGAACGTTTGTAAGATTGAATAGCAAAAGCATCTTGTTCTTCTCGAGAAATTTTATGTTCAGAAGCACATAAATCGGCAGCAACTCCCATCGCATTGTTATCATATGCATCTACTAAACCGTCTTTTTGCATTCCGTCTTGCAGTGCAGTAGGGCCAAATTTCACACCATTTCGCATGTGAACGTAATGCGGAATCATACTCATATTTTCCATTCCTCCGGCTACAACAATTTCTGCATCGCCGCAAATAATAGCTTGTGCACCAAACATAATTGCTTTCATTCCAGAAGCACAAACTTTATTAACAGTTGTACACGCAACTTCGGTAGACAAACCAGCATACAATGCTGCTTGTCTTGCCGGAGCTTGACCAACGCCAGCCTGAACAACATTTCCCATAAAAACTTCATCTACTAAATTAGGGTCTAAGTTAATTTTACTTAGAGCTCCTTTAATTGCAGCTGCACCAAGGTGCGTTGCCGATACCGTTGATAGAGAACCCATAAAACTTCCAATAGGAGTTCGTACCGCCGATACAATAACTATTTTCTTATTCATGATTAAGTATTTTATCCATCGAAATGGAATTAGTTTATTTGTTATGCAAATTTACTATTTTTTAAGGAAAATTCATTTTTAAGTTAAAGAATTCCAAAATATATTTCTGTTGCTAAAAAATTATTTACGCTATTTAATTGATTTTTAATCATTTCATAACATTGAAGAATTTATATTAAAAAAAAGAATACAAAATGTTGTAAATATTATAATGATGACTTACATTTGCAACCGCTTAAAGACAAAAGTTCTTAATAAAATATATTGAATTTTGGAGAGTTGCCTGAGTGGCCGAAAGGACATGTTTGCTAAACATGCGTATGGGAAACTGTACCAAGGGTTCGAATCCCTTACTCTCCGCTTTATTTTGTTTCGGGGTGTAGCGTAGCCCGGTTATCGCGCCTGCTTTGGGAGCAGGAGGCCGCAGGTTCGAATCCTGCCACCCCGACTTTAGTTGTTTAATATTAAAATTGGTTCCATAGCTCAGCTGGATAGAGCAACGCACTTCTAATGCGTAGGTCGAAGGTTCGAATCCTTCTGGGATCACAGTTTATGCCTTCTTTTTTGAGAAGGCTTTTTTTTTGAAAGTACATTTATTATCAATCAAATGCTTATTTATTATATGATAAAGAATTTTTACTTTTTTATAATTGCTTTTTTTTTTCTTAGTAGCTGTAAACCCCCTGCAAATTTGTTATCAGGCACTGTTACAAATACCAAAACAAAATCGGTTACTGACCTTTTTGTAAGGTCCATGCATGATGCAAACGATACTACATTTGTAAATCTAGAAGATTATAGCAAGGAGTTTATTTATGACATAAAATATGCAACAAGCGATAATTTCTTAAAAGAAAAAGTATACGAGTGTGCTTCTTGTTATTTAAGATTAAAAACTGTTAAATCATTAATTAGCGCTAATAACGAATTTAAGTTGAAAGGTTACACAATCAAAATTTTTGACTGTTACAGACCACTAGACATTCAAAAAAAGATGTGGAATATGGTTCCTAACTCAAATTATGTTGCCGATCCGAAAAAAGGCTCAATACATAATAGAGGTGGAGCAGTTGATATTACTTTGATCAACGAAAACGGTGAGGAGCTTGATATGGGAACGTTATTTGATTATTTCGGACCAGAAGCAGCTCATTCCTATTCGAATTTACCAGAAGGCATTCTCCAAAACAGAAAACTTCTAAAAGATATCATGGTTCAAAATAATTTTATATCTTTCGATTCCGAATGGTGGCATTACAATTTAAAGGACGGTAACTTAGATAAAATTTCAAATTTTAAATGGACGTGTAAAGAATAACTACTCAACACATTTTAAGTAATTTATAAAATAATTTTCAGGCAAATAGGTTTCATTATCTAGTTCTGATAATAATTCAGATTTTAAAACAAAATCTTCACTTTCACCAGAAAATTTTATTCGTAATAACGAAATTGGTGATTTTTTTAATTCTTCATAATTTTCTTTTACAAACAAAAAATAACCAGTTAAAATTCTAATATTTTCTGTTTCTTTTCTTAGAAAGCTACCACAAGTTTCTTGCTCCATTCCAAGTAATGTAATAACTTTACCATTAGCGAGTTGAAAATATAATTTTGAGTGTTTGTCAAAACATTTTGCCATAATAAATTCCGTGTCTTTTTGAATTAGCTGAACGCTCAATGATGGAAGTCCGTCAGCATTAATTAGCGAGAAATAGATGGAACTTTTTTTGTTACCAAAGAAACGTTCGTGCATTAAATAGTCTTTAGTAACTTTGTAGGTTCCAACAGTGTCTTTGACATCTGAGCTATAAATACAGTCTTGCTGAGAAAATAGTTGGGTTGAAGATATTATAAAGATAAGGGATAAAATAAATTTCATTAGGTTATATTTTTCTGCAAATTAAAACAATTTTATTATCATTTTTATCTGTTGTAAAAAAACAATAATTTGTTCCTCCGTCCTTAATTTTCCATTTTTTTCGGATTACATCTACTGTATCTGGAAAATTTCTGGTTGTTACATTGGCTTTCTGGTTTTCAAGATGCTTTTTTATATCTGATTTTGAATAGTTGATGACTTTGATGATTTCAAAAGTTCTCCCTGGAAACTCAATCAAATCATTGGAAGTATATAAATGTGAATGCTGATGTAATTTATAGAGATGAAAAGACGTTGAGATATGGGAAAAACCGCCCGATTTCATTATAGCGCTGTTAGGCTCATACAGATATTTTTGAGGTAAATTAAATGTTGGATTTGTTGCCGCATTGTACGTAAAACTAAAGTTTTCAATTTTACTTTTTGAATAATTTCTAGTAGATACAATAACATCAGATGTATATTTTTTTTCAATTTCCCATAAAAGCTCTTTTACTTCATTTTCAACAGCTATGATGTGAATTTTTTTTACGCTTTTTAGTTCGTTTAAACCCAACTTGATATCAAGAATTGGTGCGGTTTTAATTAGTATATTATCAGAAAAATTAAAATAAAAGTTAATTAATTTTGAAACGTTTGGAAGACAGTCATTCAGCATAAAAACTTTGCCCTTTATCTCATTTCTTCGTGATGGATCCACATAAATCCAATCAAATTTTTCGTTTAGTTTTACAAGAATTTCAGCACTGTCACCTTTATAAAAACGAACATTTACTAGCCCTAATTGTTGAAAATTATGTGCAACACAATCTGATAATTCTTCATTTATTTCGCAGTGAACAACATCTTCAATTTTTTTTGAGAAGTAGTAATCATCGACACCAAAACCGCCTGTTAAGTCTATTAATGAAGTTCCGTTAACGATTTCAGTTTTATATCTAGCAGTTATTTCTGAGGAAGTTTGTTCTATCGAAATTTTATTTGGATAAATAATATTTGATGTTTCGTACCATGTTGGCAGTTTTTCTTTACATTTAAATTTTGCTTCAATTTGATTAAGTAAAATTTTAAAATCAATTGTAGGAAAACTATTTTTTTGAAGCGCTAGTTCAGTTAGATTACATCCAACTTTATCAGTAATAAATTGCTGTACTTCTATATTTAAAAGCTTTTCAAAATTCATTAATAACAAATGTTTAATTTTTGAAAATATAATTCAAAATATTAGCACCCATTTTCAAAGCTTTTTCTCGTACTTCTTTAGGGTCATTATTAACTTCTGCATCTTCCCATCCATCGCCTAAATCAGATTCGTAGGTATAAAGAAGTACCATTCTGTTATTTTCGAAAATACCAAAAGCCTGTGGTCTTTTCCCATCGTGTTCGTGAATTTTTGGCAAACCACCAGCGAACACGTTGGGAGTTTGAAAAATAGGATGGCTTGAAGGAACTTCAATTAAACTATTATTGGGAAAAATTTTCTTGATTTCTTTTCTAATAAATTCGTCTAGTCCATAGTTATCATCAATATGAATAAATCCTCCCGAAAGCATATATTTTTTTAGATTTATAATATCTGATTCACTAAAAACAACATTTCCGTGTCCTGTCATGTGAATAAAAGGATAAGAAAATAAATCGGGACTTCCCGGTTCTACGGTTGCTGGTTTACTATTTATTTTGGTATTTATAGTCTGATTAGCATATTTAATTAAATTGGGTAAAGAAGTTGGGTTAGCATACCAATCGCCGCCGCCACTATACTTTAATAAGGCAATTTCTTGCGAAAAACAGCTAATTGAGACTAAAAGTAGTACAATAGTTTTTTTTATCATAAGATTATTCATTTGCAAATATTACGCTATGACAAGCCACAATTGCTGCCGTTTCTGTTCGTAGTCTTGTGTTTCCCAAAGATACTGCATTATAATTATTTTGCAAGGCTAGGGCAATTTCTTTGACAGAAAAATCTCCTTCCGGACCTATCAAAATAGTTGTATCTAAACATTTTTTAAGTTCATTTTTTAATGATTTTTTACTATCATGCTCACAATGCGCAATAAATTTTTGACCTTTTACTTCTTTATTAAGGAATTCTTTGAAAGTTACGGGTTCATTTAATTTTGGTAAAAAGCAATGTAAAGACTGCTTCATTGCTGATTCTATAATTTTTAAAAATCGTTCGGTTTTAACAATTTTTCTTTCAGAATTATCACAAAATATTGGCGTTATTTCTTGAATGCCAATTTCGGTTGCTTTTTCTAAAAACCATTCAAAACGTTCATTCATTTTTGTAGGAGCAACGGCTAGATGTAACTTAAAATTGGGTTTGTTTTGCTTTTCAAAGTATATAATAGACACCATACATTTAGTATCTGATGCTAACGAAATTTTTGTTTCAAATAAGTGTCCTAATCCATTGGTTACAAATAAAATATCGTTTTCTTTTTTACGTAAAACTTTAATTATATGTTTACTTTCCTCTTTGTTAAAAACATAAGATGATGCGCCTTCTGAAATGTGTTTATTATAAAATAATTGCATAATTTAGAATTCAATTCTTGCCTTTGAAACGGTCGAAGCATCGTTAAACTTTTGATTCAAATATTTCTGATATCCAACAATACCAATCATTGCTGCATTGTCGGTTGTATATTCAAATTTCGGAATATAGGTTTTCCAGCCATACTTTTCTTCGGCATTTTTTATGGTCGTCCTTATTCCTGAGTTAGCAGAAACTCCTCCACCAATTGCTATCTGGTTTAGCCCAGTTTCAATTACTGCCAATTTTAGTTTGTCCATTAAAATTTCTATGATAGTATGCTGTATAGAAGCACAAATATCCTCTTTATTTTCTTCAATAAAATTTGGGTTTACTGCAATATTTCGTTGCATAAAATATAGAAATTGAGTTTTCAATCCCGAAAAACTAAAATTCAACCCGTCGACTTTAGGCTTGGTAAAAGTAAACTTTTTAGGATTACCTTCTTTGGCAAATTTATCTATTAGTGGTCCACCAGGATAAGGTAGTCCCATAATTTTGGCAGACTTGTCAAACGCTTCGCCAACGGCATCATCACTAGTTTCTCCAATAATTTCCAGATCAAAAAATCCTTTGACTTTAACAATTTGAGTATGACCTCCAGAAATAGTTAAAGCCAAAAAAGGAAATGTTGGCTTATCAAATCCTTCTTCATTGATAAAATGTGCCAAAATGTGAGCATGCATATGGTTTACAGCAATTAATGGAATATCTAAAGCCAACGCCAAAGATTTTGCAAACGACGTGCCTACAAGTAAGGAACCCATTAAACCAGGTCCTTGCGTAAAAGCAATTGCGCTTAATTGCATTATGTTTATGTTTGCGTTCTTTAATGCGCTATCGATAACAGGCACAATGTTTTGTTGGTGTGCTCTTGATGCTAACTCAGGGACGACACCACCATATTCTTCATGTATTTTTTGACCAGCAACAACGTTAGATAAAACAGTATCATTATGCAAAACAGCGGCTGCGGTATCATCGCAAGAACTCTCAATAGCAAGAATATACACATCTTCTTTAAACATTGGGCATAATTTTTGAATTAAATTTGATAAACCGCTTTAAAACGATTATTTTTACATCGTTTGCAAAAGTAACTATTTTCAAGGTTTCTTAATCAAGCTTAATTAATTTTGGAAGAAAAAAAACAAAATATACGTTTCAAAACCTTCAGAAAGATAGTACTTAGAACACTTCTAGTGTTCTTGATATTGCTTTTTTCTGCAGGAATTGCACTCTCATTGCCTTCTGTTCAAACTTATATCGCACATTATTTTACAGAAAAAATCAATAAAGATTTCGGAACCAATATTAATGTTAAAGAAGTCGAAATAACCATTTTTGGAGGTGTTCAGCTTAAAAAGGTTTTGATTAAAGACGAAAAAAAAGATACATTAATTTTTGCAAAACGAATTGCTACCACAATTGTAGATGCAAAAAAACTATTAGATGGCGATTTAATATTTGGCGCAATAAAAGCCGACGAATTACTTCTTAATATTAAAACTTATAAAGGTGATCGGGATACTAATCTAGATAAGTTTGTCGCATCATTTGATAAAGGAAGCAAAAAAAGTACAAAGAAGTTTTTAATGACTTCTAATCAAGTTACGCTTATTAATAGTCGTTTTGTTTTAAATGATTATAATCGATTGAATTCTAAAGATGTAGATTTTAAAAATTTAAATGTAATAGCATCCAATTTCAAAATTTTAGGACCAGATGTAACCACTAACATCCAAGAGATGTCTTTTAAAGATTATCGCGGTTTAGAAGTAGAAAATTTAAAATCTAAATTTACTTATACCAAAAAGAATATTCGACTTGAAGAATTAGATTTAAAAACTAAAGAATCTAACTTTAATGGCGAGATTATTTTAAAGTATGATAGAAAAGATTTTGCCAATTTTAATAATAAAGTGCTATTTGATGTCAAAACAAAAAAAGCAACAATTGCAAGCAATGATATTCGTTATTTTTATAAAGAGCTGGGTAAAAATCATATTTTTTCTCTTGAAGGGAAGATTGAAGGAACTTTAAATGATTTTACTGCTAAAAATTTGTATTTAATTGATTCCAATAAATCTGAAATTAAAGGAGATATAAACTTTAAAAATTTATTTGCTAAGGAAGATCAAGGTAATTTTTATATGAAAGGTACATTTGACAAAGTAGCTTCGAGTTACGATGGTTTAACAGTACTTCTTCCAAGTGTATTAGGAAAGAAATTACCGTCTTCATTAAAAAAGATCGGAAAGTTTAATTTGGCTGGGAGCGCCGAAATTACGACGAAAACTATAGATGCTACTTTTGAATTAAAAACTAAAATAGGAAATGTTTCTTCACAATTGATAATGAGTAATATAGACAATATTGATAATGCAAAATATGAAGGGAATATTGTATTAGATAACTTCGACTTAGGTACATATTTAGGTAGAAAAGATTTGGGTCGTGTTTCTATAGATGTTGATGTTAATGGAAAAGGATTTACCAAAAAATATTTAGACACTAAATTTTCAGGCGAAGTAAAAAACATTGTTTATAATGGCTATAATTACAAAAATATTATCGCTGACGGAAGTTTTAAAAAGCCTTACTTTAAGGGTAAAGTTAACATAAATGATCCCAATTTATTTATAGATTTTGAAGGTTTAGTCGATTCAAGTAAAAAAGAAAATGTTTACGATTTTAAAGCCAAAGTTGATTATATAAACCTAAAAAGATTAAATTTTCTTAAAGATTCGATTGCTGTTTTTAAGGGAGATGTTCTGATGAAAATTGCTGGAAATTCTCTAAATACTATAAATGGTGAGGTAATCATTTCTAATGCATCGTATCAAAATAAAAAAGATATTTACTTTTTTGATAATGTTATTTTAAATTCATCATTTGATGCAGCTAACGAGCATACGATATCGGTTTATTCGCCCGAAAATATTAAAGGTGAATTAAAAGGAAAATTTGAATTTGAACAAATACAAAAAATGGTACAAAATTCTCTGGGAAGTTTATATACCAACTACAAACAAAAACCTATTAAGAAAGGACAGTATTTGAATTTTAATTTTTCTGAGTTTAATAAAATTATAGAGATTTTAAATCCAGATATTAGTTTAAATGATGATGCTTTGGTCAATGGATTAATAAAAAGTGACGACAATTATATCAAACTTGAATTCACCACAAAATCAATTGATTTATTTGATAATCGAATTGATAATGTTTTGTTAGAAATAGATAATAAAAATCCACTTTATAATACCTATATTCAGTTAGATTCAATAAAAACGAAACATTATAAAGTACGTGATTTTTCACTTATTAATGCTACATCCAAAGATACGTTATCTTTTCGAACCGAGTTTAAGGGAGGAAATAAAGGGCAAGATTATTTTAATTTAAACTTATATCATACCATTGATAAAGAAAATAAAAACGTTATAGGATTTAGTAAATCGGAAATGATGTTTAAAGACTTCTTATGGTACATAAATGAAGAAGAAAGCGATAAAAGTAAGGTAATTTTTGATAACGATTTCAAGACATTTACTTTTGATGATTTTATTGTATCGCACGAAAATCAGTTTTTAAAACTTAGCGGATTAATTGAAGGAAAATATACAAAAGATTTAAAGTTAACGTTTAATGAAGTCGATTTAAACAAAATAACTCCTGATATTAATCAATTTAAATTTGAAGGACGTGTAAATGGCGACATCAAATTAATTCAAGATAATGCTATCTATCAGCCAACAGCGGCCTTAGAGATAAATGATCTTTTTATAAATGAAAACGAATTAGGAAAACTTAATTTAGAAATTGAAGGAAACGAAGATTTTTCTAAATTTGACCTTATTTCAACAATAGAAAATGAAAACTTTAAATCTTTTGCAGCCAATGGAGATTTACAAATAAAGGATGGCAATACCTTTGCTGATTTGCAATTTAATTTTCAGAAGTTTAATCTAGGTGTTCTAAGTAATTTAGGAGGCGATGTAATTTCTAACATAAGAGGAATGGTATCTGGTTTTGCCAGAATTAACGGAAATGTAAATGATATCAGTTATAACGGAAGACTTTTTGTAGACGATGCTGGTTTAACTATTCCGTATCTTAATGTAGATTATGGATTAAAACCAAATACAGTGGTAGATGTCACCAAAAACAGTTTTGAAATTAAACCAACTATTTTAACAGATACTAAGTTTAATACCGAAGGAAGTTTGGTCGGAATTATAAAGCATAAAGAATTTGCAAAATGGGAGCTCGATTTAGAAATTGATTCAGATAGAATAATTGCATTAAATACAAGAGATAGTGAAGATGCCGCCTATTTTGGTAAAGCATTTATAAATGGAAATGCTACTATTAAAGGTCCAACAAATGGTTTGGTTATTAATGTAAACGCAACATCAGAAAAAGGAACAGATATAAAAATTCCTATAAATGAAAGCGATGCTATAAGTGAAAGTAGTTATATTCACTATTCAACAAAAGAAGAAAAATACAATAGAGGAAATAAAAACGAATCAATAGCTCGAAATTACAATGGTTTGCAGATGAATTTTGAGTTTGATATAACCAAAGATGCCAATATAGAAGTTATTTTGGATAGAAATTCTGGTCATGGTATGAAAGGCGTAGGAGAAGGAGGATTAGTTTTTAGAATAAATACGTTGGGCGATTTTAATATGTGGGGCGACTTTATTGTAGAAAAAGGGGCATATAATTTTAAATGGGGAGGCTTAATTGATAAGAAATTTGCAGTCAAAAAGAATGGTTACATCTCATGGGCCGGCGATCCTTTTAAAGCAGTTTTAAACTTACAAGCAGTTTATGAAACAGCGGCAAATCCAGATTTGCTTTTAGGTAACGCCTCTTTCAACCGAAAAATTCCTGTGGAAGTTTTAATTGATCTGAAAGGTACTATTGCAAATCCTGAACCTGATTTTAACATTGATTTTCCAAATGTAAATTCAGTTGTAAAATCTGAAATTGAAACACAATTAGCCGACAAAGATACTAGATCTAGGCAGGCAATGGTGCTTTTATCAACAGGAAGCTTTTTAAGTCAAGAAGGTTTAAGTCAGGCGCAGTATACCAATTTTGCATTTGAAAAAGCAAGTGCACTTTTTGGCGACATCTTTAATGATGAAGGAGGTAAAACTCAGGTTGGAGTTACCTATTTACAATCAGATCGAACACAAATAAATCCTATAGATAGTCGAGTAGAAGCAACTATTTCATCACAACTAAACGACAGAATAACTTTTAACGGAAAAGTAGGAGTTCCTCTTGGAGGTGTTAATCAATCTACTGTGGTTGGAAATGTTGAAATTCAATATCGAGTAAATGATGATGGGACCTTAAATTTACGTTTTTTTAATAAAGAAAACGATATTAATTTTATAGGTCAAGGCATCGGATATACACAAGGAGTTGGGGTTTCATATGAAGTAGATTTTGATACATTTAATGAACTTGTTAAAAAAATATTTGGTAAAAAAGCAAAAAGAGTAAATCTTATAAATTCTACAAGCGTTCCTGACGATTCTGAGGTGATTCCTGATTATGTAGGTATAAAAACAAAGGAAGAAAAAGAAAGACAAAAACAAAAGGAAAAGGAGCAAAGAGAGCTAGAGCAAAATCAAAATAGGCACGCTGTACCTTTAGATGATTGATAATTCTATTTTATTATCATTTATTCAAAAAAACCTTTAATAAATCTAAAACTTATCAACGAAAACGATTGAATTTTGCTGATTTTATCAAATTGGTATAAATCACTCGTTCTATATGCTTATTGTTTGTTAAATTTACATTTTAAATAATATAAGTATGTCAAAAACGATAAAAAAAATAGGGGTGCTCACTTCTGGTGGTGATTCACCTGGAATGAATGCAGCTATTCGTTCTGTTGTAAGAACCTGCGCGTTTCATAACATTGAGTGTGTTGGAATTTATAGAGGTTATCAAGGAATGATCGAAGGTGATTTTAAAGAAATGGGGGCACGTTCTGTAAATAACATTATTAATAAAGGTGGAACAATTTTAAAATCGGCTCGTTCTAAAGAGTTTATGACTGTTGAAGGCCGTAAAAAAGCATACAATAATCTTATTGCAGCTGGGGTTGAGGGCCTGGTAGTAATTGGAGGAGATGGTTCTTTTACAGGAGCCGAAGTTTTTAATAACGAGTTTGGTTTTCCTGTTATGGGAATTCCTGGGACAATAGACAATGATATTTTTGGTACAAGTCATACCCTTGGATTTGATACTGCCTTAAACACGGTTGTAGATTGTATAGATAAAATTCGCGATACAGCAAGTTCGCACAATCGTTTATTTCTTGTGGAAGTGATGGGTCGCGATGCAGGACATATTGCTTTAAATGCAGGAATTGGAGCAGGAGCAGAAGAGATACTCATACCTGAAGAAGATTTAGGTTTAGAACGTCTTCTAGATTCACTTAGAAGAAGTAAAGCATCGGGTAAATCGTCAAGTATAGTTGTGATTGCAGAAGGTGATAAAATAGGTAAAAACGTATTTGAATTAAAAGATTATATCGAGGAAAATTTTCCAGAATATGATATTCGTGTTTCAGTTCTTGGTCATATGCAACGTGGAGGTTCACCTTCTTGTTTTGACCGAGTTTTAGCAAGTAGATTGGGCGTTAAAGCAGTGGAATCTATACTAGAAGGAAAATCCAATTTTATGGTAGGCATGCTAAATGATAAAGTAGCCTTAACACCTTTAGAGCAAGCAATAAAAGGTCATTCAGAAATTGATAGAGAACTTTTAAGAGTATCTGATATCATGACTACATAGAAATGCTTCAAAGTTTAAAATTGTAAACTATGAATGAAGTAAATCAAAATTAAAATATAACCAAGTTAAAAAATTAAACTATAATAAAATGTCAAAAGTCAAATTAGGAATTAACGGATTCGGAAGAATTGGAAGAATCGTTTTTAGAGAAACATTTAATAGAGATAATGTAGAAGTCGTAGCTATCAATGATTTACTAGATGTAGATCATTTGGCTTATTTGTTAAAATATGATTCGGTTCACGGTCGTTTTAACGGTAAGGTAGAAGTTAAAGAGGGTCAACTTTATATCAACGATAAATTTATAAGAGTTACTTCAGAGCGCGATCCAAAATTAATAAAATGGGACGATAAAGATGTAGATGTAGATGTGGTTGCAGAATGCACAGGGATTTTTACAACATTAGAAATGGCTCAATATCATATTGATGGAGGTGCTAAAAAAGTGGTAATTTCGGCTCCTTCTGCGGATGCGCCAATGTTTGTTATGGGTGTAAATCATACCGAAGTGAAAGCTTCAGATACTATTGTCTCTAACGCTTCATGTACTACGAACTGTTTAGCTCCTTTAGCCAAAGTTATTAATGATAATTTCGGAATTATTGAAGGGCTAATGACTACAGTACATGCAACAACTGCAACACAGCTTACTGCTGATGGTCCATCTAGAAAAGACTGGCGCGGTGGTCGTGCTGCAAGCGTAAATATTATACCTTCATCTACAGGTGCTGCAAAGGCGGTAGGAAAAGTAATTCCAGCATTAAACGGAAAATTAACGGGTATGTCTTTTCGTGTGCCAACCGTTGATGTTTCTGTGGTAGATTTAACCGTTAAAGTAGCGAAAGAAACATCTTATGATGAAATTATGGCAGTTTTGAAAAAAGCATCCGAAAACGAATTGAAAGGAATTTTAGGTTTTACTGAAGATGATGTTGTTTCACAAGATTTTGTAGGTGATTCTAGGACTTCTGTTATTGATGCAAAAGCTGGTATTGGTTTGAATTCTACTTTTTTCAAATTAGTTTCATGGTACGATAATGAATACGGTTATTCAAGTAAATTAATCGATTTATCAGTTCACGTAGCTGGTTTATAATAAAGGAAAAAGAGAACAAACTAAAAAGCTATTTTCTTTAGAATAGTTCTCTTTTTTATTGTTTTTTCTATACTTACAAATTATGAAATTATTAGTTGATAGTGGCTCTACCAAAGCCGATTGGATTGCAATAGATAAAAGCGGAAAGGTACTTTTCACAACTCAAACACTGGGATTAAATCCTGAAGTTTTAGATAAAGTAGAAATCATCAACCGACTTGATGATAAATTTGATATTTCGCAGAATAAAACAAAGGCGACCCATTTATTCTTTTATGGAGCAGGTTGCGGTACCGATCGAATGAAAAATTTTCTTTCAGAAGTTTTTCAAGACTATTTTTTAAACGCTGTTATATCAGTTCATGAAGATACTTATGCGGCGGTTTATGCTACAACCCCAAAAGAAGAGGAAGCTATCGTTTGCATTTTAGGAACCGGTTCAAATTGTAGCTATTTTGACGGTACGGTATTGCATCAAAAAGTACAGTCGCTTGGCTACATAGCCATGGATGATTGTTCAGGAAATCGATTCGGACGTCATTTATTGCGTGGTTATTACTTTAATAAAATGCCAAAAGAATTAGCCTCTGAGTTTGAAAATGAATATAACATTGAACCCGATAATGTAAAACATCATTTATACAAAGAGCCTAATCCAAATGCTTATTTGGCAACATTTGCTAAATTCTTAATTAAACATAAAGATACGGAGTTCTGTAGAAAATTTATTTTTGAAGAGTTAGAAGATTTTGTTGAAAATTATATCAAACAGTTTGATAATTACAAGCAAATCCCTGTCCATTTTGTTGGTTCGATTGCATTTTATCTTAAAGACGAACTGATAGAAGTGTTATCAAAACACGGAATTAATGTAGGTAACGTTTTGCGTCGTCCTATAGATGGGTTGATTGCTTATCATATTTTAAACAAGTAATAAATATAATTTAGAAACACCAAGTTCAAATGTTTCAAAAAGATTAATATCTTTTTTGCTTATTTACTTGGTGTTTTTTTGTTTTTAAGCTGTTATTTTGCCTTAGGTGAAAGTAACATATAGCCTTCGTATATTTAGGTTTTAATTATCGTTACAGTTTCAGTAGAATATTTCCAAACTCCTTGTTTTGTTTCTTTTAACCAAAATAAATCATCTTTTTATTGTTCGTTGTCATAAAAAGTTCGTGATATACAATTGGAAAGTCTATAATATAGGATTTTTCGTATTTTCATTCACCATTATCATAAAAGTATTGACACCAACCATGATCTTTTACATCATTCCAATAGGAATTATAAATTATTTTTCTGTTTTCTAACCATTTTTCCCACTAACCCTCGGTCAAACCTTTTTTCAATTTTATTCATACTTTTGTTTTACCATTGTGATAACTTTCAGATATAAATCCTTTAAAAGGTTTTCCTAACAATAAAGTTAGTATGACTTCATCTATTGTGCTTTTTTGTGTTTTTGAAATATTAATCACATTTTGTCCAAATAATGACAAAGAACAATATAAAAACAAACTATAAAAAAAATATCAACTCATTTTAATTAATCTAAAATGTTCGATAGTTTTTCAAAAATAAGATATTTTGTTTCGACATAAAAAATATTCCTTTTACTGTCTTGATTCTGATTTTTGTTTACAATCACTATTAAAGAAAAAACACTTAGAATCAGGTTAAAATTTCAGATTACTTTATCCTTACTAAGTACTTACAAAATATCCAATATTTTTGCTTTTGACCAAGCATAAGAAATAAATTAGATACAAAAAAATATTTTCCACCAGCGCTTCCGACAGCTTTAAATGAATTAAAAATTAAATAGTTCTTACTATAAATACAGCTTAACTCCAAACCTTGATATTAAAATTCTAACCTATTTTACCGCTATCATCGATATTTCAACATTTACGCCTTTTGGTAATCCAGCAACTTGTACGGTTTCTCTTGCTGGAGCAGTATTTTCATTAAAATAACTGCCATAGACACAATTTATTCTCGAAAAATCGTTCATGTCAATGATATAAATGGTTGCTTTTACCACGTTTTCAAAAGTCATTTCGGCAGTCGCTAGAACAGCTTTCATGTTTTCCATAACTTGTTTCGTTTCGGATTCGATATCATCCAAAACCAATTGCATTGTTGCTGGATGTAAAGCAATTTGTCCCGAAGTATAAAGTGTGTTTCCAACAAAAACGGCTTGATTATAAGGGCCAATAGGTGCTGGTGCTTTGTCTGTTACAACTATTTTTTTCATAAAAATGATTTGTTTTTAAAATATTTTGTACCTATAAAAAATCGTTTTTTGATATAAAAAACCAATTCGAATTGCAAAAATCTATTGTAAACTTCTATCAGGAAGCGAACGTTTATCCCACTTAATATCACTAAGAACGCCCGATTTAACTCCAATAAAAAATCCCCAATAAGCGTTGGTTCCAAAAGGAGACCAATTAAAATCCATACGCCAACTAAGTAAATCTCTTTCTATTCTAAATTGAGTAAAAGTGACTCCTTTTTGAACAAAATCATATCCCGTCGAGACACCCAATTTCCATTTGGGCGTGAGTGTTGTATTTGCTGAAACCATTAACGAATTGGCAGATATTCGCCTTTCACGATTGTTGTTACTGTAAGTTATAGAGTAGGCAAATGTCATGTCCCATGGGAGTTTATAGTTATAGAATCCTGAAAATGAATCTCCTTCGTCTTCAGTAAATTGACTCTCGCGCTGATCAGAAAAATCGGTATTGGTACCAAATAAATCATCTTCTCGACCACCATTTCGCGCACCTTGAACATTTTTCTTGTTTTTATCGCCTCCTTCGTCGCTTCTCAGTGAGTAATTTAAGGTCATGTTGGCACTTGTCATTCTAAACAAACTTCCACCATTATCAATATTAAAAGTATTTATTCTACTTCCGTTGTTATCAATAGCGTAAGGGTCTAATGTTGCGGCAAAGTTGATATTCATTTTATCTTTAAATAAAAGCGTCCCACCACTTAATCGCATTGGAGCCCATCGCAACGAATCGGCAGCAATATCGTAACTTGTTGCTACATTTAAATTGTTTAGCAACATTATTTTTTTAGGTTCTGTTTTGGTAGAATCGCGATCTCGTACCTTAGCTTCAAATGTATTACTCAAAGCAAATCCAACATTGTTAGAGTAATTTCGGTTGGGCGCTCCAAAGATACCTCCTTCAAATCTTGTATAATCTTTTCTAATTGTTCCGCTTCCGTCAGCATCGTAAGTATCGTAATATTTATCAAAACTTGGTGCATAACTATGCGATATTGATGGGCGCATTACATGACGAATAGACTGAATTCTCTTTTTTTCACCAAAGTTAAATGTACCATAAACCGTAGTTCCTATACTGTTGGAAATATTGTAGGTTCTAAAAGCATCAAAACCATTCACATCGGTAGTTTTAACAGCATTCTCTGCAATGTTAAATGTTCTATTTATAGTTTTAAATTGCCAAGTTTCAGTATAATTAAATGAAGTTGTAGCACTAAAGTATTTAAATATTTTAAAGTTAGTACTTAATGGAATGCTGTGCTGAAATCCAATCAAAGCATCATCAAACATATCTGATTTAAAGAAAAGCGAATCGGTTGTTGTTATTCTATTTTCTCCCCTAATGTTATATTGTAGGTTTATATTTTTGAAAAAACCCTTTTTTATACTATTTTTAGTTGCAAACGGAAAAATTCTATCAACACTAGCTTGCAATGTTGGTAGAGTCATATTTATTTCTTGTGTTTGAGTATTTTGTGAATGGGTTGCCGTTAACGACATGTTTACTTGCGGGACAGTATTAAACGTTTTAGAGTAAGAAATGGAAGAACTCAAATTGTTGTTTAAGGTTGATCCAACATTTACTTGGTTTAAAGATTGCTGAAAAAATCTACTACTTCCTAAATTTACAGATGCTGAAAATCTAGAATTTGGATTTGATTTTTGGTCTTTAGTATGCGACCACTGAATGTTGTATATCTTGGTTTTAGAATAATCGGGAAAACCTCTTTCGCTAGTTATTAAATCTTCAAATCTAATGTTAAAATTCCCGTTAAATTTGTAACGTTTCATATAATTTGATTCAAAGCGTAAGGCATAACTACCGTTGGTGTAGTAATCGCCCAAAACAGCCAAATCATAATTATCACTTAAGGCAAAATAATAACCTCCATTTTGTAAAGTATAACCTCGTTGGGTTGTGTAGTTATAATTAGGTGGAATAATTCCAGAACGGCTTTTTTCAGTCATTGGAAAAAATGCAAATGGTAAAGCGATAGGAGTAGGGATATCGGCAATAAACATATTGGTAAAGCCAACCACAACTTTTTTACCGGGTACAAATTTTACTTTTCTAGCTAAAAAGTAGTATTCGGGATTTTCTAAATTTTTGGAAGTCGTAATTCGAGCATTTTTCATAAAATAAACAGAATCACTTTCCTTTTTAGATATCTCAGCTTTTATATACAATTCGCTTTGTAAAGTTCTTGAATTCCATACAAGCGCTTTTTTGGTTTTATAATTAAATCGAATCGAATCTGGTTCTACCTCGTTTGCGCCTTGTTTAAATAATGGATATTGAATATATTTACCAGTAGAGTCTTTTAATCTACCTGCATAAACTTCTTCTTTTTCATAATCAAATATAATGACGCCCGATTTTAATTCGTAATCCTGATAATATAATTCAGCTTCATCATTAAGTATAATTAATTTCTTTTTTTGATCAAATTTAGCGTAATTTTTTGCCTTATAACGTACTTTACCTTCAAGAAAAGTTTTAGTTTTAGTTAGTGTATCTTTATTTTTTAAATTAATTATTTTTTCTACCGCAACGGTGGATGTATCGTTAGTTTTTTTCCCCTCAATCTTTTTAGATGGTTGATTTTTAGCAGGAAACGATTTGGTTTCTTTTGGTAATTCTTGAGAATAAAGTTTACTATTTCCAATTGTTAGGAAATAGATTGATAAAACGATATAAAATAAGTTTGTACGCAAAGGTTTAAATGCTATTTTTGTAAAAATATGGATTGGTTTTTGACGTGCCAAACTTACATATTATTTTTCGTCAAAAATAGAGAAATAATAAATTTAAAACCTTGCTGTTTTAATTAAAATTAACTTTTGAAAATTATGGAACTTAAAAGTATAACAAAATATAGTCTTAATATTGCATTTTTTTTCTTTGTAACTAATTCATTTGCACAAAGTGAGAAGTTTAGAGTTACACTAGATGCTGGACATGGTGCGCACGATTTTGGTGCAACTTACCACGGTTATGTAGAAAAGAATATAGCGCTAGATGTGGTGTTGAAAGTTGGTAAAATTTTAGAAAAAAATCCAAATATTCAAGTTAACTATACAAGAAAGACCGATGTTTTTATCGATTTAGTAGAACGAGCAAATATTGCCAACAAAGCCGACGCTTCTATTTTTGTATCTATTCACTGTAATGCCAACAAAAATACTGTTCCAGATGGATCCGAAACCTATGTAATGGGTATGTCTAAAAACGCCTCCAATTTAGAAGCTGCTAAAAAAGAGAATTCTGTTATTACATTAGAAAAGGATTATAAACAAAAATACGAAGGTTATAATCCAAATGCGCCTGAGTCTTTAATTGGTATGACATTGATGCAAGAAGAATATCTAGAAAATAGTATCGCACTAGCCGCAATGATTCAAGATAATTTTAAAAATGATATGGGAATTAAGAGTCGTGGCGTAAAGCAAGCACCCTTTATGGTTTTGCACAAAGCCTATATGCCTCGTGTTTTGATAGAAATGGGATTTATTTCCAATAAAGAGGAAGGAGCAAGATTAGCCTCAGAATCAGGTCAGAATGATGTGGCGCAGGCTATTGCAGAGGCCATTGTGAGATATAAAAAAGAATATCATGGCGAAGGCATCGATGAGCCAAAGGTAGATAAACCAATTAGAAGAATAATAGAAAAACCAAAAGTCGAAAAAAATGAAGACTCTATAAAGGATTTAAGTATCGAGAAAGTTAATGAAGCAGAAGAAAAAGGAATTGTTTTTAAAGTGCAATTATTAGCAAGTGGTAACAAAATACCGTTAACTCCAAATAATTTTAATGGATTAAAAAATATAACTAGTTCTTTCGCTAACGGACTATATAAATACATGTACGGCGCTACGAAAAGCCATGAGGAAGCTAAAAAATTATTGCAGGAAGCCAAAAGTAAAGGTTATACTACCGCTTATTTAATTACTTTTAAAGATGGTAAAAGTATAAATATTCAAGACGTTATTAAATAAATTGCTAATTTTGTAAAAAAAACTATTTTGAAACTAACAAGAGAAATTAAAACCGCAATTTTGGTTATAGCTGCAATCTTACTATTTATATGGGGCTACAGTTTTTTAAAAGGAAAAGATTTATTTACCAATTACAAGACACTTTTTGTAGAATATAAAAATGTAGAAGGTTTAACAGTATCAGCACCAGTAACTATAAGTGGTCTAAATATCGGAAAAGTTAATGCAATTACTATTAAAAATGATTCTGGATTAATTATTGTAGAAATGCAAATTAATTCTGATTTTCCAATTTCAAAATCAAGTATTGCTGAGATTTATGCACCAAGCCCAATAGGAGGTAAGCAATTAGCAATTCTTCCAAATTTTGAAGATAAAATACTTGCTATCGATGGAGATTATTTAAAATCATCTAGTAAATTGGGTCTTACTGATGAATTGGCTAAGCAAATTGAGCCTTTGAAATACAAGATTGAACTTTTGTTGGATAATGCTAATACTATGCTTGTTAATGTAAATCAGGTTTTGGATACAAAATCTAAAGAAAACCTTAGAAATAGTTTAGCAAATTTAAATGATGTTTTATTGCAATTTAAAGGCGTATCAAAAGAGGTTAACGAAATGTTAGCTCAAAACAAGTCTAAAATTAGTGGAACTATGTCGAATGTTGAAAAAGCTTCTGCTAATTTCTCTAAATTTTCTGATTCTTTGGCTAAAGCAAATATTGGTCAAACGGTTAAGAATTTAGAAAAAACACTTGCCAACGTTGATAAAATGATGGGTGATATGCAAGCTGGTAAAGGAACAATGGGTAAATTAATGAAAGACGATGCGATGTATAATAATTTTATCAAAACTTCTAAAGAATTGGAGTTATTATTACAAGACTTGAGATTAAACCCAACACGATATGTTAACGTTTCTCTTTTCGGAAAGAAAAACAAACCATATTTAGCACCAGTTAACGATACAATTAAATAGAATAAAACGACTTTTATGGGAATTTTAGCCAATATATTTTTTGCACTTTTGTTAATTATAGGATTTGGATATTTTACAATTAATGTAAAGAAACTTATCCGAAACATTAAACTTGGCCAAGGCGTAAATCGTTCCGATAATTCATCTGAAAGATGGAAGAATATGGCAATGATTGCTCTTGGTCAATCTAAAATGATTAAAAGACCTGTTTCAGGTTTTCTTCATATTATTGTATATGTAGGTTTCGTAATAATCAACATTGAATTATTAGAAATTATCATCGACGGACTTTTTAATACGCATCGCGTTTTCAAATTCATGGGTGGTCTGTATGATGTACTTATTGGTTCCTTCGAAATTCTTGCCTTTTTAGTTCTTGTCGCAGTAATTATTTTTTGGATTAGAAGAAATGTTACTAAACTTAAGCGTTTTGCGAGTTCCGATTTGAATGGAAAACCAAGTAATGATGCGAATTATATTTTATATTTTGAAGTAGTTTTGATGTCATTATTCCTTTTAATGAACGCTGCCGATTTGCATATTCAAAATCTTCCAGAAGTTTTTGGTCATTATGAAAAAGCAGGTGCGTTTCCAATTTCACAGTTTCTAACTCCAATTTTTGACGGAATGAGTACGCAATTGGTATTCATGTTGGAAAGAACATTTTGGTGGTTACACATTATCGGAATTTTAATTTTCTTAAACTATTTATATTTCTCTAAGCATTTACATATTCTTTTAGCGTTTCCAAATACCTATTTTGCTGATTTAAATGCTAAAGGAAAATTTGATAATTTAGAAAGTGTTACCAAAGAAGTAAAGTTAATGATGGATCCAAACTCCGATCCATTCGCAGCACAACCAGTTGATGAAAATGCAGTTCCAAGTAAATTTGGTGCTTCAGATGTAATGGATCTGAATTGGGTACAATTATTAAACGCATACACTTGTACCGAATGTGGTCGTTGTACTTCGGCTTGTCCTGCTAATCAAACAGGTAAAAAACTGTCTCCACGCAAAATCATGATGGATACAAGAGATAGAATTGAAGAAGTTGGAAGAAATATTGATAAAAATAAAGGTGTTTTTGTTCCAGATAACGTATCGTTACTAAACAATTACATTACAGCAGAAGAATTATGGGCGTGTACTTCATGTAATGCGTGTGTTGAAGAATGTCCAGTAAATATTAGTCCGTTATCAATTATTACGGATATGCGTCGTTTCTTGGTAATGGAGCAAAGTGCTGCACCGCAATCATTAAATGTAATGATGACCAATATTGAAAATAATGGTGCACCATGGCAATACAATCAAATGGATCGATTGAATTGGAAAGATGAACAATAATTAATTAAAATAAATGATAATTTTCCATGTTGTGAGGATTGGAAACTTGTCTAAATGTATGTGAAATAATAAATTAAAAAAAATGAAAGCGGAAGACATTGACAAAACCTTACAATCAGTTACTGAAAACGGACAACATTTAAGTCCAATTTTGCCAGAAGGAGTAAAAAATTATTTAATCGACATTGACGGAACCATCTGTGATGATATTCCAAACGAAGAACCAGAGAGAATGTTGACTGCAGAGGTTTATCCAGATGCATTAGTAACATTAAATCGTTGGTATGACGAAGGTCACATTATCTTTTTCTTCACTTCTAGAACAGAAGCGCATAGAGAATATACTGAGCGTTGGTTAAAACAACACGGTTTTAAATATCATGGAATGGTAATGGGAAAACCTCGTGGAGGAAATTACCATTGGATTGATAATCATTTAGTGAAAGCGACTCGTTACAGAGGAAAATTCACTGATTTAATTGAAAAAGAAGTAACCATCGAGGTTTTTGACGATGGACAACATGAGTAATATTAAATATAAGATTTTAGATATTAGATTTTCAAAATATATCTAATATCTAAAATCTAAAATCTAAAATTAAAAGATGTCAGAAGTATTGAACGTGCCAACAATGGCAGAAATGTTAGCTCAAGGTAAGCAACCAGAAGTATTATTTTGGGTTGGTTGCGCAGGAAGTTTTGACGATAGAGCAAAAAGAATTACCAAAGCATTTGTCCGAATTTTAAATCGTGCAAATGTAGAATTTGCAGTTCTTGGAACAGAGGAAAGTTGTACAGGTGATCCTGCAAAACGTGCTGGAAACGAGTTTCTTTTTCAAATGCAAGCCATGATGAATATTGAAGTTCTAAATGCTTATGAAGCTAAGAAAATTGTTACTGCTTGTCCGCATTGTTTCAATACTTTAAAAAATGAATATCCAGAATTAGGTGGACAATATGAAGTAATTCATCATACAGAATTCCTTAAATCTTTGTTAGATTCAGGAAGATTGACCATTGAAGGTGGACAATTTAAAGGTAAAAAAATTACATTTCACGATCCATGCTATCTAGGAAGAGCTAATAATATCTACGAAGCACCCAGAGATTTAATTCAAAAATTAGATGCTGAATTGGTTGAAATGAAACGCTCAAAAGCCAATGGACTTTGCTGTGGAGCAGGTGGAGCGCAAATGTTTAAAGATGCTGAAAAAGGAGATAAAGAAATCAATATAGAAAGGACCGAGGATGCTCTAGAAACACAACCAGATATTATTGCAGCAGGTTGCCCGTTTTGTAATACTATGATGACTGATGGTATAAAAAATAAAGAAAAAGAAGCTGAAGTAAAAGTTCTTGATATTGCAGAATTAATTGCAAACGCACAAGATTTATAAAATAATAAATAGTATTTTAAATACTAGTTTTTAAACATCTAATATCTAATATCAAAATCTAATATTACAACAATGTACATTCCATTTGAAAATTTACCACAAGAATCTAGAATTTGGATTTATCAATCTAGTAGAAAATTTTCTGATGAAGAAGTGGCTGACATTGAAAAAGATTTGCTTCCATTTATTGAAAATTGGTCAGCCCACGGAACTTCACTTGAAGCTTCATTTACAATTAGATACAATAGATTTATAATTTTATCTGTCAATCAAGAATTTCATCCTGCAACAGGTTGTTCTATAGATTCATCAGTTGGATTTATTCAAAATTTAGAACAAAAATACAGTTTAGATTTGTTGGACAAAATGAATGTGGCTTTCAAACAAGGCGAATTCATTACTTACAAAACGCTTTTAGAATTTAAAAAACTAGCGAAAGATAAATCGGTTTCTGAAAATACAATAGTTTTTAATAATCTCGTTAATACTATTGAAGAACTCAATGAAGGTTGGGAAATTCCTGCAAGTGAAAGTTGGCACAGTCGTTTCTTTTAAAACTTATTGATGAAAAACATAAAAAATCTAGTACTACTATTATTTATAGCTGTATTTGTATCGAATTGCTCGACTACAAAGAAAACGACAAGCCATAAAATCATCAAACCTGAAATTGCTTTCGAAGAGGAATTGTATATTGCTCACGTAAAAGCAGAGCGTAAAACATTTTTTAAAGGTAGCGAAATTGAAGATCGTTGGGTTGATAGTGTATATAGTCAAATGCCTTTAAATGAAAGGATTGGGCAGTTATTTATGGTTGCTGCTTATTCTAATAAAAATGAAGAGCATTTTAGTGCTTTAGATAAACTTGTTTCAGATTATAAAATTGGTGGATTAATTTTCTTTCAAGGCGGCCCAAGTCGTCAAGCTAAACTTACTAATCGTTTTCAATCTAAGTCAAAGCTTCCTTTATTTATTGGAATTGATGCCGAATGGGGTTTGAGCATGCGCTTAGATTCTACATATCGATTCCCATGGAATATGACACTTGGAGCTATTCGTGATATAAAACTTATAGAAAAAGTAGGTGAGCAAATGGGTAAAGAAACTAAAAGAATGGGAATTCATTTTAACTTTGCTCCGGTTATTGATATAAATACCAATCCATTAAATCCTATTATCGGAAATCGTTCTTTTGGTGAAGATAAAAAAAATGTAACTGATAGAGCTATTGCATTAATGACAGGTGTTCAAAATCAAGGCGTGTTTTCTACAGGAAAACATTTTCCAGGACATGGAGATACATCAACCGATTCGCATCACACACTGCCAATGGTTAATTTTTCTCGAGAACGAATTGAAACAGTTGAACTTTATCCATATAAACGAATGTTCGATGAAGGTTTAGAATCAGTTATGGTAGCGCATTTAAATGTTCCAAGTCTAGAACCACGCGAAAATTATCCAACATCATTATCTTACGGAGTTGTAACGGAATTACTTCAAAAAGAAATGCAATTTGAAGGCTTGATTTTTACAGACGCTTTGAATATGAAAGGTGCAAGTAATTTCAAAAAACCAGGTGATATTGATTTGGAAGCTTTTTTAGCAGGAAATGATATTTTGCTTTTTGCTGAAAATGTTCCTGTAGCTGTCGAAAAAATTACGAAAGCATACAATGATACTTTGATTTCAGATGATAGATTAGCACAATCTGTTAAAAAGATTTTGCATTATAAATTTAAAGCAGGATTAAATAAATACAAACCAATTGAAGTCAAAAATATAGTTTCAGATATCAATCCAGTTGAGAACATTTCTTTACAATATCAGTTGTACGAAAATGCGATTACAGTTTTGAAAAATGATGGTGATGTTCTTCCTATTAAAGATTTACAAACAAAAATAGCGTATGTAAAATTAGGTGATGATAATAATTCATCGTTTGTGTCTACATTAAAAAAATATACAGAAGTTACTGAAATAGAATTAAATAGTGCAGATAGTTTAAATTTTCAGTTGAAGAGTTTTGATTTGGTTATTCTTGGGTTTCATAAATCCGATAAAGCATGGAAAAAACATGATTTTACTGATAAAGAATTACAATTGGTACAAGAAATAGCAAAAAAGAACAAAGTTATTTTAGACGTATTTGCAAAACCTTATTCATTAATTCCAATAACTGATTTTAGTGAAATTGAAGGTCTAGTAGTCTCTTATCAAAATGGAGATATAGCCCAAGAAGTTTCAGCAGAATTAATTTTTGGAGCCATTGAAGCTAAAGGAGTTTTACCTGTTTCTATAAATGATAATTTCAAATTCAATGATGGCTTGTCAACCGAAAAAGTAGATAGGCTTGGATTTACAACTCCCGAAAATGTTGGAATGAGCTCATCAAAACTAGCAGAAATTGAAACTTATGCTAAAAAAGCAATTGATGGAAAAATGACTCCAGGAATGCAAATTCTTGTTGCAAGAAAAGGTAAAGTCATTTATCAAAAATCTTTCGGACATCATACCTATAAAAAACTAACTAAGGTTCAAAATTCTGATATTTATGATGTTGCATCAATTACTAAGATGGTTTCCACTTTGCCAAATGTGATGCAATTGTATGATAAAGGAATAGTAAATTTAGAAACACGTTTAGGTGAAATGTTACCACTTTTTAAAAATTCCAACAAAGACTCAATTACTTTTAAAGAATTATTATCACACAATGCACGATTACAAGCTTGGGAACCATTTTATAAAGAAACTTTAGATACAGATAAATGTCCAGCAGATAAGTATTATTCTCTATTTTATAAAAAAGGATTTAGTAAACAAGTGGCTGAAAATTTATACATTAGAGATGATTATCACGATACAATAATGAAAAAGATTGTAGATAGTAAATTGCTTGATAAAAAAGAATATAAATATAGTGATTTTACCTTCATTATTTTAAAAGATTATTTAGAGAAAGCGACTGGTAAATCACTAGATGAATTGAGTACACAGCATTTTTTCAAACCACTTGGAATGAATAATACAATGTATAATCCTTTAAGAAAATTTGATTCAGATGTAATTCCTCCAACAGAAGATGATTTTTATTTTCGTCATACAACCATTCAAGGTTATGTTCATGATATGGAAGCAGCCATGGAAGGCGGTATTGCAGGTCATGCCGGAATTTTTTCAAATGCTATGGATATTGCAAAAATGATGCAAATGTTTTTAAACAAAGGAACTTACAGCGGGAAACAATATTTTACTCCAGCAACTTTCGATGTATTCAATACAAGATATTTCGAATCCGAAGGAAGTAGAAGAGGATTAGGATTTGACAAACCACAATTAGGGAAAGAAGGTCCAACTTGCGGTTGTGTTTCTAGCAAAAGTTTTGGTCATACAGGATTTACAGGAACAATAGCCTGGGCTGATCCAGAAACTGAAATCATCTATGTATTTCTTTCTAATAGAACTTTTCCAGATTCTAATGTTGCCAATAAATTATCTAAAGAAAATATTCGTGAAGATATTCAAAAGATAATTGAGGAAGCAATTATAAAATAGTTTATCGATTATTTTATAGTCTTTTCATTGGATTTCCTTAATTTTACAAGATTAAAAATTTTCAATGAAAATAGCAATCGTTTGTTATCCTACTTTTGGAGGTAGTGGAGTTGTTGCCACAGAACTCGGGCTTGAACTAGCACATCGTGGTCATGACATCCATTTTATTACCTACAAACAACCCGTTCGTTTAGCACTTTTAAATTCAAATGTTCATTATCATGAGGTGAATGTTCCTGAATATGCTTTGTTTCACTATCAACCCTATGAATTGGCATTATCGAGTAAATTAGTCGATATGGTGAAATTATATAATATTGAATTGTTACATGTTCATTATGCCATTCCTCACGCTTATGCAGGTTATATGGCAAAGCAAATGTTGAAAGATGAAGGTATAAATATTCCAATGGTTACAACACTTCATGGAACTGATATTACTCTTGTTGGAAAGCATCCTTTTTATAAAACAGCGGTTTGCTTTAGTATCAATAAATCAGATGTAGTTACTTCAGTTTCTGAAAGTTTAAAAGAAGATACTTATCGACATTTTAATATAAAAAAAGAAATTCATGTTATTCCTAATTTTATAGAGTTAAGCAAACATAGAAATGAATCATTGATTTCATGTCAGCGTTCGGTAATGGCTGAAAAACATGAAAAAATTATCACGCATATTAGTAACTTTAGAAAAGTAAAACGAATACCAGATGTTGTGAAAATTTTTTATAAAATTCAGCAACAAACTCCAGCAAAATTAATGATGGTTGGTGATGGACCAGAAAGAGAGATTGCTGAAAAAATGTGCTATGATTTAGAAATTCAAGATAAAGTCATCTTTTTTGGAAATAGTAACGAAATTGATCAAATATTATCCTATACTGATTTATTTTTATTACCCTCAGAAACAGAAAGTTTTGGTTTGGCAGCACTAGAAGCCATGGCATGGTCAGTTCCTGTTATTTCTACAAATTCTGGTGGTTTACCCGAAGTAAATTTCGACGGAAAATCAGGTTTTTTAAGTAATGTAGGGAATGTTGATGAAATGGCTGATAATGCACTTAAAATTTTAAGCAATAATGAAACATTAAAAACGTTTAAAGACAATGCATTATCAATTGCACAACAGTTCGATATAGCATCTATTTTACCGATGTACGAAGCTTTATATAAAACAGCAATTTTAAATTCAAAATGAAAAAGTTAACATCTATTTTTTTACTACTTTTTTTGTTATCATGCTCTTCCAAAAAAGTTACTTCAAAATCTACTGACTTGTATCAAATATTGATAGCGAACGATTTTGGAGGAGCTACTTTTAAATTTTATGAAATAATTTCTCAAGAAGACGAATTTAAAATTTTACTTTCTGACGATATCTTAAAAAAATATGTAAAAAAAGATGATATCCAAAACGCTAATTTTGTTTTACTTAATTTAGGAGAAAAACCAACAGAAGGCTACGCTGTAAAAATTGTAAAAGTTGAAGAACTTTTAGATAAAATTATAGTAACTTTAAAAGAAATCGAACCTAATTCGGGTACAATGACTGCATCAGTAATAACGAGACCTTATGCTGTTTTGAAAATAAATTCAAAAAAACCTATCGAAATTAAATAAAAAAAGCTCCAAATTTATTTGGAGCTTTTTGATAATTATCCTTTTACAAAAATGGATTTGACCATTTAGGATTTGTATAGACATCTGTTCCTGAAAGCGTTCTTAGAAAGGCAATTACAGAGTTTACTTCAGGTGCAGTTAAGTGTAATTTTTGTCCAAAACCATTTGGTCGTAATCTTGGATCTAAATTAGTATTTCCAGGAGCAATATTTATTGTACCATAATGCCCGATTGCTGCTTGAAGTGTTGTAATAACTCCGGTATGCATCATTGGTCCATTTGTATTTCCATTTAGTTTTACTAAGTCTCTTAACGAAGGAGCACGAGTGTTGGTAATGTCAATTCCAGTTCCGTTTATTGTACCAATTATTCCATTATTTCTAGTATTAGGATCGATATCAAATTCTGGAGCAGCATGACATCCAGCACAACCTAATCCGCCAGAAGTCCTATTTCCAGTTGCATCAAATACAGGTGGTGATAAAAATAAGTTTTTACCCTGATTTTCTTGTGCTGTATAATTTGGAAATGGTTGATTATTATTTGGAACTAAGGAACGTCCAGCATCGAATTTTGAATCAAACGATTGAATACTTTTTATAAATTGTGCTAGTGCAAGTTGCATTTTATTCTCAGTAATTTCTTCTGCTCCATATACAAATTTGAATAATTCTTTATAATATCCAATTGCGGAAAGCTTATTAATTAAACTAGAAAATGGTTCGTCTCCATTTGTTCCACTGAAACCCATTTCGCCATGATCTTTTATTGGCATTGTAGATTGGGTTTCTAAATTGATTGCTCTTTCATCCCAAAAGAATTTTGATTCATTGGCAAAACGACTGTTTATTAATCGCATAGAATGTCTGCCAGTTGTGCCATTAACACCAACACTTGATACATTTGTATCCCCAAAAGCATTAGACTGTTGATGACAACTTGCACAAGAAATAGTATTATTGGAAGATAAATTTTTATCATAAAATAGCACTCTTCCCAAAGTTGCACCTTTGTCTGTGATAAGGTTGGTTCCTGAATTGTTTTTTGTTATAAAATTAGGAACAGATTGGTTTGCGTAATTTGCTAAACTATTTAGATTCAAGTTATCTCCAAATGCAGCTATTACGTTTGGATACGAAACATTTGGAATAGGAATGTAAGTCGTTTCTTCATCGTCACTACTACATGAAAATGACATTGTAGCTATGAATAAGGCGGTGATTTTTTTTATCATGACAAATAAATTTATTTTTTTATAATTATTTTGTAACTTTTGTTTTCATTTTTGTTTGAGATTCTAATAAAATAGATTCCATTATATATATCATTAATATCAATTATACTTAATGTACTTCCTTGAACAATTTTACTAGTTTTAACAATTTGACCAAGTTCGTTTATCAACTCAACTGCCAAATCATTTTTTACCATTTGAGTTTGAATAGCAATAAAATCTTGCGAAGGATTTGGTGCTATAACAATTTTAAATTCAGAATTTTGAAATGAAGTCGAATCTAATGTTGAATTATAAAGCGTACTACCAGAAGGGACAGAGTTAACTGTTGTTACAGTTCTATTTCCATAAAATGTTGGACCAACTACATAAGGATAAGCCGAATTGTGATTAACATCAACCGTAGCAAAATAGCAGTAAATGCCATTAGGATATTCTGGTGTTATACAAAAACGACCATTATGGTCATCTAAATAGGATGGATCTGATGGATGAGCTACATATTCATAGTCTTCTCTAAAATAACCTTTAAACATAGTTTGTGTTCCAACTACTTGATTGATTGACGGACCATTAGTTCTTAAACCGGTTGGATATGATTTTAATTGATAGCTTGATTTCATTCGAGTAATTGCTCCTGTTCCATTTGTATTGGTGTAAGCATAAGCACCATAAATTGGAAATCCATCATAAGCAAAACCTAATAATGGTGAATGAACTAATGGATTTATTGTATATAATCCATCAGATGGATAAGTAGAACAAATGTTAGACAAAACTGTTAAGTCTAAATTAAAAGCACTCGGATTTTGATGATGATGATAATTTCCCATAGCTGGATGTGCTTTGGAACAATCAAAACCTGCTCTTTCTGCTGGAATTGCATCCCTGTTCCAGGCTTGGGTTGTACCTGGACCTCCTGCACATGGAGGATTGCCTGGGCCTCCACATAAAGCATTCGTTGTTGAACTCCAAGCAACACCATCTCTATAATCAAATAAGGCTACACCGTTTTTAAAAATACCAATATTTCCACCAGTAGTTGCAGTGGGTATTCCTGTATTTTGAGATGGACTTAATGGAATTTTAAATATTCTATTTTGTGCAGTTGCCAAAGACGGATTTCCATCTAGAAATGGTCCTGTAATATAAGCAGGAATTCCAGTTGCTGATACATAAACCCATGTATCATCGTAATGAACTGTTTGAATATTCGCCAATACAGCATCATTAATAGGAGTTGGGTTACCAGCAACGTAATGGCGACCAGTAATTCCTGTTGTATTTTGCAACCAACTTGTAATGGCAGGATTGGTTTGGGCATGGGTAAAAATTGTGGTAATTAACACAATCAAAACAATATTTTTCATTGGTTATAGTTTATGGTTACTGTATTAGACGAAAAATTTTTCTATTTCTTGCATTTTTATTAATTATTTTTTGGAAGACTATATCTTAGATTAAATAAAAACTCATTATCGGTTAATGTTTTCAAGAATGAAACTAATTCAACTCTTTGATTATCTGAAAAATTAAGTGGTGTTTCTAATTCTTTTGATAAAGTTTTGCTTTTTTGAATTCCAAAATTATAATGTTTGATAACTTCACTTAATTTTTTAAATCTTCCATCATGCATATAGGGAAAAGTAAACTCAATATTTCGTAAGGTTGGAACTTTAAATAATAATGAGTCTTTCGGATTTTGTGTTATTTTCATTCTACCAATATCATTCAAAGTCGTGTCAATTGGTAAGCCATTATTTTTAAAATTATGATTTGTGAACAATGGTTCTGTATGACATGAAGCACAATTTTGCTTGAACAATTCATATCCTTTTTGTTCCATTTCTGTAAATTTTTCTTCTTTTCTAATTACTTTATCATATTTTGAATTGGAAGTTGTTAAGGAAACAACAAATTGTGAAATAGCTTTTAAAGTCAATTGTCCTGTGATTTTTTTTGTACCAAATGCTTTTTGAAATAAATCTTGATATTCTATATTACTATTTAGTTTATTGACAACATTCTCTAAAGTTTCATTCATTTCAACTTCACTTGTAATTGGAGCAATTGCCTGAACATCAAGATGATTTACTCCGCCATCCCACATAAAAGTTTTACTCCATGCCAAATTTTGTAAGGTTAATGAATTTCGAGCTCCAATTTTGCCATCAATTCCGTGACTTAAATCGTGGTCAACATGTGTAAAACCTGTTTGTTGTAAATGGCAACTTGCACACGAAATAGTCGAATCTTTTGATAAAATCGGATCATAAAACAATTTTCTACCTAATTGAAACCCTTCTTCAGTAAGCGGATTATCTTTAAAATTATAAATAGGTTTTGGAAATCCTTTTGGAACTTCAAAATAAATAGGAGTAAAGTAACTTTTTGAAAAAGCTAAAATTCCAAAAATTGAAATCGAAAATCCC
The DNA here is from genome assembly GCA_044361155.1 of Flavobacterium sp. GTDB lineage: Bacteria > Bacteroidota > Bacteroidia > Flavobacteriales > Flavobacteriaceae > Flavobacterium. The sequence continues at coordinate 117,510 of JBIKJF010000005.1, forward strand.
AATAAAAGAAGTGTTTTTCTCATTCAATAGTGAATATTTTTGTTGATAAATCTGCAATTTTCATGGCTTCTTTCCCAGGAATCATTATCGAATTTGTTTCTGAAAGATCTATTTCTTCAAATAATTTTGATATATCCATTACTAAATCAATTTGATTTTTATTATTGCAATTGATATTGATTTTTCTCAAAGCATAATTTGGTTTCAAATAACCACCAATATGAAACTGAAAAGCATTTTTTCTTGTTTTACAACTGTTGCTTTTTCCTTCAATTTTCATGTTGATGTAACCACTTTGCCAAGCCCAATACATTCCGTTTTGCAAATCTAAATCGCCAGATAACGCTCCAGAGACACTTGCCAAATTATCAACACCAACATTAAAAATTAATTTTGAAATTGATTTGTTTTCCTTTTTTGAAATGGTAAATATTTTGGAATTATCATCTTCAAAATCAATTAAATGATAACTATTTTTTTCTTTATAAATGGAACCATCATCATAATTGATTTCAATACCTGAAACATAAAATTTCAATAAACTGAATTGCAAAGTATCATTCTTGGAACAGTAGTTTTTATTTAATTCTAAATTTTCTGTTTTCCACTTTAGTTTAATTCTAAAAGACAAAGAATCCTTTTCTTTTTGAGCTATAGCGCTTTTAAAGAAAAGAAAACAAAGCATAAAAAGAACTATTTTTTTAGTCATTTTTTGGTTTTCTCCTATTATTAAAAATTTTGCTTAACTCTTCTGTAAGATTATTAAAGTCGGTTAACTGCTCTTTTTTACAAAGTTTTTTGATTTCTACAAAATGATTGAAGTGTGTGGTTTCAATTTGTTTTTGAAAACCTGCAAATTTCAAATATAAACTATCTTTTTTTGATGAATCAATAGTTTCTGAATTTAATAATTTATACAATTCATTTCTTGTATTTCTAATAGAATCATCAATACTTCTAATAGTTTCCTGATGTAATTTGATTGTTTTATCATATTCAGTAATTTGATTTTCATCAAAATGAAGTTTTTCAATTACAATTTCTCTAGGCATTTTTCTTCCTTTTGGGCCATCATTGCCTTTTGATAAGAATAGAAATACAAGAATTCCAAAATTTAATGTAACTAATGCAATTATAGTAAATCCTAATACTTTAGACTTGTTCATAATTACTTATATAATTGATTACTCTTATTAATTGAACGCTCTAGACTTGCTATTTCAGAGTCTTTAAGATTAGATTTTCCATTTAATAATATTAGATTAAAGGAAATCAAAACCGCAATTGATGCAGCAATAAGCCATAAGCTATTTATTGAAATTGTAGTTTCATCTATACGATTTTCAATTTTTTGGAAAATAGCATCACTAGGAGTCACTTTTGTAATTCTATCAACGCTATTTAAAACTTTATTTATAAAATCTTCTTTCTCCATAATTATTTAGACGATAGTTATATATATTTCTTGCGGTTATTTTCAAATTTGTTGCTTAATTTTTCTTTCAAGGTTGTTTTTGCTCTAAAAACAAGTGATTCTACTGAGGAAATACTAATATTCATAATCTCAGAAATTTCAGGATTACTTAATCCATCTAATTTTGAAAGAATGAAAGCAGTTTTCTGATTTTCAGTCAATTCATTGATTACACTAAAAAGTATTGCAGCATTTTCTTTGTTTACTAAATCTACACCGGGATGTTCAAAGTTGGATAAGCTCTCGAGTTCCTTTTCGTTTTGAGATTTTTTACCATAAATAAAAAAGCGCTTCACACTGTTTTTATGCTTAATAAAATCTAAACTTTTGTTAATTGTGATTCGATAAATCCAAGTTTTAAGGGATGACTTTTCCTTGAATGAATCAAGTGAATTGTGAACTTGAACAAATACATCTTGAGTAATTTCTTCTGCATCTTCCACATTTTGAAGGTAATGCAACGCAGTATTGTAAACCAACACTTTGTATTGATTGTAAATGACAATAAAACCACTATGGTTGCTACTCATTATTTTAAAGTATCACTTTAAGACTTTAACTTGTTAAAAAGGTTTAAATGTACTCTAATATTTTAGAAATAGTAAATTAGTCTTATATTTGGCTTTTATTTAATAGAACAAACAAAATACCTTACTATTATGAAATTACTTGAAGGAAAAGTAGCTATTATTACTGGTGCAAGCCGTGGAATTGGTAGCGGAATTGCAAAAGTATTTGCACAACACGGAGCAAACGTAGCTTTTACATACAGTTCATCTGCCGAATCAGCTTTGGCTTTAGAAAATGAATTATCAGCTTTAGGAATTAAAGCAAAAGGATATAAATCAAATGCAGCAGATTTTAACGAAGCTCAAAAATTAGTTGACGATGTTATGGCAGAATTTGGAAATATTGATGTTTTAATCAACAATGCCGGAATTACAAAAGATAATTTGTTAATGAGAATGAGCGAAGAGGATTTTGATAAAGTAATCGAAATCAACTTAAAATCGGTTTTCAACATGACTAAAGCGGTTCAAAAAGTAATGTTGAAAAACAGAAAAGGTTCTATTGTAAACATGAGTAGTGTAGTAGGAGTGAAAGGAAATGCTGGACAAGCAAACTATGCTGCATCAAAAGCAGGAATGATTGGTTTTACTAAATCTATTGCATTAGAATTGGGTTCAAGAAATATTCGTTGTAATGCAATCGCTCCAGGATTCATTGAAACCGAAATGACAGCAAAACTTAACGAAGATGTGGTTCAAGGTTGGAGAGATTCTATTCCGTTAAAACGTGGCGGAACACCTGAAGATGTAGCTAATGCTTGTCTTTTCTTCGCATCTGACATGAGTGCATACGTATCAGGACAAGTGCTTAATGTTGATGGAGGAATGTTAACTTAGGATTGTATTAAAGGTTTAAAAGTTTACGTGTTTAAAAGTTTAAAAGAGTTTGAATTTAATAAGTCTAAAATGAGAATATTCAGTTTTGATAAATTGATTGCTTGGCAAAAAGGACGAGAATTAGCTATTTTAATTTATAAAACAACAAAATTATTTCCTAAAGATGAAACTTTTGGTATGACAAGTCAAATGAGACGATGTTCTATTTCTATTGCATCAAATTTAGCCGAAGGTTCTGGTAGAAGTTCTATGAAAGATAAAGCGAGATTTTCTGAAATAGCTTATAGTTCGTCTTTAGAGTTATTGAATCAAATTATCTTAAGTTTTGATTTTGAATATGTTGATGAAAATCAATACATACAAATTAGAGAAAAAATTACAGAAGTAAATATGCTTATTGATGGTTTACATAAATCTCAAATCGCTAATGTAAAATAGTTTAATACAAGACTAATCTACAAAACCTTTTAACCTTTTAAACACATAAACTTTTAAACTATTATATGAACAAATCCACTTTAGTATTAATAATCTTGTCAGTTATAATAGCTGGTGGTTTGTCCTATTTTCAATATTTTTATAAAGCTAAGAGTAAGTCTAACACGACTAAACTTTTAGCTTTTTTGCGTTTTTTATCAGTTTTTGGATTGTTACTTTTATTAATAAATCCAATTATAAGTAGAAGTACATTTGAAACAGTTAAGACTCCTTTACCAATTGTAGTCGATAATTCGAGTTCGATTGTAGATTTGAAAGCCAATCAAGTGGCAAAAGAACTTTATGAAAAAATAAGTTCTAATTCAAAACTGAAAGATAAATTTGATGTTCAAACGTATAGCTTTGATTCTCAATTTCAGCCTATTGAATCTTCTGATGAATTAAATTTTAAAGGAAATCAAACCAATATTGATGAAGTTGCAAAAAACATAAAAAGCATCAATAAAAATATGTCTTTTCCAACAGTTTTAATTTCTGATGGTAATCAAACTTCAGGTTCGGATTATGTTTTTAGTTTTGATGCAAATAACAAAGTATATCCTTTGGTTGTTGGTGATACAACTACTTATTTAGATTTAAAAATAAGTCAGATAAACGTTAATAAATATGCTTTTCATAAGAATAAATTTCCTGTGGAAGTATTTCTTCAATATGCAGGAACTAAATCGGTAATAGCTAATTTTGCTATTTCTCAAGGAAATAATGTTTTAAATAAGCAAAGTATTTCTTTTTCACCATCAAATAAATCCGCAGTTTTAAATATTTTATTGCCTGCAGATAAGACAGGTTTACAGATTTTTAACGCAAGAATTTCTTCTAACGAATCTGAAAAAAACACCTACAATAATGCTAAGAAATTTGCTGTAGAAGTCATTGATCAAATGACTGAAATCGCCATAATTTCGTCCATAAATCATCCTGATATTGGCGCTTTAAAACGTGGAATTGAAACTAATGCTCAACGTAAAGTAATAGTTCTTAAACCAAATCAAATCAGTGATTTAAATAAATATAATGTTTTGGTTTTATTTCAGCCAAATGCTGAATTTAAGCAAGTGTTTGAAGCCAACAAAAATTTGAAAATAAATACTTGGATTATAACTGGTAATAACACCGATTTTGGTTTTTTAAATCTGCAACAAAATCAAATGAACTTTAGAATGTCATCCCAAAAAGAAGATTTTCTAGCTAATTTTAGTTCAGATTTTAATTTGTTTGCTGCTGAAAATATTGGTTTTGAAAATTTTCCACCACTTGAGAATGCCTATGGAACTATAACTCCTAATGAAAATGTAACTGTTCTTTTATCTTCAAGAATTAGAAATGTAGAAACAAACCAGCCTTTACTAGCTTTTTCTGATAATCAAGGAAGAAGAAGTGCTTTTTTGATGGGAGAAAACATTTGGAAATGGCGTGCACATAGTTTTATTGAGAAAAAATCATTTGAAGAATTTGATGTTTTTTTAGATAAAACCATTCAATTTTTAGCTTCAAATGACTCTAAAAAATCACTTATTGTAAATCATGAGCGTTTTTATAATTCTGGTGATGCTTTAGAAATTACGGCACAATATTTCAATAAAAATTATGAATTTGACGAGAAAGCGCGTTTGACAATTGCTGTAACAAATTCTAAAACAAAACAAGTAAAACGCTACGATTTGCTAAAAACGAATAATAGTTTCAAAGTAAATCTTGAAGGTTTAGCTGCTGGACAATATTCGTTTACAGTAAAGGAACTTAATTCAAATGCAAGTTATTCTAGTACTTTCGAAATATTAGATTTTGATATCGAAAAGCAATTCGTAAATCCGGATATGGCTAAATTGAAACAATTGGCTTTACAAACAAAAGGTACTGTTCTTGTTCCAAATCAAGTAGATGATTTAATTAAAATATTACTTGAAAATGAAGAATATAAAGCCATTCAAAAAGATATTGTAAAGAAAACTCCTTTCATTGATTGGGTTTGGTTACTAATCCTAATTGCATTATCACTTGCAACTGAATGGTTTATTAGAAAATATAACGGTTTGTTATAGTTACTTATCCATTTTTTTATCCTTTAAAAGTTTTGCAGTTGTTTGATAGTAAGAAATGGTTTCATTGATTAAATCAGTTCTTGGTTTTGTTATTAATTCTTGATGATAAAATAAATTATAATCATCAGGTTGTGAGTTTTTAACTAAACTTAGCTCATATTGTTTTACTTTTTGTTTTGGAGATAGAATTGTCAAAGTATTATCTTTTATCAATCCTAAATCCTGGTAAGTAGCAATAAAAGCTCTTGGTTTGTAATCGGTTTTCAGTACATCTTGACCATAAAATTTAGTTTCGTAGTTAAAATTTAGTAGACCAAAAACAGTTGGCATCAAATCAATTTGTGATACTAATTGGTTATAAATTCTTGGTTCAATAAATTTAGGTGCGTATACAAATGCTGGAATTCTATAGCGGTCTAATGGCAATTCTGTTTTTCCAGAACTTGAAGCACAATGATCGGCGACGATAACAAATATTGTATCATCAAACCAACTTTGCTTTTCTGCCATTTTAAAAAATTGTTTTAAAGCAAAATCAGTATATTTCACAACGGCTTCGCGACAAACAAAACTATTTGGAATATCAATTTTTCCTTCAGGAAATGAAAATGGACGATGGTTACTAACGGTCATCCAATGGGCAAAAAATGGTTTTTTATTCTGTGAATCAGAGGTAACATTCTGAATAATTTTTTTTGCCATATCTTCATCACAAACACCCCAAACATTTGAAAATGAAATTTCATTGGGTTTGAAAGAACTTTTATCAACTACCTTATAATTGTTACCGATAAAAAAATCATCCATGTTATCAAAATAAGCATTCCCTCCATAAAAGAATTTTGAGGAATAGCCTTTTGATTGCAAAATACTATTGGTAGAAAATTTATTTTTATTATCCTTTCTCTTCACAATACTTTCTCCAGGAGAAGGAGGCAAACATAAAGTTACAGATTCTAAACCACGAACTGTTCGATTTCCTGTTGCGTAAAGATTCGAGAAGAACAAACTTTTTGTTGCTAAGCTATCTAAAAACGGTGTTATTTTTAGCTTATTACCATAATTTGTAAGGAATTCGGCACTAAAACTTTCAACAGTTATTAAAACGATATTTTTACGAATTTCTTGATCATTACCTTTAATAGTTCTCAAAGTTGATGAATTGCTTATTTCTGGAATTTGATTCTTTAAAATGGCAAAGGCTTCATCATTGGGAATAGTTTTGTAAAATTTTTCATAATCTAATTCACTATTTGTAAAAGCAATATAAAATTTATACAAACCACTAGATTGCAATTCATTGGCAAACTGATTATCAGAATTTTGATTTTTGGATAGAAATGGAAGGAATAAAATTGAAAGTATAAACAAAACAGAATAAAGGATACTCGTTTTAATTTTTTCATTCAATTTAGGAAGATTTGAAAAATAAACTTTAGTTTTCTTAACTATTAAATATGTAAAAGCTATGGATATAATTAGAATAATTGATACTAGAGGAACGATTGGATAAGATTCAATAATGTTTCTGATTACTTCATTTGTATAGATTAAATAATCAACTGCAATGAAATTATATCTAACTCCAAACTCATTCCAGAAGAAATATTCACTAACAGCATTTTGAATAATAAGTAATACATAAATAAAAACAGTTATTGAGTATAAAATCAATCGTATTTTGGCTCTGATATTTCTAAAAAAAAGAAATAATCCAAATAAAAATAACTTCAAACCTATAAAAATTCCTGCTACTAGAGGAATTACACCTCCATATTCATCAAGAATTGATTTTCCAGAAATAATATAAAAAAAGGTTAGTAAAAGAATTCCAAATAAAATGTAACCAAATGGTTTGTTATATTTTGAATCAGAGAGGAATTGAAGATAAAGCCACAAAAAAACACTTGCTATTGTGAATACAAAAAAATCAGATAGTAAGCCTAAACTGAATATTTTAATGATTTCAAGTACTTCAAAATTAGTTTGTGTAATTGGGTGAGATATTAAAATTATTCTTAATATCAAGTTCACCAAAAGTGAAAATGCTAATAAATATAAAAAAGGCGATTTATTTTTAAACATCTGTATTTTTAGTACAAATGAACAATCTTGTAACTCTAATTGGTTTAAGATTAACTTAATTGTGACTTAAGATTGACTTAAATTAAGAATTGCTTAAAATAAATTGATTGTGTTGGAGTTTTTAGATTAAATAATACTTTTACCTAAATATTTGTTAGGGTAAAATCGAGTTAAATTGTTTTATCTAAAATTAAAAATGAATTATGAAAAAAATCGCATTATTAGTCATGTTATCTCTTACAACACTTGGTTTCTCTCAAGAATGGAAAACATCACTTGATGAAGCCAAAGCTGAAGCTAATAAAGAAAATAAAAAAATACTTTTAGTTTTTTCAGGTTCAGATTGGTGTGCACCATGTATGAAATTAGAAAAAAATGTATGGCAGTCGGAAGTTTTCAAAAAAGAAGCTGCTGAAAAATATGTATTGATTAAAGCAGATTTTCCAAAGAAAAAAGCCAATCAATTGTCGAGTGAATTGACAGAGAATAATAATAAGTTAGCAGAAAAATATAATAAAGATGGAAATTTTCCACTTGTAGTTATGTTGGATAAGAATGGGAAAGTTCAAGGAATGACCGGATTTAAAAATATTTCTGCAGAGAATTATGTGAAGTTATTAAATACATTAGAAAAATAATGAATAAGCTTTTCGGACTACTTTTCTTTTTTACATCTATCGCCACTTTTGGACAAATTGTTCATAAGAGAAAATTAGCAATGCTCGGAAGTCCGTTTGAAATTACTGTTGTTGCAAATGATACTATTCAAGCAAATGTATTTATTGATGAAGCAATTAATGAAGTTAAAAGAATAGAAAATTTAATTTCAGATTGGATTCCTACAACTCAAATTTCAGAAATTAATAGAAATGCAGGTATAAAAGAAGTTAAAGTTGATGAAGAAGTATTTGATTTGTTAGAACGTGCAATAAAAGTTTCAAAATTGACGAATGGAGCTTTTGATATTTCTTACGCATCAATGGACAAAATTTGGAAATTTGATGGAAGTATGAAAGAAATGCCATCAGAAGAAGCAATAAAGAAATCGGTAGAGAAAATTGGTTATAAGAATATACTATTAAATTCAAATGATAAAACAGTTTTTTTGAAACTTCAAGGAATGAAACTAGGACTTGGCGGCATTGGTCAAGGTTATATAGCTGATAAAGTAAAAGCGCTATTGCAAAGCAAAGGTTGCAACTCTGGATTAGTAAACGTTTCTGGTGATATAAACACTTGGGGAAAACAACCTAATGGTAAATCTTGGACTATTGGAATTGTAAATCCAATGAATAAAAATAAAGTTTTTGCCACTTTTCCTTTAGACAATAGTGCAGTGGAAACTTCGGGAAGTTATGAAAAATATGTAACATTTAATGGAATTAGATATTCACATATTATTGATCCTAGAACAGGTTATCCTGCAACAGGAATTGTTAGTGTTTCCGTTTTTGCAAAACAAACAGAAATTGCGGATGCATTAGCCACTGGAATTTTTGTTTTAGGAATAGAAGTCGGAATAGATTTAGTAAATCAGCTTAAAGGAATTGAATGTATTATAGTGGATGAAAAAGGTAAAATTTATACATCAAAAGGAATTGACATTAAAAAATATAACACCAAATAAAAATGATTAAGAAACTAATATTTGCATTACTTTCCTTAGTGATTTTGCAATCATGTAATTCTGTAAAAGAATATGAAAAGGCTAAGATCAATGACCCAGATATGAAATTAGCTGCAAGAACAGCTGAAAGATACGAAACTACTTTTCAAGTATATAGAGAAGCTGCAGCTGGAGCAAACGGAGGCAAATCTGGCGGTGGTTGCGGATGTAACTAAAATGTTTAAAGGATAATCTTTGAAACACAATAAGTAGATACATTATACAATAAATAAAATGCGATACAGAATAATTTTGTTATTTTTAGTACTAACCAATTTATCTTTTGCTCAAGAGAAAGATACAACTGTTGTATTCAAAAAAAGAGTTTTAGAAAGCACAGAAGTCGATTTCTTGGCGAGTTATTATAAACAAGATGGGGTTCATTCATCAGTTTCTGGCGGAATGGGTTCAGAAAAATTAACTGATATTGCTTCCAACATAACTGTTGCAATGCCTTTAAATGATAATGATGTGCTAACGGTAGATGTGGGTCTATCGGCTTACACGTCTGCTTCATCAAGTAATATTAATCCATTTAATGCAACTGGAGCTTCTGGTGGCGGCGGTGAAGGAGATGATGATAGAGCAATTGCTGCAACAAACTCTGGAACAATTGGAACTCCATGGCAAGCATCATCAGGCGCATCAGCTCAAGATGCTTTGATGTCGGTTGTATTAAATTACAGTCATAGTAGTGATAGTAGAAATTTCATTTGGAATGCAGATATTTCATTTTCAAATGAATACGACTATACCTCAATTGGTTTTGGAGGTGGAATTACAAAATTATTGAATAATAAGAACACAGAGTTAAGTCTAAAAGTTAATGCATATCTAGATCAGTGGAGACCTATTTATCCTACAGAGTTACATGAATATGAAAGCTATGGTTCAAATTTTCAAAACCTCGGTTATTTTAGTGGTGTAACAGTTTTGGATCAATCAGGAAATTCTACTTCTAATTATTTGCCATCAGCATTCAAATCTATTGAATCGGTAAATAGAAATTCCTATTCGGCATCATTTGCGTATTCGCAAGTAGCAACAAAAAACATGCAATTTTCTATATTTTTTGATTTGCTAAAACAAGAAGGCTTATTATCGACTCCTTACCATAGAATTTATTTTGCTGACAAAGCTAACTATTACATCGGTCAATCTCAGTACATCAATAATTATGAAACTTCTTCAAATGTCGGAGTTTACAGACTTGCAGATGATATTGAACGTTTACCAAGTACAAGATTTAAGTTGCCCATAGGAGCAAGGTTTAATTATTATATAAATGAATATTTGAAAGTAAGAACTTATTACAGATTTTATAGTGATGACTGGGATATGCAATCACATACCGCAAGTATAGAATTACCGGTAAAACTTTCTGAAAGATTTACTGTTTCTCCGTTATATCGTTATTATACACAGACGCAGTCTAAATATTTTGCACCATTCGATAAACATTTGTCTACAGAGCAATTTTATACTTCAGATTATGATTTGTCGACGTTTTATGCACATCAATACGGATTAGGAGTAGGCTATTCTGATGTTTTTATGGGTTCTAAAATATGGAGATTTGGATTAAAAAACATCGATTTTAGAGTAAATCATTATGATAGAAGCGATGGTCTTAATGCTAACATAGCAACAATCGGATTTAAGTTTGTAATGCAATAATAAAAGTAATGAAGATACTAATAGTTGAAGACGAAGTAGGTATTTCTAATTTTCTTAAACAAGGATTAGAAGAAGAAGGTTATGAAATTACTCTAGCCTTCAATGGAAGTGATGGACTAACTTTAGCACAAACCAATAATTTTGATTTAATCCTTTTAGATTGGATGTTACCAAGCCTAACTGGTATTGCAGTTTGTAAAGCAATACGTGAGGAAAACAAGCAAATTCCAATTCTCTTTTTAACAGCTAAAGATACCGTTCAAGAGACTATTGAAGGTTTGAAATCTGGAGCTAACGATTACATAAAAAAGCCATTTAGTTTTGAGGAACTTCTTGAAAGAATAAAAATACATTTTAGAACAACAGAAGATAATGAAATTTTGACCTTATCAGATATAAAAATTGATTTGTCAAAACATCAAATTTTTAAAGATAAAAAAGAAGTCTTTTTTACACAAAGAGAGTTTGAATTATTGGTATATTTGATACAAAATAAAGGCAAAGTTTGCACCCGAAATCAAATCATTGAAGATGTGTGGGATATTCATTTTGAGTATGATACTGGCGTTATTGATGTTTTCATGAATGCTATCAGAAAAAAACTTAATCTAACCAAAGAAGATGACTGCATAAAAACAATTCGCGGTATTGGATACATTGCGAATTAAATAGTATCAAATTAATGGAGCAACATACACAAACTGCTATCAAAGCTACTTATTTTAGTATAATAGGAAATACTTTATTAGCAATAATTAAAGGAGTTGCGGGATTTTTTGGAAATTCTTATGCGTTAATAGCTGATGCTATAGAATCTACAACAGATATTTTTTCTTCTTTACTTGTCCTTTTTGGTTTGAAGTATGCAAGTCGTCCTGCTGATGAAAATCATCCTTATGGTCATGGAAGAGCTGAACCTTTAATTACATTTTTAGTGGTCGGTTTTTTAATCACATCAGCAGTTATTATTGCTTATGAAAGCATAAAAAATATTGGAACACCACATGATTTACCAAAACCATTTACACTTATTGTTTTAGGAAGTATCATTCTTTGGAAAGAAATATCATATAGAATTGTTTTAAAGAAAAGTAAAGAAACCAATAGTTCATCACTAAAAGCTGACGCTTGGCATCATAGAAGCGATGCATTAACTTCAGTTGCCGCTTTTGGAGGCATAAGCATTGCATTGTTTTTAGGAAAAGGATATGAATCTGCCGATGATTGGGCTGCGCTTTTGGCATCTGGTTTTATCTTATATAATAGTTATTTGATTTTTAGACCGGCTTTGGGTGAAATCATGGATGAGCATTTTTATGATGACTTAGTAGATGAAATTAGAGTTATTTCTAAACAAGTTGCAGGCATAATTGATACCGAAAAATGTTTTATAAGAAAAGTAGGAATGAAATATCACGTTGACTTACATGCCATTGTTGATGGTGAACTTTCAGTTAAAGTTGGTCACAAGATTGCTCATTTGCTTAAAGATACTTTAAGAGAGAAAATGCCTCAATTAGGTCATGTTTTAATTCATATTGAACCCAAATATAAATGTTAAATCTATCTTTTAGAAATAGAATTGCCTTCAATTATATTATTAGTACTGCTTTACTGATTGCTTTAGTATTTATAATTATTTATCAAGTTATTCATTATAGTGTTGATAATCATATCAATGAAGATATAAATGATGAAGTTGAGAAGCATCTTGAGGAAATTAAAATTGATAGAAATGAAGCTTATCTAATTCAGGTTGATCAATGGCGCGAAAGAGAACATAATACAGTTAATGTAAATCCAGTATTTGTTCAGTTTTTAGATATAAATAATCAATTGATTGATAAATCGCCAAACCTAAAAGATATCTCTCTCAAACTCTATGAAGACAAAAAAGATAATGTATTAATCGATACTTATCTGAATAACAAGCCTATTAGACAAATTCAAGTTCCTTTAATTGATGATAATAAAGTTATTGGACATCTTATTGTTGCTATGTCTCTTGATGATGCTACAATGATTTTATCTAATTTGAAAACTATATTGTTTGTAGCTTTTCCTTTAATTTTATTTGTATTGTTTTTAGTGGCTCGACTAATTGCAGGTAAAAGTATAAAACCTGTAATTTCAATCATTGAAACATCAAGTAAAATAACTAAAGATAATCTTAAATCAAGAATTAAGCTTCCAAATAATAAGGACGAATTACTCACGCTTTCAAAAACTATAAATGATTTATTAGATAGAATAGAGGATGCAGTTGAACGTGAAAAACAATTTACATCAGATGCTTCTCACGAATTAAGAACACCATTAGCAGTTATTAAAGGAACACTCGAAGTATTAGTTCGTAAACCACGGGAAAAACAAGAATATGAAGAAAAAATTAATTTCTGTGTTTCAGAAGTTGATCGTTTAAATTCTCTTGTTGATGAATTACTCTTGCTTGCCCGATTTGAAAATCAAAAGAGTAATATTAAAATTGAGAATGTATATTTAAACGAACTAATTCTCGAAAGTTTATCACGATATTCCGATAAAATTCAAAAAAGAAATATTGTTGTTGTTACCAATTTTAATAATGATTTTTATATTCACTCTGATTATTATTTGGTTTCAATTATTATTAGTAATTTGATTTCAAATGCTGTAAAATATTCAAAAACTGAAGGTCTAATTACTATTGATTTGAATAGTAGTAAAAATAAAACAAATTTAATTATTACCGATAATGGCATAGGAATTCCGAAGGATAACTTAAGTAAAGTATTTAACTCTTTCTACCGTTCTGATAATTCAAAAAATCCTGAAATAAAAGGAACTGGTTTGGGATTGTCGATAGTAAAAAGATTATGCGATTTATTAAATATCGAAATCCAAATTACAAGTGAGGAAAACATCGGAACAACTATTATTTTAAGCATAACTTAAACTATTGTTAAGTATATCTTAAGCTATTTTTCTATTACAAAAATTAATTTTGTATGTAGAAAATACATTGTAATGCTTGAGAAAATAATTGCCTTCAGTTTAAAAAACAAACTTATTGTTTTACTTTTTACCTTAACCATTTTCGCTTTTGGAATTTTTTCAGTTTTTCAAATTTCAATAGGCGCTGTGCCTGATGTTACCAATAATCAAGTCCAAGTAATTACAACTTCTCGAAATCTTTCCACTCAAGATATTGAGCAATACATTACTTATCCTGTTGAAATTGAAATTGCTAACTTGCCAAATGTTAAAGAAATACGTTCCATTTCAAAGTTTGGGCTTTCAGTAGTAACCATCGTTTTTGATGATAAAATTGGAACTTATTTGCCAAGACAACTTATTGCAGAAAAAATTAAAACAGCTTCCGAAAAAATTCCACCAGGTTTTGGAACTCCAGAAATGGGACCAATTACAACCGGTTTGGGTGAAATTTATCAATATATTATAGACGTAAAACCTGCTTACAAAGACCAATATTCTGTAACCGATTTGAGAACTATTCAAGATTGGGTTGTAAAACGTCAATTGTCTGGAATAAAAGGTGTTGTAGAAATCAATACTTGGGGTGGCTATCTAAAACAATATGAAGTTGCTATCAATTCATCAAAACTTAAAGCGATGAATATCAATACTTCTGATGTTTTTTCTGCTTTAGAAAATAACAATAGTATTGCTGGTGGTGCTTATATTGAAAAAGTAAATCAAAGTTATTTTATTCGTGGTGAAGGAAAAGTAAAATCATTGCAAGACATTGAAAACATAGTAGTTACTAATTCTAATGGTTTACCTATTTACATAAAAGATGTTGCTCAAGTACAATTTGGAAGCGCCAATCGTTTTGGTGCAATCACTGGAAATGGTGAAGGCGAAAAAGTGCTAGGCCAAGTGATGATGCTAAAAGGCGGAAATTCAAAACAAGTTATAAGTGACGTAAAAGATAGAGTTGCCGAAATTCAAAAAACATTACCAAAAGGCGTTTACATCAATGCGTTTTTAGAAAGAAGTGAGTTGGTTGGAAAAACAACTTTCACCGTTGCTGAAAACTTAATTCTTGGTTGTCTAATCGTAATTTTTGTCGTTGTTCTGTTACTAGGAAATTGGCGTTCAGGATTGGTTGTTACATCAGTTATTCCGTTATGTTTACTATTTGCAATTTCATTTATGAATATTCTCGGAATTGATGCTAACCTAATGAGTTTAGGCGCAATAGATTTTGGAATAATCATCGATGGAGCCGTTATTATTGTTGAATTTATTGCTTTTCAAATCGCACATAAATCCAAACATTTAGTTCATCTTTCTAAAGAAGATCAACAAATTCAAATTGACGAAATCACTTATAAAAGTGCTTCCAAAATGATGAATTCTGCTGTTTTTGGGCAGTTAATTATTTTGATAGTTTTTATTCCAATTCTCTCACTTTCAGGAGTTGAAGGTAAAATGTTTAAACCAATGGCGATGACTTTTAGTTTTGCGTTAGTTGGAGCGATGTTATTTTGTTTTACTTATGTTCCTGTAGTTTCATCCTTATTTTTAAAACCAAAAGAAGAAAACCCAAATTCATTTTCGTCTAAACTAATTAACAAAATGAATTCGTTGTATTTACCAGTAATTACTTGGGCAATTGGAAACACTAAAAAAGTAATTTATGGAGCATTAGGACTTTTAGTTGGAGCTATACTTTTATTTTCAACTATGGGTGGCGAATTTATTCCAACATTAGATGAAGGCGATTTTGTGATTCAGCCAGTTTTAAAAACGGGAACATCCTTAACCAAAACGATAGGAATTACGACCAAAATCGAAAAAATAATCCTAAAAAACTTTCCCGAAGTGGAGCAAGTTGTTAGTAGAATTGGTGCTGCCGAAGTACCAACCGATCCAATGAGCATGGAAGAAAGTGATATTATTGTAAAACTAAAACCAAAATCAGAATGGGTTTCTGCCGATTCTAAAGATGAATTGGCTGATAAAATTAAAGCTGCCATTGTAGTACAAATTCCAAACATGGAAATTGAGTTTACACAACCTATAGAAATGCGTTTTAACGAATTAATTTCAGGAACAAGAAGTGACGTAGCCGTGAAAATATTTGGTGAGGATTTGAATGTTTTAGCCAAAAGAGCCGAACAAATTAAATACGCTATCGAAGGTGTTGAAGGAGCTTCTGACGTAATTATCGAAAAAACGGAAGGATTGCCTCAAATGAGCGTGGTTTATAATCGTTCCAAAATTGCTCGTTATGGCTTGAATATATCCGACTTGAATGAAACTATAGCGTTAGGTTTTGCAGGAAAAACAGTTGGAACCGTATTTGAAGGCGAAAAACGTTTTGATTTAGTTATTCGTTTAGACAAAAGCAATCGTCAGGATATTGATAATTTGAGAAATCTATATGTTCCAACTCCAAATGGTGAACAAATTCCTTTGCAAGAATTGGCAGAAATAGAATATACCGAAGGTCCAGCCAAAATTTCTAGAGATAATACACGTAGAAGAATTGTGGTCGGAATAAACGTAAGAAATCGCGATTTACAAAGTGTTGTGGATGATGTTAAAAATATTATTGAGACCAAAATCAAACTTCCGTCAAGTTATTATGTTACCTATGGCGGTCAATTTGAAAACTTGCAAAGTGCCAAAGCTCGTTTGATGATAGCCGTTCCAATAGCATTATTTTTAATTTTTATCTTATTGTATTTTGCCTTTGGTTCGGTAAAAGAAGCTTTGATGGTGTATTCGGCAATTCCACTTTCTGCAGTTGGAGGAATATTATTTCTTTGGATTCGTGATTTACCATTTAGTATCTCGGCAGGAGTTGGATTTATTGCGCTTTTCGGAATTGCCGTACTCAACGGAATTGTACTAATCGAACATTTTAAAGAACTAAAACATCAAGGGATGAAAGACATAAACGAACTAATTTTAAAAGGAACAATCGACAGATTAAGACCTGTTGTACTAACAGCAGCAGCTGCAGCTTTAGGATTTTTACCAATGGCAATTTCTTCATCAGCAGGTGCAGAAGTGCAACGACCCTTGGCAACTGTAGTAATTGGCGGATTATTTACTGCAACAATTTTAACCATGATAGTTTTACCTGTTTTATTCAAACTTTTAGATAAAAAAGAAGGCAAAAAAGCCAAGTTCAAAATTCATCAAAATGTTACTATTATTGCGCTTATCTTATTTTCATCTTTAGCGTTTTCACAAAATAAAAATGCCGAATTGGATGGCTTACTTACAAAAGCTTATGCTAAAAATAAAGGAATAAAAGCAGCACAATTGCAAGTTGATAAATTCAAGACCAATATAAAAAGCGCTTATTCATTTGATAAAACCAATGTGTATTATAGTTATGATGAAAACAATTTGGCTTTAAATAATATTCCGATTAAGGTTTTTGGAATACAACAACGATTCAATTTTCCAACGGTTTATGGTTCACAGAAAAACTTCTATTCAGCTGAATACGAAAAGGAAAAAGCAGGTTTTGAAATTACTAAAAATCAACTTTCAAATAGTGTTGCTCAGGTTTATAATCAAATTGTTTATCTACAACATCAAGAAGAATTGTTTGCTTATTTAGATAGTTTGTACCAAAATTTTTCTAAAGCAAGCGATAGAAGATTTGAATTAGGTGAAACTAATTATTTAGAAAAAATTACTGCTCAAAGTAAATTTAGACAAATAAGAACTAAGCTTTCTCAATTAGAAAAAGAAAAAGGGGCTAATTACGAACAATTGCAAGCTTTACTTCAATCGGAAGAGAAAAATGAGATAAAAACAAATAAACTTGTTCCAATTCTTTCTTTGGTAAATAATTCAAATAAAACAATTTATAATTCTTATTTTGAAGCAATTACAAAATCAAATAAATCGAATGAAAACCTCGAAAAACAACAGTATTTGCCTGATATTAATTTAGAATATTTTCAAGGAACTAATAGCGGATTATTCAATAGTTTGAAAGGCTTTCAGGTTGGATTATCGGTTCCTATTTTACTTGGTGGTACAAAAACAAAAACACAGGTTGCCAAAATTGAATCACAAAGTTGGGAGCAACAAAAGCAAAATGAGTTAATTAAAATCGACAAATATATTTCCAGAAAAAATGAAGAACTATTGAAATATAACGAAGCCATAAAATATTACAACGAATATGGCGAAAAGTTAGCCAAAGAAATTATTAAAGTTGCAAACCTGAGTTACAAACATGGAGAAATTGACTTTTTTCAATATATAACATCATTAGAAAATGCCACAACTATTCAGGTTGATTATCTTGAAAACGTTTACAATTACAACAGAACTCAATTTGATTTACAATTCCTTACACTAAATTAATATGAAAAAGATACTCTATACTTTAACTTTATCACTAGTTCTTTTTTCTTGCAAAGAAGCAAAAGAAGTGGCTGAAACTGCCGAAAACGGACTAATTACAGTAACAAAATCGCAGTTTACTAACATGGAAATGCAAATTGCAACGCCAATTGAGCAAGATTTTGACATGACAGTAAAAGCTTCTGGAAAAATTGATGTTCCGCCACAAAACAGAGCAAAAATTACCACATTTATTGGAGGATTCATCAAAACTTCAAAATTATTAATTGGTGATAAAGTTTATAAAGGACAAGCATTAGTAACAATTGAAAGCACAGAAATAGTTGATATTCAAAAAGAATATATTGAAGTTGCTGCACAAATAAGTTATTTGAAGTCAGAATTTGAAAGACAAAAAACCTTATTCGACGAAAAAATCACTTCTCAAAAAAATTATTTAAAAGCAGAAAGCGAATACAAAAGCGCCAAAGGAAAATACAATTCGTTACGTCAAAAATTGGTGATGTTCAATATTAATCCAAGTCAAGTAGAGCGTGGTAAAATAGCTTCAATCATTACTCTTTTTGCTCCAATTTCGGGCGATGTTACTGTGATGAATGCATCAGTTGGAATGGCAGTTTCTCCATCAGATGTTATTTTGGAAATTGTAAACAATGCTGATTTACATATCGAATTAAGTGTTTTTGAAAAAGATATTTTAAATATAAAGGAAAATCAAATTATCAAGTTCACAGTTCCTGAAGCTTCAAAAGAAGGTTTTCAAGGAAAAGTACATTTGATAGGAAAATCAATTGAAGGAAATGATAGAACAGCTAATGTTCACGGACACTTAGACGATAAAGTAAAGCAAAAAATATTGACAGGAATGTTTATTGAAGCAGGAATTGTAATTGATAGAAAAAAAGGTCTTGGCGTTCCCAAAGATGCTTTGGTCTTTGAAAACGATAAATATTTCGTACTTTTATTGAAATCTGAATATACAAAAGGTTATAATTTTCAAAAAGTACAAGTTCAAAAAGGTACAAGCACTGATGAATTTGTTGAAATTATACCAAATAAAGAAATCAATTCTAAATCAAAGCTATTAACCAAAGGCGTTTTTGATATAATTAACTAAAAAAAGATAATTATTCAATTACTAAAATTTAAAAAGATGATTAAATCTAAAAAAGAAGAAAAAGTAATAACAATAGACAATTATTTAGATAGTCATTACATTCATAGAAGTAATTGGTTAAGAGCTGCTGTTTTAGGTGCTAACGATGGGATAATATCTATTTCAAGTCTTGCCATTGGTGTTGCTGCAGCAAGTTCAACAAGAGAACCAATTGTTTTAGCAACTGTTGCCGGTGCATTATCTATGGCAGCAGGTGAATATGTATCAGTAAGTTCACAAACAGATACAGAAAAAGCAGATATTGAAAGAGAAATAAAAGAATTAGCAGAAATGCCCGAAGAAGAGTTAAAAATATTAGCTCAAATATATGAAAAGAGGGGTTTGAAAAAGGAAACTGCTATGCAAGTAGCCATTGAATTAACTGGAAATGATGCACTAGCTGCTCATATTAGAGACGAATTAGGAATAAATGAAATAAGTCAAGCTAATCCTATACAAGCCGCTATATCATCTGGTGCTGCGTTTACTGTTGGTGGTGTATTGCCATTACTAGTTATTCTTTTTACACCCATAAAAAACATGGAATATTGGTTGTATGCGTTCACGATAATTTTTCTAATAATTTTAGGAAGTATTGCGGCAAAAACAGGTGGCTCTAGCGTGAAAAAAGCAATTTTACGTATAACTATTTGGGGAACAATCGCCATGGTTTTATCGGCATTAGTTGGATATATCTTTGGAGTTAGAGTATAATTTTATTAAATTATACAAAAATGAGATATATAATTTATTTATCTTTTTTTACAATATCCTTTTTTTTTTTAACAAATTACCTTTGAGCTAACCAATAAAAACTAAATATAAACTTTAAAAAATTTAAAATTATGAACGATGCACATTTGCACATGGTAGTAAACCACTTTCCAATTATTGGAATAATTCTTGGATTTGGTGTTTTAATTGCAGGAATTGTATTTAAAAATGATTCTGTAAAAAATACAGCTTATTGTTTATTTATTGTGGGAGCCATTTTTGCTTTTGCTAGTATGGCAACTGGAGAAGGTGCTGAAGAAATGGTTGAGGATATGCCAACAGTTGGTAAACAAATCATTCACGAACACGAAGAAATGGCCGAAAAATTAGCCATAGTTCTTTATCTTTTAGGAGTAGTTTCAATTGCTGGATTGTATACTAATGTTAAAAAGCATGCTAAAGCCAAATTAGTTTCGTTTTTGGTTTTAACTATCGCTGCTGTTGGAATCTTTTTAGGAAAAGAAACCGGAACAACTGGTGGAGAAGTTCGTCATACCGAAATTAGAGAAAATGCAACAGTAAATAACACTGGTAAAGTTGGAAATGAAAAAAAAGGTGAAGAAGATCATGATTAATTACTTTTTTTGTTTTAAAAACCGCTTTATTAGTCGTGATAAAGCGTTTTTTTTATTTAGCTTTGAATCAAAGTAAAAGTAATGAAGAAAATCCTTTTTATCGATCGTGACGGAACAATTGTAAAAGAAGCAAATGCTCCAGATTATGTTTTAGATACATTTGAAGAACTAGAATTTTATCCCGAAGTCTTTCGGTATTTAGGAAAAATTGCACGAAAATTGGATTTCGAAATTGTAATGGTAACCAACCAAGACGGACTAGGAACTAAAGTTTTACCAACAGATGTTTTTTGGAACATTCACATTAAAATAATTAAAGCGTTTGAAAACGAAGGAATTTTTTTTACAAAAGTTTTTATTGATGATTCATATCCAGAAGATGGAAAATCAACTCGAAAACCAGGAATTGGAATGGTAACTGAGTATATTGATAACCCAAACTACGATTTGAAAAATTCTTTCATGATTGGTGATAGACTAACCGATATGGAATTCGCCAAAAATCTTGGAGCAAAAGGAATTTTTATTAATAACGATGAAGCTTTAGGTGCAACAGAAGTCAATTCAAAAAGAGAAGAATTAGATCAATTTATTGCTTTACGAACTGTGAAGTGGAAAGAAATTTATATTTTTTTGAAACATTATTAAGGAGTAGTTTCGAGTAATAGTACTTGATTTTTTAAACGCTCAATAAGTAAATTCATCATTCGTTTATTGATATTAGAGGAGTTTTTGGTGTAATCATAATATTCTTGAAGCGTAAATAATCCAATAATCATTCCTTTTAATGAATTTCTGAATTTTATATCTCGTTGAATAGTATTTTCGATATAAACCATTTTTTTATCTGGTGAAAGCTTAAAAAAATCACTTTTCTGCTTTTTAGCATAGTTTATAAAAACTTCAACAAATAGGTCATTTTGAAGCTTCAGGATAGGGCGAAGGGTTTTGTTTTGAAAATGCTCTTCTGCAGATGATTGTTCGTTTATTAAACCGATTGTATTACCACGTAATTCTAAAAGTAATCTTTCTCTTGATTCCATTTTTGTTTAAAAGTAAAAAAAAAACCTCTGCTAAAATACAGAGGTTTCATCTATTTATTAAGAATCGATTGTTAATTAATCTTTTACTCTAAAAGTAACTCTTCTCACAAGTTTTCTAGCTCCTTCAGAGTCGGCAGCAACGGATGTGTCTTCACCAGATGCAAGAACATTTAATCTTGAAGCATCTATACCAGCTTTTACAAGTATTGCCTTTACAGATTCTGCTCTTGCTTTGGATAATTTACTATTCCTTTCACTTGTGCCAATTTCATCTGCATGTCCGAAGATATCTACAGAAGCTTTAGGATTGTTTTTTAAATAGGTTTTTATAAAATCGATACCTTCTGTAGAAACGTTAGTTGGTTGCGTTTTGTTAGTGTCAAAATAAGTAGAAACATATCCTTCATTTACCAAACGTTTCACAGCATCTACATTAGATTTATCTGAAGCTTCTTTAGTAGCATTATTTACGTAACGTTCTAATTCATCTGGAACACCATTTCTATTTATATCTATCATTTTACCTCTAGAATCAACAGCGACCCCGGCAACTGAATTATTTTCTTGGTCAAGATAATCTGGTACTCCATCTTTATCGGTATCGTTCATAAGTGTTTCCATATCATCAATTCGTTTGTCTAAAGCTTCAATTTCTTCAAGCTTCGTATCTTTCAAAATTTGCCAATCTCCATGCATTTTTTGTTGACCAAGTGAGTACGTTAAACCTAAATTAGTAGTAATTAATTGACCGTTTAAGTTATTACTATTATCAGAATAGGTTCCATCCCAATTAAAATGTTGTCTGTAATTACTTTGAATAGAAACATCTAAAAGCACAGCTATTCTGGTTGAAATTCTATATTGAGGAGCAACACCAAACACCAAACCCCCATTATATTCTGTTTTGTTAAAATTATGATCGTTTTCTATTATGTTTGGTGTTTTAGAAGTCATTTGATCAATTTTAATACCACCATGAATTAGTAAGTTAAAACGATTCAAGTAACTTTGCATATTGAATAGTCTGTTTGCGTTTACAACACCTTGAATAGATAAGCCTATTTGTTGCATTTCGAAAGGTAAACTGCCGCTACCTTCAATATTTTTTATGGTTTCATAATGAAAAGCACCTTTAATACCAAATATTGGGCTGAACATAAATCTAGTTCCTAAAGAGAATGAATTTGCTTGCGGTTTTCCTAAAAATGTTCTTGCATCACTAGAAAAATAACCTTTTGAATAGGGTTTTATACCTTTTGCTTGACCAACTGTCGCCTCTATAGTCCATTTATTAAAATTCTCTGTTATCTCTTCAGCGCTTTTTTCTTTATCTTTTTTTTCTTGTGAATAGCTAGCATAAATTGAAGCTAGAGCAAAAAATAAGTAAGTAATTTTTTTCATATTAATAGTAAAATAAATTAATAAGCTACAAATATAGTTATTTTTTATGCAGTATTTCAATATTTTGTTAACAAAAGTAGATTTACAAATATAATTTTAGTTAACATAAAAAAAATGATATCTTCTAGCCATTATATTAAGATTGAAAAACCAAATTAATAGATTAAATTTGACAAAAAATAAAACATTAATGAGATTTCATACAAGAAAATGGGTAAAACCAGAAGATTTAAATCCTAACAGTACTTTGTTTGGAGGAAGATTATTGGCATGGATTGACGAAGAGATAGCTTTGTATGCAATTATTCAACTTGAAAGTCCGAGGATTGTGACCAAGCATATGTCAGAAATCAATTTTAGGAGTTCCGCAAAACAAGGTGATATAGTCGAAATTGGAATTGACGTCATTAAGTTCGGAATAACTTCGCTAACGCTGATGTGTGAAGTTCGAAACATGATGACAAAAGAAACTATTATTACGATAGATACCGTTACAATGGTTAGCGTTGGACTAGACGGTAAGTCCAAGGCTCATGGAAAAACAAAAATAGAATTTGTAGAAGATAGGTTAAAAAAATAGCTATTCTCCTAAAGTTATTTTATCTGTTGGCATTTCATATATTTCTAAATCAAAATACACTATTGCAGCAATGATATGGTCAAAAATATCAGCCATGATATATTCGTACTGTTCAAATCGTTGATCTTTAGAAAACACGTAAATTTCTAAAGGCATTCCGTGTGGCGTGGGTTGCAATTGACGGCATAAAAGAATCATGTTTTTATTAATTCCTGGATAATATTCCAAATAATTTGTAATATATTTTCTAAATAGCCCAAAATTGGTCATATTTCGGCCATTAATAGCCAATGATTTATCTACATTATATGTTTTATTATATTTATTTATTTCTTCCTGACGAATAGTTATATAGTTAGAAATCAATTGTATTTTTCTCATATTTTGCAAATCGGCCTCGGATAAAAAACGAATACTTTTAGCTTTTATAAGAAGATGTCGTTTAATTCTCCTTCCGTCAGAGTTTAACATGCCACGCCAGTTTCTAAATGAATCAGAAATTAAACTATAAGTTGGAATTGTAGTGGTCGTATTATCAAAATTTCTTACTTTCACTGTTGCCAAATTAATTTCAATTACATCTCCATCTGCACCAAATTTATCGAAAGTAATCCAATCACCAATTCGAACCATATCATTCATAGCAACCTGAACACTTGCTACAAATCCAAGTATAGTATCTCTAAAAACTAAAATAATAACAGCTGAAATGGCTCCTAAAGTTCCAAATAATGTGTTGGTTGTAATATCGAATATTTGAGAAATGATTACGCCAATGGCAAAAATCCATAGTACAATCATAATTACCTGAATGAAGCTGTCTATGGGTTTGTCGCTAAACTTTGGTTGGTATTTTAAATAATCACGAAATGCTTTTAAAGCGCTTCTTACAATCCATAACGTTAATAAAATGATATAAACTCCAACGAGTTTACCAAAAATAGTTTCCCAATAAACATAAGCATCAAGAATAACAGGAACCGATTTATAAATGAATAAAAACGGAATTAAATAAGCAATGTATTGCGCCGTATGGTTGGAAACCAACAAATCGTCAAATTGCGTTTTTGTTTTTTTAGCAACTATAGCCAAAAATTTTACTAAGATTAACCTAAAAATAATGTAGATAAAATAAGCTATGATAAAAAGAATAATGCAATTTACAATCAAGCTAATATAGGATGCCATTGTATCGCCTAAATTCATTTTACGAAGTAAAGGATACAACCAGCCAAATATTTTTTCTACTATTTTATACATTTTTCAAATACTTTTTTTCAATATAAAACGTACCAAATGGCGGAATTGATGCTAAACAAATTTCAATATATTTTGTAACATTCCATTTTTCAGAAAATTTAAGAAATGTTGCAAATATAATATATAAGGTAAACAATATTCCATGAGCCATTCCGATGTATTTAACATAGATGGGGTCACCAAAAATATATTTCATTGGCATTGCAAAGAAAAAAAGAAGTAGTGCAGAGATTCCTTCAACAAGAGCAAGTTTTTTGAAAAATTTTAACATAAATAGTTTTTTAGTCTGACAAAATTAAGCATATCATTATTTAAAAACCTATAATCTGACGTACTTTTGCAATAATTTAGCATTTATCATGAGCAAACGCGATTTAAAAAAATACCTTTCCGAACTCAACAAAGAGCAATTAGAAGAACACCTAATGGAGTTGTACGATAAGTTTAAAGATGTAAAAGTATATTATAATTTTGTATTCAATCCCAACGAAAGAAATTTGGTAAAAGATGCAAAGCTCAAAATCTCTAATGAATATTTCCCAATTCGTAGCAAAAAACCTAAAATGCGCCGTTCAACAGCTCAGAAGTTCATTAAACATTTCATTACACTTGGCGTTGATGCTTTTATAATCGTGGATATTATGCTTTATAACATAGAAATAGCGCAGACCTTATCATCTGAAAGACAAATTAATCAGGAAGCTTTTTATAAAAGTATGCTTAATTCCTTTGAACAAGCCATAATTTTTATGATTGAGAAAGGAATTTTAGAGGAATTCAGAAATAGAGTAGTGGCTATCAAAGAAGAAAGTATCAAGCAAAATTGGATTAATAAATTTGAATTTAATGCTATTGTAGAAAGATTCGATTATTAATTTAACATTTTCATTGTTAATCTCATTACTAAAAAAAATTAAAAGATGAAAATGCAACTACTAATTACGTCACAAATTCTTACAACTATTTTATTTTTTCTTTCTTTCTTCTAACTATAAAAAGTCAAATGAAACATTAAACAAATTCAAACCTGAGAGTTATCTTTATAAAAAAGAAGTTGTCAAAATCATTACTAAATCCGATCCTAATACGAATTATTTTTTTGAGAATTATTATCAAAATATTGGCTATGAGTTCATTATAGTAAAAATTGTAGCCGATTCTAGTGAAGCTTATATTGAAGTTAAAATTATTAAATGAGATTCAATTCTTTCCATAATAAAAGTAACTAAAGGAAAAGGAAATGATGGTGCTCAACTCAAAGGTTTGAAATTAAAAACTCTTAATTATACAAAAAATCATGAGTTTATTTACCTGCAAATGAATGAAATTATAGATTAATAATTAAATTATAACTTTTTTTGTGGTCAAACTCTTTTTTAGGTGTAGTTTTGCAAAATTGTAAAAATTACTATGTCAAAAAAAGATTTACTTGCTGAAATTGAAGATAAAAAGGAACTATATGGTTACCAGAAAGGCGATATTGACAAAATTTTTGACCGTTTAAATAATGCGCCTCACAATTACCATTTACTTTATCAATTACCAACAGGTGGCGGAAAAACTGTAATTTTTTCTGAAATAACTCGACGATATTTAGAGCAATACGATAAGAAAGTCGTTGTTTTAACACATCGAATAGAACTTTGTAAACAAACATCTAAAATGCTCAAAACATTTGATGTTAAAAATAAAGTCATAAATAGTGCCATCAAAGAGCTTCCTGATCAAGAAGAATATTCGTGTTTTGTGGCGATGATTGAAACGCTTAAAAACCGACTGAATGACGAAAAACTAGAAATACAAGATGTTGGTTTAGTGATTATTGACGAAGCTCATTTCAACTCATTTAGGAAGTTGTTTAATGTATTTCAAAACGCGTTTATTTTAGGAGTTACTGCCACGCCATTAAGCTCAAACATTAAACTTCCGATGTATGAAAATTATAACGAATTGATTGTAGGGGACACCATTCAAAACCTTATAGATAAAGGATTTTTAGCAAAAGCAACGACCTACAGTTACGATGTTGGATTAACCTCATTAAAAGTAGGAATAAATGGTGATTACACCGTAAAATCATCAGACGATTTATATAGTAATATGGTAATGCAAGAAAAATTATTGCATGCTTATTCAGAAAAATCATTAGGAAAAAAAACACTAATTTTTAATAACGGAATTAGTACATCATTACATGTTTATGAAAGTTTTAGACATGTAGGTTATAATATTAGACATCTTGATAATACAACCACTGCAGAAGATCGAAAAGATATTTTGCAATGGTTTAAAAAAACACCAGACGCTATTTTAACATCGGTTGGAATTTTAACCACAGGCTTTGATGAACCAACAGTTGAAACTATTATTTTAAACCGCGCCACAAAGTCGTTAACACTTTATTTTCAAATGATTGGACGTGGTAGTAGAAAACTTCCCAATAAAGATAGTTTTATAGTTATTGATTTAGGAAACAATGCATTACGTTTTGGATTATGGAATAATCCTGTAGATTGGCAACATATTTTTAAATCACCAGAATATTACTTAGAAAGTTTGCGCGACGACGCAGATATTGAAAGTAATTTTAAATATGAAATGCCTGATGAATTACGTAAAAAATTTTTAAAAACAAAAGATATTTCTATGAATATTCATGAGGAATTTAAGTTTACTGTTAAAAACAATCTTAAAGCTAAAACCATCATAGAAAATTCACTAGAGCAACATGCCACTATGTGCGTGGAAAATACAGAAGAATTAATTGATGCTAAAAAGTTATCTAAAGAGTTAAATGACGATATTGAATATAGAATTAGACAATATTGTATTTGCCTTGGAAACGTTACTAAAAATTATAGAAGTTGGCTCATAGAAGATTATACATTAAAACTTAATATTTTAATCGGAAAGATGTACAGAATCAAAATTATGTCAGAATTGTAAATTAAGGCCTTTGGTTACCTTTTTAAATTTTTACTTTTGACCTATAATTTATATTATGTAAAATAGAGTTTATTAAAGCTTCTTTCGCTTTTGTGTTAATAGTTAAAAAATAATTTACGACTTACAGTATAAAACAACTATTGTTTTTGTCAATGTTAGCATAATTAAAATAACTACTTCGATAATTGTACTTAAAAAATAATAAGTTGTTAACATTAGCATGCTTTTTAATGTTTACATTGTAAGTTAAAAATGAAATCTTATTTATGCTGCATCGATTTAAACTTTATTAGTTTTGCATTCTAATTTTTTTTTTTTCTATTTTTATATAAATAACAAAATTATGAGTAACGCCATTTCACATCGTATCGCCGACTTTTTAAAAGAACACGAACCGTTTAACTTTCTTTCATTTGAAGATTTGCTTACAATTTCTAGCACCATCAGAGTACTTAATTTAGAAAAAAATAAATCACTTTTTCAAATAAATGACGTTTTACATGATTGTTTTTACTTAGTTGCCTCTGGTCTAATTCATCTTACTGTTGTTTCTGATGCCGAAGAAATGTTGTTAAATAAATGCTACATCGGCGATATTTTTGGTTTACGTCCGTTTTTTGCTAAAAACAACTATCAAATGAATGCAAAAGCACGTGAAGAAACTATCTTATATGCTATTCCTATTGCAACTTTCAAACCGTTTGTGTCGCAATCGTCAGAGGTTTTAAATTTTCTTTTGGAAAGTTTCGCTGTAAATAGCAAAAGTTCTTTAATATCTAAAGATAGTGGTTTGGCTGCCGATAATGTTGGCTATACTGATAATCAATCTGATATGATGTTTTTTCAAACCTTAGTTTATAATAGAACGCCGTTAAGATTAAACACACAAACGCTTATTAAAGATGCTGCTCAACTTGCTACAGAAAATAGCGTTGATAGTGCTATTGTAACTGAAGAAAACCGTCCAGTTGGAATCGTAACCGATAAAGATTTTCGATCAAAAGTAGCTACGGGTAAAATTCCGATGTCGCATACTATTGATAAAATCATGGCTTCGCCGGTTATTTCGGTAACAGAAAATATATCGGTTGCTGAGGCGCAGTTGGTTATGCTCAAATACGGCGTTACTCATCTTTGTGTTACGCAAGATGGCACCGACAAAACAGAAGTAAAAGGCAGCATTTCCGAACATGATTTAGTTGTAGCTCAGGCTAATAATCCTGGCGTTTTGCTTAAGGAAATTAAACGTTCGCAATCGGCAAAAGAGCTCAAAACCGTAAGAGATAAATTAACCGATATCATTCAATCGTTATTAAATAAAAATATTCCTCTTACTCATATAAATAGTATTGCAGGAGAAGTAACTTTATCGTTGGTAAAACGCGCTGTAGAACTAGCGATTTTAGATTTAGGCTCTCCTCCTGCTCGTTTTGCTTATTTATGTATCGGTAGCCAAGGTAGAAAAGAACAACTTTTATACTCTGATCAAGATAGTATTTTAATTTTTGAAGATGTGGTTGCTGATAAATATCGCGATATCAAAGACTATTTTTTAAAACTAGCAAAAAAAACAACAGCTACATTAGAAAAAGTTGGATTTCCTTATTGTCCAAATGGTCATGTTGCTAGTAATATGATTTGGTGTAAATCATTGACAGACTGGTCTAAACAATACAGTAATTGGATGAATACTCCAGGTGAAAATACTAGTGAAATTAGTAGTGTTTTTTTTGATTATGAAATTGCTTTTGGTGATCAAAAAATGGAGGATGCTATTACAGAAGTAATTTTTAAGAATGCAAAAAACAATGTATTATTTTATGATTATCTAGGTAACGATGCGCTAAAAAAACCAACGCCACTAAACTTTTTTAAGAAATTTAATGTCGAAGAAGATGGTGAAAACAAAGGTAGATTTGACATCAAAACTCGTGCTTTAATGCCTTTAATTGATGGAGCTAGATTGTTTATTTTAAATAACAATGTAAAAGGAATTAACGGCACCTATTTACGTTATAAGCAACTGGCTTTAATCGATCCTAAACATGCAGAAGTTTATCTAAATTGTGCAGAGGCTTTTTTAACGTTAACAAGATATAGAACGCTTGAAGGTTTAAAAAATGATTCTTCTGGACAATTCATCAATCTTGAAGAAATGAATAAAGTAGATAAAGAAAAACTGAAAAATGCCCTTGCTCCTATGCGTGAATTAGAAGAGTTAATAAAAAATAGATTTCAATTAACCCAATTTTCGTAACATGTTAGACTGGTTAAAAAACATTACTAAAGAATACCCTGAATTTTGGAAAAGCTATATATCTAAATTTGATAAAAAATCTAATAGATATGTAGCGATAAGTGTTGAAACGAATGGGTTAAATCCAAAAAATGATGTAATTTTATCTTTTGGAGCTGTAGCCATTGTAAACGATAATGTAATTGTTGGCGATGCATTTGAAATTGCTATTCCGCAATACAAGTTTTTACACGACAATGGCATTACCAACGACTTTACCATTGAAAGTAATTTACCAAAATTAGCGGAACCTGAGGCAATTGAAAGCTTGATAAACTATTTAGGAAATGCAACACTTATTGGTCATCGCATTCATTTTGATGTAGAAATGATTAATGAAGCGCTAGAAAAGCTAGGTTGCGGACGGCTAAAAAATGAAGCACTAGATATCGAAATTATGTACAAAAAACTCCACGATATTAATGATAAAAATTTTTCTTTAGACGAATTAAGTGCATTATTCAAAATGACCAAGTCGGAGCGTTTCTCTTCCGTTGATGACGCTTTTTCGATTGCCTTATTGTTTTTAAAACTCAAAAGTAGATTGGGTTTAAACTACCTTAATTAAACTATTTATTGTGGATTGGCCAAATCTAAACAAGTATAAACTTGCAAATCAAAACCTAACTCCTTCCAACAAAAGGATTGTATTTATGGGTGATTCTATTACTGAATTTTGGCAAAACTATACTACCAATTTTTTTGATTATACCTATATAAATAGAGGTATTAGCGGACAAACAACTTCTCAGATGTTGCTTCGTTTTAGACAAGATGTCATTAATTTAAGACCTTCTAAAGTAGTAATTTTAGCCGGAATCAATGATATCGCTCAAAATACGGGACCTACTACAGTAACTGAAATCATGGAAAATGTAATCTCTATGGTACAATTGGCCGAGGTTAATAAAATAAATGTAATACTATGCTCTGTTTTACCTGCCAATCATTTTTACTGGAATCAAAAAATCACACCTGCCAAACAAGTTTTAGAACTAAACAAATCAATCAACGATTATGCTACTTTACACAAAATAGATTATGTAGATTATTATTCAGTTATGGTTGATGAGTATGACGGATTGCAAAAAGTATTGGGTGACGATGGTATTCATCCCAACCAAGATGGCTATCAAGTTATGGAAAAAATTGTTAAACCTTTTATAGAAAAGAGATTGGTAATTTAATAATTAAAAAAACGATTTGAAAAAAAAATGTATCCAACATCTATTGAAAAATGGAATATTTATGTTTTTCTTATAAATCTTGTTTTTCTTCAAAAAGGATTGTTCAAAATAAATAAAAATGGTACTCTTAAACTAATTAACAAAACAAGACTCAGCCAATCTTTCTAGAATTACCTTTTATTTTGGAGGACTATTGGTTTCTTTAATAATTTCTTGCTTTATCCAGCGGCGATTATTGCTGTCCCAAAGTGATTTATTATTCATGTAATCCTCAACCGATGCTGGTGTTTTTTCGTCTATTTTATAACGAGGTTCGTTCCGCTCATCAAAGTAAGTAAACGTTTTATACATATACATACTAGCACCCGGATTCATGCTAGATTTAACATGTTCTAATGAACCATCAGCTCTAAAAATTAGTTCGTTGTAACAACTATAACTCAATCGTGTGTTTTCTAATTTGTAAGTTATTTTTCCATTTGGGGCATAAATCCAGATAGATTGACGGTCTGATCGTGGTGCAACTTTTACTGAAATCCTCTCGTTTTTATAATAATGAAAGACCGTATCGTTGTTGGCCAAAATTATACTTTTTGGTGACTCTTTCTTAAGAATTAATTTACGATCTTTTGTAATTGTTTTTTTTGGTTTGATAATTTCTTTTTTAGTAATACTATCGTTTTTTATTAATATTTTCGATTTTTTTGTTAATCTAATCGCTTCTTTTTCTTCAAGCGAATCTAGTTTTACTACCTTTTTTTCTCTTTTCAGGGTTTCTAATTGTTGTGCAATGCTATCAAGTTTTTTATGTAAAAGTTCCATCTCTGCACCATCCTTCTTGCAAGAGCAGACAACAAATGAAAATAGTAAGAATAAAAACAAATACTTCATAGATTGACTAATTTATCACAAAATTCAAAAATAAACAAAACACTTTATTAAAGAAGTATCATGGTTTATTTTTAAGCTCTATATTAATTATAAAACAAAAAAAAAACTAATTATATACAGAAATCATCAAAAAACAGATTGTACCGATAGGAAATTACATTAGTGAAATAATTTTTTCAAACCGACCGTGATTTGTTATTGATAATGGTTTTTTTATATTTGATTCATCAAAGTAAAACGGAATACCTTCTTCTTTTTGGATATTTTGGGGTCGTGAAATTGCCTGAATTTTTTTAAAAACACCGGTGTTAAGCACAGCCTCTGTATAAATATAATCACTTGTAATTGTGGTTCTTGTATAAAAAACGTGATTTTCAAAAAATACGCTTCCAATTTCTAAAGCTGTGTCGAAACATTCGAATTGTGCTGGATTGTATGTTCGATTTCTTGTTTGACGGTTGTAAATTTTGTAAGCAGCTTCCTTTCTACTCCAAAGATTCCAAATCATAATTTCTTGATATCCACAAGATGTAATAAGTTCCTGCTCTTTACTAGTAAAGATTTTATTAAAAAAACCCTTACGTTTCCAGCTACTTTCCTGTCTTGCAAAAGCCAAATCTACAATGTCGTTGCCAATCATTTTTTTTCAGATAATTTTGTCATAATTATCTCTATAGCAGCTTTTATAGTTAGCATTCGTTCCATTGACTGATTATCAATTTCTATATCAAAAGCCTCTTCAGTATCTAAAACAATATCTACTAAATTGGCAGAATTTATTTGTAAATCATTTATAAAATCGGTTGCCTCTGTTATGTTTTGAAATGCTTCATCATCTTTAACAAATGGTTTTACAATTGTTTTTAATTTTACAATTATTTCTGAGTCGGTCATATTTTATTAGTTTAATTTTAATTTCTAAATTGTTTTGGTGAATTTATTTTAATAATAAAAAAGCTTATTCGTTATTTTTCAAATTTAATTTTATAATCTGCAATAGCTTTTTCTATTATTTGTTGTGCTATTTCTCGATTTTGAAATTGTTCTACAACTACTTCTTTGTTTTCTAATTTTTTGTAATCCTCAAAAAAACTTTTAAGTTCAGATATAAAATGAATCGGAAGTTCAGAAATGTCGTTGATGTGATTGACGCTTGTATCACCTTCGGCAACAGCAATAATTTTATCATCTGCCTCTCCGCCATCAATCATTCTCATGACTCCAATTACTTTTGCAGAAACAATGCACATGGGTACAATATCAATTTGAGAAAGTATTAAAATATCTAACGGATCATCGTCATCACAATAGGTTCTAGGAATAAAACCATAATTAGCAGGATAATATACTGAAGAAAATAGTACTCTATCTAATTTAAGCATTCCACTTTCTTTATCAAGTTCGTATTTAGCTCTATTTCCTTTCGTAATTTCAATTATGCCATTGATTATCTGCGGTGTTTGTTCACCAAAACCAACATCGTGCCAAGGATTTATATTCATCTTAATAGTTTTTAAATTAGATTACTTAATTGTAGTTATTTTATGTTAAAACGACAAATTGCTTCCGTAAGTTAGTCCGTTATTCTGTAAAATTCAAATCGTGGATGTCCTTGATTTCTTTTATGTTTTTGCATTTTTGTAACTTGCTAATTTACGAATTTTTTAAAAATTATACAACTGTTTACATCCCCAAAACCAAAACTAGCTTTAGCAACAACAGAAATAGGCTTTTGAATTAGCATATGTGGAATTTTAGTTTCTGAGATCAAGGTTGCAATTTCAGGATTTAGATCATTGCAGTTTATATTGGGAAAAATAAAGCCATGATGAATTTGCAAGACAGAAGCAATGCTTTCAATACTTCCGGCAGCCGAAAGGCAATGACCAACCAATGATTTTAGAGAATTTATGTACGGAAAATCAGATCCCCAAAGTTTCAAGGCTTCACACCAGTTTTTGATTTCTAAACTGTCTTTGGAAGTCGCTGTTAAATGTCCGTTAATTACTTCAATATCAGTGTTTTTAATCCCCGAATTTTTAATGGCATCTACAATACATTTCTGAACAGCAACCGAGTTTGGCGCCGTCATTGTTCCCTCAGCTCGTTGTCCGCCAGAATTTATGTTTCCACCTAAAATTTCAGCATAAATTGTTGCTCCTCGTTGTAAAGCAGTTTCTAAATCCTCAACAATCAATGCACCAGCACCACTTCCAGGCACAAAACCAGATGCTGTTGCACTCATGGGGCGGGAACCTTTTTCTGGCGTGTCATTGTGTTTAAAGGTGCAAACACGCATTGCATCAAATCCTCCCCAAATGTAAGGTCCAGAGTCACTTGTGCTGCCTGCAATCATTCGTTTTGCCTCTCCTGATTGTATTCTACTAAATGCCATCAAAATGCTTTCTGTTCCTGTTGTACAAGCCGATGAATTTGTTGTTACTTGATTTCCTAATCCTAATTTTCCACCAATATATGCGCTTACGCCAGAATTCATAGTTTGTACAACGGCTGTACTTCCCAGTTTACGCGTTTGAAAATCGTCAATTTTATAGATACTTTCTCTAAATTTATCAATACCAGAGGTTCCAGTTCCGAAGATGGTTCCCGAATCCCAATCTGGATTTTCATGATGCTCGATCGTTAAACCTGCATCATTCCATGCGTCTAGTGCAGCAATAACTCCATAGAGTATTCCAGAAGAATTAAAATTTCGAAGTTCTAATTCGGTAAAATACCGTAAAGCTAATTCTGTTGAAATTTCGGGCTTTCCTGATATTTTGCATGAAAAGTGTAACCGTTCCAATTCAGAGTCGTGTTTTATTCCTGAGATTCCCTTTTTTATTGCATTGGTAAATGCGTCTAATCCTACCCCATTTGGAGCAACGATTCCTAAACCTGTGATTACAACTCTTTTCATTTGCTTTTAGATTTTAATGATTCCTGCAATAACGCCCGAACAGACCTCTTCGTTTTTTGAATTAAGCATCTTAACCTTACACTTTAACTTTCCAAATCTGAAATATGTTTTTTGTGATTTTACGGTAACTTTTTCGTTAGGATAAACGGGTTTTAAAAATTCAATTTCATTTGATGTTAAAGCAATTACAGTATTTTTGTTAATCGTATTGTTTAGTAAAAAAATTCCTAAGCAAACTACTCCAATTTGTGCCATAGTTTCGGTTAAAATTACGCCAGGCGTTATGGGTTGTTCTTTAAAATGTCCTTTGTAAAAATCTAAATCTGCATCGAACGTAAAAGTACCTTCTACTCCGTTTTCGTCAATACTAATGAGTTCATCGACAAATAAAAATGGTTTAGAATAAGGCAATTGAGCAAGAATTTCTTTATGAGTCATGTTATAACTATTTATAGGAACTTTACTTATTGTAAAAATTATTTTTAAAATTCTAACAAAATCCGTTGTGCTGAAAAGCCGGGTCCAAAACTTAACATCAATCCTTTCTCACCTTTTTGTGGTTTTGACTCTATAATTCGCTCTAAAACATATAAAACTGTAGCACTCGACATGTTTCCATACAAACGAAGTACCTCTTTTGTGTCATTAATGTTTTTGCCTAAATCTGAGAATAAATCTTCGACAGTATTTACAATTTTTTTTCCGCCAGGATGAAAAATTAGATGGTGAATATCAGTAATAGTTAAATTATTTTTAGCTAAAAACGGATGTATAATCTCGGGAAAATGCGACGCTATTGTTTCAGGAACCTCAATATCTAACACCATTTCCAAACCCGAATTCGTCAACTTAAAACCCATCATGTGAATGTTGTCATAAAAATGATACATTTCTTCGCTAAGAATTTCTGGACCTTCATCGTCTTCATTGGATGAAAGTAAAACACAAGCTGCACCATCACCAAAAATTGCTGCGCTAACAATATTAGCCATCGAAAAATCATCTAATTGAAAGGTAGCCGTTGGACTTTCTACAGCAATTACGGCTGCACGCTTTCCTGGATTGGCTTTCAAGAAATTTTTTGCATAAATAATTCCAGAAATACCTGCTGCACAACCCATTTCAGTTACGGGTAAACGTACAATATCTTGTCGAAGTTTTAAGGAATTTATTAAATAGGCATCTAGCGACGGAATCATAATTCCAGTGCAACTAACCGTAATGATGTAATCTATATCGGTTGGTTTCCAAGATGCCTTATCAAGTGCTTTTTGTAACACTTTTTCGCCCAAATTTATTACTTCTTTTACGTAAATAGCATTGCGTTCTTCAAATGATGTCTTGGTAAAAACTTCAATCGGTTCCATTATTGAATAGCGTTTATCTACCATCGCACCTTCAAAAATTTTCTTTACTTTTCTTATAAATCGTGGTTCTTGGTCTATTAACCAAGCGTCTAAAAAGGGAAGTATTTCTTCGGTGTTTCTAGAATATTTTGGTAATTGCTTGGCGACCGTTGTTATTTTTACACTCATTTCAATGACAATTTCTAAAACAATATTATTTTAAATCAATACTTTGTTATACTATTTTATGTATTTTTTATAATCCATTGGTAACGAAAAGCCCATTTCCATTGAATTGTATAATTCTTTAATTTTAAATGCTTTGAAAATAGTTCTAGTTCTTCTTTTTTAAAACCTCTCAAAATAGAAACCAAACCGTCTTCTTTCGACATTTTATTCAATCTAAAAACAAGGCACAATGCTTGAAATAATCTGTAAGCAAGTGCACTTCTGTGTAAATCGTTAATAACAATTCCGATTTGCGAATTTTTAATAAATACCTGCAGCAAAGTACTAATTTCATTGTCTTTAAAATGATGTAAAGTTAGTGTGCATAAGACAATATCATACTTTAGATTTTGAAATGCACTATCAAAAATATCTTCACATCGATAAGTAATGTTGGGATAATTTTTAGATAATTTTTCAGCATGATTAATTGTAAATTGGTTTGCATCAATTCCGATTAACTTAAAATTCATATTGTTATTATCTGCATAATCGGCTAAATTTCTCAGCATGTCGCCGTTACCACAACCAACATCCACGATAGTAAATTCTTTATCGAGAGTAACATATTGCATTAACTTTTTTACACCTTGCAACGTTAATTTATTTCCGCCCAACAACTGATTTATACTAGCAATTTTATCTAAAGCCTCCCGAAGCATTTCTCCTTCTAAGGCAAAATCATCCATTATTTCGGTTTCGCTTGTTCTGTATTTCGTGTTTAAAAGCATTATAAAATGTTGATTTAAAATCTAAATTGGTTTTCCGTGTGTTTTTTTAATGATTCCAGTCAATATAAATGGAAATATAATTAGCAATCTTATCAAAACTCTGGAAAGTCTAGGCTTTAAAAATAATTTCGATAATAATTGTCCTGTTTTTAATCGTTTTTTAAAATTATGATTCCATATTTTCTGATATTTTTCTTCTACTTCTTGTCTTGATTTTATGGAATTGTCGTAAAAATCAACAAGTAGTTCTGAAACGATTTTTGCACTATGAATAGCCATTGCCATACCGTTTCCGCACAAAGGATGTATTAATCCTGCCGAATCACCAATCATTAAAATGTGTTGATCAATCGTATTTTTTTTCTCGAATGAAATTTGGCTAATTGTCAACGGCTTTTCAAATAACAACTTACAATTTTGAAATAGTTCTTGTAAATGTGGATTTTGCTTTAGCACAAGATTTTGAAAATCATTGACGCTTTTATATTCTTTAAACTCTTTATATGCTGCAAGATAACAAACATTAATACGTTCGTTTTCTACTTTTGATACGCCACAATAACCACCTTTAAAATTATGTAAACCAACCAAATCGTTAGGAAATTCGCCCGAGAAATGTGCTTTTACAGCCAACCAGGGCGACTTTTGTTTTACAAAATCTCTATTTAACTTGACATCGAGTGCCGATTTTTTTCCGAAAGCGCCTAGAACAAAATCTGCCTGAAAATGTAAACCATTTGCAGTTGTAACTAGAAATTTATCGTTGTTGAAAGTTACTTCTTCTACGCTGTCTTTTATAATTTTGCAACCGTTTTCAATTGCTTTGTGATAAAGATATAAATCAAGCGAATAACGACTTATACCA
Organism: Flavobacterium sp.; assembly: GCA_044361155.1. Classification (GTDB taxonomy): domain Bacteria; phylum Bacteroidota; class Bacteroidia; order Flavobacteriales; family Flavobacteriaceae; genus Flavobacterium. The sequence continues at coordinate 155,898 of JBIKJF010000005.1, forward strand.
AATCCACCAAGCGGAAGTTTTGCGTTAATGGAGGTTCCGTCGGCGGTTGAAAATTTTAATTTGGTTATTTGCGTCGGTTTTAAATCAGCTACTTGTAATTCTAAATAATTGAAATAGGATAAAACTTCGTTCGAAATATATTCACCACAAACTTTATGTTTAGGAAAATCATTTTTTTCAAGTAGCGAAACATTTATTCCGTTTCTTGAAAGATGAATTCCAGCTATTAATCCGGCCAAACCGCCACCAATAATAACCACTTCATTTTTATTTTCCATACCTAGTAAATTTAGGTCAACGCCACGATAAATAGTTATAAAATTAGTATAAAATATTATATGTTTATTGGATTTGGCTTATTGCTCTCGCTTAAATTTTTCTTTATAACGTTTGTATAATTCCGTTTGATGACTTTCTAAACTTATTTGTCTTCCATCTATAAATGCTTCAGAAATAACATTTGTTTTCATATCTAACGCATCGCCTTCAGATATAAATAGTGTAGCACTTTTACCAGTTTCTAGACTTCCGTAATTTTTATCTATTCCAAGAATTTTTGCAGTGTTTAAAGTAATTAATTGCAATGCTTGTTCTTTTGAAATTCCCCATGCAGCACAGGTTCCGGCATAAAACGGTAAGTTTCTAGTTTGCATTCGTTCCATACTGCCCGAATTTTCTAAAGCTACTAATACGCCATTATCGATAAGTATTTTAGCATTTTTATAAGGTAAATTTATATCTTCATCTTCAAGAATTGGCAAACTGTGAACTCTTCGAAGTAAAACCGAAATATTATTTTCTTTAAGTAAACTCGCAACTTTGTAGGCATAAAATGCACCAACAACGGTTACATTAGGTAACTTATTTTTGATTTTAAGCAAGACAATATCTTCAATCTCTCTTTCATTAGTGGCATAAATGTACAAGTTTTTTGTTCCGTTTTGTAAACCATTCATAGCTTCAAAAGCCAAATCTTTTTTAGACTTATCACCATTTAAATAAGCTGTTGCATTATCGAAATAGTCTTGAATAGATTTTAGTTGTTCGTCGTACTTTTTATTTGGTTCAATAGTAGGTTCGTTCCTTCCACGGGCATAACTGTAACTTGTTGGCCAATCAAGAAAAATACCATCATTTTCTTTTATAATTGCGTCTTCCCAATTCCATGCATCTAGCTGCACTACTGATGAAGTACCAGATATTCTACCGCCACGCGGTGTGATTTGCGCTAACAATATTCCGTTAGGACGCACCGACTCGGTAACAATCGATTCGGTATTGTAGGCAATTATACTTCGAATATGCGGATTAAATTCGCCTATCTCTCGTTCATCATCAGAAGCTCTAACAGCGTCAATTTCAACTAAGCCAAGTGTTGAATTTGGTGCAATAAATCCCGGATAAATGTGTTTTCCAGACGCATTGATGTAGGTATCATGTTTTCCTGGTTTCATTAGATTTGCATCAGCAATAAAGGCAATTTTTCCGTTGACCAGTGAGATTACGCTATTTTCAATTACAGAGCCATTTCCTAAATGTGCCATTCCACCAGTAATTAAAATTGATTTCTTTTGTTTAGGAGCGGGCGTTTGCTGGCTATATCCTATAAAAGTTAGTAAAAAGAAAACTATATACTTCATTTGATTTTTTTATTAATTGATTTTAAAATGTGAGTCGGTACAAAAATCATCCAAAGTGTCACAATGGTAATGTCCTGTAGATTTTTTGGTAGGAAGCTGTGTTTTTAAACCACTGTTTTTTGCCTCTAATAGCTCATTTATTAACGAGGCTCTCTCTTTTTTGATGATTTCTAAAGTAGCCGCTTCTTTTTCTAGATCATAAAATACAATTCCGTCGACAATCGTTTTTTCAGCTTTTGCATAAATGGACAACGGATTATCTGACCAAAGTACTACATCAGCATCTTTACCTACTTTAATACTTCCAATTTTAGAATCTACTTGTAAAATTTTTGCCGGATTTAATGTTACAAAATTCCACGCTTCTTCTTCTGTTATGGCGCCATATTTTACTGTTTTTGCAGCTTCTTGGTTCAATCTTCTAGACATTTCGGCATCATCGGAATTTATAGAAACCTGAACACCTTGACTGTGCATCAATGCAGCGTTATAAGGAATTGCATCGTTTACTTCGAATTTATAAGCCCACCAATCGGCAAAAGTCGAACCTGAAACACCGTGATTTTTCATTTTATCGGCCACTTTGTAACCTTCGAGGATGTGCGTAAAAGTTTGGATTTTAAAATCATAACGATCGGCCAATTTCATTAACATGTTGATTTCTGATTGCACATAAGAGTGACAAGTAATGAATCGTTTTTTATTTAAGATTTCGTTTAAAACCTCCATTTCTAAATCATAGCGAGGCTCAATTTTATTTTTTGCATTGTTTGATTTATAGGTGTTCCATTCTTTTTGGTACGCAATGGCTCTCGAAAAATAATCTTCATAAACTTGCTCTACTCCCATTCTTGATTGAGGAAAACGGTTTCTAGCATTATCGCCCCAATTCGATTGTTTTACATTCTCGCCCAAAGCAAATTTGATGTATTTTGGCGCCTCTTTCACCAACATTTCATCTGGAGCATATCCCCACTTTAATTTCACAAATGCGGCCCTTCCACCAATTGGATTGGCTGAGCCGTGCAGCAAGTTTGCAGAAGTAACACCTCCTGACAAATTTCTATAAATATTGATATCGTCAGAGTTGATTACATCTTCAATAGTTACTTCGGCAGATGAATTTTGTCCGCCTTCATTGACGCCATTTGAAATTGCTATGTGCGAATGTTCGTCGATAATTCCGGCAGTTAAATGTTTTCCAGTGGCATCGATTGTTTTGATATTTAAACCCGAAATATTTTTACCAATTTTTACAATCTTTCCATTTTCTAGTAAGACATCGGTTTCTTTCAGAATTCCGTCCTTCTCGCCCGTCCAAACGGTTGCATTTTTAAATAAAATAGCTTCTTGCAAAGGTTTAGAACTGTTTCCGTAAGCCAAATTAGGGAAAGTAACAGGATACATTGTAGGCACTTTAGGCTCTTTTTTATCTTTATCTTTTTTAATTTCGTTAGCGCCTTTTTTTATAGCTGTCCACGAAGTTTCGTTACCGTTTTGTAATGTAGCTTTTCCTTTAAAAGCATTTTTATCAAAAATTCCAGAAAGTCTTACAAAATTCGGTTTTAAAGTATCTTTATCACGTATAACGGCACTTAGCCAAGGTTCGTTATACATAATTTTGGTTCCATAATTAATACTGTCTTTAGTAACCTTTGCAGATAATTTAGACATTTCGCCTTCAATTTTTAATTCAAAGTTTTGATTATCAATGGTTACATCGTAAATCCCTCTGATATCAGTTAACGTACTTTTTTCAATAACCGTTCTAGTTCCTTGAACCCAGTTTTCCTGAATTGTACTTTTTTCATCAAATATATCGCCTGAAACAATAATGAAATTGGCTAATTTTCCTTTTGCAAGGGAACCGACTTTATCATATTGATTTAATAATTTAGCCGGACTTTCTGTTAAAGCCGCCAACGCTTTTTCTTTGGGTAAACCATAGAAAACCGCTTTTCTTAAATTAGCGAGAAATGATTTTTGTTCTTTTAAATCTGCCGATGTAATTATAAATGGAACATTGTTTTCTGATAAAATCTTTAAATTAAAAGGTGCCTGATTCCAATATTTCATGTCACTTACATTTACGAGTTGTGCCAAATAGTTATCGGAAACATCGTAAGGTTCAGGAAAAGCAATTGGAATGATATAGGTTGCCTCAGTTTTTTTAACTTCTTCGATGCGTTCAAATTCGTTACCGTTTCCTTTAATGATAAAGTTTACTCCAAATTCATCACCAATTTTATCGGCGCGCAACGCATTTAATTTATCGCCAGCATTAAAAATTTGAACTAACTTTTTATTATTGTTGAAGGCTTCTAAAGAAAAATCTTTGGTAGTTGAACTTCCTGTTGCATACCATTTTGCATCATGAAAAACTTGACGGATTAAAGCCATGCTTCCCATTAAAGAACTTGGATAGGATTGTCTGCTCAATGTACTTTTTCTAAAACTAAAATGTTGCGAAATCGCACTATTTATAATACGTTTCGAATTGTCGCCGATATCATTTAGAGTCCAAAACAAACCTGTTCCAGCAATTACGCCATCGTTGTTATGGCTTAAAACAGTTCCAAAACCGTTTTCCCGTAAAGTTGCGGCTGTTTTAGCATCATAACTTAAGTTTTCATAAGCGTTATAATCGGGTTTTATGTGATCGTTCCAGTAATAGCCTTCGCGACTTCCATCATATTGCGGCGCATTTCCAGAAAATTTTGCAATTCCCTTGGTGATTCCAAAATCGCTAAAAACTTCAATAAACGAAGGATAAATAGTTTTGCCTTTTGCATCTACAAGTAAAGCATTATTTGGAATTTTAACTGAATTTCCGACATCTACTATTTTATCTTCCTTTATTAAAATAGTTGCATTTTCTATCTTTTGCGTCGAATTTATATAAACTGAAGCGTTCTTTATGGCGGTGTAATTTTTGAAATTTTGCTTCACACCATCGTTTTTAGGAAAATACTCTTGCGATTGAACAGCAAAACAGCTTAAGAAAAATAGTAGTATTTGGTTGCGCATATAATTTAAGATAAGTTTACAAATAGTTTATAAAAATAGTCAAAATGCCTTAGTAATAAAACTTATTCCCAAATTTTAATAGTTGTTTACATCTGACTTCTAATTTTGCTGTGTAAACTATTTCTACATATTGTAGTATATAAAGTAGTAGATGAAAGTAAGAAAATAATATTTTTACCCTGTAAATAGTTTTATTTCAAATTAGTATGACGTTAACGATCTTTTATAGATGTTTCTTTTAATCTAAAAATTCTAAAACTTTTGCATTAAAATCGCTTGCATTTTCTTTGGGATACTAATTCGTTTCGTTGGTAATGATTACTACTGTTGCTTTTTTAATAGCATTGGTTTGGCTATTGCGCGAAGGAAATTTGAAAAATAAAAAGTAAGAATAACGTAATAAAAAACTTCATAAAGAATCATTTTATTTATTATAAACTACTATTTCAGAAAAAAAGTTTAGTAGTAAAACACAACAACGTTAGTAATTAAGATTATAAAAAAATATTATTTTTTGAAAAACAGGTGTTTTTACGTAGTTTTTATTTGCAATAATTGGTTATATTTGGAACGATTTATTGTATATGTGTTTAGTTTTATGGTATAAGTGTATGATAGAGTCATGCATATACAATAGTTATGCGCTAATTTGCCCAAAATAATAAATAAAATAAAATGATAAAAAAACTATTTGTAGAAGGTTTAAACAACAGAGAAAAACCATTAGATTTAACATTTCATCCAGATTTGAATTTATTAACTGGTAAAAACGGTTCTAGTAAAACAACAATTTTAAAATTAATTTGGTTTTTAAATTCTGGAAGAATTTTAAATTTAATTAAAGAAATAAATTTTAGTTTTGCCGAATTAACGACGTCAAATAGTGTTATTTCTGTTAAACGTGATATAGAAAACAATACTGTAACAATTGGAATTGATAAGGAAAAACCTTTTACAATTAGCGATTTAAATTTGAGAGAATTAGAAATTCGAAGACCAACTAGAATCCACGAAAGATTAACTGAAATTCATAAACTTTCTATTCCAACTATCTTTTTCCCAACTTTTAGAAGAATAGAAGGAGGTTTTTCAATGGAAGAAGGATTTGATCCACGATTTGGAAGACAAGATGAAATTAGGGATGCAATGGAGGAATTTTCAAGAAGATTATCTTCCAGAAATCAAAGATTTATCACTTCTATTTCAACGGATGATATTGTATCTCTTTTAAATAAAGAATACTCTAATATCAATGCTCAAATTAATTTAATACAAAAGCAAAAGTCTGATGATATTATTCGTAAAATCAAAGGGCAAAATAAAAACGAGAAAGAAACATTAGTAGAAATTCAAGCAGATATTGAGTTTATGGAAAATCAGAGAGAATTATTATTAAAACCATATACAACTTTGTCTGATTTAATTACAACCATTTTCCAACATAAAGGTATAAATTTGAGTAATTTAACTTTGGGTGAAGTTAATAATGCAATTTCATCTGATAAACTTTCAGCAGGTGAAAAACAAATGTTAAGTTTTATTTGTTACAATGCATTCACTAAAAATAATACAATTTTTATTGATGAACCAGAATTAAGTTTACATCCTGATTGGCAAAGAACTTTAGTTCCAACATTACTAAACCAAGGAAATAATAACCAATTTTTTATGGCAACACATAGTCCATTCATATTTTCTAAATTTTCCGACAAAGAAATAATTTTATCTGAAGACAAAGGAGAATAATATGGGATTAGAATTAACAATTGACGAAATAGTTGAAACGCTGAAAAGATCATCATTAACAACAGTTTTAGTTGAGGGTGTAGATGACGTTATGATTTATAGATGGTTAGAAGATGAAATTGGAATAACTAATGCTAATTTTTTTCCTTGTGGTGGAAGAGATATGCTTTTACAGGTTTTCGAGAGAAGAGATGAATTTAAACATTTAAAAACAGTTTTTGTTGCAGATAAAGATACTTTTGTATATGTAAATCCTCCTGAAAAATACAATGATATAATTTGGACAAATGGTTATTCAATTGAAAACGATTTATATTATGGTAGAGGAATAGAAAAAATATTATCAAATGACGAAAAAGAAGTTTTTCTAAAATCTTTAGATAGTTTTATTGAATATTATGCTTTTGAAATTGAGAACTTTTTAAGTCAAAAAGAATTTTCTTTTAGAAACCATCCACAACATATATTGTGTAATATGCAACATATAGTAAAACAAGATTTTTTAGAACAAATTAGTTTTATTAAACCAAGCGAAAACACAATTAATAACGTAAAAGAAAATTACGATGTACTTATCAGAGGTAAGTCATTGTTTGCCATTTTAACGAGAATATTAAGCAACGGAAATAGACAAATAAAACATTCTAAAAATTCTTTATTAGAGCATTGTTATAGAACACATAAAAGCGAAATGTTTACGCATTTACTAAACGAAATAAATAAAAAAATCAGCGCATAACCGCCGTTCCTATGTAAAGCATCATAAAGTTTTCAACAACTTTGAATAAGGGTTATATGTTGGTTTTTTATCGAGTTAATTTATACGCAATATGGCTTGTTGATAAGGTGGGCAACTAACTTTTGTCCGCCG
>JBIKJF010000050.1:0-3437 GCA_044361155.1 Flavobacterium sp.
ATGCTGCGGTCCGTATTTGCCGAAGGGCATGAACGTTCGCCCGATCTCTTCGAGATCTGCACGCATGCGTTCGGCGAGGTCGTTCATGGCTTCAGCGCCTCATGCGCTTCACGCAGCAGGCTCTCTGTCGTGTCCCAGTCGATGCATGCATCCGTGATGGACTGGCCGCGCACGAGTTGATCGAGCGGCTGCGGGAATTTCTGGCTGCCGCCGACGAGGTTGCTCTCCAGCATCGCGCCGATGATGGCTTTCTGCCCTGCGGCACGCTGGCGCACGATTTCGCGGAAGACATCTGGCATGCGGCGGTGGTCCTTGGCGCAGTTGCCGTGGCTGGCGTCGATCATGATGGCGGGCTTCAGCTTCGCGGCTTCGAGGCCGTCGATGGTTTCCATGACGTTGTCCGCGCCAAAGTTGGGGCCGTTTTCGCCGCCGCGCAGGATGATGTGGCAGTCGGGATTGCCGCTGGTGGTCACGGCGGAGGCCACGCCGTCCTCGTTCACGCCGAGAAAGGTCTGCGGCTGCATCGCGGCCTTGATGGCGTTGATGGCGGGAACGATGTGCCCAAACGTACCGTTCTTGAACCCAAGCGGCATCGAGAGGCCGGAGGCCATCTGGCGATGCGTTTGCGATTCCGTCGTGCGGGCACCGATGGCGCTCCAGGAGATCAAATCGGCGATGTACTGCGGCGTGATGGGATCGAGCAGTTCCGTGGCCGTGGGCAGACCAAGATCGATCACATCGCGCAAGATGCGCCGCGCGAGGCGGAGGCCGTCGGGAATGTTGTAGGTGCCGTCGAGGTCCGGGTCCATGATGAGGCCCTTCCAGCCGACCGTGGTGCGGGGCTTTTCAAAATACACGCGCATGACGAGGCAAAGCCGGTCTTTGAGCTCCTGCGCCAGTGCCGCGAGCTTTCGCGCATACTCCAAACCGGCCTCCGGATCATGAATCGAGCACGGACCGAGCACGACGAGGAATCGCGAGTCTTTGCCAAACAAAATGTCGCGGATCTCGCGGCGTGATTCGGCGATGAAAGCCGTCTGCGCCTCCGCCGGCGCGATTTCAGCGACCATCGAGCGCGGCGACGGCAGCGCGATGTTCGAGGCGATGTGGAGATTGGCGGTCTGGCTCATGGAAAGGCCCTCTGTGCAACAAAGAGAGGGACTTGCCAAGTCCCTCTGAGCTTTGACCACTTTCAAACCCGCTGTGCTGACCGTGCACGAACATACTCCTCAATGCATTGACGCTGCTCTTTATTCAGTCGAATCCCCGGACGTGCTGTGAGCAGTAGACGCAATCCGTTTTCAATGTTGGATGCTTGCCCAGAATGAAGCAGCAGCGCCAAAGCGAAGAGCCCGGTCCGTCCATGACCTTGAGCACAATGAACGAAGGTGCGGCCCGGACGCAGCGAGGCAACGACTGCTTGCAGGACTTCCGGGCTAGGAGCAGAGCCGTCCAGAAGAGGAAACAGGACGTAGCATGGAGATTTCCCAATCGTGGCTGGCTCGGCAAACTCAGAAGTCAGATCAACGTAGTTGTCGAAAGAGCCCTCAACCTCGTTGGCGAGCAAGCGTCGCCCTACCACCAGTCGATCCGTGACTGTATTTTGAGAAGGTTCTGAACTCAAAAGTCTGATCGAATGCCAAAGAAGTAAGTTCAAGGCGTGCAACGGAAGAAAGACAATCCAACTCCAGAGGGGCAACGTTCCATCGCTACGTTTACCAAATAGCTGAGCTGAATGTCGAACATGCGCGATGCCAAGAAGAATGAAGTTGAGGCCAAGCCAGACCAATAGGGACGCCCAGCTTCCTTCGATGGACCCAAAGCCGATCATCCCGAGGCCTAGGAAGGTGAGAGAGAATCGGTAACCCATGAAAGTGCGATGCACGAGGTTCAGGAGAGCCAAACAAGAACGTCCTTCAAAGTCTAGCCGTTCAGCGTTTCCCCTTCCGACTTCGCGATCACCACGGCACCGACGGTATCACCGAAGACGTTCACGGTGGTGCGGGCCATATCGAGGGGGCGGTCGATGGTGAGGATGAGGCCGAGCGAGGCTTTGATGGCGTCCTCGCTGAAGCCGGCGTTTTGCATGATGATGATGATGGCCACCAAACTGGCCGCCGGGATGCCGGCGACGCCGATGCTGCTGACGAGTGCGAGCAGGACGACGATGAACTGCTGCGTGAGGCTCATGTCGATGCCAAGCACCTGCGCGGCAAAGACGACGACGACACATTCGTAGAGCGCGGTGCCGTTCATGTTCACCGTGGCACCCAGCGGGATGACAAAAGAGGCCACACGCTCGCTCACGCCGGATTCCTCCCGAATGCAACGCATGGTAACGGGGATGGTGGCGGTGGAAGAGGCGGTGGAGAAGGACATGAGCAGCGAATCACTCATGTTTTTGAAATGCTGGAGCGGAGAGGCTCCGGCGAGCTTGAGCACGATGGGCAGGATGACGAGCGTGTGCAGGAGCAAAGCGCCAACGACCGTCAAAACGTAGGGCACGAGGTTTTGTAGCACACCTACGCCGACCTCCGCGATGGCCGGGATGACGAGGCAAAACACTGCGATCGGCGTGAACTTCATCACCCAGGTGGTGATGAGCGTCATCACATCCGCGAGCTGGTTGAAAACGTCCCGCAAGGCGGCGGGAGGCCCACCTGGCACGAGCACCATCGCGATGGCAAACAGAATGCTGAAAACGATGATGGCGAGCAGATCGCCCTTCGCGCAGGCTTCGAAGACGTTCGTGGGAATGGCGCGGCGGATGATGTCCACCAGCGAGGAGGCTCCGCCTTGGGCGCCCTTCATCACCTCACCCACCTCGTTGGCGCTTTTGCTTTGCAGCGCACCGTCCATCGCGGCTTTGAGCGTGGGGTTGGGCTTGCCATCGCTGCCGAGGCCGGGCTTGAGGGTGTTCACCATGAGAAGGCCCACACAGACGGCGGTGAGGCTGCCGAAGAGATAATAAGCCCACGTCTTCAAACCCATGCGGGCAAAGCCATCGAGCGATTTCAGTCCCGCGATGCCGCTGATGATACTGGCGACGACGAGCGGCACGATGACCATCTTCAAACCACGCAAAAACAGGTCCGAGACGAATCGGCAGGCTTCAAGGACCGTCTTGATCCACTCCGGCGCGGCTCCTTCCGCCGGATGCGCGATCTTTTGGAGAATCATGCCAACGCCGACTCCGGCGACGAGAGCGATGACGATGGGCCAGTGATTGTGGCCGTGAGTGGTCTTGGCGGGAGAAGCAGTGGACATCGGCGCTCTATCTAGCCGAGATCCTGCCGTGCTGGAAGGTAAAAAAGAAGCCGCCCGCATCCCCCCTGTTGCCTCATAAGTTTTGACACCCTGGGGATAAAAGCTGTGCGGGGATGGAAAGGACGTTGACTCAAAAAGGATGACACCGGCAACCCAAGTCGATGTCCATG
>JBIKJF010000019.1:0-45919 GCA_044361155.1 Flavobacterium sp.
TATACAAAAAATTATATTGTTGATTTTCTTAAAGAAAAAATTACTAATTTTGCAATCGTTTTATCAGAAGAAAATACAAATCCAGTTAAGTACTTATAAAATATGGCTACTACAAAAGAATTGAGCGTTGAAGAAAAATTAAGAGCGCTTTACGATTTACAAATAATCGATACTAGAATTGACGAAATCAGAAATGTTAGAGGTGAATTACCTTTAGAAGTAGAAGATCTTGAAGATGAAGTAGCAGGTTTAACTACTCGTTTAGAAAAACTACAAAGCGATTTAGTAACTATTGAAGATAGTATTAAAGCTAAAAAGAATGCTATTGAAAATCATCAAGTAGCAATAAAAAAGTATACAGAACAGCAAAAAGATGTTAGAAACAATAGAGAATTCAACGCTTTAACTAAAGAAGTTGAGTTTCAAGAGCTAGAAATTCAATTGGCTGAAAAGCAAATTAAAGAAATGAAAGCTTCTATTGAACATAAAAAAGAGGTGATTTCTAATTCTAAAGAAAAATTAGAACAAAAATCAACTCACTTAAAACATAAAAAAGCAGAATTAAACGATATCATGGCAGAAACTCAAAAAGAAGAAAGCTTCTTAATTGAAAAATCTGCTGAATATGAGCATCAAATTGAAGAAAGATTGCTTGCTGCTTACAAAAGAATTCGTTCTAGCGTAAGAAATGGCTTAGCTGTTGTTTCTATTGAGCGTGGTGCTTCTGCTGGTTCTTTCTTTACTATTCCGCCACAAACTCAAGTTGAAATTGCTTCAAGAAAAAAAATCATTACAGATGAACATTCAGGAAGAATTTTAGTTGATGCTTCATTGGCTGATGAAGAAAGAGAAAAAATGGAAAAAATATTCGCAAAAATGTAATATCTTGAATCCCGATTAACGTCGGGATTTTTTTATGGAAAAATGTATTCAATTTGTTATTGTAAAAAGTGTTGGGTTTTATATTAATACACTGAGTTATATTGCTCCAAAAAAAGCATTCGCATTAGCATATAAACTCTTTAGTCAACCACGAAAAGGGAAAATTTCTGAACATAAAATTCCGAAAACATTACAAAAATCGGATCATGAAACTCATGTTTATAAAGATCATAAGTTTCAAACCTACAAATGGTCTGGAAATGAAGATGTAATTCTACTTATTCACGGTTGGGAAAGCAATGCCTCTCGCTGGAAAAAATTACTTACCCATCTTAAAAAAACAGGAAAAACAATTATTGCAATTGATGGTCCTGCACATGGAATGAGTTCTGGTAAAGAATTTAATGTTCCAACTTATGCCGAATTTATTGATGTCGTTGTTCAAAAATACAATCCAAAAATAGTTATTGGACATTCTATTGGCGGAAATGCAATTGCTTATTTTCAAGCACATTACAATCACAACTTTGAAAAAATAATTCTACTTGGCGCACCTTCAGATTTTAAAGTAATTTTAGATAATTACATTAAAATGTTGAGTCTTAACAAACGTATTCATCAATCGCTAATTAATTACACCAAGAAAAGATTTAATCTAACTATTGAGGAGTTTTCAGCATCAAAATTTATGAAAGATGCAACGATTTCGGGAATAATTGCGCATGATGTTGAAGATACGGTAGTACTTTTTGAAGAAGGTAAAAAGATTTCAAATAGTTGGAAAAAAGCAGAATTTATTGAAACCAAAGGTCTTGGACATAGCATGCATGATACTTATTTGTACCAAACTATTATAGATTTTGTTCAGAAATAATTCAATGTCAAAATCTGAAAACTGAACTCTAAAACTGCAAACTAAAAAAACTATCTTTGCATTATGGAAGAAAACCTCACTCGAATCAACAAATTTTTATCTGAAACTGGATTTTGCTCGCGTCGTGAAGCCGATAAACTTATTGAGCAAGGAAGAGTCACCATTAATGGAAACGTGCCAGAAATGGGTACCAAAATTGCTCCTTCAGACGAAGTTCGTGTAGATGGAAAATTGGTAAGAGAAAATAACAAAAAAAGAGTTTATTTGGCTTTCAACAAACCTCCTGGAATTGAATGTACCACCAATCTTGAAGTGAGAGATAATATTGTAGATTACATCAATTATCACGAACGCATTTTTCCAATTGGAAGATTAGATAAAGCCAGTGAAGGCTTGATTTTTATGACCAATGATGGTGATATTGTCAACAAAATTCTTCGAGCTAGAAACAACCACGAAAAAGAATATATTGTAACTGTAAATAGACCAATAACTGATAGGTTTATAGATAGAATGGCTAATGGAATTCCAATTCTTGAAACTGTTACCCGAAAATGCAAAGTGGAACAAGTTAGCAAATATGTATTTAGAATTGTACTTACACAAGGACTAAACAGACAAATTAGAAGAATGTGTGAATACCTTGACTATGAAGTAACTGCTTTAAAAAGAACACGAATCATAAATATTTCGTTAGACGTTCCTTTGGGAAGATATAGAGAATTGACCGATGCAGAAATAAAACAACTCAATCAACTAATAGAACCTTCAAGTAAAACAGAAGAAGCAAGTTTGCCAAAAGTAACTCCAAGAAACGATTCCCCAAAAAAAGATTTTAGAAGGAGATAAAATTTAATTTTATAATGTACAAATCCGTTTTATTAAGTTGAAACGGATTTTTTTGTATGTTTACTTATGATAAACATAATTTATAATGTATAGTAACTAATTATTGCAAAATTTCCAATCACTACAACTAATTGCATGAAAGTCAAAATTCCACCATATCCTAACTTCATAATTACGAATGAAACGCTGAAGAAAAGTGATGTACCAACAGTTAAAAAAAGTGATTCAGAAGGTTTATCAAATCAATTGATAATGATAATTCCATTTAACGAAAATGAAAGTAGAGTTTTAAGAGCACGATCTATTAAACACAATGGAAATACATTTATTTCTGCATTGCCAAATCCTGTTCATTTATTTATCACATTAGGAATTGAAAATTATAATTTATCGGAAGATATAAAGTTTCAAAAGTTTCCAAAATGTGGAAATCAAATTGGTGAAGATATTTATTTACTACCTATCGAAGAAAATGGAACTCATCAATGCTACAATGATTACATAAAATATAGATCAAGTAGTGTCATTATGCTAATTTCTGCAGTTGAAGCTTTTATTAATCATATAATCCCAAATGATTTCATCTACAAGACCGAAAAAAAGGAACTCTCAAAAACCGAAATTGAAGGTCCAAAAGTTTTTTTCATTGATAAACTAGAAAAGGTTATTCCACAATTTTTGGGGAATGAAAACTTTTGGGACAGTTATAAAGAAATTAAAATGGAAATTGTAAAGCTATACAATATTCGCAAAAACTTAATCCACTTAAAGACAAACGGTGAAGATGATTTTACTGCATATTTCAAAGTAATTGATGAGATGCTTGAATTAGACATCAACCATTCTATATCAAATGTTATTGAGTTTATGAATAACATCAAACCAAAGTTTATAGAATTAGAAGACTCATGAAAACAGCCGCTAAAAGCTTTCTCACAAAATTGATTACTATTATATTTCAAAAATAAAATACATAAAAAAAATCCCGACTCGCATCGGGATTTTCTATTTTATTTACTCAAGTACATTTTTCTTCTGCTGTATAATTCGTAAAATTGATCGTCTTTTAAGTCGTCAATAAACAAAATACTCTCACCTGTAGATTTCATTTCTGGTCCGAGAGCTTTGTTTACATCTTTGAACTTACTGAAAGAGAAAACTGGTTGCTTAATCGCATAACCTTTTAACTGTGGATTGAAAGTAAAATCGGTTACTTTGTTTTCGCCAAGCATTACTTTGGTAGCATAATTTACATAAGGTTCGCCATAAGCTTTTGCAATAAACGGAACTGTTCTCGATGCTCTTGGATTGGCTTCGATGATGTAAACCGTATCGTCTTTTATCGCAAATTGGATGTTTATCAATCCAACTGTTCGTAAAGCTAAAGCGATTTTCTTTGTATGATCTTTTATTTGTTGCATTACAAACTCACCTAAATTAAAAGGTGGCAAAGTCGCATTCGAATCACCTGAGTGAATTCCGCAAGGCTCAATGTGTTCCATAATTCCAATGATGTACACATTTTCTCCATCGCAAATGGCATCGGCTTCTGCTTCAATAGCGCCATCTAAATAGTGGTCAAGTAATAATTTATTTCCTGGAATTGATTTCAATAAATCAATTACATGTTCTTCTAATTCTTGTTTGTTGATGACAATTTTCATTCCTTGTCCACCCAAAACGTAAGAAGGACGAACTAATAATGGAAAATCTAAACTATCTGCTAATTTAGACGCTTCATCAGCACTTTCAGCAATTCCGAATTTTGGAAATGGAATATTTAATTCGGTTAAAAGTTCTGAAAAACGTCCTCTATCTTCGGCTAAATCTAAAGCGTCGAATGACGTTCCTAGGATTTTAATTCCGTATTTAGATAATTTTTCTGCTAGTTTTAAAGCGGTTTGTCCACCCAATTGTACGATTACACCTTCTGGTTTTTCGTGACGAATGATGTCGTAAATGTGTTCCCAAAATACCGGTTCGAAATACAATTTATCAGCTGTATCAAAATCGGTAGAAACCGTTTCTGGATTACAGTTTATCATAATAGTTTCGTAACCACATTCTTTCGCAGCCAAAACTCCGTGAACGCAAGAATAATCAAATTCGATTCCTTGTCCAATTCTATTTGGTCCTGAACCTAAAACTACGACTTTCTTTCTATCAGTTACTATGCTTTCATTATGAACGTATCTTTCGCCATTTGCCGTTTGAATTTCAGCTTCAAAAGTTGAGTAATAATAAGGTGTTTGCGCTTTAAATTCGGCAGCACAAGTATCCACCAATTTATAAACACGCTTGATATTCATCTCATCACGCAATTTATAAACCTGACTTTCTAAACAACCCAACATGTGTGCAATTTGTCTGTCTCCGTAACCTTTTTGCTTTGCTTCAAGTAATAATTCTTTTGGCAAAGTATCTATTTTATAGTTTGTGATTTCTCTTTCTAACGAATACAATTCTTCGTATTGTTTCAAGAACCACATATCAATTTTAGTAATTTCGTGAATTCTACTCAACGGAATTCCCATCGCGATAGCATCGTAAATTACGAAAACTCTATCCCAACTTGCGAAAGTTAGTTTCTCAATAATTTGTTCGTAGCTTTTATATCCTTTTCCGTCTGCTCCAAGTCCATTTCGTTTAATTTCAAGCGATTGCGTTGCTTTGTGAAGTGCTTCTTGAAACGAACGACCAATTCCCATAACTTCACCAACCGATTTCATTTGAAGTCCCAAAGTTCTATCAGCACCTTCAAATTTATCGAAATTCCAACGTGGTATTTTTACAATAACATAATCTAAAGTAGGTTCAAATAACGCTGAAGTTGATTTTGTAATTTGGTTTTGAAGTTCATCTAAATTGTATCCTAATGCTAATTTCGAAGCGATTTTTGCAATTGGATAACCTGTAGCTTTTGAAGCCAAAGCAGATGAACGAGAAACTCTCGGATTGATTTCGATAGCCACAATATCTTCTTTTTCATCTGGTGAAACTGCGAATTGCACGTTACAACCTCCAGCAAAATTTCCGATAGAACGCATCATCAAAATCGCCATATCACGCATTTTTTGAAATGTTGTATCCGATAAAGTCATAGCTGGCGCAACCGTAATGGAATCTCCAGTATGAATTCCCATTGGATCCATATTTTCAATCGAACAGATGATTACTACGTTGTCGTTTTTATCGCGTAAAAGTTCTAATTCGTATTCTTTCCAACCCAATAAAGCTTTATCAATCAAGACTTCATGAATTGGTGACATTTCTAAACCGTAAGTTAGTTTTTCGTCAAACTCTTCTTTGCTGTGAACAAAAGCTGCTCCAGTTCCACCAAGTGTAAATGAAGGACGAATTACTAATGGAAAACCAAATTCTTGTGCAATTTCTTTACCTTTTAAGAACGAAGTTGCCGTTTTTGCTGGCGCTGCAGGAATACCAATTTTTTCTAATAATTGTTTGAATTGTTCGCGGTCTTCGGTAATATTGATAGCATTAACATCAACACCTATCATTCTTATATTAAAATCTTCCCAAATTCCTTTTTCATCAGCTTCCAAACAAAGATTTAACGCTGTTTGACCACCCATTGTTGGAAGAACAGCATCAATTTGCGGATGTTCTTTTAGGATTTGGATAATTGATTTTGTAGTTAATGGCAATAAATAAACATGATCCGCCATACTTGGGTCGGTCATAATGGTTGCCGGATTGGAATTGATAAGGATTACTTCAATTCCTTCTTCACGAATAGAACGTGCCGATTGTGAACCAGCGTAGTCAAATTCGCATGCTTGCCCAATAACGATTGGACCTGAACCAATAATTAAAACCGATTTGATTGAATTGTCTTTTGGCATTGTAGTTAGTTTGTTTAATCTGAACCTTTGTGCTAAATTTATTTCAGTATTCAGATTCTGTTGTTATTTTAGTTGTATGTGTTGTGTAAAAGTACTCTGTTTGATTTGAAAAGTAAAAAAATGAGGGTTTAAACTTATCAAATTTTATAAACAGGTTTAAAAAAAAGCCGCTACTAATAAAAGTAACGGCTTGATATTGATTAGAATCTAATCATTATTTTTTGTGTCTTGGTTCGCAAGATACTGTCAATTTATGTCTTCCTTTAGCTCTACGACGCGCAAGGACTTTTCTTCCATTTGCAGAAGCCATTCTGTCCATAAATCCGTGTTTATTTCTTCTTTTTCTTTTCGATGGTTGAAACGTTCTTTTGCTCATTGCTTTTTATCTTTAAAATCGTATAATAATCTTTTCTATAGGTCTTTTTTAAACCGAGTGCAAATATACAACGATTTTTATTACTTGCAAGTAGTTTTTTAAAAATATTTTAATTTCTATTTATTATATTTGCAACCTCAAAAACACACTATTATGTTTCACAAAAATATCAAACTTATTTTAACAGGTTTAATCTTTATCGCCGCCATTTGGCAATTTACCGAGAGTAATATCGGAAATGGAATATTCCTCATCTTAGTATCGTTAATTCCATTGTTTTTATATTTTAAAAATGAGTATATTTTATTGGCATTTTTACAATTAAGAAAGCAAAATTTTCCTGGTGCAAAAGCATGGTTGGATAAAATTAAAAACCCAGAAACGGCTTTAGTTCAAAAACAACAAGGTTACTATAATTATTTAAATGGTATTATGTTGTCTCAAACTAACTTGATTCAAGCTGAGAAATATTTCAAAAAAGCAATTGAATTAGGTTTAAATATGGACATGGATTTAGCTGTAGCAAAATTAAATTTAGCTGGAGTTGCCATGTCAAGAAGAAGAAAACTGGAAGCAACTAATTTAATTGCAGAAGTTAAAAAACTAGATAAACAAGGAATGCTTGCCGATCAAATTAAAATGATGAAAGAGCAGATGAAGAAAATCTAGTATTCAGTTGACATTGTTCAGTAATCAATTATTATGATACTTAAATAAAAAAGTTCGCAAATTGCGAACTTTTTTATGAATACTATTTTTTACTCGAACCCCGAAATTCGTAACTTTTTAATAACCTTCCGTTGGGATTTCTAATTGGTATTTTTTCTTCGTTGGATTATTCAATTTTTTATCTCGCAACCAAGGATTGTGTATTTTTAAAATTTTGTAGTTAATCCCTTGAGTTTTTGCAAAAGACGCTAAATCAGTTATTGAACTATCAACCTCAATAGTTTTTGCAGGTAAATTATCATACAATTCGTGCTTTGCTACATCAAAGCCATAAAGTGTTGGATTTTTCATGATTTCTTTCAAAGCCAAAATTCTGAAAACATATCTTGAAGTTTCATCTGTAAGCAATAAATCATAATAATCTGAAACTTTTTGCTCTGTAATCTTATTATTTACTCCTGTCATTCCACCATTATATGATGCAGCTGCAAGTGTCCAATTTCCAAATTTTTCTTTCGCTTGGAGCAAATATTTACAAGCAGCTTCTGTAGCCTTTTTCAAATGATAACGCTCATCAACACCATCATTAACTTCCATTCCTTTTTCTTTGGCAGTATCAGGCATAAATTGCCAAACACCTTTTGCTCCTGAAGGTGAAACAGCATTTATCAAAGCACTTTCAATTACGGCTAAATATTTAAAATCATCAGGAACACCATATTGTTTCAAAATTAGCTCAATGATTGGGAAAGCACGATTGGCGCGTTTCATAATTAATATAGTAGAAGAATGAAGATTAGCGTTCACTAATAATTCTCTGTCAAATCGTTCCTTTACATCAGCAATTTGTAATGGCGCTTTTTCTCCTGCAAAATCAACTTGTGATGGAAAATATTGTGAAGTTCCAACTTTAAATTGTTTATCTTTTTGTTCACCTGAAGTTGCATAAATAAAAACTCCACCGATTAAAACCAATAGTGTAACTAAACCTAAAACTTGTATCTTTTTCATAAATCAAATTGTATATTCTTCAAAACTACAAAAATTGAACCAAAATCAAAATTATTCTAGAATTAACTTGGCTAAATTTGTGTTAAACCATCTGTATTTACTCAAAATCATAGCATGAGTTCCTCCTTTTACATTGATGAAACCTTTGATGTTTTTAGCAGGAAAAACTTCATCTGCATCACCATGAATATGAATAACTTCAGAATCAATTGTTGTTCTATCCCAACAAATCATTTGCTCAATTGCCCAATCAAGATATTCCATATTACGCATGTGAAGGTATTTTTCGTAAAGTTTTAATTTCTTTTTTAGCGTATCACCAAAAGCGTATTTAGTTAATAATTCAACATCTTGAAGCAAACCTGTAGGCAGTAATTTATAGGCTTTAGTGGTTTTAGCAATTTTCAATCTTCGAGGTAATTCTGAATTACATCGAACACTTGAAATAATTATTATCTTTCTTGTTTTAAGAAAGGGTTTCATCTCTTGAACTAAAACACCTCCAAAAGAAACTCCAATCAAAACAGCATTTTCATGCATCACTTTCTTTGCCATTCTTTTAGCATAGCTAGAGAGTTTTTCATTGGTTTCTGGTAAAAACCAATGGAGTAAATGTACTTCAAAAGTATCTTTTGGCAAATCAATCATTTCAAATATTGTTGGACTTGCGGCTAGTCCTGGCATAAAATAAACGGGTATCTTACTCATATTTTAACTTAATTCAGTGGCTTTATCCATATTTTATTCCGAAATTTGCATAAAATTAATTTATTTATCCCACTTATACATGAACTCAGAGTTAATTTTAGAAAAAATGGAAATTAAAGACAATACATTCGCTAGACAGTTTGAAACTTTGGTAGATGGAAAGTTGGTTTCTGTTGAATATTCGTTTCAAGAAAAAAAGATTTTTTTAACAAGAATCAATACTTTTGAGGGCTTTGAAAATGAAGAATTTATTAATGATTTATTAAAAAACATTATGGAAATTGCCTACGAACGCAAGTTAAAGGTGGTTCCAATCCTTCCGAAAATTGCATTGTTTTTTAGAAAAAATGTAACCTACAGAGATTTATTACCTCCTGGGATTAAAATCTAGAATACAGGTTGCAGTTATTAGATAACAGATTTTCAGAATTCCAAATTCCAATAGTTTAAGATTGGAATTTGGAATTTTTGTTTTGGAATTTTATTTTTTATCTTTAGCAAATGAATCCCGAAGAACTTAACCTCAACATTATTTCATTTTTTGAAAACATCCAAAAATATTATGGTTGCAAAACCGAAATTACAGAAGGTTTGTTTTCAGATTTAGAGGATTTAGATGCGAATCTTACTACATGGAATTTATCTGAATTTGATTTAATTCGATCTGCTTATCGCAATAATGGCAAACGTTTTATGTTTGAAGGAAACTCCATGTATTATGAAATTTCTGGTGAAAGAATAATCGATTTTAAACAACCTGGAAGAAATAAATTCGAATTTATAGAACAATACAGTGAATCGGTTTTTAGAATTACAAAATTTAGATTTCACTACAAATACTAAATAACAAATCTTCAATTTAAAAAAGATTTTTTTAATATTTTATCAAACATCTTATTCAAAACATAAGAATTCAACCTACTTAAAATAAAATAATTACATAATTCTTATTTTAATAAAAATCTTGGCATCAAATTTGAATTGTCAAAATTTGTAGATAATTCACTTAGTAAATCCGGAATACTAGAAATTATTTAAAGACAAAAAATCAATCTTTAACATTTTAAAAATTTAATTAAATGAAAAATTATCATTTTTATTTAAGTGTATTCCTATTGCTTATTTTTAGCAATTGCAAGAATATGAATGCTTCAGAAGCTAGTTATGTTGACTCTGCTTCTGTAACTACAGACGAAGCTATTATTACTGAATTACCTGAATCAATTCCTCTTGAGGAAAATAGTGAAAGCTATGCCGAGTTAGAAGAAAACCAATTTGAATCTCCAAAAAACAATCCACTTTCAACCTTTTCTATTGACGTTGATAATGCTTCTTACACCAATATAAGAAGATTTATAAACGGCGGACAGAAAGTTCCAAAAGATGCTGTTCGTGTTGAAGAAATGATGAATTTTTTCAAGTATACTTATCCGCAACCAACCGATAATCATCCGTTTTCAATCAACACTGAATACAGTGAAAGTCCTTGGAATAGCAAACACAAATTATTGAAAATTGGTTTGCAGGGCAAAAATATTCCGATAACTAATTTACCAAAATCTAATTTGGTTTTTCTAGTTGACGTTTCGGGCTCGATGAGTGATGACAATAAACTTACATTATTAAAAGAATCAATGAAAATTTTGGTCAAAGAACTTCGAAAGGAAGACAAAGTTTCTATTGTGGTTTATGCTGGTTCAGCTGGATTAGTTTTAGAACCAACATCTGGAGACGAAAAAGAAACAATCATGGATGCTTTTGACGATTTGCAAGCTGGAGGAAGTACTGCTGGCGGTGAAGGAATTGAATTGGCTTACAAATTAGCACAACAAAATTTTATAAAAGAAGGAAACAATCGAGTAATTATTGCAACTGATGGCGATTTTAATGTTGGCGCTTCTTCTGATGATGAGATGATTGATTTAATTGAAGAAAAAAGAAAATCAGGCGTTTTTCTTACCGTTTTAGGTTTCGGAATGGGAAATTATAAAGACAGCAAAATGGAAATTTTAGCCGATAAAGGTAACGGAAATTATGCCTACATTGATAATATTCAAGAAGCCAATCGATTTTTGGGAAAAGAATTTAAAGGTTCGATGTTTGCCATCGCCAAAGATGTAAAAATCCAAATTGAGTTTAATCCAAAACACGTTCAAGCTTACCGATTAATTGGATATGAAAATAGAAAAATAAAAGCCGAGGATTTTAAAAATGATGCGATTGACGCAGGCGAATTAGGAAGTGGACACACCGTTACTGCTTTGTATGAAATAATTCCTGTTGGTGTTGAAAGCAACTTCACTCCTTCTGATTTGAAATATACTAAAGTAAAAAATGACGAAGCAACTTATGAGGAAGAATTAGCAACAGTAAAATTTAGATATAAAAAACCTGATGGAGAGAAAAGTATTGAAATGATTCAAACCATACAAAATCAATCAGTTGCATTAGTTAATAGTTCTAAAGATTTTAAATTTAGTAGCGCTGTGGCTTGGTTTGGATTGAAATTGCGCGATTCAAAGTTAATAACCAACGCTTCCACTTCTGAAATAAAAAATTTAGCAAAATCAGGACTAGCCTCGGATGACGAAGGTTATAAAGCAGAATTCCTACGATTGGTTGAATCCGTGAATTAAGTTGTTGTAAAAAAGAAACCCTGAAAGCATCTATTTTCAGGGTTTTGTATTTTTAAGCTTCAACATTTATAAATTCCATTCTCACACTTCCGTCTTCGTCAATTCTTGTCAAGTTGATTTCGTGAAGCGTATTCACTAATTCAGGATTCCAAGGAGTTTTTACTTTTACATAATTTTCTGTAAAACCGTGAATGTAACCTTCTTTATTTTCAGATTCAAATAAAACCGTTCGATTGGTTCCAATTTGACTTTCATAAAAGGCACGGCGTTTTTTTACCGACAATCCACGAAGCATTTTACTTCTTTTAGATCTCACATTCATTGGAACTACTCCATCCATGACAGCGGCTTCAGTATTATCTCGTTCAGAATACGTAAAAACATGTAGGTAAGAAATATCCAATTCGTTTAAAAAATTATAAGTTTCCAAGAAATGTTCATCCGTTTCACCAGGAAAACCCACAATGACATCAACACCAATACAAGCGTGTGGCATAAATTTTCTGATATTTTCAACGCGATCAACATAAACTTCTCGTTGGTAACGGCGCTTCATTTTCCCTAAAATCTCATTACTTCCTGATTGCAAAGGAATGTGAAAATGAGGTACAAAAGTTCTGCTTTTTGAAACAAAATCAATAGTTTCGTTTTTTAATAAATTAGGTTCGATAGAAGAAATTCTTAAACGTTCTATGCCTTCAACTTCACCAAGAGCTTTTACTAAATCCAGAAAAGTATGTTCGTGTTTTTTGTTTCCAAATTCGCCTTTTCCGTAGTCGCCAATATTTACACCTGTTAGTACAATTTCTTTAATACCTTGTTGCGAAATTTCATAAGCGTTTTTAAGAACATTTCCCAAAGCATCACTTCTAGAAATTCCTCGTGCTAAAGGAATGGTGCAATACGTACATTTGTAATCGCAACCATCTTGCACTTTAAGAAATGCACGAGTTCTATCACCAATTGAATAACTTCCTACATAAAAATCGGCTTCTTCAATTTCGCACGAATGCACTTCGCCCATATCGTTTTTGGACAAATCATTAATATAATCGGTGATTTTAAATTTTTCTGTAGCACCAAGAACTAAGTCAACACCATCTACAGCAGCAAGTTCTTCAGGTTTTAATTGTGCATAACAACCAACGGCAGCAACGAATGCTTTACCGTTGAGTTTCATTGCTTTTTTTACAATTTGCTTGAATTGTTTATCGGCATTTTCTGTAACCGAACACGTATTGATAACGTACATATCTGCAACTTCTTCAAAATCTACTCTATCAAAACCTTCGTCTTGAAAATTACGTGCAATTGTTGACGTTTCTGAGAAGTTCAACTTGCATCCTAAAGTATAGAATGCTACTTTTTTTCTGTTTTCCATAAGTAAACTCAATTAATGAAATCGTTGTCAAAAAATTGAGCGTGCAAAATTAATCAAAAAAATAAAACAGCCACAGATTCACTGACTAAAATAATTTGAAAATCAATGAATTTGTGACCTACAATTTTATAAAAAATTATTCTTTTCTATACTTCTTAGTTTCTTCAAAAACGTGTTCGAGAATTTTAGCATCTTCCTCAGAAAATTCTACATTTCGTCTTGCCATAACTATTTTAGCCGTTTGAAAAGCTTTATTGGTTAAATAAGTTGTAAATCCTGAAGCTCCACCCCAAGAAAAACTTGGAACAAAATTTCTCGGAAAACCACTTCCAAAAATATTAGAAGAAACTCCTACAACAGTTCCTGTATTAAACATCGTATTGATACCACATTTACTATGATCACCCATCATTAATCCACAGAATTGTAAACCAGTTTTAGCAAATCCTTCCGTTTCATAACTCCATAATCGTACTTCTTCGTAATTATTTTTAAGGTTTGAATTGTTACTATCGGCACCAATATTGCACCATTCACCTAGAACAGCATTCCCTAAAAACCCGTCGTGACCTTTGTTAGAATATCCAAATAAAACCGAATTACTAACTTCGCCTCCAATTACAGAATGTGGTCCAACTGTTGTAGCGCCATAAACTTTAGAAGACAATTTTACTCTTCCTGATTCGCACAAAGCAAATGGTCCACGAATTACAGAACCTTCCATAATTTCGGCATTTTTACCTATGTAAATTGGTCCGGTTGAAGCATTTAAAGTTACAAACTGTAGCTTTGCTCCTTCTTCAATGAATACATTTTCGGGTGCAATTACATTGACACTTTTCGGAATTGGTTCTGATGATCTATTTTCTGTTATTAACTCGAAATCTTCTCTGATTGCTGTATCATTTTTTGCAAAAATATCCCAAGTATTTTCTACGGTCAAGCAATCTTCGGTGAAATCAATAATTTCATAAGTATCAAAATCTACTTCATCTTGTGTATCATTGGTATAAAATGCTATGACTTCATCACCTTTAAATATAGCTTGATTTTGTTTAAGATTTTTAACGATTTCTGATAAAATTGTATTGGGTAAAAAAGAAGCGCTAATCATCACATTTTCTTCTAATTCTACCATTGGATATTTTTCAGAAAGATATTCTTCGGTCAATGTTGTGGTTGTATATCCTAAATATTTTTCCCACTTTTCACGAATGGTTAAAATGCCGATTCGTATTTCGGCAACTGGTCGTGTAAAAGTAAAAGGCAAAAGCGCGTTTCGAACGGTTCCGTCAAAAAGTATGTAGTTCATTATTGTTTGCGAGTTTAAAGTTGCGAGTTCAAAGTTACAAAAGTTTGTTACATAAAAAAACCCCGAATAAATTCGAGGTCTTAATAAAATTTGAACAACTAAAAAAACTATTTTGCTTTTTTAGCGTATTTGCTGTTAAATTTATCAATACGTCCAGCAGTATCAATAAGTTTAGATTTACCTGTATAAAATGGGTGAGACGTTCTAGATATCTCCATTTTAAAAACAGGGTATTCAACTCCTTCGTGAGTGATAGTTTCTTTAGTTTCAACTGTTGATTTAGTAATAAAAACATCTTCGTTCGACATGTCTTTAAAAGCAACTAATCTGTAATTTTCTGGGTGAATTCCTTGTTTCATCTTGTAAATCTTTTATTTGTTATGAAGTAGTTTGTTGTGAAGCTTTCATTATTAAAGGTATCAACTAACTACGACTTTTAATTATTGTTTTTTTTTTGAGAGTGCAAAAATACAACTATTTTTTACAATTCAAAGATTTAAGTTTGTTTTTTTACTATTTTCATAAAATTTATTTTTTATTACTTTCATTCGATAATTACTATATTTGTAAACTAATTTAAACCAATAAAATTATGAATGAAATAGTTAAGAAAAATGGTGTCAATTTTGGATTGATATCTGGTTTTATTTCTGTTTTAATAACAACTGCAGTTTATGCAACTAATCTTGAATTTTTTACAAAATGGTGGTTAGGTCTCATCATGATAGGAATTAGTTTATCACTATCTATAATGTTAATGCTAAAAACAAAGAAAGAAGTAAAAGAACATTTTAATTTTAAAAATGCATTTACTACATACTTTATTTACACTCTTATTGCTATAGTAATTTCTGTTTTATTTAATATAGTTTTATTTAATTTTATTGACGTTAATGCGAAAGAAACTATAAAAGAACTAACAATTAGATTTTCTATGGAGGTTATGGAACGATTTAACACTCCGAAAGAAGTTATGCAAGAAGCATTAGAAAAAATGGAAAATCAAGATCAATTTGGAATTACAGAGCAAATTAAAGGTCTGTTTATTTCACTTTCATTAAGTAGCATTTTTGGACTTATACTTGCTGCTATTTTTAAAACTAAAAGCACCAATCAAGGTTTTTAATGAATTTATCCATAGTTATCCCATTGTTGAACGAACAAGATTCGTTGCCCGAATTGCATTCATGGATTTTAAAAGTCATGAACGAACATAATTACTCTTATGAAATTCTATTTATAGATGATGGAAGTACTGATGATTCTTGGCAAACTATTGCAAATTTATCTAAAGAAAATCCTTGTGTAAAAGGAATACGTTTTCTAAGAAATTTCGGAAAATCGCAAGCACTTCATGCAGGTTTTGCAAAAGCGCAAGGTGATGTAATTATTACGATGGATGCCGATTTGCAAGATAGTCCAGATGAAATTCCCGGTTTGTTTAAAATGATTACTGAACAGAATTTCGACTTAGTTTCTGGCTGGAAAAAGAAACGTTATGATAATGCTGTTACTAAAAATTTACCTTCTAAATTATTCAACTGGGCAGCTAGAAAAACTTCTGGTGTTTATTTGAACGATTTTAATTGCGGCTTGAAGGCATACAAAAATGTGGTTATCAAAAACATTGAAGTTTCGGGCGAAATGCATCGATATATCCCAGTTTTAGCAAAAAATGCTGGCTTTGGAAAAATTGGCGAAAAAGTAGTTATTCATCAAGCACGAAAATACGGCGAATCTAAATTTGGAATGAGTCGTTTTGTTAATGGTTTTCTTGATTTAATTACGATTTGGTTTTTATCTCGCTACGGAAAACGTCCAATGCACTTGTTTGGAGCTGCTGGAGTTTTAATGTTCATTATTGGTTTTTTAGCAACCGGATTCATCATTACTATAAAACTTATAAAACTTTACTCTGGATTTGATACCATTCTAGTAACGAGTAATCCACTATTTTATATTGCATTAACTTCAATGATTATTGGAACTCAATTATTTTTAGCTGGATTTTTAGGTGAAATCATTCTTCGCACAAAAAACAACGAAGAACGTTATAAAATTGCCTCAAAAATAAATTTATAAACCAAAATAAAACTATACGCCATGAAAGAATTAGAAATTATCACAAAAAAAATACATGAAATTAGAAATCAAAAAGTAATGCTAGATTATGATTTAGCAGCGTTTTACGAAATTGAAACACCTGTTTTAAAACAATCTGTTAAAAGAAATGCTTTAAGATTTCCTTCAGATTTTATGTTTGCTCTAACCGAAAATGAAATAAATGACTTGGTATCACAATCTGTGATACCATCTAAAAGCTATTTTGGTGGATCGCTACCATTCGCTTTCACAGAACAAGGTGTTGCTATGTTTTCTAGTGTATTAAAAGTGATAAAGCAATAGAAATTAACATCTCTATTATGCGAACTTTCGTAACAATCCGACAGTTTGCATTGAATTATACTGAACTACAAAATAAAATTAATGAAATAGAAGGTCAATTACCTGAAATATATAATGTTCTGAATTATTTAGTTGAAAAAGATGCTACTAAAAATGAAACAGAGCGAACCAAAATAGGTTTTAAAAAATAAGATTATGCAAATAGAACAAACTATTTTAGACAAAGTAAACGAGTGGTTAACACCAACATTTGACAATCAAACGCAAGAAGATATCAAAGAAATGATGACAACTTCTCCTAAAGATTTAGAAGAAAGTTTTTTTAAAAATCTTGAATTTGGAACTGGCGGAATGCGAGGTATTATGGGTGTTGGAACCAATAGAATCAACAAATATACACTTGGAAAAAACACACAAGGTTTATCCAATTATATGATAAAATCATTTCCTGGAGAACAATTAAAAGTCGCTATCGCTTACGATTGCCGTCATAATAGTGATACTTTGGCAAAAGTTGTTGCCGATGTTTTTTCGGCAAATGGAATACATGTCTATCTATTTTCTGATATGCGTCCAACTCCAGAATTGTCTTTTGCTTTAAAATATTTGAATTGCCATGCAGGAATCGTACTTACGGCTTCTCACAATCCACCAGAATATAATGGATACAAAGTATATTGGCAAGATGGTGGGCAGTTAGTTCCACCACAAGACAAAGAAATTATAGAGGTTATCGAAGCATTAAATTATAGCGAGATTAAATTTGAAGCTAACGAAGATCTTATTGAATACATTGATGTTGCTATAGATGAAGCTTTTGCAAAATCTACTGTTGAAAATGCAAGTTTCAATACACCAGCAGCAGCAAAAGAAAATTTAAAAATTGTTTATACTTCACTTCACGGAACTTCAATAAAAGCAATTCCGGGAGTTTTAGCAAAAGCTGGTTATACTGATGTGAATATTGTTGCAGAACAAGAGGTTCCCAACGGTGATTTTCCAACTGTGAAATCTCCAAATCCTGAAGAACCAGAAGCATTAACAATGGCATTGGAATTAGCAGATAAAATTGGTGGCGATATTGTAATTGGTACCGATCCTGATTCTGACAGATTGGGTGTTGCTGTTCGTGATACTGATGGTAAAATGATATTGTTAAATGGTAATCAAACTATGGTTGTCATGACAGCTTTCTTGCTAGAACAATGGAAACGAGCTGGAAAAATTGACGGAAAACAATTTATTGGTTCAACTATTGTTTCAACTCCAATGATGTTAGAATTAGCATCTGGATACAATGTGGAATGTAAAGTTGGATTAACTGGTTTCAAATGGATTGCGAAATTTATAAAAGACTTCCCAGAACTAACATTTATTGGTGGTGGAGAAGAAAGCTTCGGATTCATGGTTGGCGATGCTGTTCGTGATAAAGATGCTGTTGGCGCTTGTTTACTAGTTTGCGAAATTGCTGCGCAAGCCAAGGCTGCGGGAAGTACACTATATAAAGAGTTATTAAATTTATACGTTGATTTTGGTTTTTACAAAGAGCATTTGATTTCGTTAACCAAAAAAGGTATTTCAGGAATGCAAGAAATTAATCAAATGATGATTGATTTACGCGAGAATCCGATGAGTGAGATTAATGGTCAACGTGTGGTTTGTATTGAAGATTATGAAAATTCGACTTCCAAAAATATGTTCACTCAAGAGATTGAATCGATTTCAATTCCAAAATCTAATGTACTAATCTATTATTTAGAAGATGGCTCTAAAATTTGTGCTCGTCCGAGTGGAACAGAACCAAAAATTAAGTTTTACTTCAGTGTAAACACTCCATTAAATGCTGTTGAAAATGCAAAAGAAATTGAATTAGAATTGGATAATAAAATAAAAAACATAATTGCTTCAATGCAACTTAAATAATGGACAAAAATTTAAAAAAAATAATTCCTTTTGCGCTTGAGTATAAAAAAAACATCATTTTTAATGTATGTTTTAATGTGTTTTATGCTCTATTTTCTACGCTTTTGATGGTATCTATAATGCCTACTTTGGATGTACTTTTCAGCCAAAGTGAAAGAGTGACAACTAAACCAATCTATACAGGGTTTTCTAGTATTAAAAATTATGTTGTTGAATTTTATAATTTCAAATTAACCGAAATTTCTAACGAACATGGCGTTCAAAAAGCCCTGTTATTCGTAATTGGAATTGTAATTGTTACTGCTTTATTAAAAAATTTATTTAATTATTTAGCCTCTATTCATGTAACAGTTTTACGAAATGGAGTTTTAAGAGATATTAGAAAAAAGTTGTATGAAAAAATAATTCATTTACCAGTTTCATATTATTCTGATCAAAGAAAAGGAGATGTAATGACCAAAATGCTTGGCGATGTTGGAGAAGTTCAAAATTCATTTTTTCAAATATTAGAACTAATAGTTCGAGAACCTTTAACCATAATTTTTTCTGTAGTAGCTATGTTTTTAATAAGCGTAGAACTAACTTTGTTCGTTTTTGTATTTATTCCAATTTCTGGATTAATAATCTCTAAAGTGGGAAAAAATTTAAGAGAAAAATCGACATTAGCACAGCAAGAAAATGGGGTTTATATTTCTGTGTTAGATGAAACTTTAACAGGTTTAAAAGTTGTTAAGGGTTTTAATGCTGAGAATCAGTTTATTCATAAATTTAATACATCTATTAATAGATTATTTAAAATCACAACTTCGATTGCTAATAAAAATAATTTAGCAACGCCTTTAAGTGAATTTTTAGGCATTGTTACTATTGCGGTTTTATTGTGGTATGGTGGATACTTAGTTTTGGAAGAACAAACATTAAGTAATACGGCATTTATTTCTTATATAGCACTAGCATATACAATATTACAACCTGCCAAACTTATATCACGTGCTTCTTATCAGGTAAAAAGTGGTTTAGCTGCTGCAGAAAGAGTTTTTGATTTAATTGAACAAGACAATGTAATAATTACTGATGAAAACGGAATAAAAAAACAAACATTTGATACTGCTATTTCAATCTCAAATGTAAACTTTGCCTATGAACAAGAAAATGTTCTCAAAAACTTTTCTATAGAAATACCAAAAGGAAAAACTATTGCTTTAGTGGGACAATCTGGTTCTGGAAAAAGTACTATTGCAAATTTACTTACTCGTTTTTATGATGTAAATGAAGGCAGTATTAAAATTGACGGTACAGATATTAAAAATTGGAATATACATTCATTAAGAAGTCTAATGGGATTAGTAACGCAAGACTCTATTCTATTTAATGATACTATAAAAAACAATATTTTAATAGGAAAACCAGAAGCAACAGATGCTGAAATTATAGATGCTTTAAAAATCGCAAATGCTTATGAATTTGTTAGTGAACTGCCGAATAGTTTTGATACTAACATTGGTGATGCTGGAGGAAAATTATCGGGTGGACAGAAACAACGAATTTCTATTGCAAGAGCAGTTTTAAAAAATCCACCTATTATGATATTGGATGAAGCTACTTCAGCGTTAGATACAGAAAGTGAAAAAATGGTTCAAATAGCATTAGAAAATATGATGCAAAACAGAACTTCTATAGTTATTGCTCATCGACTGTCTACCATCCAAAAGGCAGATAAAATTGTGGTTATGCAAAAAGGCGAAATTGTAGAACAAGGAACACACGACGAACTATTGGCTAAAAATGGAATGTATTCTAAATTGGTAATGATGCAAAGCTTTGAATAATTAAAAAACTAGTAAACATAAAACGAGAATATTTTATTGACTTATTTATTATAATTTTTGTTTCAGTTACTATTACATAAAATTATGTCATTGATAAACAAATAATTAAAGAATATCTTCTTAAATTTGTTGTGGTTTGTCTCCTTCTTGCCATTTATGTTGGACAATATTCCATAAAATTTTCTAAACGATTTTAAATGTATTTTACCAATCACAATATTTCGTTACCAGAAAATCCAGATACAATTGTTTGGAAGTATTTGGATTTATCAAAGTTTTTAGATCTGTTATTGTCCAGAAAATTATTCATGTCAAGATCAGATAAATTTGAAGACCAATATGAAGGAACCTTTAGCGAACCCACCTATGAAGAAATTAAAAAACTTTCAGAAAACAATCCAGAGTTCCTTAAATATTACAAATCACATCGTGAAAAAGTAGTCATCAGCAGTTGGCATAGCAACGAATATGAGTCCTTTGCAATGTGGCAAATTTTCACTCAAAATAGTGAAGGTTTAGCTATTCAGTCTACTATCGGACGCTTACAAAAAGCTTTGAAAGTTGAAAAAAATTTTAAACAATATATTGGTGAGGTAAATTATATTGATTACAAAAAAGAGTACATCCCCTTTGACGATACATTTTTTCCGTTTCTATTCAAACGTAAAAGTTTTCAGTATGAACGCGAAGTTAGAATCATTTCAGATTTATCTCAATACGAAATAAAAATAAATGATGGAATAAAAATGGAAGTCGATATTAATCAACTAATTGAAAAAATCTATATTCATCCCAAATCTGAGAACTGGTATAAAAAATTGGTAATTGAATTAGTAGATAAACTAGGTTTTGATTTTGAAATTGAAAAATCGGATTTGGAAAGTGATATTTTAATTTAAAAGTAAAACTTTTTAATACTAAAAATATAATTGTAAAGAAATATTAACTATTTTTACTAGATAAATTAAATCTTAGCAAGATGATCAACTTAATTTTAAAAATTATTGTTACGGTAATGACATTTGTAATAAAAATTTTATTCTAAAAAAGTTTTAAACGCAAATGATTCTTAAAACCATATGTATCGACAACATTACTTTACATTATAGTATTTTTATATACTTAGTTACAGCTCGATACTGCATAATAACCCCTATATAACATTCGTTCAATCACTAAGGAAAAATCTCAATACCGAAACAAAACCTGTATCACTGCCAAAGTTTTTAATAATTGTCGAGTTATTCAATACATAAGTGCAATAGAATGCAAATTTAATATTGTCATCTTTTTCTACTTCATCAAAAATACCATTGCTTGCAAACTTTATATAATCAGGACAAGCAGCCTTAATATATAACTTAATCTCATTCAAATGATTAACAGATTTAATATCTTTAAATTTTAAAAATTTTCAATTTTACTACAATTGAAATTTGACCGTTACCATCATTATTTTCATTGTAAATAGCAAGCAATAACTCAACAGCAGTAAAATAAGTAAATTGAACTTTATCTTAAAATTTGATTTTAAAAATTATACAATGGCTCTGTTAATATAAAAAATTATTGATTGACAATTGTATATTGTACCACTTTCAATTCTTTACTTATTAAATCTACATATTGATAATGTACTTTATCATCTTTATCGAAAGCTCCGTTTTTATTGATGTCTTCAATGGTTCTAAAATACAATCTATTTTGAGAATCGATTACATTCCAATCAATCAATTCATGAAAATCCTTAGAAAGTTTCGTAAAATTTTCTCCAGAAATATCGCTTATATACAAATCTCTTATGTCATTACTATCTAATTTTCCGTCCTTATTAGAATCCATATCCTCAAGAATATAAACTAAAAATTGCTTTTTTGTTTTCTCTGCAATTGACTTTAAGTAAGTTACGCGCTCAATTAATATTGGTTTATCGGTCAAAACCTTTAGCGAATCGGAACCAATCAACTGAAACTTAAAATTGCTTAAGTAACCCGTAATCTCATTTTCGCTAGCATTAGATACTGTAAAACTGCTTCGCTCTAAACCAGAATATTTGCTCGAATTTTTATCAGAAACGCTGAATTCACCTATTGGATATAATAAATAATTTGTTCCCACCATTTGAACAGGCAAATCCGCGACAAGAATTTTACTTTCTGCCACAACAGATTCACTTCTTGGTAAAATGGTTTTGTCATAAGTTACTTTTGGTGTAGCTTTATCTTCTTTACAACTTAATAGTAAAACTGCTAATGAAAGTGCAATATATTTGGAAAAGATTTTCATATATTTAAAATTTAATTTACTTGCAGCTATTTTATGTTTTTAGCTTTTACTGATGAATGTTTAAACTATTAATTAGACTAATCAATAAAATAGATTTATACATCAAAAATAATGAAAATTCTACAACTTTGCTGTAAGTTTTATGTTAAAAACTCTAGTAGTCATAAAATTTGGAATACCATACTGGACCTTGCTTGAAGCATCTCTAACCCAAGTATTGGTTATTGCATTTTGGTTGTTGAACAAGTTAAAAACTTCTAAACCAAGAGATAAGTCTTTAAACTTTTTTAACCAGTGATCGGCAGAGCGCTCATTATTCTTCTCGGTTAACACGTATGAAAATCCGATATCAGCTCTTCTGTAGTCTCTTAAACGACTTTGATACTGATAAACATCTGCATAAGACGGGGAACCACCAGGAAGCCCAGAGTTGTAAACCAAGTTTAAGTACATTTTAAAATTTGGTAAATTTGGCATATAGTCTTGAAAAAGTATCCCAAACTTTAAACGTTGATCTGTTGGGCGCTCAATAAATCCCCTATTATCTTGGTTTTCCTCAGTTTTTAAATATCCAAAAGTAAACCAAGATTCTGTTCCGGGAACAAACTCTCCGTTTATTCTGCAATCAAATCCGTAGGCATACGCAACTGCATCATTATTTGCGCGATAACGTATTCTAACATTTTCTAACGTATAGGTATTTACATCTTGCATATCTTTATAAAAAGCTTCCGAAACCAATTTAAAAGGTCGATTCCATAGCTTAAAACTGTAATCGTTACTCAATACAAAATGAATGGACTGTTGGGCTTTTACATTAGGTTGCACTGCACCTGCCAAATCTCTTAGTTCTCTATAAAATGGGGGTTGATAATAAAATCCAGATGAAAATCTAAATATCATATCATGTCCCCAATTGGGTTTTAGCGATAATTGCACCCTCGGACTTACAACAGTTTGCATTTTTGAACCAACAATATCCGTACCAGAAACCATCCAACTGTGAGAACGAACTCCTGCATTGATCCATAATTGATTTTCGCCAAGAGTAGTTTTAGTATTCCATTGTGCAAATGCAGAAAATCTATCTATATCAACAAAATTGACAGCTCTAACGTTTTGGTAAGGAACCAAGGGCCCTACATAAGAATCATAAGGTTGATTATTTACTGGTAAATCAAGAATAGGATTATTTAATGAAAAACCAGCCGAATCTATAACTTCCCATTCAACAATTCTATCCCTAATACTTTCACGAGTATACTTTGCTCCCCAATCGATTTGAAATTTTTTATCAAAATTATGACTTCCTTTTACTTCAGCGTTAAAAATAAGTGCATCTAAATTATTTCTCGCATGAGTTAACTGCGACCCAATTCCTCTCGAAAAAGTAACATCACCGAAAGTTTCTGAACCTAAATTAGCATCTATTTCACCCAAACTATAATAAGCGTCTATATCAAAATATTCTTGCTCTTGTGTATGATAAAGCGATGTAATAAATTTATATGTATTGCTTTCGTTAGCTAAAAAAGTTGATTTTATTGCTCCAAAAATAGTTTTATAACGATCATCCTCTTGTCCTTCATAACGAACTAGTAGTGCAATAGGTTCGTTAAAAGTTCCAAAATTAGTTTGCCTTGTGAGAGGTTGATAGTTGTACCTATTTTGAGATATATTTCCAAGAAAACTCCATTGCCATTTGGTATTTGCATTGTAATTAATACTAGTTTGAATATCGGCAAATGTCGGTCTAAAATTGGTTTGAGTTTCTTGACTATTTACCAAAAGTGAGTTGTCACGATAACGAACACCAGTTAAATAATTCCATTTTTGATTTTTTGAAGCGCCTTCAACCGACATACTTCCACCTAGAAAACTTGCTTCAAGCGATGCACCAAATTTTGTGGGTTTTCTGTAAGTAATATCTAAAACAGACGACATTTTATCACCATATTTTGCCTGAAATCCACCTGCTGAAAAATCTACATTTTGAATTAAATCTGAATTTGTAAAACTTAAACCTTCTTGTTGGCCCGACCTTACAAGAAAAGGGCGGTAAATTTCAATTTCATTTACATAAACCAAATTTTCATCATAATTTCCACCTCTTACAGCATATTGTGTACTTAAATCACTATTAGAATTTACGCCTCCTAATAATTTCAAAATGTTTTCTACACCGGCATTTGCGCCGGGAATTTTTCTTATTACTTCGGGCTCGATAGAAATAATTCCTTGCACACGTTTTTTATTATTAACAACTATAACATCTCCCAGTTGTTCGGCTGTACTGTTTAAAATTGGGTTAAATTCATAATCTTCATTTGGTTTCAAACTCGGAATTGTGAGTGTTGATTGCTTCATAGTAACATGGGTGAAAACCAAAATAATTTTTTGATTTGCAGGCACATTTATGCTATAAAAACCAGTTGCATCGGTAATTGCAGATTTGGACTGATAGCTAATATTTACTCCTTCTAGAGGTTTATCATTTTCATCTAAAATGACGCCTTTAACCCTAGCATTTTGAGCAAAAGATAAAAAATTGATTACTAAAAAAAAGATAATATATACTTTATGTGCTGTTTTCAAATGACTTTATTTTTTTTGACTTCTGTTAAATTGCGTTTCAAAGATAGAAGAATTCCCAACATTATCTGTAACTACAACCTTCAATTTGTTTGCGCCTTCCAACAACAATTCGTCGTTGAAAGTATGTGTAATTCTTTTTGATTTTGATTCATATTCAAACAAAACCCATTTATCGTTTAAATATCCATCAAATGATTTAATCCCTGACAAATCATCTGAAATGGTTAAATTAATACTTTTTTGATTGCTAAGCCATTTATTTTCAATGCTTTTAGCAATATTAATTACTGGTGCTACATCATCTTTAGCAAGTCCAAATACTCCTAAAGTTTTTGTTTTGCAAATAAAAGTATTTCCTGATAATTTTGTTGATATATAACTCATTTTATTACCCTTTATTGCTGCAATAAACATTTTCTTTTTTTCCTCTTCGGTAGATTTAGTATCCTCGAAAGAAATCGTAAAATTACTGTGCGCTGGCACAAAATCTTCATGCAAGTACAACACATTATTTTTTACATCAAAATTTATATAAAAATCTTCATAAAAAGTATTTTCGGGAAAATAAACAGAAATGTTTTCCTTTTCAAAATTGGCTTCCCTATTGTGTTTTATTAAATAAGGGGTTGTTTTTTGTTCGGCAGGAATTGTTGCTTTTTTAGATGAATATTCAATCGGAATCAAAATTATAGTTTTATTATTGTTAAAATCTGCTACCTCTAAACGAAGTGTTTGCGTAAAATTGGGTGTAATCTCAAAAATACCATTATCGACATGATTTTTTATATTACTTAAAGGATAGTAATTATAAAAAAATAATTTTTGAATGCGTTGATGCGATTTTTTATATCGACTGTAGTCAATAAAATTATTAATATATCTCGATTCGTCGAAAACCATTACATCATATTCATACCCAAAAACTGATTTTCCTTTTGAGATCAACTGTGTTTTATAAGTTCCGTTGTTATTAAATGAAACATTATCGATGTCATGACTATTTATTCCGAAACCAATTCTACCATTTGCATAAACTTTTTCAGAAAGATAAGTACCATCTGCTTGCAACGACAAGTTCAAATTTAAAGGCCGTGCCGATTGATTAACTACTGCATTTTCATCAATAGGATAAACAACCAATGCAGAAATAATTGGCTTTTTGGTATCAGGTACCAACTTATCATAACCAAATAACATTGGATTTATAATCTTTTCTGTTGCAGAATCTCTAAATTCAAAATGTAAATGTGGTCCTTCAGAACCACCAGTATTGCCAGACAAAGCGATTATTTCACCTTTTTTTACAACCAAATCACTAGGTTTAAGATAAATTTCAACTTCATAAGCTTTCTCTTTATTTTGTACATCATTTATTTTATCCTCAATGACTCCTACAGCTTTTTTTAAATGACCATAAACAGAAGTAAAACCATTTGGATGAGTAACGTATAAAGCTTTACCGTACCCAACATTTGAAACTTTTATTCTAGAAACATATCCATCGGCAACGGCATAAACATTCAAACCTTCTCGTTTATTAGTTTTAAAATCAAAACCTGCATGAAAATGATTTGGCCGCAATTCACCAAAATTTCCAGATAATTGCATCGGAATATCCAGCGGCGATCTAAAATAATCTTTAGGATACTGATTTTGAGCGTTAGAATAAACTACGCAAAAAAGAAAAAAGGTCCAATATTTCATATTGATTAGGTTTTGCGCTAAAATAGAAAAAAACTTTAAACAAATAAAAAATTCTTTTACACATTATTAAATATTTGAATATCAATACCTTAATTCAAATAAAAAAAAATATTACACATTTTAACAAAAAATATTGCTTTAATAGAATAGTAATTATAAATTTGTAGGATTAAGTAATGAATAGCCTCAACGATGGGTGAAATTGTAGAAATAATTGATTCTCTTGAAACTAAAATTCATAAGTTGTTTAAAAAGATAAACGATTTAGAACAAAAAAATCAAGTTTTGCAAGAGAAATTGACTGTTTCAATAGATTTTATTCAAAATAAGAATACAGCATTAGAAACTTTACAAAAAGATTTCGATTCGCTGAAAATAGCAAATACATTACTAGGCAGTGAAGATTTTAAAAGAGATACGAAGCTTAAAATAAATACATTAATTCGCGAAATTGATTACTGCGTAGCTCAGCTATCAGATTGAAAGTATGGATGAAAAGCTTAAAATTAAATTAAATATTGCAGACAGAGTATATCCGTTAACGGTTGACATGTCTCAAGAGGAAGGACTTAGAAGTGCTTCAAAAAAAATAGATTTAATGATTAAGCAGTTTGAAGAAAGTTATGCTGTGAGAGACAAGCAAGATGTTTTAGCCATGTGTGCTTTACAATTTGCTTCTCAATTAGAGCAGAAAAAAGTTGATAACGCTATCGATGGAACAGAATCAATCGAAAAATTAACGAATTTATCTAATTTATTAGACGATTATCTCAACAAATAATATTAAAAAACGTTCTTACAAATAAACTAAAAAATACTGCCTACA
The DNA here is from genome assembly GCA_044361155.1 of Flavobacterium sp. Lineage (GTDB taxonomy): Bacteria > Bacteroidota > Bacteroidia > Flavobacteriales > Flavobacteriaceae > Flavobacterium. The sequence continues at coordinate 28,131 of JBIKJF010000019.1, forward strand.
TTAGTTCAAAATTGGTAAACTCAACACTAACAAATTAAAATGAGTAAATCGTCACTACTAAAGTATGCCTGCCTAGCGTAGGAAACTTGAACAGTGAGTTAACTCAAAACTTGTCCTTACGAGTTTATACAAGCTACTAATGTAGGTTTTTTTATACACTAATTTTTTTACACAAACCATGGACATATTATCAATAATTATCGGGTTAATCGTTGGAGTTGCTGGAGGATTTGCAATCGCAAAAATGCTCGAAAAAAGCAATGTTTCTAATCTTATCAAAAATGCTAAAAAAGAAGCCGCTTCAATTTTGAAAGATGCCAACCTAGAAGCAGAAAACACAAAAAAGGACAAGCTTTTACAAGCAAAAGAACGATTTCTTGAATTAAAATCGGAACACGAGAAAGAAATTTTAGCCAAAGACAAAAAAATGGCTGAAGTTGAAAAAAGAATTAGAGATAAAGAGTCTCAAGTATCTAGTGAATTAGCAAAGGCTAAAAAGATAAATGATGACTTTGAGACAAAAACAAATGAATACACTTCAAAAATTGAAATGCTTGAAAAGAAGCATCAAGAGGTTGAAAAGATGCACAAAAGTCAGGTCGAACAACTGGAGGTAATTTCTGGACTTTCTGCTGATGAAGCTAAAGAACAATTAGTTGAAAGCCTCAAAGCCGAAGCAAAAACTAAAGCAATGGCTCACATTCAAGAAACTATTGAAGAAGCAAAACTTACCGCAGCACAAGAAGCTAAAAAGGTTATTATAAATACCATTCAACGCGTTGGAACTGAGGAGGCTGTAGAAAATTGCGTTTCAGTATTCAACATTGAATCTGATGATGTAAAAGGTAGAATCATTGGTAGAGAAGGTCGTAATATTCGTGCTCTAGAGGCTGCAACAGGCGTCGAAATTATTGTTGATGATACGCCAGAAGCAATAATTTTATCATGTTTTGATCCCGTGAGAAGAGAAATTGCGCGCTTATCATTGCATAAATTAGTTACCGACGGAAGAATTCACCCAGCAAGAATTGAAGAGGTTGTTGCCAAAACAACAAAACAAATTGATGATGAAATTATTGAAGTTGGAAAAAGAACTGTTATTGATTTAGGAATTCATGGTTTGCACCCAGAACTTATTAAAGTTGTAGGGCGAATGAAATATCGTTCTTCTTATGGTCAAAATTTATTACAACACTCGCGCGAGGTAGCAAAATTATGTGGAATAATGGCTGCTGAACTCGGATTGAACGTAAAATTAGCTAAACGTGCGGGATTACTTCATGACATTGGTAAAGTACCTGATGCAGAAAGTGATTTACCTCACGCATTATTGGGTATGCAATGGGCTGAAAAATTTGGTGAAAAAGAGGAAGTTTGCAATGCAATTGGTGCACACCATGATGAAATTGAAATGAAATATTTAATATCACCGATAATTCAAGTTTGTGACGCAATTTCTGGAGCAAGACCGGGAGCCAGAAGACAAGTACTTGATTCGTATATTCAAAGATTAAAAGATTTAGAAGAAATTGCATTCGGATTCAATGGTGTTAAAAGTGCATACGCAATTCAGGCTGGTCGTGAACTGCGAGTAATTGTAGAAAGTGAAAAAGTGTCTGACGATATGGCTTCAAACCTTTCTTTTGAAATTTCACAAAAAATTCAAACAGAAATGACCTATCCAGGTCAAGTAAAAATAACTGTAATTAGAGAAACAAGAGCTGTTAATATTGCCAAATAAGACCAAATTAAAATAGCAAAATAATCTAATCATGAAATGCCCCAAAAGATTAAACACTTTTTAGGGGCATTTTTAATTACAATAAATTATTTTCGAGGATGAAAAGAAATCATAATTTGCGTTAAATGCTTACGATCTAAGTGCACATAAATCTCGGTAGTAGTTATAGATTCGTGTCCTAACATCATCTGTATTGCTCTCAAATCGGCACCATTTTCTAATAAATGCGTTGCAAAAGAATGTCTAAAAGTATGCGGACTTATTGCTTTATTAAGATTGATTTTTTCGGCCAAATCTTTAATTATAGTAAAGACCATCGCCCGAGTTAATTGCCGACCTCTCCTATTTAAAAACAAAGTATCTTCATGTCCTTTTTGAATATCCTGAAACCTTCTAACTTGATTTTTATACAAAAAAATATACTTTTGAGTCACATCGCTAATGGGTACAAATCTTTGTTTATTTCCTTTTCCAGTAATTTTTATAAAACTTTCTTCAAAAAATAAATCGGAAATTTTAAGATTCACTAATTCAGAAACACGCAGGCCACAACCGTATAAAGTTTCGATCATAGCACGATTGCGTTCTCCCTCAGGTTTAGATAAATCAATCGCAGCGATTAAAGTATCAATATCAGCAATTGAAAGTGTATCGGGTAATTTTCTGCCTAATCGTGGCGCTTCGATAAGTTCCATTGGTGAATCTTTTCTGTAGTCTTCAAAGATAAGGTACGAAAAAAAACTCTTTAAACCAGAAATTATTCTCGCCTGAGAACGAGCATTAACTTCTTTAGAAACCGCATATATAAACTGTTGAATAGTTTCTTCTGAGATTTTGATTGGCGATATTGAAATTGAATTTTGATCTAAAAAAAGACAAAGCCGCTCAATATCAAAAGAATAATTATCGATAGTATTTTGCGATAAACCTCTTTCAATTTTTAAATACGACTGATAACTTTTTAAAAAAGAATTCCAATTCATGTAAACAAATGTAGCACTTTAAAAAAAAAAACCACCTGATTTCCCAGATGGTTTTGATAATATGATTATTTAGATTAGAATCTATATCCAGCTCCAATAAACAATCCGTTAAGTTTAGCATCTCCTGTTAAACCGATATCATATCTAGCATCAACTAAAAATTTTTCATCAATATCATAGCTAACTCCGATATCAGCACTTACTGAAAACTCATCTGCTAAAGCATCCAGAGAATAATTTAATCCAGGACCAAACAGTACATTAAATTTTTCAGCAAAACTATATTTTCCTAATAAAGGAATAACAATTGTATTGCTTCCTGAAACTCCAGAATACAATAACTCTGGTTGAAAATGAAACTTATCTGAAACTCCAATATCAGCAAAACCACCAACGTAGAAACCTGAAGCTGAACCAGATACTGTTCCGAATCCTGTAGAAACTTTTGCAGTTTGTGATGTAAAACCAGCTTTAACGCCAAATTTAGTCTCTTGTGCACTGGTAATACCGAAAGCGAATATCGCAGCTACTGTTAAAATAATTTTTTTCATGTTTAAATTGTTTAAAATTAATAATTCAAAGTTAAAAACTAAAAAAAACCACAAGCAACAAAACAATTGTACTTATCAACAAAGTTGTTAACAAAGTATAAAAATAACAATATATTTGTTACTTAACTGTTATCTATTAAACTTTACTTTATATATTATGAAAAAAATAATTTATTTATTACTAATTATCATTTTAACTTCGACATCATTGGTACAATCGCAAAGTTTGAAGTTTGGTTTAAAAGCTGGCATCAATTTAGCTAACTATTCTGGCTCTGACATCAGCACAAGTACTATAACCAGTTTTCATGCCGGATTAGTTTCAGAATTGAAAGTGTTTAAAAATTTTTCTTTACAACCAGAACTACTATACTCAATGCAAGGTGCAGAAATTGATGAATTAGGACAACAATTCACAAATGAGTTAGGTTATGTTTCAATACCCGTTTTAGCTAAGTTTTATTTAGACCGAAATCTAAGTTTAGAACTTGGTCCACAATTTTCATTCCTTTTGAATGAACGAAATAATGTTCAAGCTGGTGATTCAAATACATTTGACTTTGCTGTTGCTGCTGGTTTAAGTTATAAATTAGGCAAACATTTTTTCGTTCAAGGAAGATATGGACTAGGACTGACAGAACCTAAAAGAGATGCAAATATTAAAAATACAGTGCTTCAAGCATCGTTAGGATATCTTTTTTAAAATAAAATCATAAACTTTTATAAAACCACTTTTTTATAAGAGCGGTTTTTTTAATTTTACAAAAACACATTCCAAATGAAAATTATAATAATTAATGGTCCAAACTTAAACTTACTAGGAAAGCGAGAACCAGATTTATATGGAAATCAAACTTTTGAAGATTATTTTCAACAACTTACACGAAAGTATCCTTCTATCGAACTAGATTATTTTCAAAGTAATATTGAAGGAGAACTAATTTCTAAAATTCAAGAAGTAGGTTTTTCTTATGATGGGATAATTTTAAATGCAGCTGCCTATACTCATACATCAATCGGAATTGGCGACGCAGTTAAAGCGATTACAACACCAACTATTGAAGTTCATATTTCTAATACTTTTTCAAGAGAAGAATTTAGGCATCATTCTTTTATCTCACCTAATGCAAAAGGCCTTATTATAGGTTTTGGATTGAAGAGTTATGAATTAGCTTTACATAGTTTTTTATTACACTGAAAACTTATTTTTAAAAACACAAAATTGAGAAAATTAAAAAATCAAAAAAATGTCATTTCAATTTGATACAACCATTTCCAGTCAATACTCGTCTATATATTAAAACCCATACAACATGAAAAAAATTACTTTATTTTTACTCTTCTTTTTATCGGTTTGCAGTTTTGCACAAATAAAAGGTACCATAACCGACACTAAAGGAAATCCGATGCCATTTGTAAACATTTACCTTCAAAATACTTATACTAGCACAACCTCCAACGAGCAAGGCAAATATGAATTAAATGTCAGAACTCCTGGTAAACACGTTATTTTATACCAATATCTAGGTTATAAAACTGAGAAAAAAGTTGTTGAAGAAGAAAAATTCCCAACGGTGGTCGATGTTCAATTAGTTGAAGAAGAAATTCAATTAAACGAAGTAGTTATTGACCCAAAAGTAAATCCAGCTATTGAAATAATTAAAAATGCCATCGCAAATAGAAAAAGTAATTCAGAAAAAACTGCGAAATATACGGCGGATTTTTATTCAAGAGGTATTTTTAGAGTTAAAAATTTACCCAAAACAATAATGGGTCAAAAGCTCGATTTTTTTGACGAAATAATAGACTCCACTCGAAGCGGGATTTTATATTTATCTGAAACGGTTTCAAAAATTACCTTTCAAAAGCCTGATAAATTGAAAGAGGTTATCATTGCATCCAAAGTAAGCGGAAATGACAATGGCTTTAGTTTTAATAACGCCGCCCAAGCCAACTTCGATTTTTATGATAATACATTAGACTTTAATTCCAAAGTAATTTCACCTATTGCAGACAATGCCTTTAATTACTACAAATACAAGTTTGAGGGTTCGTTTGCAGATGAAAACAATAAAGTTATCAATAAAATTAAAGTTACTCCAAAAAGAAGTTCAGAACCAGCTATGGAAGGTTACATTTACATCGTCGATGAATCGTACGCTATTTATGCTGTGGATTTGAAAGTTGGAGGAAGCCAAATTCAAAATCCTGCTCTTAATACATTGACTCTTAAACAAAGTTTTAGCTTCAATAATATCAATAAAATTTGGGCAAAAAACACGCAGACCTTAGATTTTGATGCTGGAATGTTCGGAATAAATATTTCGGGAAATTTTACTTATGTTTATTCTAATTTTGAATTTCCTGCAAAATTTGAAAAGAAAACTTTTACCGCCGAAGTTTTGAAATTTGAAGAAAATGCCAATAAAAAAGAAGATGCTTTCTGGGAAACTATTCGACCTGTGCCACTAACCAATGAGGAAACAACCGATTATGTAAAAAAAGATGCACTTCAGACCAAAAAAAAATCTGAGGTTTATTTAGATTCCATTGATAACAAACGAAATAAATTTAAATTTTCTGATGTACTATCGGGATATACTTACCGAAATTCCTTTAAAAAATGGTCTATAAATTACGAAGGTCCATTGTTGTCTACATCATTTAATACGGTTCAAGGTTGGAAAACTCAAGTTGGTTTAAGTTATCTACAACGTGATGAAGATAAACGAACGTTTACTAGAATAGGCACAAAATTTGACTATGGCTTTTCTGAAAACAAACTGCGAGTAGTTGGAAGTTATTCGCGAAGATTTAGCACGACCAACAATGCGTTTTTATACGTAAGCGGCGGAAGCAGCATCAATCAATTTAATGGCAGTAATCCTATTTCTAACATGGTAAATACTATCAGCACCTTATTTTTCAAAAATAATTTTATGAAACTCTACGAGAAAAATTTTATGGCGGCCAATTTTAGTAGAGAAATTACAAATGGGTTAAATATGGGCGTAAATGTAGAATATGCCGAGAGAAAACCACTTATGAATACTACAGATTATGCAGTGATTAAAAATAGTGATTTGTACTCTTCCAACAATCCAATTGATCCAGATGACTACATAAATGCAGGATTTGAGAGGCATAATTTGGTAAAAACAGCACTAAATGCAAGAATAAAATTTGGACAAAAATATTGGACTAGACCAGATGGAAAATTTAATATTGGTAACGATAAAACACCAAACTTGTATCTTGGATATGAAAAAGCTTTTGCTGCAAGCGATAAAAAATATGAATACGATTTAGTATCAGCAAGAGTAACCCACAGTTTAGATGTTGGAAATAAAGGCAACTTACAAATGAATTTTAACGCAGGGAAATTCTTCAATGCAGAGAATATAGCATTTGTAGACTATAAACATTTTAACGGAAATCAAACAAACGTTTCAGGCGGAGAAGGTTATACTAATGCTTTTAAAAACTTACCTTATTACACCTCAAGTACAAACGACAGCTATTTTGAAGCCCATTTTGAACATAATGACAATGGTTTTATTATGAATAAAATTCCGTTATTGAATAAATTGAAATCGCAATTGGTTTTAGGTTTTAATAATTTATCTATCCCAAACAGTAATCCTTATCAAGAATTTTCAGTTGGATTAGATAATTTAGGTTTTGGAAAATTTAGAATGTTGCGTTTAGATTACGTTCGTTCCTATCAAAATGGTTATGTAGGTGACGCCGTTATTTTTGGTTTAAAATTCTTGAATATAGTTGAATAAAAACTAAATAATAGATTTTTTTGAACCATTAAGGTATTAAGAAAATTAAGAAACCAAATCTTAATGGAACTTAATATCTTAATGGTTTAATTATTTTCAAGAAGTATTTTGAAACTAATATCAAACTCAATTTATATAATATTTCGATTACCTTTTCGTTTATTTTAAAACTAAAAGAATGAAAAAAGTACTATTAATTTTAGGTTTAATTCTATTAACCTTTATAATTATTGGATTAAGCCCAATTGACACTTCAAAAGAAAATAGTGTTGAAGTTACAGGAATTATCAAATCAGTTTTTGAAGGTGGCGCAAAGATTTAGTTTTTGAATTAGAAAATGAGGAAACCACCTATTATATCAATCGAGGTTTAGAAAACGGATTTGAATTAGATAAATCCAAAAGTGAATTTGTTGGAAAAAAGTCACTTTAAACTATGCCAAAAATTGGACACCATTAGCACCTTTCGGAACAACTTGCAAGCACATTACTCAAATTTCGATAGACAATAAAGAAGTTTATTCAGAGTTTAATTAAATAAATTCCAATATACAAAATTCCAAATTCCAAACTTATCGATGAAGTATTGGAATTTGGAATTTTATTTTACAAAAACATCATAGCCAAATCTAATCAACGTAACAATCACGATAATCAAAAAGAAGATTCTTATAAATCCATTTCCTTTTTTGATGGCCAATTTAGCTCCAATAAATCCACCAAGTGCATTACATACCGCCATCGGAATTGCAATTGCCCATATAATTTTACCTTTTAACACAAAAAGACAAATCGAACCAAAATTGGTTGCCAAATTCACCATTTTAGCATTAGCAGAAGCATGAAGAAAATCGAATCCAAGAATGGCTACAAATCCAAACACTAAAAAACTGCCTGTTCCTGGACCAATGAATCCATCATAGAAACCAATTACGATACTCATCAAAATACCATAAAAAAGTAAATCACTTTCTGATAAATTCTTTGCTTGATGGCTACCAAAATTCTTTTTCATGAACGTGTAAATCGCTATCAAAATCAAAACAACGAAAAGCAATGGTTTCATAAAATCATTACTAACATAAGTCAAAAGTGTAGAACCCAAAAATGCCGAAATAAATGCTACAATTGCCATTATTATTAGCAATTTCCAATTCATATCTACTTTCTTCAAGTATTGCCTGGCAGCAAAAGAAGTTCCGCTAAAAGCTGGAATTTTTAAAGATCCAATAATGGACGAAACTGCAACGTTTGGCAATAATATCAATGCCACTGGAGTTTGAATCAATCCACCACCACCAACAATAGCATCTACAAATCCTGCGGAGAAAGATGCAATACAAAGAAGTATGATTATATAGGTTTCCATAGGTACAAAAAATTAAAAAAACCATTAAGTTATTAAGTTTCATTAAGTTTTTCTTAATTTTCTTAATACCTTAATGGTTTAAAAATAAAATCCTACTAGTTTAAACTCTTACGATATTTGCGCCAAGTGCTCTCAATCGTTCGTCAATTCTTTCGTAACCTCTATCAATTTGCTCAATATTTTGAATTGTCGAAGTTCCTTTAGCAGAAAGGGCAGCAATTAATAACGAAATTCCTGCTCTAATATCTGGCGAACTCATAACAGTTGCTTTCAATTGCGATTGGAAATTATGTCCCATAACCACAGCTCTGTGCGGATCACATAACATAATTTTAGCACCCATATCAATCAATTTATCCACGAAGAACAAACGGCTTTCAAACATCTTTTGATGAATCAACACATCACCATTTGCCTGTGTTGCAACTACTAAAACAATACTCAATAAATCTGGTGTAAATCCTGGCCATGGCGCATCGGCAATAGTCAAAATAGAACCATCAATATCGGTTTTTACTTCGTAAGTTTCATGTGTAGGAATATAAATATCGTCACCTCTTCTTTCAATAGTAATGCCTAATTTTCTAAACACACTCGGAATCACACCTAAGTTATCCCAAGATACATTTTTGATTGTAATTTCACTTCTTGTCATCGCCGCAAGACCAATCCAAGAACCAATTTCAATCATATCTGGAAGAATTCTGTGTTCGCATCCACCAAGAGAATCAACTCCTTCAATAACTAATAAATTTGAACCAACACCTTTAATGTTTGCACCCATTGAGTTCAACATTTTACATAATTGTTGCAAATAAGGTTCGCAAGCAGCATTGTAAATAGTTGTTGTTCCTTCAGCTAAAACAGCAGCCATAACAATATTGGCAGTACCTGTTACAGAAGCTTCATCTAACAACATATAGGAACCTTTTAGTTTTCCATCAACTTCTACACCATAGAAATGGTCTTCTCTTTCATAACGGAATTTTGCACCAAGATTGATGAATCCTTCAAAGTGTGTATCTAATCTTCTTCTTCCAATTTTATCGCCTCCTGGTTTTGGAATATAACCACAGCCAAAACGAGCTAAAAGCGGACCAACAATCATAATAGAACCTCTCAAACTTCCGCCTTCTTTCTTGAAAGCATCTGTTTTTAAGTAGTCAACATTTACTTCGTCGGCTTGAAAAGTATAATCGCCAGGACCATTTTTTTGGATTTTAACTCCTAAATTTCCTAATAATGTAATTAATTTATTGACATCAATGATATCAGGAATGTTTGTAACTCTTACTTTTTCTGATGTTAATAAAGCAGGACATAAAACTTGCAATGCTTCATTTTTTGCTCCTTGTGGTGTAACATCACCTTTTAGTCTAATGCCTCCTTCAATTTGAAAAGTTCCCATAGTTTATCAGTTTCGGGTTAAAAAGTTTCGGGTTTCGGGTTTCAAAAAACTCGCAACTCGTATCTCGTAACTCGCAATTATTTTGGATTATTATTATTTTTTATAAAAGGTTTTTTACCTGGAATTGGTTTTTTGAACCCTTGAATTTTCATGCTTTTTTGTTGTAATTGTGATTTGTTTGAAACCTTTTTGTTAGTTCTAATCAAATCATTTGTAGTCGAAAGTTCTTCTTCGCTTCCTGTTAGATTGATTCTTCCGTCGGACAATTCAAATAAATGTTCGAAAATTACGGCATCAGTCACAGTATCTTTATTCCAACTCAAATACGATTTTTTCATGTGATTGGCAATTACTTTTACCAACGCACTTTTCATTTCGCCTTCCTCCCATTTGTTGGCAACTTCTATCATGTATTTGATATTATTACCATAAAAACGATACTTCGGATTCTTCTGTGGATACGCCAATCGTTCTGGTTTCAAATTGATTACATCACGCGTCGGAATTGGATAAGGTGAATCTACATCCAATTTAAAATCGGACATAATAAAAATCTGATCCCACAATTTGTGTTGAAAATCTGGAACATCACGCAAATGCGGATTCAAACTTCCCATCACTTGAATGATATATTTTGCAGCTTTGTTACGTTCCGTTTTGTCTTCAATTGCCACAGCCAAGTCAATCAATTTTTGCAAATGACGACCATACTCTGGAATGATTAAATGCGAACGTTCTGCGTTGTATTCTAAATTGAATACCACATCGTTAGCATTTTCTTTGATATATTTTGGTACCATATTAAAATGAAATTATTCCTTCAATCGAAGAAACTTCTATATATTTTGCAACCACATCTGCTGGCGAATCCATCAAAACATTGATTGAAACACTTGTATATTTTCCGGCTTTAGATTGATTTGTTTTTATTACTGCGCCCATATTGTCAAAAGCATTTTCAACTTCTTCAATTTTTTTAGCATCAGTTGGCACAATAAATTTGTAAAGGTATTCTGTTGGCCACTCAGAAGTATTTCCCAATTCTTCCTTCAGCCGAATGTAAAATTCTTCCGTCTTCTTATCCATTCTTCAAATTAAAATAAACGCAAATATACATTTTTGATATTACAATTTGTTTAGTTTTTAGTTTTTTTTAGGAGCGAATGGTTTGGATTTTCTTGGTTTCCTTATTCCTGCTTTTCGTTTCAATCTTTTCTATAGTTGCCTTCGAGCGCCTCAGGCAACTATAGAAAAAATTTCCACTACAATCAGGGCTAGACAGCATTTGTATCGAATAGAAAATAAAATTTCAAAACAACCTCAATTATCTAAAACAATTCAATAAATTTGCGCCTTATTTCAAAAAATTTTGGAAAAAGAAATTGTAGTTATTATTGGCGGTCCAGGAACAGGAAAAACAACAATCATAGATAATTTATTATCAAAAGGACATTGTTGTTATCCAGAGGTTTCGCGCGAAATTATTAGCGAAGCACAAAAACAAGGTATCGAACAACTTTTTCTAGAAAAACCACTACTTTTCAGCGAGTTACTCCTTGAAGGAAGAAAAAAACAATTCCAAAACGCTAAAAACGAACCGCACAAAACTGTTTTCCTAGACAGAGGAATTCCTGATGTTTTGGCTTACATGCATTACATTGGCGATAGTTATCCATCGTTTTTTGATCAGGCTTGTCGCGACCATAATTATGATAGAATTTTCATCCTTCCACCATGGGAAGAAATATACGTTAGCGATGACGAGCGTTATGAAAACTATGAACAAGCCAAGTTAATCTATAATCACCTAGTAGAAACTTATCAAAAATATGGCTATAACTTAGTAGAAGTCCCAAAAGGAACGGTTGAGGAACGTTCCAACTTCATTTTATCACAACTTTTGATATAAAATAATTTGTGTAAATTTGTTTAACTAATTATTGGTAATTTACACATTAATTTTACTTTACAAGAATGTCTAAACCACTAGAAATCCTTCAAAAATATTGGAATCACGATGCATTTAGAACTCCGCAAGAAGACATAATCGCCTCCGTTTTAGCAGGAAAAAACACTTTTGGATTAATGCCAACTGGCGGCGGAAAATCAATTACGTTTCAAGTTCCAGCCATGATGATGGAAGGCATTTGTTTGGTCATTTCACCTTTAATCGCCTTGATGAAAGACCAAGTACAAAATCTGCAAAACAAAGGAATCAAAGCCATTGCATTAACTGGTGGAATTGCTTCAGATGAAATCATCGACTTGTTGGACAACTGTCAATATGGAAATTATAAATTCCTTTATTTATCGCCAGAACGATTGCAAAGCGATTGGATTTTAGAACGCATAAAAGGTCTTCCTATAAATTTAATTGCTATTGACGAAGCACATTGTGTATCGCAATGGGGACATGATTTTAGACCAGCCTATTTAAAAATTTCCAAACTCAAAGAATATTTTCCGAAAGTGGCTTTTTTGGCACTCACCGCTTCGGCTACTAAAAGAGTTCAGGAAGATATCATTACACAATTGCAACTCGACAATCCTACGATTTTTGTAAAATCGTTTGCTAGAGAAAATTTAGCGTACATGGTTTTTAATGTAGAAGATAAATTGCATTTGATGGAGCAAATTTTAAAGAAGAATCCGCAACCATCAATCATTTATGTTACCAATAGAAAATCATGTTCAGAAACCGTTAAACAATTGGAATCTTTAGGATTTTCGGCAACTTATTATCATGGTGGTTTATCTTCAAAAGACAAAGAAAATCACATGAAACTTTGGATGGATGAGAAAATTCAAACCATGGTTGCTACCAACGCCTTCGGAATGGGAATTGATAAAGCCAATGTAAAAACGGTAATTCATTTACATATTCCGCCCAATCTTGAAAACTATTATCAAGAAGCCGGACGAGCAGGAAGAAATGGCGAAAAAGCATTTGCAGTTTTATTAACCAATCCTTCGGATGTTGTCCATGTTGAAGCGCAATTTCTTAGCATTTTATCAGATAAAGCATTCTTGAATTTGGTTTTTGTAAAACTTTGCAATTATTTCCAAATTGCTTATGGAGAAGGAATTGACGAGAAATTCAGTTTTAACATCAATCATTTTTGCACTAAATACAGCTTTCCTGTTTTAAAAGTTTATAATGCCTTACAATTTTTAGACGGACAAGGAACTATCAGTCTATCACAAGAATTTACTGAGAAAATCACTTTGCAATTTATAATTCCGTCTAAAGAAGTTATTCGTTACATGAGTTTGAATCCACAAGATGAGGAAGTTATTTTAACCATTTTACGAACTAATCCTGGAGTTTACGAATCACAATCGGTGATTAACATTTCTTTGATTGCTAAAAAATCCAATTGTGATGAAAGCAAAGTTTTAGCCATTCTTCATAAATTAAATGAAAAACAGGTCATTGAATTGCATGCCAAAAACAATGATGCCACGCTTACATTTAATGAAGTTCGCGAAGATGAACGAACGATTAGTAGAGTTGTAAAATATCTTGAAGCTCAAAATCAACTTAAAACAGAGCAACTAAAATCAGTATTACACTATATAAAGGAAGAAAAAACTTGTAAGAGTAAATTGCTTTTAGAATATTTTGGAGAAACAATCAAAAAAGATTGTGGTGTTTGCTCCTATTGTATTTCCAAAAAGAAAAACAAGACGGATACTTCAAGTTTATCAGATAAAATAATTGGTTTGCTGAAAATTCAAGAAATGAGTTCGAGAGATATTCAAAAGTTGACCAAATATCCAAAAGACGATATTATCTTTACACTTCAAAATTTATTAGAAGACGATGAAATTAATGTTAAGCCAAATAATTTATATTCGATAAAAAAATTGTACTAAATTCTGAAATAAATTCAGAACAAGTAAATTCAGCATAAAATGGAAAAATTAAGAATTGTATTTATGGGAACTCCAGAATTTGCTGTTGGCATCTTGGATACCATAATTAAAAATAACTACGAAGTTGTTGGAGTAATAACAGCAGTCGATAAGCCTGCAGGACGTGGACAAAAAATAAAGTATTCGGCTGTAAAAGAATATGCTTTAGAAAACAATTTGAATTTATTGCAACCAACCAATTTAAAAGACGAAAATTTTTTAGCAGAATTGAAAAGTTTAAATGCCAATCTACAAGTAGTCGTCGCATTTAGAATGTTACCTGAAGTAGTGTGGAAAATGCCTTCATTAGGAACCTTTAATTTACATGCATCACTCCTACCTAATTATCGCGGTGCAGCTCCAATTAATTGGGCAATTATAAATGGAGAAACTAAAACAGGAGTTACCACCTTTTTTATTGATGATAAAATTGATACTGGCGCTATGATTTTAAGCAAAGAAACTCCAATTTCATTTACAGAAAGTGCGGGAGAATTACATGACCGATTAATGACCATTGGAAGCGAAGCAGTTTTTGAAACGCTAGCATTGATAGAAAAAGGAAATTTTGTTACCAAAATTCAAACCGATTCATCAGATATTAAAACAGCTTACAAATTAAATAAAGATAATTGTAAAATTGATTTTTCGAAATCAGGTGATGAAATTTACAACTTAATAAGAGGATTGTCACCTTATCCAAGTGCCTGGTGTTTCTTTAAAGACGGACCGGAACTATGGAATGTAAAAATATATGAAGCAAAATTAATTGAAGTAATTCATGATTATGAAATTGGAAGTATCATAACAACAAAGAAAGATATCAAAATTGCAATTAATAGAGGCTTTTTAGAGATTGTTAGTCTTCAGTTTCCTGGTAAAAAGCGAATGAAAAGTTTTGAATTGTTAAACGGAATATCATTTTCATCCAATTCAAAAGCGTTGTAATACGTTGTAAAGCTTCGAAATCATTGAAAACTTAGAATTTTTTGTTTAAAAACAGATAGTTTTATTAACAAAGAGATCGAGTTATTAACAAAATTAGCAAAAATTAGCTCGCTTTCTTGTGTAGTCTAAGATTTCTACTAAATTTGTTTTGATTAACAAAAATGTTTAACCAACAATTAATAACTATTATTATGAACAAATCAGAATTAATCGATGCTATTGCTGCTGATGCAGGAATTACAAAAGCAGCTGCGAAATTAGCTTTAGAATCATTTTTAGGAAACGTAGGATCAACTTTGAAAAAAGGAGGAAGAGTTTCTTTAGTAGGTTTCGGGTCATGGTCAGTATCTAAGAGAGCTGCAAGAGACGGAAGAAATCCACAAACTGGAAAAACTATCAAAATCGCTGCTAAAAATGTAGTAAAATTTAAAGCTGGAGCAGACTTAGAAGGATCTGTAAACTAGTATAGTTTATCTTTTATATAGAAAACCATTCGTTTACCGAATGGTTTTTTTTTACTTTTAGTTTGTCTTTCTAACTTTTATTTGTACTTTTAATTAAAATTGCAGAAATAATGATTTCAGAAAAACTACAAAAAGGACAACTTCTTATTGCTGAACCGTCAATAATTGGTGACTTATCTTTTAATAGAGCAGTTATTTTATTGGCCGATCATAACGCAGAAGGTTCGGTAGGATTTATTCTGAACAAACCTTTAGAATATACCATCAACGATTTACTTCCAGAAATAAATGGTTCTTTTGTTATTTATAATGGTGGACCTGTAGAACAAGACAATTTATACTTTATTCACACCATCCCTGATTTGATACCGAATAGTATAGAAATTTCTAGTGGAATTTTTTGGGGCGGCGATTTTGAGTTAACTAAAAACTTAATAAACGACGGCAAAATTAATAAAGAAGCCATACGATTTTTTTTAGGTTATACTGGCTGGGGCTCGAGCCAGCTTGAAGATGAACTTTTAGCTAATTCATGGATTAACACTTCTAATAATTATGAAGCTGGAATTTTGAGTAAATCCTCAAAGCAATTTTGGAAAGAAAAAATAATAGAATTAGGAGGTGAATACATTATTTGGTCTAACGCACCAGAAAATCCGATTCTAAATTAAGTCATTAATTTTCTCTAATAGTGTTTTAGACAAATCAATTTTGTACTCTTTTTTGCGATATTTTGTTATTGGTTGAATTCCTGTAATTACATTGGTAATAAATAATTCGTCCGCTTTTTGTAAATCGAATGGGGAAATTGATTGTTCTAAAACTTCAAGATTTTCTATTTTTTTAGCAATTTGAAGCACTTGTTTTCTCATGATTCCATTCAAACAACCTTCGTCGATAGACGGTGTTATTAATTGGTTTCCACGGAGCATGAAGAGATTTCCATTTAATGCTTCGACTACGTTCTTTTCGTTATTTAGAAGCAAACAATTTTGTAGATCATTTTCATCTGCAAAAATACAACCTGTAATATTTATCATTTTATTGGTAGTTTTTATAGTAGAAAGTAATTGCTTTGTTATGTAAAAATCTTTGTATAAATCTACTTCATACCCAGCGTCAGAAAAACAATAATGAGTTTCATTTAATGGTGAAACTTGAATTAAAAACGAAACAGTTCTTGTTTGTGGAAGGTAAAATCCACCATCATTTCTAAAAACAGTTACTCTAACACGTGCTGCATGTTCAAAATTGTTAGCTTTCGCCAAATTCAACACTTGCTCTTCAATATATTCTAAAGTGAAATTATCAGGGATTTGCATCCTTACAATTCGCATAGAAGCCATTAATCTAAAATAATGATCTTCAAGAAATAAGATTTTGTTTTTTACGATTTTTAGTGTTTCAAAAACACCATCGCCATATAAAAAACCTCTATTTGAATTAGACAAAGTTGCCGCTGTAGATTGAATTTCGCCGTTATAGTTAATCATAAAAAAATCTCGCCTAATTATTAGAATAAGGCGAGACAAATATAAGTTTTAAAAATCATTTTTTAAACAGAACCAATTACATGTTTTAAATCGGAAACCTGATTTTCCCATAATTGTTTAGATTCTTCTAATTCTTCTTCTATTGCAAAATCAACAACCATTAGCGAAACATCTTTTGTGATTTCATCTTCAAGAATTCGTAATTCAAAATAATACTCAGTATCTTTTTTATCTTCGTCGATCCATTTAAACTTTACTTTCTCACCTGTTTTTTTAGAAGCAAGTCTTGCATGCTCTTCGGTATCATTCCATTCAAAAGTAAAAAACTCACCTCTAGAATTCACTATATCTGCGAACCATTCTTGTAATCCCGAAGGAGTTGATATGTATTGATATAATAATTGGGGTGATGAATTCAAAGGGAATTCAATTTCGTAACGTACTTTTGATGACATGTTCTAATTTTTTTGAAATATATAATTTTTTATTTAAAAAAGCATTCAATAAAAAAAAATATTTTTTTTATTTATTATTTGGACAATGTTATATTAGTCTTATATTTGCACCCGCATTCAGGAAGTGCCAAAATATGGCGAGGTAGCTCAGTCGGTTAGAGCGCAGGATTCATAACCCTGAGGTCGGGAGTTCAAATCTCCCTCTCGCTACGAAAGTAATTTACTCAATTTAAACGGTTTGGTGTACACTAAACCGTTTTTTTTTATGTTTAATAATTTTATACATTAACAAAGAGTACAGGAAACCATGCACGATTTTCAAATTTTGACCTATAAAAAAGTTGTTACCCGCTCCCGTGCGAATCCTTTCGCATGCTTTATATAAGTTATAAAAGTCATTTTTGTTATAGAACGTATAACTAAGATTAAAGCTTAATTTTCATTTTTTTTCAAATACAACGACAGAAATCGCGCGGGAGCGGGGAATAAAATCCTCCAATGTCATGAACGTTTATAAAAAACCCTCCAGTTTCCTGAAGGGTTTTTTTATTTGTTATACTTTATTGTTAAACTATCGTTTCACAACACGTACTGTTTGTGTTTTTGCATCTTGCGATACAATTACATTATAAACTCCAGAAGGATAGTTAGAACCTACCTCAAATGCTTCCATTT
>JBIKJF010000060.1:0-3318 GCA_044361155.1 Flavobacterium sp.
CCTTGAGTTTCACTCCGGTTAGCTTGCCTTCGCCAAGAAGCTCTTCAACGCCTGCGTTCCAGATGAACTCAATCTTGGGATTAGCCTTTGCCCTATCCTGCATAATCTTTGAGGCCTTGAGTTCATTCCTGCGGTGAATGACATAAACCTTGGAAGCAAAGCGGGTTAGGAAGTTAGCCTCCTCCATGGCGGAATCCCCACCACCAACAACGGCAATTGTTTTTTCTCTGAAGAAGAAACCATCACAGGTCGCGCACCAGCTCACACCGTGACCAGAGAGTTCCTTTTCCTTCGGCAAACCAAGCTCACGGTAAGCAGCACCGGTGGCCAAAATAACCGACTTGGCTTCAAAGGTTTCTCCAGTGCCAATCTTGACGATCTTTGGGTTTGCCTTGAGATCAACTTCAACAACGTCTTGCAACAAGATTTCCGTTCCGAAGCGTTCTGCTTGGGCCTGAAATTTCATCATTAGATCTGGTCCCATGAGTCCATCTGGGAAACCAGGGAAGTTTTCAACATCGGTGGTCTTCATAAGCTCGCCACCAGCTTCAACGCTGGAAGCAATAAGAAGCGGTTTCAGGCCTGCTCGTGCGGCATAGATTCCCGCGGTGTATCCGGCGGGGCCTGAACCGATAATGATTACTTCGCGCATCTTCTTCTTTCTTGGGTTGCCGGCAATTGAGGCCACTCAACAAGAACTAAGTTTAGCGACGCAGTATTCCGCGAATTCCCTTAAGGGCGCTATCAATCTCTGGAACACCTAATAGCTTCAAAACCACTACGTAGGCAAAAAGCATAGATGTTCCAGTGGCAAAGATAACAACGAGAGCCCCAGCTATCGAACCAAGCCCCAAACTGCCTTCAGCGGTTCCACCTAAGGCCAGAATCATTCCGTAGCCAACCAAAGCTGCAACCACAGCAGCAACCAGCACCCTTAGTGTCAGGCCCCCACCCTTTGGTGCAGTTCCAATAAGACCGATCCGTGCTCTTAGGAACAAGTAAGCAACCAGGGCCTGAATCAAGATAGTCACACTGGTGAGCCCAGCAAGAGACATAACTAGAAATTCAGATGTCATTGTGAAAAACAAGGTGATTGACCCCGCGATGTGAATAGCTATTTGGATAGTTGTGAAAACAAATGGTGTTCTGGTGTCTTCAAGCGCAAAAAACGCCTTCTGAAACATGAACACCAAACCAAAAGGGACCAAACCAAACATGGTTGTAAACAACACGTTGCCTAAAGCAACTGTTGATGGATACTCTCCAACAAACACTCTGGCAACTGGATAGCTAAGAAGAATAAGTGCTATTGATGAAAACACATTCACCAAAACAACCACTCGAAGAGCCGAGCGAAGATCAATCTTCATCAAGTCGATTCTTTTATCGTGGACGTGCTCGCTCATCTTGGTGAAGTAAGCCGTAGCTATAGAAACCGTGACAACAGAGTGAGGAAGCATGAAAAGCAACCAAGCAATCATCATTGCTGCAATTGACGCAATCGCTAAATCCTCTGATCTATCAGACACTGCCCGAGAGGCAACGAAGGTCTGAACCAAACCACCAATTTGTGAAACCAAAACCATTCCGACCGTCCAAGAAGCCGCCTTCATAGCAGGACGAAGTCCAACCCCACGCCACGAGAAGTTCAGGGAGAAATTGATTCCAATTTTTCTCCAGGATAAGAACAAAACAAGTGCTTGGGACGCCACACCAAGGGTGGTAGATCCGGCTAGTAGAGCAATTTGATCTGGTCCCCAACTCTCGACAGACCTAGCACCTACAGGATCTGCGCCGAAAATTATCAGGAAGCCAATCAAACCAATTAACCCAACAATGTTATTGAGAACAGGTGCCCACATATAAGGACCAAATGCACTTCGCGCGTTTAGAACTTCTCCAAGCATCGCGTAAAGACCGTAGAAGAAAAGTTGCGGAATGCACCAATAAGCGAAGGCGGTAGCAAGTGCTAATTGAGCTGGAGACCAACCGGTTGTGTAAATAGAAATCAAGAATGGTGCCGCTAGGGTAGCAACCAGAGTCACCCCAGCAAAGACCACAATTGCCAAAGTTAAAAGTCGGTCGATGTAGCCAAGCCCACCGTCTTTGTGAGATCTAGCTTTTACAATCTGGGGCACCAGAACAGCTGATAGGACACCACCGGCAATTATCGCGTAAACGTTGTTGGGAAGTTGGCTTGCAACACCGAAGGCATCTGCGGCATCGGTAGTAACACCGATTGTTAGTGCCAAAACCACGGTGCGAAAAAATCCAAGAATTCTAGAGGCTATCGTTCCACCGGCCATCAATAATGACGATTTGGCGATACTCATAAGTTTTCCCTAGCTAGTTCTTGATTTACGCGATGTTCGAATAAATCCCACGATTGTCAACAAAGCAACTAATCCAAAAAACAACCCTATTGCCCAAGCTTCAACATCTGGATTAACCGTGAGTTTGATTGGCACCTTTGGGCCGATTTCAACTCCGCTAATCGAAGTCAACCAAGCCACCATTACGACATCGCCGCTACCGATGGCAGAAACTGGAAACTGGGCGTTGACAGTAGAACCTGGTTGAATAATTAGCCAATCAGTCGTTTCCTCAACTATAAGTTTCGGACTGGTAGAAACCAGGTGCACAATCACTCGCACCGGACTCTCCTGGCTGTTATTCACAACCACCGGAAAACTAGACTGTCTGGCAACTAGGGTGATGTCGGATCCACCCAGAATGGATACGCCATCAGGGAAGGTCACTGTTCTCTCAGCGGGGAACGCAGGCATCGCTGCCAATCCCATGGAGGCAGCGATAGCAACAATTAGGACAATTGTTATTTTCCTCAACTTCGAGCCTCGATAAGTTCTAGAGCCACTTTGGCAATTCTTTTCTCATTTACATGAGAGAGCCTATTGATAAGCTCGCTCAATTTTACCCAAGCTAGTTCACTTGCCTCATGATTTGGATCGTGCTCCATGGTTAGCTCACCGGATAGTTGATTCATTAAGTAGACATGAACAGTTTTGGATACGTTCTTACCTTTTTGATTAAAGGTGTAACTCACATCCCCCAGGTAATCTATGATTTCTGCACTCAGTCCCGTTTCCTCAAAAACCTCTCGCAGCGCTGCCTGCTCATTGGTTTCATTCGGCTCCAAATGCCCTTTTGGAATACACCATTCGAGTTTTCCACCCCGATTAAACCTCGCCATAAGCGCCACCAGAGTCGAATCAGTTTTAGAAACCACAAAACCACCAGCCGAGACTTCAACAACAGGAGCTGGCTTTTCACGGGTCATATTGTTAAGCCTAACCTCAA
>JBIKJF010000035.1:0-12509 GCA_044361155.1 Flavobacterium sp.
TGAAAGGTCTTGCAGATCATGTGATTGAAATTCCAGAAACATCAGATGCACTTTCGCCGCTACTAACAACAATTCCGTTGCAATTATTATCCTATCACATTGCAGTGTTACGAGGATGTAATGTAGATCAGCCTAGAAATTTGGCTAAATCAGTAACAGTTGAATAGTGCTAATCATCTATTTGAATAGGAATTATAAAGACAAATGATACAAAGACCAAACTATTTGTTCATCATTTGTATTATTTATTTTTGCACTGTATTTTATATAGTTTTTTTACTTGACTATAGACTGCAAGAAGATTTTAATGGTAGTGCTAATTTAATTCCGTTTTTAAAAACTTATAAATTTATTTTTAATTATGAGCATCTGAACATCTATAATAAAATACGTTTCTTGAAAGAATTTATTGGAAATTTCCTTTTGCTTATTCCTTTTTGCAAAGCATTAGAAGTAGTACTACAAAAAAAAACAACTTTCAAAAAAAAATGTTTAATCCTCTTTATTACTTGCTTTAGTATCGAATTTTCACAGTACGTATTCAATTTAGGAATTATGGAACTTGATGACATAATTTTAAACTTTGTAGGTGGAATTTTTGGAAACTACCTAATGATGTCTCGTAATAAAAATTAGCCCAGAAAATAGTGACACCTTTTGATGTACTGCTAAAAAACCGAAAAAAATAGCATAACAACATAAACCAATAACAACTAATACGGGTAAATAAGAATGCTTTTTAGTGATTTAAAACAAATTGCTAATCTTCAACTTTTTTATGATTTGGTTAAAATAAAAATTTCTTTTTACCCGTTGTTTTAATGCATTACAAATGCAAGAATTTAAATAATTTAAATAATTTAAAAATAATTGATATCTAGTTACTACTCAATTATTTTTATGATTACCATACTTATTCAATTTCGAACTATAGTTCACTCTGCTTTACTTTTTAAATAAACTTTTGTCTAAAACTTGAATAAAAATCAAATCGCAAATCATTATAAACGTTATGAAAATTAAGCAATGAAAATAGATAAGAAAAGTCTATATATAATAGGCGATATACCAACATTTTTAAATAAAGAAACAATTGAGAAGTTTAAAAATGCAGAATTAGATATGATGGCTAAGGGTTTTAAAGTATACAATCCGCTTGTAAATATAAAAATGAATTCCAGACAGTTAAGCCAAGAATTGAAGATCAAAAATATTCAAAACCTATTTAAGTGTGATGCTGTTTATATTTTACCGTGCGCACCTATCAACCAAACTAATTTAGAACTACGAATAGCAATGCTTCTCGACCTATTTATCATTCACGGACTTGACTTAAGACAAGAACGTACCAAAAAAACAAACAAAAACAATTATCAAAAATAAATACAAAAACCTCTTGAACATTTTTCACAATTAAAAAATAAAATATCATTAAATGAAAATATTAATTTATGATTCCTCAAAGGGATTTTCAAGATTTTTAAAAACTAATCTTTCAAAGAAACACGAGTTGCACATTTGCACAAATGTGCATCAGCTTTCGCCCTATTTTGAAAAAGATTTTGATTGTGCTTTTATCAACTTTAATGATATAATCGATTTAAAATATCTAATTATTATTTTTCATCAGATAAAAAAAATATTTGTAACCACAAATTTGCAGGATGTGAAAGAAACTATTTTAACAACCAATTCCATTATCTTACTAGAACTAGAGGAAAATAAATCGGTTTTACTTAATAAAATAAACTTTAATTTAGAAATAATGGAAAAATGCGTCTAAATAATAAATATTAATTATTTACCATTTAAACAATTAAATAGAACTGCATTAAATAACCATTTACAATTGTAATAAGCTCAAACAAATAAAATCCGTTTTTCAAAATTATCAAACCGCGATTTTTTATCTATTTTGAAAGAAACAATTTCACGTTACGCTTACCTTTTGAGAATAAAAGATAGCACAAATAGCTATAGTCACAATAAAAACATAGTGGCAACAAACTCCCTACTAAATATCAATACTAACTAACAATTAAATTTACAAAAATGAATATTAATGTTTTGCTCTCACTAGAAAATGATATAGTTGAAAAAGGTATGGCATCAATACTGCGGGATGCCATTCTAGGTAGCTGCATTCATTACCATAAAAGTGGCGATGTTGCGAATAGAATTGAATCTCAATTTTTTGATGTTTTAATTATTAGCTTAAAAAACAAAACTGATCAAGATATTGTTTTTTTAACTAACCTACTAGAAGTGAGTTCCAAAACAAAAATTTACATTTTTTCAACTAAACCATTAGAAAGTAAATTACTAAAGTTTATAAAAAGTAATTCACTAGAAATTATTTCCATTTCACATTCACACAAGGAAATTGTAAAAAAAATTGCTTTCAATCTTCAAAACATTAAAATTAAAAACACATTTAAAGCTAAAAAATCTTGCAAGCTAAAATCACTTGACATTCTTTTATCTGAAAGAGAATTAGAAACAGCATTGATGCTCATTAACGGCGAAACAATAACTTCAATATCTGAAAAAAAATCACTAGCTACAACAACAATAAGTACTTATCGAAAAAGAGTTTTTGAAAAAACAAAAGCTAGTAACCTAATAGAACTTGCAAAAATATTCAAAAAATCAAACTACAATACACTTTAAAATGATAAAGGATTTTCTACAAAAATATATTGTTGAACATGAAAAATCTTCTGACGGTGGGATTGAGTCGCTATTGAAAATTATCAAACATTATAAAGGTGTTTCATCTCCCGAGAATTTGAATTTTTTAATTCAAAATTATTATCCTAAAAGTTCAAATAACTTACTTATTAAAGCTGCAAAAAATAGTGGTTTAACAGCTGTTTCATGCCACGAAGTAACATTAATAGATATAATTGCTTACAACCAACCGCTCATAATTAAATTTAGAGATAAAAAAAATACAACTCACTTTGTGCTTTTTACATCTTTTAGTAATAAAAATGGCTTTTCAATTTGGGATTCACGAAAGGACTCTTACTTTCTATCAAAGGAACAATTTGAAGAAGAATGGTGCGCAAATGAATGTATTGCATTTATTGCGTAAAAAAAAATTAAAAAATTATCATTAAATGTAAAGCTTCCTCAAAAATTGAGGAAGTTTTTGTTTTTATAAATTTTTAAAACTTGACTACTGCAAAGAACTTACAAACTAATTAAGTTATCTAAATCGATTTTAACAAAACCATAAATACAATGAACAGACTAATAATTGGTATCATTTTCTTGATTACTATTTCTTTCAGTTATTCTCAAAACAATAAAACCTATAGCAAGCAATATAAAGAATTTTTGAAAGTACAATTTTCTAATCCTATTCTTGCAAAAAAATATTTAGACTCCATTGTAAAAATACCAAATCTTACAGATAGCTTAGTTTCAAAAACATATAATGATTTGGGTGTTAACCACGCTATAGTTGGTAATTATCCCGAAGCAATCGAGTATTTTAGTAAAGCACTATACCACGATAAAAAATCTAGTAAAAAAACAAAAGCTAACATATTATGTAACATCGCAAATACCCAAAAAATGTCAGGACAACCTGATTTAGCGTTACAAAATTTAAACAAAGCGCAGATACTTTATAAATCATTAAATGACAAAAAAAATATTTTAAAAGTTCAAAGTGAATTAAGTGCAGTACACTACAGTAAAGCAGATTTCAATAAAGCACTTGAGATTTCATCGGCACTTATTCCAAAATTAGAAGAATTTAAAGACAAAAAACTACTAAACATTCAACTTTTACGAATGGCAAACATTCAATTTAATATTGGAGATTATAAAAATGCTATTGCAAACTATGAAAAAACACTACCTTATTTCAGTATAGATATTGAAAATAATATACAAAACAAGAATATTGCACTTATGAACATTGGTTCTTGTTATAGTCAACAAGGTAATAAAAAAGCATTGTTCTATTTTAATGAGGCTCTTAAAGGATTTCGCAAAATTTCAGACTTGAGAAACGAGTTCTTTTGTATGGGCGAAATTGGTCAATACTACTATAAACTAAAGGACTATAAAAAAGCTTTAACTTATTTAAAAAAATCTTTTGAATACATGTATGCCAATGTGCCACACATGTCTTTAGAAATTTTTAGTTATTACATTAATTGCTTGTCTAAAGAAAATCAGTATTCACTAATTAAAGACTTATTAACTGTAGATGCCAATATAATGCTTGAAGAAGCGAATTTGAACGAAAAAATATTTTATTTCGAGACCATTGCAACAATAAATAGTACCATAAAAAACAACCTAGCAGAATACGAAGCTTTAAAAAAATTACATGCTTTACATCTTGAACAACAAAACGAAAATACTTTCGAAGAGTTACAAAAAAAATTAAATCAGTACAATATCAAAAATGAAATAAACAAAAACCGAAACCTCAAACTAAAAATATCCAATTTAAAACTGCAAAATACTATAATTTGGATTTTAATACTTTTTACATTATTACTAATTTTCTATTTTATCGATAAACACAAAAAGAAAAATAAAATTCAAAACTTAATTTTGATGCAATTGCAGAACGAAAAAGAGTTAAACGAAAAAAATAACGAACTGAAAGACAAAAAATTACAATTAGAAACCGAAGTTGTCAGAATAAAAGAACGAGAACTCACCGCACTTCAATTAAAAATATTCCAACTAAAATCTAAAATAATTGATTTTTTACGATCTAATATCAATAAGACAAACGATAAAGAAGTGCAAAATATGATTAATAAAATTGAAAGTTTTTTTAATAATGAAGATTACTGGCGCGAATTTGAAATTAGATTCAAAAATATGCATCCAGATTTTATTATGAAAATAAAAAAAACATATCCCACACTAACAAAAAAAGATATTGACTTTTTATCATTGATAAAACTAAACTTAAACAATAAAGAAATTGCAACGCTTATAAACATCTCATACGAAAGCGTGCTTAGTAAAAAATATTTACTTAGAAAAAAAATGAATTTATCATCTGAGAACGAACTTTTAGAATATGTAAATGAAATATAGTAGCAACTGCAAATTATTCATAAAACAACAATCTAAATAAAATAAAGTCTGACGAACATACAACAACCATATCTAATTTTAATAGACCAAGTAACTATTTTGCCATAATAAAAAAGGTAAGATTTTATCTTTCTAGTAAAAATAAAATTAAAAAACAGTAAGGACCCCTACTAGTTATCTCGGTAGTTATTTTGTTAAATAAGCTTCACCTTCAAATTAACCACATTAAATCAAAAAAAAATACTCACGTAAAAAAAGTCAACTCAAAAAAAACTACTTTATCAAAACTATTTGTTTTTCAGTATTTTAAATGAAATTAAGTAAAAAAAAATCTATACTTTTTCTATATAGATTATCAACAACAAAACTTTAAATTTGTAAAAAAGCATTTATTTATTTTAAAAAAAACGAGCCTATGACATAGAAAATGAATTTTATGTAGAAACAATTAAAAAAAAAACAAATATTAATTTTAAAAAAACAAAACAATGAAACATTATTTTTTAGTTCTATTTCTTGTTACTGTGGGAACTTGTTTTTCGCAGAACAAGTCGATTTTTCATAATGAAAATGGGAAAATTCGTGCACTAGATGTAGAAAATTATTTTAATAGCTTATCAGCTGAAGTAATCGAAGAAATTCAAAAAGTTAAACCTTCAACTGGTGAATTTATGCATTTGGTTACCGATAAAAATCAAAACTATTTTTTAAGTGATGTTGCCCAGTTATCAGCACCACAGAAAAATAATTTTTATCAAAAACTTTTTGATAACGGATTTTCTTTCCAAGTAGATCACGGTTTGCCAAATGGTTATGTTTGGATCATTTTTCCTAAAGATAAATTTTCCCTTCAAGACGGATTACAGCGTATTACAAATCTATACCAACAATCAATTAATTAATTTGAATTATGAAGATAATTACTAAACTATGCATTATATGGTTTTTGTTGATTGGTCAACTCAACCATGCGCAAACAGCTTTGTGCCCTTCAACAGCAACGCAATTCGGATACGAATATGTTCAATCGGTGAATTTTAACGGTGTCTTTTTTCAAGGAAATACTGGTTTTACCGGTCCTGGCTATTACAATTATACTAATGTTCCTATCCCTGTTTTACAAGCAGGTACAACGGTACCATTAAGTGTGGTTGTAAGAACAAACGGACCCTACCAACAGTATGTAAAATTTTGGATTGATTTTAATAACAACGGAAATTTAGAGGATGCTGGAGAATTGGTTTATAACCAAACGCAGATGATTAATAACACGACTTTTACATTCACAGGAAATATAGCAGTACCGGCCCATGCATTTAACGGTCCTGTGAGAATGCGTTTGATAATGGTGTTTAATAATGTACCTCAGCTATGTGGTAATTACGCCTATGGTAATACTTTTGATTTTGGTTCATCTGTACAAGGAGGAGTAAATCCCGTAGGACTAACAGTAAACAGAACAGGTACCGGTAATGTGGTAAGTAATCCAACAGGTATCAATACTGCCAACAATGTAAACTTTTCTAATTTTGCAGAAAATTCATTAGTTACTCTAACTGCAACTCCTACTGCACCACAATCATTTACAGGTTGGAGCGGTGGCGCTACTGGCACTACAAATCCATTAACTGTGACAATGAATCAAGCAAAAACAATCACAGCTAATTTTGGTGTATTTACTCCACCACCAACAGCACCATCAACACAAGCGGTATGTTCTGGATCAACACTAGCTAACTTAGTGGCTACAGGCTCTAATTTAAAATGGTATACAACTTCTAGTGGCGGCGTTGCTTTAAATACAAATACAGTTTTAGCAACTGGTACCTATTTTGTATCACAAACGGTTGGTAGCACAGAAAGTGCTAGAACTTCTGTGGCAGTGACTATAACTCCTGATTTAGGTTCGTTGAGTTCAATTACAGGCAGCTCACTATTATCTTCTCAAACATCTGTTGCAACTTACGCAGTAACACCAGTAACCGGGGTTGCAAGTTACACTTGGGAATTACCAGCTGGTATGACTATTATTTCTCAAACAGGCCCATCGATAACAGTTAATTTATCTTCAACCTATACCGATGGTACGCTTCGCGTAAAAGCAACTAATACTTGTAATGAGAGTCCAACTCGTAGTCTACGTATTCGTAGAGCGGCGCCAATTCCTCCTGGTGGTTTTGCTTTAGCAATTACTGGTGAGATTGAACTTTGTACAAATGCTACAGAAGTTTATACTGCTACTACTGTAAACAATGGTACTTACTTTTGGATAGTACCGGCAAACGTTTCTATCGTTTCTGGTCAAGGAACTTCAAGTATAACGGTTGCTTCAACTTCAGATTTTATATCGGGTCAAATTCGTGTTAGTTGTTCTACGGAAACAGCTACCCAACTAGCTTCAATTAACGTTTCTGGTGCTCCACTTCCTTCTGTAATAGCAGGACCAAGTACTTTATGTTCTCTAACACAAGCAAATTATAGTGTTACTAATGTTGCTGGGTTAACCTACCAGTGGACGGTTCCTTCTGGAATGACCATAACAGCAGGACAAGGAACATCTAGTATCTCGGTTGCTGTTAGTAATGCTGTATCAGGTGTGGTTATTGTTCGTTCTATATCATCTTGCGGAATGAGTGCTGCTGTTACAACAACTGTAGGTACTACACCTGTTTTAGGTGGAATAAATGGTACGGTAGTTGTATGTGGTGCTGCACAAACTACCATTGGTGCTACTGGTCAGGTATTAAACAACAATCCTGTAAATCAATATACTTACGCTGTTACTCCTGTAGCAGGTGTTACAAACTACAATTGGACTGTTCCAACTGGTGCAACATTGGTTTCTGGACAAGGAACAAACGCTATTGTAGTAAGTTTTAATCTATCTAATTTTGGATCTGGTAACATCAGCGTTCAAGGTAGTAACTCTTGCGGAACAGGAATTATTCGCACACTTACCGTGAGCGCCGTTACTGGAAATATTACAGGACCTACCAACCTATGTTCATTAACCACTGCTACCTACTCGGTACCAACAGATATAGGAACAAACTTTGCATGGAGTTTACCTACTGGCATGACCATAACTAGTGGTGCTGGCACATCAACTATAACTGTTGCAATTACTCACCCAATAAATTTTGCAAACGCTAATCAGGTTTCTGTATCTTTTAGCACAGCTTGTGGCGGTACAAGAACTTTTAACACTGCTGTTGATTGTGGAGACTACACTAATTTAAGACCTGATAATTGCGGCGCTACTTTAAATATAACCACGTCGTTAATTTATGCCACACCAAGAACTGGAGCAAGTGCTTATGAATTTGAAGTGACTTATAATGGAACCGTTTATCCAACAGTTACTAAAAATACTTCTAATTTCAGATTATCAGATGTAACAGGATTACCATTGGTCTTTGATGCTGAATATAGTGTTAGAGTAAGGATTATAAGAAATGGACAAGCGAGTATTTACGGTACTTCTTGTACTGTAAACACACCTTCTATCCCTACAACCACTTTACGTAATGATTCTTGTGGAGCTACTTTAAGTACTACTACTTCATTAATTTATGCTACATCAGTAGTTGGAGCTAGCGGATATGAATTTGAAGTTACTTACAACGGAACAGTTTATCCAACAGTTACTAGAAATACTCCTTCTTTCAGATTATCTGATGTTGTGGGGCTACCAATAGTATTTGGAGGTGCGTACAGCATTCGTGTTAGAATACCTAGCGACGGACAAACAGGTGCTTATGGAACTGCGTGTACTGTAAACACACCGTCTATACCTACAACAACCTTACGTAGTGATTCTTGTGGAGTTACTTTAAGCGCTACTAATTCTCTAATTTATGCTACATCAGTAGCGGGAGCAAGTGAGTATGAATTTGAAGTTACTTACAATGCAACAGTTTATCCAACAGTGACAAGAACTACTCCTTCGTTCAGATTATCACAAGTAGCTGGTTTACCAGTACTTTTTGGCAGTCAATACAGCGTTAGAGTTCGAATTTTAAGTAACGGACAAGCAGGTGCTTACAGCAGCTCTTGTATTGTATTAACTCCATCTATTCCTACAACTTCGTTGGTTACTGCACAATGCGACCAGTACCAAGTTATGAGTAATTCTGAGTTGATTGTAGCACAACCTCTAACAGGAGTTACAATGTACCGTTTTAGAATCTATAATAATACTGGTTATAATGCTATGTACGAGAACACTACAAACCATTTTACACTTAACAACTTCCAAGGATTAGAAAATGGTGTGTTATATTTTGTTCAAGTAGCTGTAAGATTTGCTAACGAAACAAATTTTGGTCCGTACAGTAAAGAATGTTCTATACTAACACCAACAGATGAAACTAGAAGCATTGCTAATGATGCTAAGTTAAAAGTTGAGGTTGTGAATCCATTCCATGCAGTAGCCTATCCAAACCCATTTGCAGCTAACTTTAAATTGCACCTAGAAAATCCTAGTAATGCAGTGATAAACGTAAAGGTATATGACATGATAGGGAAATTAGTTCAAGATACTATGATAAATGCTTCAGAAATTCAAAACTTTGAATTAGG
Organism: Flavobacterium sp.; assembly: GCA_044361155.1. Classification (GTDB taxonomy): domain Bacteria; phylum Bacteroidota; class Bacteroidia; order Flavobacteriales; family Flavobacteriaceae; genus Flavobacterium. Next base: position 9,658 of record JBIKJF010000035.1, read on the forward strand.
AAACCAATATCCATCTGGAGTTTATAATGTAATTGTAACTCAAGAATTAAATTCTAAAACAATTAGAGTCGTTAAAAGATAAACTAAACTTTTAATTTAAACCAAAAACCGTCTCAATAAAAATTGAGGCGGTTTTTTTATTAGTGATGTATTGAAATAGAAATACGATTAATGATACCATTCATTAAAAAAAAGCATAAAATCAAACCATAAAACTACCTGAAGAATTATAAACAAACCAAAAAATAAAAAACGTAATCAATTCCTTTAATATGAAAATAAAAAACGTTTTACAAAAAAGTTTATAATTTTAAAATGAATGTAATATGTTTTTTTTCAATTAATTACATAATTTACAAAATTAAAATATCTATATTTTTTCTATACTAATCAATAAAAAGCATCTTATACATTTGCTAAAATTTTTAAAATTAAAATCATGAGTAAAAAATTATCATCAAGGCAAACATTTGCGTTGCTATTTTTATCTATTGTTTTTGCATTAAATTCCATTAATGCTCAAAATATAACAATAGTTAATTCGGGAGGTTCAAATGAAGGGACTAATTGGTAGTTTAGTAGTGGTGTCATTACATCTTCAAACAATGTTTCAATTAATGCGTCAAGTATTGTTGAGAAATTGAATTTAGGAGCTTTAACCATTCAAGCTAATGGTTCTATTACTATCTCTGCATCCATCACATCAACAAATAGTAATGCTTTAACTTTTAAAGCTGCAGGAAATATTTGGCAAAACTCTGGATCTGATATTAATACAACTGGCGGAAATGTAGTTTTTTGGTCTGACAGTGATAATAATGGTCAAGGGGCTATTACTATTGGTACAAGCTCTGGCGGTGAACACATTTTTACAAAAGGTGGTAACATTACGTTATCAGGTGGTGCAGACATTGCGACTGGATATGCTAAAGCATCTACAGGATTTTTGCCGTGGGCGGCTAAACCTTTTACTGGAATATCCATATTTAATGCAAGATTGGTTGCTACGAATAACAATAATCCGTCAGCTTCTGGAAATATTCTAGTTAGAGGTTCTCTAAGCAATAATATGGGAGCAGGAAGCGGAAGAGCCGTTATATTAACCAGTTCAAATTTAGAAACATGGGGTACGGGAACTATTACAATAGAAGGCGATTGTACTAATTTTGCAGGACTTAATCCATGGGGTGTGGTCATTGAGGGCAGTTGCTATATTGAAACTAATAATGGTGCAATTAATATTACAGGAGCAGGAAATGCTGCTGTTGCAAATGCTCGTGGAATTCTTATTGCAGGATCTGTAAGTGAAAGACCTGAAATAATGTCTGTATCAGGAAATATTACTATGACCGATAGAACACCTAATACATCTAGTGCAAATTATACTGGAATGTACTTGTCAAGACCATTAATTGGCGCTGGATTTGAGGGTACTTCTTCAGCAAACATAGTAATTAATACTGATAAAATCTATTTAGATAGTGATGGAGGTAATACAAATGCAAATGGAACAAATATTGACGAACAAACACAATTTAATACTACAGGAAATGTAACCATTCAGTCTAACGGAAATTCTTTTACAGCCATACCTGAGTTTAATAGAACTCATTTTTCTCCAACTATAAACAGTTTGACGCTGGGTAAATCTACCAATACATCGAGAGTTGTTGTGGGTAACCATAATGGTAATTTAGGAGCTAGTCCAACATTAAGAAGAATGGGGTTGAATTTATCAGGGACATTAGTTATCAATGCAAAAGATATCGATTTTTCTATTAATTTTAACGTTAATAAATTAATTACCAACATAAATAATGGAGGTCACGTTCAGTTTTGGCAAAAATCCATTGTTAATGAGTATCGCGGATATGGTTTAAATTGTACCATTTCAGGCACTAATAATGACAATGAATTTTCTATGATTAGATTAGGATCTGATAATATTCCTATTAAATGGGTAAATATTAGAAACCGACCAACACTTACCCTTGGTGATGATACTTTTGGAATCTATGCAACAGAACAAATTAATTTTTGGACATTTAATGGTGATATTTTGATTAATAGAACTATTAAAAGTGATTTTAACCTTCCTAATCAATTTTCTTCAATTGCTTTACAAACCGATGTTCAAACTGGGCCAAATCCAGCATGCGACACAAGTATTGGAGGAGGGAATATAAAAATATTACGATCTTCTGCAAAAATACTATCGCCACCAAATATGCGTGTTATATTATTTAGTAGTAATCCATCACTTAGTACTGGGTTACCACAACTAAGTAATACTACTGTATACTATAGAATAAGTCCAAGTACTAATCACGGGCTTTTATATTTACCTGGAATACATGTTGGCTACCGTGCCGATCAAGAATATCCTATAGGTGCAACAAGTACTATCGCAGGAAATTCTAATTTAGCATCTGAGACTACAACGGCTACCTACTCAATAAATCCTGTAAATGGGGCTACAAGCTATGTTTGGGATTTACCTGCTGGTATGACTCTAGCTTCTCAAACAGGTCCATCGATAACAGTAAACTTATCTTCAAACTATACCGATGGTACGCTTCGTGTAAAAGCAATTAATCCTTGTAATGAAAGCCCAACTCGTACACTGCGCGTTCGTAGAGCTGCTCCAATTCCACCAGGTGGTTTTGCCCTTGCTCTTTCGGGTGAACCTGTATTGTGTGCAAACGCTACTCAAGTTTATACGGCAACTACTGTAAATAATGGTGTATATCTCTGGACAGTACCTGCAAACGTTTCTATCGTTTCTGGTCAAGGAACTTCAAGTATAACGGTTGCTTCAACTTCAGATTTTATTTCGGGTCAAATTCGTGTTA
>JBIKJF010000057.1:0-3229 GCA_044361155.1 Flavobacterium sp.
AGTATCCGGTGGCGACAAAAGGTTGGCTAACTTCAATTCCTTTGCCAACTCAAGAAGACTCATTTCGTAGTTATTCGATTTATGTCCCCTCAACTTGGCAAACAAATGTTGCAAGCCCACTCCTAATTGCTTTACATGGATTATCTGGTTGGGATCTTCAACTCATGGATAACACTGGATTTAACAATCTTGCTGAAGCAAATAACTTTATAGTTGTTTACCCAAACGGAACTGGCGAAAAATTAGGCGACAGAGGAGTAAGGAGTTGGAACGGTGGGAAAGTTGGCTGGTGCACATCCGGCAACTGCCCACCTTCTCAAATCAGCAAGATTGATGATGTCGGTTACATCGGTAAACTAATTGATGATGTAAGTAACCGATATTTAATTGATTCAAAAAGGGTGTATCTAACTGGCCATTCAAATGGTTCGCAGTTGGCACAAAGAGTGGCATGCCAATTATCAAACAGGATTACTGCAGTAGCAGTAGTTGCCGGTCACCTGGCGTTAGATGCTTGCAACCCAGATTCAGCTGTATCGCTACTGCAGATATATGGAACCGAAGACACTTTAAATCCAGAAAATGGTGGAACTGCCAAAATTTCATTCGGCATATATTCGTATGCATTTAACTCTGAGCCCGTTATGAAATCCGTTCAAAAGATGGCTGCAGCAAATGGGTGTTCAGCTAATTACACAGAAAACAATAACTTTTTAAATAAAGACCTAACCATTTATACCTGGCCTGGCTGCAAAAGCGGAGTCGTTGTTTCCTCTATGAAAATTTTGGGAGCATCACATGCATGGATGGGGCACCCGGCACAATCAGCTGATTCAGTTAAATTGTCCGGAGAGCCGTATATGAAAGTAGACGCGAGTAAAGTTATCTGGGCATTCTTAGCAAATAAGGTTAAGAATTCGTAAAAACAGTCAGATTACGGTCATTACTCGTTGTAATTGTTAATTGCATAATTTATTCTTTATAGATGATTAAGAAATCAATCACATTCTTATCGGTACTTACCTTGTTCCTTTCCATGTCAGTTATTCCAGTAAACGCCGCCACTAAAGCTGGTGGCGCCTGTAAAAAAGTAGGACTTAAATCAGTAGTTTCTAATAAGTCATTTACATGCATTAAGGCTGGCAGAAAATTGGTCTGGAATAAAGGTGTTTTAATCGTTAAATCAGCGCCAAAGGTTGTTGATTTAACATTTAATAATTTGTTCGAAAATAGGAAAGATATTTCTTACACAGTATGGAAACGCACATCAGATTCAATTAAGGTCAATAAATCCAAAGCTGGTGACATCTCAATTTTTACAGGGCCAAATACAAAACCGTATTATGATGATTACCAAAAACCTGTGAGTCAAGTCTCCAAGATATTTCCAAATGATTTAGAAGCAAAGAAGATTCTTGTAATTCGCTATAATTTCAAAGATTTGGATTGGGCCGAAAATACCGCAAAAGCTGAATTGCTTCCGGCAGATTACAAACAGCTAGTTAGTTATGCCAGAGGTCCTATAGCAATAGGAAATTGTGATTCGCTTACCGCAAATTGCCGGGGTTCTAGGCAGCTCACACCTTCAAGTGGTGTAGCTGTGATTTTACAAGGGGTTGAAAATACCTTGAATCAAGAGTTCAATGGAAAACTTGTGTTTACATCTGGAATGCTTGAAGCTCACGAATATTTTCATTCTCTACAAAGAATTCCAATTATGGATAGAGGGATCGAAGCATGGCCACATGCTTGGTTTCGAGAAGGAAGCGCCGAATTGGTTCAAAACTTAGCAATCAGCTTCGATAATTTTGCTCAATACAAAAAATTCTTAATCGATGATTGCTACTACACCTGTAAAAGTATGACTTCCGCACAGTTTGAGGAGTTCCTAAACACTGCAAAAGAGGAATTTGTGCCTGCCAAATTTGATTCTTGGTTGAATTATTCCCTGGGAAGCCATGTAATAGAAATCTTGGCTGCTGTAAAAGGCACCGATGTTTTAATTGATATGTATGAAGAAATGGGAAATGGCCTAAAATTTGATGAAACATTTGCAAAGATTTTCGGAATTGCTTGGAAAGATGCTATTCCCATCATTGCTAAAACTATTCATGCCAACTTACAGGATTTGTAAAACCCTGAGGATCAATCAATACTTTTAATGTGTGGGCGGTGAGGGTTTCGAATAGTTTTCATCATTTAGCCATTAAAGATATTTACTTTTCTGTCCAAATTCACAGGATATACATAGCGAAACTGTGTAAATTCCAAGATTTTCATTGATAGGTTCCGCGGATGAAAATTAAACTAATCGCAACATCAATACTTGTTTTATCTCTTTTTGCTGGAGTCATTGGTCTTGAAAAATACATTTCATCCCAAATTGCTTCAGGTGTAAAGCGCAAGATGCCAAATGCATCTGGAGTTAGCGCATCTATTCCACTAACTGATATCGCAAGTAATTTAACTTCAGATTCAATCAAGTCAGCTAATATAGATATAGAAAAATACCTCTTGAAGGAAAGTAATACAGACTCCTCAATAAAAATTTCTGCAGGAAATATCAGTAAATCCAAGCCAACTCTTATTGGCTCCTTAGAGATAACTGCCACAATTCCTGTATCAACTATCGCAAAGGCATCGGAGTTCGGAGATGCACAAATTGTGGGAAATACTCTGCAGGTTGCAGCAGGAGCTGGTGGAATGGGCAAAGCAAGTTTGATTCCAAAGTATGCAAATAATCAACTCTATTTTGAACTTAAAAGTGTTTCACTTTTCGGTAATGAAATTCCCGCCTCATCATTGCCAGCAGATCTGCAAACTCAGATCAAAAGCAAGAGCCAACGCAGCCTTACACCTCCTAAAGGCCTTAAAGTAAAATCAGTATCACTAAGCAGTAAAGGACTAGCAGTAAAAATGTCTGGAAATAATGTCCAGCTTGGTAATTTAGGTTTATAGAAGTTAAATTTTTAAGAATGCGTGCTGTGTGGGCGGTGAGGGTTTCGTCTAATTTTCCTCATTCAACCATTTCATATATTTACTTTTTCTTGACTTAGCACTCATATTGGAGGGCATGGCAGACAATTCTCCATTAAAATCCAGTCATGGCCCAGAGAAAAGTTGGAATCATTGTCTTTGACAATGCTGAAGTTTTAGATGTTATGGGTCCATATGAAGTGTTTTCAGTAGCCGGTCGAATTACTGAACCTTCTGAGTTTCAAGTTGTCCT
>JBIKJF010000036.1:0-12290 GCA_044361155.1 Flavobacterium sp.
ATTGTAATAAGATAAAACAAGATGAAAAAGAGTTGCAAGTTCCAGCTGCACTATTAATCAAATTAGGTTATTTATCATTTAACTTTTTAAAAGATCAAGTTAGTTTGGGTGATAATTGCACATTAGTACAGGAACAAAATAATTTGATTGATAAATATGGAAGGCATTTAGGTTATCTAATTTTGAACGATGGTAGAGTTTTAAACGAAATTATGATAAAAGAAGGCTATGCAAAGCCATATAACGATGTTTTTTGTGAAATGCTTCCAATGTATCAAGAATGGAATTTACAAGCTAAAAACAGCTTAAAAGGTTTATATTCTTTGGTAAATAGATTTTAAATTGATTGTAGACTAAATGTGGACTAGGACTAGAAATAAAAAACCCTAACTAATTGATTTTCAATCGTTAGGGTTTTAATTATGCGGAGAAAGAGGGATTCGAACCCCCGGACCTGTTACAGTCAACAGTTTTCAAGACTGCCGCATTCGACCGCTCTGCCATTTCTCCAGTATGAGCGTCTGCAATTCGTTATTGCGAGTGCAAATATAAGAACCTTTTTTAGTTTTCCAAATAGAAATTCAATAAAAAAACGATTAATTTTTTCAATAAAAACTAATCGTTTCATTTTCTATACTTTAGATTTAAAAATAACTTTCCAATTTTCTAATAATTTACGTATTCTGTAATTTCCAATCCGTAACCAATCATTCCAACCCGCTTGGTTTGCTCAGTATTTGAGACCAATCTAATTTTTGAAATGTCAATATCATGCAATATTTGCGCTCCAATACCGAAATCTTTTGCATCAATAATTATTTTCGGCGCTTTCATAATTCCTTGACTTTGCAACGACTTTAATTCTGTAATTCTGCTCATCAAACTAACCGATTGCATGTCTTGATTTATAAAAACAACCGCACCACGACCTTCTTCGTTAATCACTTTAAACATATCGTCAAGTTGTTGGTCGGCGTTGTTGGTCAAAGTACCTAATAAATCATTATTTACTTGCGACGAATTAATTCTTGTTAAAATGGGTTCATTACTATTCCAAGTTCCTTTTGTTAAGGCAATGTGCACTTGTTTATTGGTCGTTTGTAGGTAAGCTCTCAGTCTAAAGGTTCCGAATCTTGTTTCTATATCAAAGTCTTCTTTTTTAATAATTAAACTGTCGTGCTGCATTCGGTAGGCCACCAAAGCTTCAATAGAAACTAATTTCAAATCAAATTTCTTTGCTACTTCTACCAATTGGGGTAATCGTGCCATTGTACCATCATCGTTCATGATTTCTACAATTACTCCCGCCGATTTGAATCCGGCTAAACGGGCAAAATCGATAGCTGCTTCGGTGTGACCAGTTCTTCTCAAAACGCCACCTTGCTTTGCAACCAACGGGAAAATGTGTCCAGGTCTTGCTAAATCAAACGGTTTAGTTTGCTCATCAACAAGCGCAAGTATCGTTTTTGCTCTGTCAGATGCCGAAATTCCAGTTGTTACGCCATTGCCTTTTAAATCTACAGAAACAGTGAATGCGGTTTCCATAGGATCGGTATTGTTGGTAACCATGGCGTGTAGTCCTAATTCCTTACAACGACTTTCGGTGAGCGGTGCGCAAATTAATCCGCGTCCGTAAGTAGCCATAAAGTTTATCATCTCGGGCGTTACTTTTTCGGCAGCAGCCAAGAAGTCGCCTTCATTTTCTCTATCTTCATCATCAACAACAATGATGACTTTGCCATTTCTAATATCTTCAATGGCTTCTTCGATGGTGTTGAGTTGTATGTTTTCTGACATTTTTTTGTTTGATTTAATCGTAAAGTAAGCTGTTAAAATTTATTTATAATAGCTTTTATGAGTTTTAAATGATAAATATAGAGTACAGGATAAAACGGAAATCCGACAAGTAAAGCAATATAGGTTCCAGGTTCGATTTCTTGATTAGTTAATTTTCCAATAGCGGTTAATTTTTGCTGTGATTTAAATAAGGAATATAAAAACCCGAGCACACAAACTAATGCTAAAATGAGTAGCAAAAACTTAGATCTATTGTTGTTAAAAATCAAAAATGAAATGATCGAAAGTACATATAAAACTAAATTTATTCTTGAAAGCGATTGAAATTCCTGAATGAAGTTTTCAAGTTGTTGCGTAGTTTGAAGATTAGCATTTGGATTACTGTTTTTTACTTCAAGAAGACCTCTATTGGAAAGAATTTTAGCAGCTTTCAATTTTACATCATTATTTTGTGCACTTTCAGCTAAAGCGAATAATGTTGTATCTGAATAGGTGTTCATTTGAATCCATTCTTCATCATTACTTGAAATTTCTTCATCATTTGCTATATTAACGGGTTGTAAAATAGGTTTTTTAGTTTGAAAAAGTTTCTGAATAGGAGCGAGGATACCATCAATATCAATCAACCCGCCAATATCATTTATTGCTCGATAAGTTAAAAAAAATGCGAGTGGCGATAAAATAAAGGTAGACATCCATGTTCCTAAAAATGGTGCAATTCCGTTTTCTTGTGCTACTTTTTTCCCGAAAGTATTAATGAAATGAAAAATAATAAAAATGGTAACAGCGAAGACAATTGGAAGTCCTAAACCTCCTTTTCTAATAATGGAACCTAAGGGAGCTCCAATAAAGAACATTAAAAGACAAGAAAATGCAATTACAAACTTATCATAGAGCGCAATTAAATGATCGTTTATATTTTTCTGCTTTAAATCTATATCTACTTTATAGTATTCTAGGGTAAAACTAGTACTTTCAATTGTACTTGCGGCATTTTTAAGTACTTGTGCTTTTTGTGATGAATCGAAGATTTTAAGTAAATCGGTGTCGGTATATTTAATTACAGTAGTATTTTTAAGTGCAATTCCTGTTGGATTTAGTCTTGTAAAAGCATTTTCACTGTAGGAACGAGCCGTTTTTTCGTAATTGGAATTTAATGAATCTAGTGTGTAGTTCAATTCACTAATGCTCAACATTGTATTTGTATTGGCAATTTCTCCTGTTTCTTCGCTAGTATTTAATTTGGATAAATCTATATTAATGATGTCTTTCTTAAACGAGGCTTTGGCAAAAGGAAGTCGGTTACGTTCTTCATATTTTTTTGGAGTAATATCTTCATAGTAATAACCATCAAACAAAACCAATTTTAAAGTATTAGACGATTCGTTACTAATAAGTTCGCCTCTTTTTGCTTTAATAACCGTCTTATTGGTTTCGCCTCCATTAGGCTTTAGATGAATGATGACGTTGGTTAACAAGTTACCATTTTCGCCACTTTTTTTGTCTACTTTTATAGTATAATCGCCAACTTTACTAAATTGTCCTTCAACAATTGCCATGGCTGGTTTTACTTGAGCGATATTTCTTCTAAAATTGGTAAATTTATATTCAGCATACGGAATGACATTGTTGGCAAATAATAAGGTAACAATGCTTAATAAAACAATAAAAAAAGTAATCATTTTCATTGATCTTTGTAAGGAAATACCAGAAGATTTCATGGCAGCAAACTCATAATTTTCGGCCAAGCCACCAAAAGTCATAATTGAAGAAAGCAAAACAGAAAGCGGTAAAACTAGCGGAATAATGCTAGGCATTTTGAAAAGCAAAAATTTTAGAATTAAAATAAAATCTAAATCTTTTCCGGCAAGCTCCGATATAAAAAGCCAAACAGTTTGTAATATGAATATAAAAAATAAGATTACAAATACCGAAGTAAATGTAATCAAGAATGTTTTTAATAAATACTTATCTAATATTTTCACAAAGTTTAATCTAATTTATTAATGTAGTAGTTCGGATATTTACTAGCTACAAAGGTAAATTGATTTTTTGATATTGGCTGATTTGTTTTAAAAGAATTAACAGTCAACGTTGTTTTTGTGCCATTTTTTCCAACTTCAATCAAATTATAAATATGCTTTGTTTGAATGTCTATGCCTAAAAGGATTTCTTTACGTTGATCTTTGGTATTGTTGGGCAATAATTTAATATACTGAATTTTTCTACCTTTAATATTTTGCGGAATATCCCAAGAATATTTATAACCAGAATTAAAAAAAGTAAGCATTTTGGCAGGTGTAATGGCTTTATCGTCTTTGTCATTTATACTAGATACAGTAACTTCTTCATCCTCTGGACTTATGGTATATGACTTTTTTCCGTCATAAATTTTCGTAACCCCCATAAAGTTAAGGATATATTTGTTTCCTTCTAAAGTTACATTTCCTTTACTATCTTGGTTGATGTTTTCTTTAGCGTTATTTAAAGTATATTTAAAATCAATTACAATATTATTATAACCTTTAATTTTTGCAGTTACTTCGTCTAAAAGTTCTTTTGCTTTTTTATCTTGTGCATTGGTGGTAAAACCAATAAAAACAAGCAACACAATCGACAGAATTTTGTTCATTTTAATTATTATTTTGTTCATTACTTAAAAATTGATCTAAAGCCACCAAGTCGGGAATGTTTACACTCCTTGCTTTACTACCTTCAAAAGGTCCAACAATTCCGGCGGCTTCTAGCTGATCTATAAGTCTTCCGGCACGATTGTAACCTAGTTTCAATTTCCTTTGCAATAATGATGCCGAACCTTGTTGCGCCGTAACAATTATTTCTGCAGCATCTCTAAACATGGAATCGCGCTCAGAAATATCGATGTCTAATTTAACGCTACTTTCGTCTCCAACATATTCGGGAAGCATAAATGCGTTGGCATAAGCTTTTTGCGAACCGATGTAATCTACAATTTTTTCAACTTCTGGTGTATCAACAAAAGCACATTGCACGCGTATTAAATCATTTCCATTAGAAAACAATAAATCACCACGTCCGATCAACTGGTCTGCGCCACCCGAATCTAAAATAGTTCGGGAGTCAATTTTTGAGGTAACTCTAAAAGCAATTCTAGCAGGAAAATTTGCTTTAATCATACCAGTAATTACATTTACCGATGGTCGTTGCGTTGCAATAATCAAGTGAATTCCGATAGCACGAGCAAGTTGCGCCAAACGTGCAATTGGGGTTTCTACTTCTTTTCCAGCCGTCATAATTAAATCGGCAAACTCGTCTACAACTAATACAATATAGGGTAGAAATTGGTGTCCATGTTCCGGATTTAACTTACGTTGTTTGAATTTCTCGTTATATTCCTTAATATTTCTAACCATAGCATCTTTCAATAAAGAGTAACGGTTATCCATTTCTATACAAAGTGAATTTAACGTATTGATAACTTTACTGTTATCGGTAATAATAGCATCTTCAGAATCGGGTAATTTGGCTAAATAATGTCTTTCAATTTTATTAAAAAGCGTTAATTCAACTTTCTTCGGATCGACCAACACAAACTTCACTTCGGCAGGATGTTTTTTGTACAATAACGAAGTTAAAACAGCGTTCAAACCAACGGACTTTCCTTGACCTGTTGCACCAGCCATTAAAAGATGTGGCATTTTGGCTAAGTCAAAAACAAAAGTTTCGTTTGAAATGGTTTTTCCTAAAGCAATAGGTAACTCCATTTCAGCTTCTTGAAATTTGGCAGAAGCAATAACTGTTTTCATTGGAACCATCGTTGGATTTTTGTTCGGAACTTCAATTCCGATAGTTCCTTTTCCAGGAATTGGTGCTATAATTCGAATTCCGAGGGCAGAAAGTGATAAAGCAATATCATCTTCTAAACTTTTTATTTTTGAAATACGAATTCCGGCCTCAGGTACTATTTCGTACAAAGTTACAGAGGGACCAACAGTGGCTTTAATTTGCGCAATCTCAATTTTGTAGTTTCGAAGTGTTTCTACAATATTATTTTTATTATCTTCAAGTTCTTCTTGATTTATTGTAATTCCGACACTAGCATATTCTTTCAATAAATCAATGGTAGGAAATTTATAATTCGATAATTCTAATTTTGGGTCAAACAAAACAAAATCGGCAACCAATCGTGCTGCAAGATTTTCTTCGACAGTAGCTTCGTCTTTAGATTTTTCAATTACAAAAACTTCATCATTAGTTTTTATAAAATCGTTTTTTGTTTCGATAATATCTAGTTTACTAACCTCTAAAGTTGGGTTTGAAACAGGAGCAACCTTAGGTTCATTTCTTAAAGTTGGTTCCAATTCAATTTCAGAATAACTAGAAATAGTTGGCTTTAATTCTTCTTTATTAACTTCAAATTGAGAGCTTGTAGGTTTTATATAGGGTTCGTCAAAAGCTAGGTCGAGGTCATCTTTTGCCTCCTCAATAGCATATTCTTCTAGGTTATATGCTCCGTTTGAATCTCCATTAGATGTCGATTTCATCGCTTCGAGGTCTTCTTTAAATTCTTTTTGTCTTTTCTCAAAAAACATTTTTATACTTTCTGGCGAAATTTTTATTTTGAACAACAGATAAATAATCAGTCCGAAAAGTAATATTAAGAAGGTTCCAATTTTTCCGATATAATCTTGAAAGAATTGATTCATTTCAAAACCAATAGTTCCGCCGAGTTCTGGAATGGAATTGGCAAAAAAACCGAAAAGTATGGATAGGGTTATAATAGCGAATAAATCCCAAAACCAAGTTGATTTTAATTTATTTAGCGGTAAATCTAAAACCATAAAAGCACCAGTAATGAAAAATAATTTTACAAAAAGAAACGAAGCAGCACCAAATCCTTTATAGATAAAGAAGTCCGATAGAAATGCACCTACTTTACCTAGCCAGTTTTCAGCAGATTTGTTTCGGTCAGATAATGCTCTAACTACGCTTTGATCTTCTTGACCATGCATAAAAAACGAAATGAAAGCCACCAAAAGTCCGATAGATAAAAGTACCAAAAGACAACCAAAAACTACTTTGTATTGTCTTTTCATTTTCCAAGGAAGTTTTTCTCCTAGTTCGTCAGATTTTGTATTTTCTTTTTTTACTTGTTTTGCCATTCGAAATTAAATAGTTGGTATAAAAGTAGAAATTTTATGTTGTACAAGGTTAAAATTTTGGAAAATAAATAAAACATCCAATTGCAAATGCCGTGATAGCTGCAAAAAATACAGCTCCGGCAGCAATGTCTTTTATGAAACCAATTTTATTATGAAATTCAGGATGAATGAAATCGGCAATTTTTTCTATGGCTGTATTTAAACCTTCTATAGCGAGAACTAAGCCAATAGCAAAAGTTTGAAACATCCATTCTTCTCGAGAAATTTTAAAGTAAATTCCGGCAGCAATCGTTAGCAGTGCGATAACACATTGAGCCATCACGCTGTGCTCTGTCGTGATTAATTTGATAGCGCCTTTTAATGCAAAACCAATACTTTTAAATCTTCCAGACAAGAATGTTTTGTCTCTTTCAAATTCCATTTTATAATGATGCTAAAGCAGCATCGTAATTTGGTTCGTCTGCGATTTCGCCAACTTGTTCAGCGTGTTTAATAACTCCGTTTTCGTCTAAAACTATCACAACTCTCGAGTGTAACCCAACTAATGGACCATCAACAATTTCTAAACCATAATTTTTTCCAAAACTTCCGTCTCTAAAATCAGATAAGTTTATAACATTTTCTAATCCTTCTGCGCCACAAAAACGTTTTTGGGCAAACGGTAAATCTCTAGAAATACACAAAACTTTAGTATTTGCAAGTGCACTAGCTTTTTCATTAAAAGTTCTCACCGATTTTGCGCATGTTCCTGTATCGATACTAGGAAAAATATTTAAAACCAGTTTACTTCCTGCAAAATCTGCCAAAGTCGCTACAGATAAATCCGTTTTAACTAATTGAAAATCGGTCGCTTTAGAACCTACTTTTGGTAAAGAACCATTTGTGTTGATTGGATTTCCACCTAATGTAATTGATGCCATAATTATTGATTTATTTAGGGGTTAAAAGTATGAAAATATTTTGGAATTGAGAAGTTTGATTAGCAGTATAAATTTAACACTAAATTTGGCTTTACCCGAGTGTTTTATCGTAATATTGTAATATAATAATTATTTAAAATAATGGGAGCATCAAAATCGGGTTCATTTTCAGAAGAACACAACGAAATGGCAACGCTATTTAAAGCACTGTCGCATCCGGCAAGAATTGCAATTGTTGATTATTTATTGTCTGTAGACTCATGTATTTGCGGTGATATTGTAAACGAATTACCATTGGCACAACCTACAATTTCACAACATTTAAAGGAATTAAAAAACGCCAACATCATCAAAGGAACTATAGAAGGCACAGCCATTTGCTATTGCTTAAATCCGGATACGATAGATAAAATAGAAAATCATTTTGGAATGATTCGACATAAACTAAAGAACAAGTGTTGCTAGCCAATCACTTTTTACTAATCACTAATCACTAAAAAAATGAAACTATCAGAAATAAAAAATCAGTTAAGAAATCTTTCACAAATTGCTTTTCAATTGCCTAATCGCGAATTGGTTCCAAGTCATTTTCACGTTACTGAAGTTGGAAAAATAACTAAACATTTCATCGATTGTGGTGGAGTAGTTCGAACTGAAGAAGTTGTGAATTTTCAACTTTGGGAAGCCAACGATTATGATCACCGATTGCATCCTGAAAAATTGGTTCACATCATTGAATTATCAGAAGCTAAATTACAAATTCCAGATTTAGAAATTGAAGTAGAATACCAAATGAAAGAAACTATTGGGAAATTCGGTTTAGATTTTGACGGAACTAACTTCCAATTAAAATCAAAACTAACCGATTGTTTGGCAAAAGACAATTGTGGAATTCCGCCAGAAAAATTGAAAGTAAAAATAGGAGAGTGGAAACTAAAAGAAACTTCTTGTTGTACTCCAGATTCTGGTTGTTGTTAGTCTTTTTATCTAAAAAATTAAAAAATAAATCTAAAGAATCAAAAATATGTTTAAGAATTTATCAAAAACTATTGCAACTATTTCTGAAATTTCGATGTCTTATGAAAGAGGTGTAGTACTGAATCCTTTGATTGATTTCATCCAAAATAAAGTAAATTCTAATGAAGAAATTCGTTTAAATTTCATTTGCACGCATAATTCTAGAAGAAGTCATTTGTCGCAAATTTGGGCACAAACTATGGCATTTCATTTCAAAATTCAAAAGGTTTTTTGCTATTCTGGCGGAACGGAAGCTACAGCTATGTTTCCAAAAGTTGCTGAAACGTTGACCAATCAAGGTTTTGAAATTCAAAAATTGAGTGAAGAACAAAATCCGGTTTATGCGGTTAAGTTTGATGCAAATCAGCATCCCATTATTTGTTTTTCCAAAGCTTATTTCGATGATTTTAATCCGAAAAACATTTTTGGTGCCATAATGACTTGCAATAATGCAGATGAAGGTTGTCCAATGGTTTTTGGTGCAGAAGCAAGATTTCCAATAAAATACGACGATCCAAAAGCTTTTGACGGAACCGATTTAATGAACGAAAAATACACTGAACGCAGTTTACAAATAGCTTCTGAAATGTATTATGTGTTTAGTCAGATTAAATTAGATTCCTACGGAATGACAACTGTGAATATAAAAAATCTTAATGAATCTTAATACATTAATGGTTTAACATGAAAAAAAGACTTAATTTTTTAGATCGATACTTAACACTTTGGATATTTCTAGCTATGCTAATTGGAGTTGGTATTGGATATTTTATTCCGAATTCAGACGATTTTATTAACTCGTTTTCGTCTGGAACTACAAATATTCCTTTGGCAATTGGATTGATTTTAATGATGTATCCACCATTGACCAAAATCGATTTTTCTAAAGTTCCTAAAATGTTTGAAAATCCAAAATTGCTAACAGCTTCGTTTTTTATCACCTGGATTGTTGGTCCGTTTTTGATGTTTTTATTGGCGACTTTTTTCTTAAAAGACTATCCAGAATACATGACAGGATTAATCATTATCGGAATTGCGCCTTGCATTGCGATGGTAATCGTTTGGAACGAATTAGCCGAAGGAAACAGAGAACTAACAGCAGGATTAATTGGGATTAACAGTTTGCTACAAGTGTTTTTCTTCAGTTTGTATGCCTATTTTTATTTGACAGTGATGTTACCATTATTCGGAATCAAAGGTTTGGAGCTCGATATTACTATTTCAGAAATTGCAAAAACGGTTGGAATTTATCTCGGAATTCCATTTGCATTAGCAGTGATTAGCCGATTTGCGATTAAAAAATATTTAGGAGATAAATTCTTCAATCAGAAATTTATTCCGTTTGTTTCGCCAATTACTTTGATAGCGCTTCTTTTTACGATTGTTGTAATGTTCAGTTTGAAAGGCGAAATGATTGTCGATTTACCAATGGATGTCGTTCGAATTGCCATTCCACTAGTGATTTTCTTTGCCATTATGTTTTTCTTGATGTTTTTTGTTGCCAAGAAAATTGGTGCCAATTATAGAGATGCTGTTGCGTTATCGTTCACTGCATCAGGAAATAATTTTGAGTTAGCGATTGCCGTTTCCATAGGCGTTTTTGGAATCAATAGCGGACAAGCTTTTGCTGGCGTTATTGGACCTTTAGTTGAAGTTCCGGCATTGATTATCTTGGTAAATGTGGCGTTTTGGTTGAGGAAGAAGTATTTTGGTAACTTGGGGTAGATGCTTAAAAATGGTGATTAGTTATAAACAGCTTTTTAACGTTCCGGTGGCTTCACGAAGTGGCGAAGTTAGTAGCTTATTTGTTTCTGCTAATATTAGATTTTCCAGCAGAAAATCGACATCCGGCTTAAACAACTACTGCCATTTCGTGAAACCGCTGTTGGCAGAAATATTTTTATTTTTTAAAGTTAATTTTCATTTGATTTACTAACGGTGGTATTAATATGAAATCAAATCTTTCTAATTCTGTTCTCAATTCTGGATTTAATTTAATTTTTTCTGTGTAACAATAATTTAATAATTCAGCATTATCAATTAAAGTCCATTCTTCTTTATTTCCTTTTTCCAACACTATGTTTATCGGATTTTCTTCTGTTAAATCGTCTTTAATTTGATTATCCTCCATATAAAATCTTGGTATACATTTTATAGAAGTAGATTTTGTTTGGTTAAAGTGAGATAATTCTTTAATCATATTTCCTAAATCATAATAACCAAAATTATTCATTCCATTCGATAAATGAACTGCTCCCATTTTTACAAACATTTTGGGTAAATCATCTTTTTTTGTTGCTGATTTGTAATTTTTGCTAAAATTAGTTTTCATATTTTGAATTCTTTGAAGCCAACTTTTTTGATACAAACCTTTTTCATTTTGCAAATAAATATTCCAAGATATTTTCAAGTCTGAAATTATTTTTTGTACGGCAACATTCTTTTTGTCAGTTAATTCAAAAAATGTATTTATTTCTTTTGAATTAATGTATTTTTCAAATATTTTGTGTTTTGAGTCTTTCCAATATTCATTAAATTCGGCAAGCATAAATTTAGAAGCATTCTCATATGCAGGTAAAATATTTTTTCTGTTTTTTGATAATTCTAAAATCTCATCAAATAAGAAGAATTGAGCAGTTTCATATTCTTGGTCAATTCCTAAAATTCGAAAGTTATATTTCAACGCAGTCTTTAGGAATTGTTCATCTTCTTTTCCATCAAAAAAAGGGATAGGAATTTCTCCTGTCAAATTGTTATATTTGGTATTGAAATCAAATAATTGTCCTTTATTTTGAATCTCTGAAACTAATTTTTTAGCGCTATTCGGACCAATTTCTGCTACAAAATATTTAAATTTATATTTAGAAAGTATTGGAATTAAACTATTTGTAAACAATGATATTTCAGAAGCGAAATGTTGTTCACCTAACAATATAAATTGGCTTTCAGAAATTTTATTAGTAAGAATTTCGGAACCATTTCCAACTATTTTGTCATTCTCAATTTTGAATTTATAACAAAATTTATCTATATCAGTTGATATTAATTCTTTTTGAGAATAAACTAATGAAGATAATAAAATTAATAATAAAGAAAAGTTTTCTTTCATCTACTTTTTTTTTAATATTTCTGCCAACTTCTATATAGCCTCTTCAATATAGAGCCTGTAAATCTATATGCTTTATGATTTGCAAAACTTGTCAACATATTTATTCAAATGTACTAAATTATTACGTTTCTTAAAATAAAAAACTCCCAATTTCTTGAGAGTTTGTTTTTTATATTGAGTTTGTCTTGTCCTGAAATAGCGATACACAAATTTCATCGTTATGGAAAACCTTCAAGAAATTCGCTATGTAAAGCGCACTCAGAAAGACTACACAATGTCTTTTAAATTACAAGTTGTACAAGAAAT